>JAAYBV010000093.1 GCA_012744475.1 Phycisphaerae bacterium
ATCACCAGCCACAGCGCCGGCGTCCTGGCCAGCGCGGAGTTCTCCGGCGTGGCGACCACCGGCAACGTCAACGGTACGTGGGTTGTCGAGACGATCGGCGGCGATCACCCCGAAGGCAACGGAGCCGGACAGCTCTACGTGACGCTCGAGGACGCGGCCGGCAAGACTGCCACGGCCAGCCATCCGGCCGGCGCCGGGGCCGCGTTCCTGGCCGGCTGGAACGAATGGGCGATCCCGTATAGCGATCTGGCCGGCGTGAACCTGGCCCGGATCGAGGCGATGACAATCGGCGTCGGCAACCGGACCAGCCCTTCTGCCGGCGGCTCCGGCATCGTCTACATCGACGACATCGGGTTTGGCCGACCGGTCACTGCCGAATGATCTGACCTGTCTGTCAGGGTGCTGACAGCAGAAAGAGGTTTCTCTTGCGGGGCTCGCATCCACAGGATGCGAGCCCCGCTTTCGTTGGATCGCCGGGCGGGTCGGCATTGACAAGGGCGCAGCGACGGACTATAGGATGGAGCGACCCGCAAAGGGGCAAGAGAGAGCAACATAAGGAGATGTCATGAACAAGCTCAATACCGTCGCAATGCTATCGCCGGTCCTGGTATTCTGCCTCTCTGAAGCGGCCTCCGGGCAGATGAAGGAGCGTTCGGAGACCGCGGAGGTCTACCAATGGAGGCTGGAGGACCTCTACTCGTCGGATCAGGCGTGGGAGCAGGCGAAAGAGGAACTGGCTGGCCGGTTGGACGCGATCGGTGAATATCGCGGCCGGCTGAACGATGCGGCGGCGCTGCGGGCCTGCCTTGAACTGGACAGCGACATCTCCAAGACCTTCGGCCGGCTGTACAGCTATGCCTCGATGAAGTCCGACCAGGACACGCGGGTCTCCAGGTACCTGGCGATGAAGCAGGCGGTCGAGCAGCTCATGACCGAGTACGGCAGCCGGGCCTCGTACATCGAGCCGGAGATCGTCAAGCTCGACGCCGCGACCATCGAGCGATTCATCGCCGACGAGCCGGAATTGGCGGTCTATCGGATGTACCTGATGGATATCCTGCGCCGCAAGGCGCACAAACTCTCCGAGAAGGAAGAGAAGATTCTCGCCGAAACTGCCCTGATGGCCGGCGGCCCAGGCTCGATCTACAGGATCTTCAGCGACGCGGAGTTGCCCTATCCCGAGATCACGCTCAGCGACGGTACGAAAGTCCTGCTCAACAAGGCCGGCTACGCACTCCATCGCAGTTCGGCCATTCGCGCCGATCGCGAGGCGGTCTTCGAGGCCTTCTGGTCCGCCATCAACGGGTTCAGACAGACCTTCGGCGTCCAGTTGTATTCCCACCTCCAGGCTCACACGTTTACCATGCGGACACGGAACTACGAGAGCTGTCTGCACCAGGCGCTGGATCGCAACAACATCCCGACCGAGGTCTACCACAGCCTCATCGACAACGTCCGGGCCAACCTGGATACGTTCCACCGCTATCTGCGCCTCAAGAAGCGCATGCTGGGCGTCGAGACCCTGAAGTACTCCGACCTGTACGCTCCCGTCGTCAAGGACGTGGACCTGCGGTACAGCTTCGACGAGGCCAAGGCCCTGGTTCTCGATGCGGTCCGGCCGCTCGGGCCCGACTACGCCGGCGTCGTCGCGAAAGCCCTGAATGAGCGATGGATCGACGTGTATCCGACGCCGGGCAAACGCTCCGGCGCCTATTCCAGCGGCAATGCCTATGACGTGCACCCCTACATCCTCCTGAACTACAACGGCCAGTTCGACGACGTCAGCACGCTGGCGCACGAGCTGGGCCATACGATGCACAGCTACTACAGCAATAAGAACCAGCCGTTTCCGCTGGCGGACTACTCGATCTTCGTGGCTGAGGTGGCCTCGACGTTCAACGAGGCGATGCTGATCCACAAGATGCTCAGCGAGATCAAGGACGACGACGTGCGTCTGTCGCTGCTGATGAATCACCTCGACGGCATCAAGGGGACGGTGTTCCGCCAGACGCAGTTCGCCGAGTTCGAGCTGCGCATGCACGAGAAGGTCGAGCGTCGTGAGCCGGTGACGGGGGACACGCTGACCGAACTGTACGGTCGCATCCTGAAGGACTACTACGGCCACGAGAAGGGCGTCTGCCAGATCGACGATCTCTATGCCGTCGAGTGGGCGTACATTCCGCATTTCTACTACAACTTCTACGTGTATCAGTATTCGACGTCGTTCACCGCCGCAACCGCCCTGGCCGAAGAGGTCTTCAGCAGCGCCGCGGGAGTGGTGCATCGCTATCTCGATTTCATCTCGGCAGGCGGTTCCGAATACCCGGTCGAGATCCTCAAACAGGCCGGCGTCGACATGACCACCTCCGGTCCCTTCGAGAAGACCATGCTCACCATGAACCGGACCATGGACGAGATCGAAGCCATCCTCGCCCGCCGGGGCAAGTGATTCACCCGGTCATCCGGCGAGCAGATCGGCCCGTGACCTGCCGGACGATTGGATTCGGACTGCTCCCATGAAACGAGTCGGCAAGCAGGTCATTGGAGTGATCCTGATCGTGCTGGGCTTCCTCGCCCTGGTCACGCCGGCCACTCCCGGCTCATGGCTGATCCTTATCGGCCTGGAGTTCCTGGGCCTGCGACTGCTCCTGAGCGACCGGCTGCTGGCTTGCGCCGACGCCCACCCCGGCACCCGCCTGGAACGCGTCATCCAGGCTATTCTGCGTACCGAACGACGTATCTTCCGCACCCGCGGGCATCCAAGACCCGAAAGGCGAACGAGAACCTGAGCGGCCTCATCGGGATCGGTGTCATTTCGGCCTCATCGACCCGCTCGCCGGTCACGGCGACCCTTGCCCGGCCTCGTCGATCCCGCTGGTGCTACTGAGAGCGTGAACCTTCCGTAGATGCGGGACGAGAGGACCCTTCTTTCAGAAGGGGACGCGGAATACCGGAGCAACCCCATCAACATATCTGGTACTGCCCGCGTTTTCATACTTGAAAGGAGGTGAAATATATGATAACATTATTGGACGACTGGTAAGCGAACTGCGGAGGAGAACGGATTTTCTCTGTCTGAGATCACGCATGGAAGTACTCTTTCTGAAAGGAATCAGGTATGAAGCGAGCGAATGTGGTTTTGGCCTGTTTACTGGTGTTGGCCCTTGTCATTGGCTCTCTTGCAGGGACCGCGCTGGCGTGTTCTTGCAGTGGTGGCTGCTACGACGATTGTGGAAAGAGCGGCGATAACTGTTGCTCCTGCGGCTTCAGCCACAGCGAGTGTAAGAAGTGCAGCGGAGGTTGCAGCCACACCTATAGTGCAACCACTGTAAATTGCACCGGCAGTACGGTTTACAGCAAGGCGTATGCCGCCTGTTGCGACAGTTGAATCGGAGTTCTTCTTGGACAAACGAGTGTGGCAGGGCCATGCCAGTCGTCATAGTGGCCCTGCCCCGTTCTCGGGAGGGTTGCAGAGCATGAAGACGAACAATGCACGGGCCGTCGTTTTGTTTCTGCTGGTCGCAGTCAGCGCGTGTCTGATTGTATTTGCGTCGAGAGGCACGCATATCCGAGCGCATCCGGACGAGGTGGCCACAACGCAGGCGGATACTCCAGGGCAGGCCTCAAGGCCGGCCAGGCTGCCCGTTCGATATCTCTCGGACGGAGATGAGGTCCCTCCCGAGCTTCGCTCCCCGGAACTTGATGAGATCGACGCGCTCTCGCCGGAGCTGCTCAAAAGAGATACAGCGGCTCTCATGGAGATGATCTGGGCCAGCCGCAAGATCGACACTCATTTCGCCACCCGTGAAGAGGTCAACGACGTGGTTGGAAGGATTTCTTTCGTTGGAAGCATTGAAATCTCAGATGAACAGTCTCGGCCGCTGCGTGACGCTCTGACCGAACTGCTATTCTACAACGCGCGTGAGGATTACGATGCCTACCTTGCGTTCTTAAGAGAGTCCGGCGAGAGGGTCACCGAGTTCAATCTGAAGGTCCTGCGAGATACGTTCGCCAGCTACGGCTATCCGGCCGATCAGATTCCGGCTGACCCGTGGCAGCTTCTGGGGCGATGGTTCAAGGGCGTTCGTGCGGACGAGCCAACGGTGTCTCGGTGGACCGGGCTGAATCTGGAGGGATCGGAGATTCGGGTGTTCGAGTCTCGGGAGCCGGAGCCTCCTATCGGGGGTGATTTGTACCAGCTCCGCGGAGGTATCGGCACGTTCCGCCACTTCACGGAGCCACCGGTGTCCTTGCAGGAGGTGCTCCGCGACAATGGGAAGGTGTTGATGGCGGATGTATGCCTCCTTATCGCCCATGACGATGGCATGGGAGGAGTCGTATGGCCTTATGTGGTTCGATACTGGTTCGACTACGCCAGTGGCACATGGCGACCCCATCGAGGGGTCAACTTTCCGAGTGGGAGGCTTCAGTTGCCACGTCCCTTCCTGGTGTATTAGGATTTCGGTCAATCCCGAGAGTGCGAGCGTTCCCCGGCGGGTCGGCCTCTATATGTCTGATGGATGATCGCTGCGATCGACAACGGCTGTCGTGAGGTGGAGGTATGGATAGGCGAGTGGCCCGGAGTTGGCTGTTGGTTGGGCTGGCGGGCGTGGTCGTGATCTCGGCCATCTGGCTGTCTGCCCACCTGTCGGCGCGTCCAGGATTGGTTCTCTCCGATGTCGATTTCGGCAGCTACATACCTGGACAGACGCTGGAACGCGCGGTCTGCATCCGGAACGAGGGACGCCGCGCCCTTGCGATCTACGCTGTGGAGCCCTGTTGCGGCATGACTCTGCCCTTTGGCTTTCCAGCAACGGTTGGGCCTCGATCTGTGGCCTACGTGGTTGTCCGCCTCGATACGCCTGCGTCCTACGGACCCATCGGGGCGACCCTGACGCTGCGCACAAATGATCCGAGAAATACACTGGCCCATATCGCCATTCGCGCGACTCCCGATGATTCCGTAACAGTCAGTCCGACCAGGATCGATCTGGGCTACGTGGTTGCGGGAAGTAGGTTTGCAGACGTCTCGACAATCGCAGTTGCCGAGCGTTGGGCGGCCGCTCCCGTCGCAGTCGCCAGCACGCCGGATTTGGCCGTGTCGCTTCGCCAGAGCGCCGATGGGAAGGGTGTGCAGATTGATCTCAGAATCGCCGAAGAGGCACCGCGAGGGGCGCTGCACGAGTACCTCTACGTCAAGACGGGTGTGGCCAGGCAGCCCAATCTCATTATCCCTGTGTCGGCAACGATTGAACGTGGCCTTCGACCGAGGCCACAGCAGGTCTACTTCGGCCCTGTGACGGGCACGAGGACTGTGTCACGGCACATCGCTTTGGAGGTCATTGGGTCTGGATGGGATACTCCGCATGTCGAGTCGGTCGCATGCGAAGGGATGGAAGCGAGACTGGACAAAACGGCGGAAGATCGATTCGACCTGTGCGTTTCTCTCGATCCTGTACGGATGCCGAAGACGGTCAACGGTCACATCGTGCTGCATTCCGGGGCCGGCGACAGGATCGAAATACCCGTTATTGCGGCGCGGAAGGACGATGCCGGGCACGTCCGACTCGAATAGGGGTGCCGTCGTCCTCGACAAATCCCACCCGTTCCCTGTTTGTCCTGCGCCTCGCAGGGTAGCTACGCGCGCGGTCGGGGCCGTCCGTATGCTGGCCTCGAATCAGTTTGCCCTTGCTTTTCTGCTGCGTTGTGGCCATATAAGGGAACCAACTGTGGCGGCAGCCCAGCGATGGCTGAGGACGACGCCAGATGGGAACTGCATCAGAGAGAATGCGAGGGCAGGACAATGACGCGAACAGCAAGCAGATTGGCGCTGTGGATGGTTGTGGGGATGGTGCTCGTTGGGCTGACGGGCTGCAAGGGGGCTTTGAAGTCGGGGTCGGAGGGAAAGAAGACCGTACTGTGGAATGGCCAGGATTTCACCGGCTGGGTGCGCGTGCTGGCGGACCCGTCGGCCGACGCCAACGACGTCTGGTGGGTCCGAGGCGACGGAATCTACTGCAAGGGGCAGCCGAACGGCTACCTGCGCACGGAAAAACGATACAACGACTATCATCTGCACGTGGAATGGCGGTGGCCGGAGGCGCCGGGCAACAGCGGGGTGCTGCTGCACATGAACGGGCCCGACAAGGTCTGGCCCGAGTGCATCGAGGTCCAGCTCAAGGCAGGCAATGCGGGCGATTTCGTGCTGATGAACGGGACCAGCCTGACGGTCGACGGGACCGACCGGAAGGACCCCTCCAGGCAGTTCGTGCTGATCGCCAAGAAGGCGGCCACCAGCGAGAAGCCGGCCGGACAGTGGAACAGCTACGACATCCACTGCCAGGGCGGCTCTATCCGCTGCTATGTCAACGGCGTCCTCCAGAATGAGGGGATCGCCGCCTCGCCCGCCACCGGCTATATCGGCCTTCAGAGCGAAGGTAGCCCCATCGAGTTCCGCAACGTCTATCTGCTGCCGCTCTGAGTCGGGCGGGAGCCATACTCAGGAATGACCCGCGAGCCGGCCCACACAGGGGGGGCCGGCCGCACGCAAATGTCGCAGAATCTCCTTGTACGCCGGGGGGGCGATCTGGTATAAAAGTAAGTGGGCTGTAAGGTCCGCATTCGGTGTGGCGCAGCCCCTGGACCGTGGCATTCTGCATAGAACGGACTGTGAAGTGCGGTTGTAGTGCGAGCCGGAATCGGAGGCGCACCGTGCGTTCTGATGGGTACATGGCTGGCGGGGGGGGCGTGCTTTTTGTGCACTTCCATGGCATTTGTCTGTGATTCTTTGCGGTAAGGGTGTTTGTCTGCGTACCGGGAAGGAGGTGTTTCAGCCCTCGGCAAGGGTCCGACTCATCGTATGTCGTTCTGCCTGGGACCGGTGCATTCCTCCAGGCGCTACCAGAACAGCAGGTTGATTGTGAGGAGATTGTCATCATGAAAAGACTGTCATTGTGGATTTTGGCGGCGGTCCTGCTTGCCGGCGGGGCGGCCCAGGCCCAGCAGATGTTCGACATCACCAATCCGGGAGACCCGCTCGTCGGCGTCCCCGACGACAACAACTGGCCCGCGGGGGAGTTTCCGATCAACGCGATCGACGATGTCATCTCGGGCGCCAAGTACCTGTGCTTCGAAACGTCCTTCGTGGATCTCGATGGCAATGTGGATACGGCCAACGGAGGCGCCGGCTTCCGTGTGACGCCGTCGGGCCCCCGCGTGGTGGTCAAGGCCCTGAATTTCGCCAGCGCCAATGACGCGGTCGAGCGCGATCCGGTGGCTTTCCGTTTCTCCGGCTCCGATGAAAGCATCGATGGCCCCTATACTCTGATTGCCGAGGGTACGATCGACGAGTTCGATCAGGCGACCGCCTATCCGCGCAACACGTGGATTTCGACTCCCATTTTGATCAAGAACCGGAAGGCCTACAATCACTATGAGGTCTTCTTCACGGACATTCGGGACCGCGCTTCGGCCAACAGCATGCAGATCGGCGAGGTGGAGCTGCTGTCCGACGGCAGTCTTCCCGGCGCCGCCGGCGGGCCCGTTCCCGAGGACGGGGCGATTGATATCCCTCGCGACGTGGTTGTCGCCTGGACCGCTGGTGACATGGCCGCGACCCACGATGTATACTTCGGCACGGTTTTCGCCGATGTGAACGACGCCAGCCGGACCAACCCGATGGGTGTGCTGGTCAGCCAGGGGCAGACCGCCGCGACGTACGATCCCGCCGGCCTGCTCGAGTTCGGCCAGACCTATTACTGGCGAGTCGATGAAGTCAATTCGGCGCCCGATTTCACGATCTTCAAGGGCGACGTCTGGACCTTCACCGTCGAGCCGTTTGCTTATCCCATTGCGAACATCATCGCGACCACCAACGCGATTTCCGACGAAGGCGCCGGCATTGAGAACACCGTCAACGGCTCCGGACTCAATGCCGCCGATCAGCATTCGACGGAAAGCAACGCCATGTGGCTCGGCCTGCCTTCCGACGGACCCATTTGGATCCAGTATGAGTTTGACCGTGTGTACAAGCTCCATCAACTGCTGGTGTGGAACTACAATGTGGAGTTCGAGATCATTCTCGGTTTCGGGCTCAAAGATGTAGCCGTGGAGTATTCGGCGGACGGTGTGGATTGGACGGCTTTCGGCGACGTCGAATTCGCCAAGGCGGCGGCCAATAGCACTTACACGGCCAATACGACGGTAGATTTTGACGGTGTGCCCGCGAAGTTCGTTCGATTCACGGTCAACAGCGGCTGGGGGCCCATGGGCCAGTATGGCCTGAGCGAAGTCCGCTTCACGTATGTCCCCGCCAACGCTCGCGAGCCGCAGCCGGAAGATGGCGCGACCGGCGTGGCCGTGGGTTCGCCATTGAGCTGGCGAGCCGGCCGCGAGGCGGTTTCGCACGATGTGTACTTCGGCACGGATCCCGAGGCGCTGGCCTTGGCGACGACGACGGACACCGCCACCTATGCGCCGGCAGCGCTGAATCTGGGAACGACCTACTACTGGAGGGTCGATGAGGTCAACGAGGCCGACGCCGTCGCGGTCTGGGAAGGCGACCTCTGGAGCTTCACGGCCGAGGAGTTCATCGTTGTCGACGACTTCGAGAGCTACACCGACGACATTGAGGGCGGCGAGGCCATCTTCGACGCTTGGCTCGACGGCTGGGTCAATGGTACCGGTTCGACGGTAGGCCATCTGAACGCTCCGTTCGCAGAGCAGACGATCGTCAAGAGCGGCAAGCAGTCCATGCCGCTGTCGTACGACAACGCCGCCACGTCCGTTGCCGAAGCCGAGTATGAGCTCTCGCAGAACTGGACGATCAACGGCATCAAGAGCCTGTCCATCAGCTTCTTCGGTGGCGCCGACAATACCGGCCAGTTGTACGTGAAGATCAACAACACCAAGGTCGTCTACGACGGCGATGATGCGGACATCCAGAGACCCGTGTGGCAGGCGTGGAACATCGACCTTTCGGCCGTCAGCGGGTTGAGCAACGTCACCAAGCTGACGATCGGCGTCGAGGGCGCAGGTGCGTCGGGCGTCCTGTACGTCGACGATATCCGGCTCTACCCCAAGGCCCCCGAATTTGTCACTCCGGTCGATCCGGGCGATGCGAATCTGGTGGCGTTGTATGCTCTGGACGGAAACGCCACGGACGGGTCGGGTAAAGGCAACAACGGAACAGTCGTCGGGGCCGGGGCGTGGGTCACTGGGATGATTGGCCAGGCGCTGCAATTTGACGCGGCCACGTACGTCGATTGTGGGAAGGGCGCGAGCCTGAACCTGACGGATGCAGTCACCGTCACCGCATGGATCAAAATGGATTTCACCGCCGGGGATCGCAAGATCGCGAGCAACCAGGACGGGACCACAGGCGGCTACAAGCTCGGCCTCTATACCAACAACATCCTCGAGTTCGAGATCCGTACATCCGCCAATGCGGGCACCCTGAACCGCAACTCGCCCGGTGGGACCGTGTTGCAGCAGGGCACCTGGTACCATGTGGCCGGCGTCTACTCGAAGGGCGAATTCATCCGGACCTACGTCTATGGAAACCTGGACCGAGAACTGCTCACGACGGCGGTCCTCGGTACCTCTACCGGCTCATTCAACCTGGGCCGCGGCGAATCCACCACCACCTATTTCTGGCTGGGAGCGCTCGATCAGGTAGAGGTCTACAACCGGGTGCTGTCTCAGGAAGAGATCCTGTGGCTCGCGGGTCAGACGGAGCCGGTGGCCAAGCCCTTCTGAGGCTGGGCACTCGATCATGAGGCAACGCCGGGCTGGGCGTGGTCTCTGTAACAGAGCAGTGCACGTGGCTCCGGGGGAGGTTTCCTCCGGAGCCACGGCTCTTTTGGTTGGCGCAGCCTCCTAAAGAGCGCCGCACTACCTCGTTTTTGGTGTTTTTTTCCGGTTTGACCGGCTTTGTCTTCCGAAATAGGGCGGCAGACGCTATTTCCCGAAGGATGCGTTTTGCGGGAACGGGCTTGGAGTGTGTCCTCGACCGGACGCAATGGGACCGGTGAATGCCGACGATTGTACTGTGGAATCGCCATGAGCGAACGTCAGTCGACCGACCGTTTGGGCGACATGTCACGGGGACGCGAGTTCCTGAGGCTCTATCAGGCCAATGAGCGGAGGATCTTCGGGTTCATCCTGGCGCTGGTCCCGCAGTGGTCGGAGGCTGAAGACCTGCTCCAGGAGACCACCATGACCCTGTGGTCCAAGTTCGACACGTTCGAGCCTGGGACGGATTTCGCGGCCTGGGCGCTGTGCGTGGCACGATACCGGATCATGAACCATCGCAAGAAGAAACGCCACCAGCACGTCCAGTTCAGCGATGGAGTTCTGGAGGCTCTCGACGAGCGGGTTCGAAGCGCCGCGGCGGGGCTGGACATGCTTCGCGACGCGCTGGGCAACTGTCTGCGAAAGCTGCCCGAACGCGATCGCGAGCTGATTCACCTGCGATACGAATACGACGCGACCACGAGGTCGGTGGCCCAGCGTCTCGGCCGGAGCGTCGACGCCGTATACAAGGCGCTGAACCGCGTTCATGTCCAGTTGCTCTATTGTATTCGTCGCACGCTGGCTGCGGAGAGATCGGCATGATCGATGGACCGACAGAACATCCCGAGTTCTTCGACCTGCTTGGCGCCCTGCGAGAAGGCGCCTTGACGGATGAGCAGTTTGCGCAGTTGGATCGTTCGCTCGGGGATGATCCCACCGTCCAGCAGTTGTACGTCGAGTACATGCTGCTCTGCGCCGAGCTTCGTCATTATCATGGAATGCGGGAGACCGCTGACGTTGCCGTCCCGCCAGCGGGATGGCCCGCCGACCAGCCGCCGGTCTCGTCGCAAGCGGCTGCAACGACCGAGACGCAGGGGCTCCCGACGATCCTTGACGAGCTGCTCGAACGAGACCGGGCCGTTGCCGCCAGACGAGCGGCCGAGGAGGCCCGGCAGCGGGCCGAGGCGCACAAGGAGGCGATACGAAGGGCCGCCGATGATGCGCTGGAGCGATTCAAAGAACAGGAGCGACATCGGCGAGAGGAGTTGGCCTACCGTGAATACCTTGCCAGGAGGCGCCAGTTGGCGGTGAGCGTATTGGCCGTTACGGTGCTCCTGGTCTCCGGCGTGCTCGTATGGATTTCCAGACTGCCCCTTCGCACGGTTTCCTCGCCTGTGCCGGCGACTCCGGCGATTCCTCCCGTCTTGGCGACGATCACGCGATCCAGCAACGCGTTGTGGGATCAGGCGGACCTCTCGACCGCCCAGGGGACGGTCCTGAGGGCGTCGTCGGTGTTCCTGATGGAGGGACTGATCGAGATGGTCTTTGAAGGAGGCTCCGAAGTGCTTCTCCAGGCGCCGGCTGTTCTGCGTCTGGAGAGCGCCGATCAGATGTTTCTCCAGTCGGGAGCGATCTCCGTGTCGATCGGTGAGGATTCGACCGGTTTCATCGTGCGTACTCCCACCGGGACAGTCGTCGATTACGGCACGGAATTCGGCGTCATCGTCCGTCAGACGGGCGAGACCGAAGCGCTCGTACACAAGGGGAAAGTCGGCGTCCGAAGCGGTTCGGACCCGGTCCGTTCGGGGGCTTCGACGATCCTGGTGGAGGGCCAGGCCGGCGCCGTGGACGCCGGCGGCAACGTGATCGCCAGGAGATATCTTCCCAGCCAGATCGTGCGAGAGATGCCGGAGGACCCGAGTTTCGGCATTCCGGGCAGACGTCTCGATCTGGCCGATGTCATTGGGGCAGGCAACGGGTTTGGCACGGGAACCGCCGGCTCGGCCATCAGTCCTGTGACGGGACAATACATGGTCCCTGTGGAGAGCGACCGGCGCGGGATGCACCAGTACGTGTCGGTCCCGTGGAGCCGCTACGTGGATGGCGTATTCGTGCCCGACGGAACCGCGCCGCAGGTTGTCAGTTCCGCCGGACACACGTTTGTCGAATGCCCCATCACCAACGACATCTACTACATCGATATCACCAACGTTGGCGATGCGGACGTTGGCAGGCAGATGCTGAGCGGGCATGCCTATGGATCGTCCGATCGACCCTGCATCCTCATGCACGCCAATCTCGGCATCACGTTCGATCTGTCCGAGATCGCGTCATTGAACGCCGGGCTGCGGATCGAGCGTTTTCGTTCCGCCTATGGAGTCTCGGAATCCGCAACGAATCGGCCCTGCAACGCGGATTTCTGGGTTCTGGTCGATGGCCGGGTGCGCTTCAGCCGGACAGACGTGAAGGTCAAGGGAATTGCAGGCGAGATCGATGTGCCATTGGCCGACGCAGACCGGTTTCTCACGCTGATTACGACTGATGGCGGCGATGCTGATGTGGCCGGCGGCCTGCGGGGAACCGACAGCGACTGGTGTGTCTTCGTCGAGCCCAATCTCGAATTGGCCCCGCCGACGGGCCGGACCATCAATGTGTCAACGGTATCGGAATTGTGACGGTCGGTACGACCTGCAAAGGGACCGAGGAGAAGGGGTGTGTGCAACACAATCACAGGGTGGATATGGTCGCTTGTGTTCGCCCGCATGGGCTCGACCGTGTGACGAAACGGGGGATTGTCTCGATCTTGGGTAAAGGAGGTGTGTATGTGGCGCAAACGTGTGTGGTTCATCTGTTCGGTGGCCCTGCTGGCCACCTGTGCCGGTCAGGCCATGGCCGCTGGTCCGGAGCCTCTGGTCTACTATCCATTTGACCAGTTGGACGGCATCGTCCTCGATGCGTCCGGCAACGGTCTTGACGGCGCACCCAACGGGGGCGTGCAACTGGTTCCAGGAGGCTATGCCAACGGCTGCTACTCATTCAATGGAAGCGACAGCTACGTCCAGTTGGAGCGGCCAGTGCAGGACAGTTTCACGCTGGCGGCCTGGATCAAGACGGATACCACCGGCTTGGCCGGGACCCAGGCGTACCAGGGCAGCGGCCTGTTCTGGTCTGACGTCGCCGGCACGGCCAATGACTTCGTCGTCGCGGTACTGGGCACGAAACTGTCGTTTTTCAACGGCAATCCTGACGGCTCGGTCAATTCGAACGGCGATATTGTGACAGGTGAGTGGGTGCACACCGCGTCCGTTCGTGACACAGCAGCCGGAACGATCAGTGTCTACATCGATGGTGTGTTAGACAACAGCACTACACACACAAACACCGGGTCGTTGAACGCGCAGCAGAACCTGGCGATCGGCGCGAACACGCTCGACTCGCGGTACTACACCGGCCTGATGGATGAGGTGAAGATCTACGATGTGGCGCTGACCGAGGGCGAGGTTCAGGGCGCCATGAAGGTTGGCCTGAAGGCCCAGCTTGCGGCTGATCCCAGTCCGGCGGATGGGCAGGTGGATGTGCCTCGGGATGTGGCGCTGAGCTGGACGGCGGGGGAGTTTGCGGCCTCGCACGATGTGTACTTCGGGACCTCGTTCGCGGACGTCAATACCGCCGGACGGGCCAATCCGATGGATGTGCTGCTCAGCCAGGG
>JAAYBV010000094.1 GCA_012744475.1 Phycisphaerae bacterium
GCGGGATCATCAACATGGGCGCCTATGGCGGCACCGCTGAGGCGAGCAAGTCCTACTTCGGCGAACCTCCCTGCGAGACGATCATCGCCGGCGACATCAACGGCGACTGCCGCGTAGACATCGCCGACGTCATCATCCTGCTGGACCATTGGCTCGAAAGTGGTTTGTAGTGATCCCGATGCACATCGGGATAAGGCGTTACCATATATGCTCTTACGAGCACACTGCGAGCGACACCCTGAGTAGTTTCGCCGCAAGTCGTGGGCAGCACACTATGGCTTAGCTTTGGCGTTGGTGATGCGGAGCACGATGGGGTTGGGCCATTTCGAATCGTTGTAGATTCGCTGGGCGCGGACGACGGATACGTGCAGGCCGTCAGCCTCCTGGCTCCAGCGGGCCTCGGGCCGGGCGTTGACGTTGTACTCCAGCACGCGGCCGGTCTGGCCCAGCACGCTGACGGTCGTCTGTTCCGTGGCGCCAACGCTGCGTAGCGTGAATTCCTTGCGGTCCCCGCGTTTCCAGTCGGGCAGTCTGGTCAGGAAGGCGTAGACCGTGTCGTCGTCTTTCGCTTTGGTGAACCAGATGTTGCCTTCGCGGATCACGTGCCACGGGCGAATGCCGTGGATGGCCTCGCCGTTGATGAACATCCACAACGCCAGCTCGCGAATGCGTCGCTCCTGCTCGAAGGGAATCACGCCGTCGGGCTGCGGTCCGACGTTCAGCAGGAAGTTGCCGCCCTTGGCGCGGATCTCGATGAGCATCTCGATCAGTTGCGTGCCGGACTTGTAGGTTTCGTTGGTCGGCTTGAACTGCCACTGCGTGCCGAGGGTGTAGCAGGCCTCCCATGGGCCGCGCATGGGCTCATCCGGCGTGTTCTGCTCGGGCGTCTCCATCTCGCCCCGCGTGATCACCAGGTCGTCCTGTAGCTCCCACGCCAGCTCCTTCAGCTCGTTGGGCTCGCCGTCGATGAACAGCACGTCGATCGGGCCGTACTGCGTCAGCAACTCGCGAAGCTGCGCCTTGTTGTGCGCCATCAGCTCCGGATTGTTCTGCGGCAGCGCCTCGGGCCGCCGCCGGCTCACGTCCTTGCCCTGCATGTGCAGCATCCAGAAATCGTCGGGCGAAAAATACACCCCGACCGCGATGCCGTACTTGCGAAGGCTCTCGAAGAGCTTGCGGGTGATGTCCTGGCCATAGGGCGTGTTGGCGATGTTGAAGGGCGTCGTCTGCGTGTGGAACATGCAGAAGCCACTGTGGTGCTTGGTCGTGAAGACCACGTACTTCATGCCCGCCAGCTTGGCGAGCCGCGCCCATTCATCGGGGTTGAACCGCTCGGGATAGAACGTCTCCGGCAGGTCGTAGATGAAGCGGCTGAGGTAGTCGTCCGACGCGCCCACCATCGAGTGGCTGATCACCGAGCCGAGCTGCGAGTCCACGCTCCAATGCACGAACATCCCCAGCCCCTGGTCCATGAACCACTCGACGCGCTCCGGCCGATTCGCCGCACCGGCGCCGGCAGCCATCGAAAGCGACATCACTACCACGACAACCAATCGAAAGGTCATCATAGCGATTCCCCCAGCGGGGCCGAGGCATGCCTCGCCCTTACAACTGTTGTTTGAGTCGTTCCTTGCGCTGCTGCACGCGCACTCTTGCACTCTCGTACCGTCTTCTTTCTTCGTCGGTCTGGGGCACGAGCGGCGGTGCGGCGGTCGGCTTCTTCTCCTTGTCGAGCGCCACGAGCGTCAGATGCGCCGTCGTAGCGATCTGGCGGTCGCCGGTCGTCGGGTTCTCGCGGGTGACGCGGACGCCGACCTCCATCGAGGACCGGCTGACGTAGTTGACCGCCGCTTCGAGCACGACGTGGTCGCCAATGCGGATGGGCGCTTTGAACGACAGCGAGTCGATGCCCGCGGTGACGACCTCCGTGCCGCAATGCCGCTCGGCCGCCATCGCCGCCACCATGTCGATCCACCCCATGATCGCGCCGCCGAAGGCCGTCCCCTGCGGATTGGCCTGCTGCGGCATCACCAAGTACCGCGTCACCACCGCACTGTCACTCGGCGTCTTGCCGGTCTGGCTCATGGGCGTGTCCTTTCCGTGCTATTGGAGGGCCTCGCGGAGGATGTCGAGGTAGAGAGTGCCGTAATCGACGTAGTGCTGGCCGCCGGTCAGCGCGGTTCCGCTGTCGGAGTCGTCCTTGGCCGTCGCCGGCTGCGTGCCTGCCGTCGCTTCGATCTGCGTGTCCTCGTACCACTCGTTGAAGCTCGTGACCATCATGATCCGCCCGCACTTGGGGTCGAGGTTCGGCAGCGCCACGTCCGCGATCATGGCGCGGAAGATGTCACCTTCTTGCGAGTCCTCGACGTCGCTGAAGTATCGCGCCCGGCCCGGATGGCCCCGGCGTACGGCCGTGTCGTTGTAGCCCGGTGCGATGGTCGGCATGAACGCGACGCCGACGCTGTTGGCGGCCGCTCTCGCGGTCGCGTAGTTGGTCGCGAGCGCTTCAATCGCCGCGTGCGTGCCGCCGCGCGGGCCGACCGACTGCCCGTAGACGTCGTACGCGGTGACCGCGTCGAAATTCTGCGCCCATTCCGCCTTGTACCCCGCTCCGAACACGTCGTCGCCGACGAGGTACAGGTTCGCGAATCTCTCGCGCATCTGCCGCAGCGCTTCGTGGCCCTTGTTGCGGAAGTACTCGCGGGTCAGGTAGACGAACAGCACCGGCCTGCCGTCGATGCGCAGGTAGTACGGATGCTCGAAGTAGGTTTTCGCCAGATAGGTCAGGTCGTCGATCCACCGGCTGTAGTCGGGGTTGGCGAAAGTGCCCAGGCGGCCCGTCGATTCGTAGAGGATCGCGTACTTGAGCTTGCCGGCGTCGGGGTGCTTGAGGATGACGTCGCGCAGCGTGGCGTCGGTGTAGTCACCCGGCCGCCACCAGCTCGACGCCCAGAACGCGATGCCGCCGCGAACGCTCTGCGCGATGTGGTCGCCCACGACGTTCGGATCGCTCGAATCGTACCGGCCCAGCTTCGGCGCCTGGGCCGGCACGAGCCGCTGCCGCAGGGCCTGCCGCCAGTTGCTCGCCCGGCTCGTACCCTGGGCGCGGTACCACGGATAGTAATACACGCCCACCATCGGCCTGGCCTGCGGCGCGGAGGCCTCCTGCGCCCGCCCGGTCGCCGGCATCCACACCAGCGCGGCGAGGATCGAAACGAACACCCGCCGGCCCATCGCCGGGAGCTTCGAGCAGGGTGGCACCCTTGCCTCCATGATCCGATCTCCAACGATTCCCTGTCCGTGATTTCTCATGCCGACATACTGTCGTGTGCCGCCGACCAAGTCAAGCTGCCACAGTGCAAAGGGAATGCAGATCGCCCGCCTGATGTGTGTCGCGCCGGCAATCTGTGAACGGTCCGTGTGCGTCGTGTTGCGCTGAGCGCAGACCCGCGCCGTGCATCGGGATCAGGGCTTCAGGCCGGCCTCCGAGCAGGCCCGCCGCCACAGATTGCAGATGCCCAGAGCCTCCGACCATCTGAGCAGGTATTCCTTGTCCAGAGAATCGCCCTGGACTTTGACGACACCGAGGATATCGAGCCATTGTCTCTCCGAGACCCTCTGGCCCAGCTCATACCATTGCAGCTTGCTGAGAATGACATCTTCGGGCGACGCCAGGCACACCACCGAATCCGGGTCGTCATCCACCAATCGATCCGTGAGCCTCCGGGCCAGAGCGGCCTGGTGGTAGGCATCCTTCTTCGCCATGAACACGTCAATCTTCACCATTGTTTCCAGGTGGATCAGATTGAAGGAAGACGCGCTGGCGATGGCGTTCGTCATCGCGGCCTCGGCGACGTAGTATTGATCCTGCAACGACGCGACCAGCCCAGAGACCTGAACGCTTGCCAGATCGGCAACGATGTCCGCATCCATCGTCGCGCGGGGCATGCCATAGGCCGAACTGGCGATCGACCCGCCGATGTAGTACGGGATCGCCAGGCGGTCGAACGCGTCGATCACCGGCTTGAGTGCGGCGAGCAGATCAGGCTTCTTCACGGCTTCTGTCTTTCAGGTACTCTCGGAAGCGATCCGCCAGTTCGGCTCCGTACAGATGGTGAACCAGCAGCACTTGCAGTTCGGCCTCCCGAAGGTGCCCGTTTCTGCGCGCAATGGCCCTTCGTGACAGGCTCAGCGTCAGCTCCGATAGGGACCGGACCTGCGCGAACTTCCGCGCCGGCGTCGCCTCTTGGAGCAGCGCGATCCACGCCGCTTCTGTTTTGCTGTCGGTATCGGTCGATTGGGTTCTCATGGCAAGTTTCCCATTGGCACCGCCCGGTATAGGGCCAGGACAGGCAAATGTAAAGCACGAAGGGCACGATTTCCCTGCCTCCTGGCATCTTCCCCTCCGCTTTGCCCGATTCTGCCTGCACGAGCGCGCCAGTTCTCCTTCGTCTGTTTCGCGGATCAGGTCAGGCCGCTGGGTCAGGCTTCGCGGTTCGTGGGTGGCGGACGGTGCCAAATTGGCAGCGGCGTGTGCGGCGAAGGGCCGCGAAAATGCGCGTTTTCGGCCAGCAAACGGCCTCTCGGCCGGCCCCGCGCCGTCTGGCACGCGGTTTGCACAAGGCTATAGTGGACAAACAATGTGGTCGAAAACCGAAAACGAAATGAGTCGTGGTCAAGAGAATGAAAAGGAGGAATGACTATGGCACTGCTATCGTTGAACAAGCGAAACCGAGGCGAACTGGCCAGACTGCATCACGAGATGGACGACCTGTTCGACAGCTTCTTCCGCGGCCTGGATCGGCCGTTCGGCGGCTCCAACGCCTGGCCGGCCATCGACGTGGCCGAGCAGGATGACGCGGTCGTCGTGCGGGCGGAAGTGCCCGGCTGCAAGGCCGACGACATCGACATCAGCGTCTGCAACAACACGCTGACCATCTCCGGCGAGAAGAAGGAGACCCGCGAAGAGAAGGACAAGGGGTACTACTACGCCGAGAGCAGCTATGGCTCGTTCCGCCGGGACGTGAGTCTGCCCGCCGAGGTCGACGCGAACAAGGTCGAGGCGACCTGCAAGGACGGCGTGCTGTCCATCACGCTGCCCAAGGCCGCCCGGAGCAAGGCCGTCAAGGTCCAGATCAAAGACTGAGCATGCGTTCGCCTAACACGCAGCACGTAGCCGGGCCGCCATCGAAAGGCCCGGCTACGGTCGTTTCTGGCCCCCATTTTTTTTCACTGTTCCTGAGAATTTTGTTGCAGATTCGCCAAATATCATGTAGTTTGTAGGTGCTTCGCAGCAGCGAGGCGTTTCTCGCCCAGCAGGGCAAGGTGGTGCCGTGGGCGGCCCGGGTGGCCGCCCGGAACCGACGATAGACGCGCACGTCGTAGGGGCGAATCATCGTTCGCCCCAATCCACGTGCGCGCGAGAAACGCCGGAGGAACCCATGCGAAGCTGCCGCAACTGTGCCTATGCCCACTGGAACCTCAATCACTGCCGTATCGCCCCGTTCGGCACGTGGACCAGCAGCCTGATTTGCGCCAACTGTGCCGAGTGCCCGGGCCACCTGCGCGAGGTGACGATTTCCAAGCCCTGTGCGAACTACCGTCGCCGGCGGGAAGAGCCGGTCTGGACGGAGGTGCCCGATCCGGCCGACGACGAGGTCCGCTACATCCCGCTGACCAAGGGCCTGTTCGCCGTCGTCGACACGAGCGACTACGATTGGCTCAGCCAGTACAAATGGACCGCCCAGATGTCGTGCGGCAAGGTCTACGCCGTCCGCAACGACCGGGGCAAGGCGATCCTGATGCACCGCGAGATCATGCAGCCGCCGGACGACATGGTCGTCGACCACATCGACGGTTCCGGCCTGCACAACTGCCGCCGCAACATGCGCGTCTGCACCCGCCAGCAGAACCTCTGCAATACCCGCCCTCGCGGCGGACGATCGCAGTACAAGGGCGTCCGCTGGGAGAAGCGACGCAACAAGTGGGTCGCCGAGATCACCTGCAAGGGAAAGAAGTACTACCTCGGCTCCTTCGACGACGAGATCGAAGCCGCCAAAGCCTACGACCGCAAGGCCCGCGAACTCTTCGGCCCCTTCGCCCGACTCAACTTCCCCGATGCCCCGGCCGCAGCCGGACCGTAGAAGCGTAGATGGGTAGAAGCGTACAAGCGTAAATGCGTAGAAGCATAAATGCGTGAATGTGTCCCGCAGGCCGAGCGGCCCATCCGACCCCGATCCCTCGTAGGGGCGAATCATCATTCGCCCCTACCCCGGGACCGCCCCGGCCCCGCCGTACGCCAAATCCCGTCCCCCGGTAGGGGCGAGGCATGCCTCGCCCTCTCCTGCTAGCTCGTGGGTTCTATTTCAGCATCTTGCTTCTTGTCCTGGGGGAACACAAGCGACCGCCAGAATTCAGGAGGGAGCGGAGACCGGTTCTTGATGCACGCCAGAATATAGACGGACTGAGGTATATCTGTGGGAAGTTGCCAGGGAAATCTTTGCCTAGTGGAATCCACCAGTGCGTGAATTCGAGCTGCTATGAGTTCGGTCTGACAGGCAACTCCTTCGTCGCTTTCTGCTGAAAAATTGTCGGTGGTGACAGCGATCCCATTCAGCACCGACCCGCGAAGGATTCTTCTATCCCAGTCATCGGGCGGAACCCAACTGACCAGGTCTATCTGCCCATCTACGATACGGTTGCCATCATCACCGTAGCCATGGATCAGTCGAGAGTGATACCGTCGCAGGAGTTCATCACGTTCTCCTTTGGGCAAGGCACATATCAACTCAAGAAGCACAAGCAGAAGATATGAACTTGAATCGGAATAATCATCCGGTCTCTCGCCGGTTGCCGCATAGTCAATGAGCAGGTCAAGCCGACTGTTTGACTCAACGAATGGGAAAATCGTCTTCTCATTCACTCTTCTGAGCATTAGGCGCTGTTCAAGTTCTGAAAGCCACTGACAGATATCACTTTCTCTTCTAGCTTGCCAGAGAACCAGCCAAGCTAGGTACAACTCGATGTGGTGCAAGTCAAGAAGGGGACGTAATGAGGCAGGGCTTGTCTGAAAGCACCTGACTAACCATTCAGCAGATCGTCTAACCGCCTCGTCGAGGTACTTTTCAATTCTTGGCTCAATCTCCTGTGGTGCAAGTGTGAGTATGCCCAGGCGCGCGATATGCCAGAAGGTCATATACGCGTCATTTATCAAAGACACTCCCCAAGTCGGAGTCCCCCCGGGCGTCGTGAACGCGTGCTGTGTCGTGAACACCTTGTCTATCTCAATGAAGTACAGTTCAAGCTGAAAGATGTAGAACTGTATCCACGTCTGAAAGACAGTTTGGTGGATCAGGATGTCGTCGACACGTCTGCCACAATCCCAGAGCGCCAACATGGCCCACTCAACAAGGTCTATCCATCCTATCCGGGAGTCCGGGGTATTCTTGGCATGATCGCGCGCGATCAGCAGTACTACCGGCAAGAGACGGACCTTCCTCTCGTCAAGATCAGAGAGCAAGATGTCAAGGAATGACTTCCAGTTGTTGACGAGTTGAGTTTCCCACTTGTCGGTACCGAAATCAAAGTCATGTATCTGGGAGCAGATATACCTGAAATGTCCTGAGAGATGTTGCGGCAGCAGGTCAGGCGTGAGAAGGTCTGTTTTGACCTCCTCCACGAGTCGAGTCAGATTCCATCGCTCGAACCCGATATCCACGGTATCGTATATCCTGCCTGACAACGACTTCGCAAGACCCTCAAAGGCTTTCACTCCACTGTCATCTTCGTCCTTGTTGTATGCCAAGACTATTTTCACTCGCTCAACTCCATCCAGCTCTGGCTGTACCAGATCGGGTGAAGCCGCCATTCTCAAGTCCTTGTCGAAATTGTGTCTTGTCCAGTTTTTATAGGTCAACGGTTCGTCTTTCAGGACAAAGATATACAGATCGGTCTTAGCCGAGAGCAGGAAAGAAAGGTCGATGCCGAACTCCGGTTCGGTTTTGGGTTTGGATACCTGTGCATCCGTTTGTCGGTAGAAGGGTAATCTTACCGGAATCCAGTCCTTGGCCAGACCGAGTTGATAGATCAGCCAGTCGAAGCCAAGTTTGAGCCCCTTCCTTTCCTGTCGAGTTCTCTCATACAGGGATCCTATGTAGTCGGTCAGGAATGAGCTTAGCGAGCTACTTTGCATCGTGCTTTTCCTCTGGTCTGCGGTAGAGACTGGGTGAGTACTTGCTGAGCGAGGACATCAATTCATCGTGAGCCTCTTTCAGAAGCACGTGACTCTTCTCAGGATCTTCCCTGTCTTCTGCCAAATACAAATGCGTCTTATGTAGAAACTCCATGGTCTTGTTGTGAAGCTCATGCTGGAGTTCCATAATCTGCACTGTCTCTTCCATTTCCTTGAACTTTCGCCCGTGTGGGAAGAGTATTTCCGTCAAGGCATCAAGATCCCATCGCGCGACGGGACGGAGGAGCTTTCCCTTGGCTGCCAATACGTCTTCTAGTGACTCCCTACACTTCTCGTATTTCGCGAGAGAGCCCCTATTGCCTTCGTCTCCGTTGTGGACAACCACGGCTGACCGCAGCTTGTCACGGAAATCGCTACCTTCGAGTTCAATCAAAAGAGCATCTTCCAGTTGCTGGAGAAGTCCGTACTTGCCGTCTAAATTGCCTCTGAGGTTACCGCACTTAACGACGTAAGCACAATAGGACTTCGTTTCCTCATCCTCGCATGCCGCGATATCCTTGCCTTGTTCCCCATATTTGCCTCTACTTGGACGACAGATGATCCTGTGCCCTAGGATTTCACGGACATAGACCTGGACAAGAAGGTCGAGTTCGTCTCTTTCGATGTACTTCGAAAGATGCCACCTCAACCCTTCTTTCGTTGTCCAGGGATCAATCCACATCATCCGATGCGCCCCTTCAATTCGCCAACTCTCGCGGAGGCCTGAAGTCGCCGCAGCGCCATTCCCTCGGGATCGATCGCCTCTAAACGAGGGAACTCCATTTCGTGGCCGAAACTTGAGAAGGGAGAGGGCCCGCCCAGCTTACCGCGCACAAATGTCGCCCATTGATCCCCATAGATGATCTGGAAATGCCGCGCGAACTTGGCAAAGACAGACTTCTCCTTCGCCTCTCTGCCAACCTTACTAGAGAAAGTCCGATATGCTTTTTGCATGGCCACGTCATAGCCCGCAAAACTGAAGCGTCTCGCCGGACACTCTACAAGCTCAGAGAGCCTGTCGAAGTACTGCTTTGCTTTCTTTATTGCATCCTCCATCAGTTTTGATAGGGGGTGTTTCTTCTCCCATACAGAAAGACATGCCTGAGGGTAGTTTATGGCCTGAACGACCAATTCATTTCGAAACGCTTCCTGCAACTCTGGACTTACAGAAGTGAAGTGGGGTTCAAGCTCAGCAAGGTATTGGCACGTCTTATGCGCTAACAAAGGTGATCGTATGAGTTGAAATAGGGCGACCTCCAACTGGTACTCACTTGCACTGGCAAGGATTTCATGCGAGAGAGCCTCCACCTTCGTGTCGGCAAAGATAGACTTGCCGACGTCCCATTCATCTTTGTTGGCCGACAATAGGAGTTTCGTGGCCAGCTTCTCAGCTTCAGACAGAGGCAGCTCAGATTTTAGATACCCATTGTCGTCGTTCAACTGCTGCAACAATCCGCGTGGGGTCTTCTTGACAAGGCGAAGAAAGACGTCTTCGAATTGCCCCCGGTCATATTCCAATACGCTAACAAGGTACCGTTCTATGCATTGCCAGGTTCCTTGGTGATCCGGCGGGACAGGCTGGGCGGCAACAATCAAGTCGTTTGCCCCGTGCACAATTGTAGGTTTGTCCTTTACCTCCTGAGAACTACATAGCAACCACAGTGAATTGACCAAGTGATACTTCGCAAAAGGCGGGATCCCCGCAGAAGTGTTTCGGGCATACCAGCGCAGAGCAAATCTGATGAAACTGACGTCAGACTTGTCCCTTAGGAGACAACGCCCGACAACGTCAAAAGCCTCAGCCACCTCTTCCCCAGCGCCTTTCAGCATTAAGGCCAATTTGGCGCGCAGTTGCGTCCGAGATACTGCCCCAAGGTTAAATGAACTGACAAGTGACTTATCGTACATCAATCGCCACTGCAAATTCGGACTGCTCTGGAGACGACGGTCCCATTTCTTCACCGCATCTGCCTTCAAGGCACCCTGTTTGGCTTTTGCACGTGCTGTCCCAAGGAGAATGCCTGCAAGGTGAACCGTGAAGGAGTCAAGTTCTCCAGACATATACTGTTCAAAGGTAAGCACAGCAGATTCAGGGAATTTCTCAGCGTACGTCGTAATCCCATTGTAGAAATCGCCGCCGCCCAAGTCCCCGGCTATTCTCTCAGCCAGGGCGTGAAACCAGCCTGCGGCATAACGAGGGGGAAGGACGGCTGACTCACAGAATGGTGAGAAGCACCGAACGGCCGTCCAGAAACCTCTCTTCTTGTTCTCCAGCAGAGCCGTAAGTAACTTCGGCCGTCGGTCTCCTGGGAGCGAATTGAAGGCTTCTGCCCAAACCTTCCCGACAAGGACATAGGATGGGGGTTCATATCCGATGTAACGGTGGATATCCGTTAAGCGCTCGTAGAAGCTTGCGTCAGGTATGTAGTCTTGCCCGAAGAGTTCTTCGACAAGCAATTGCACATCATCATCTGATAGATTCTGCACTTCTGTATTGATGTCATCCCTGTGTGTACGCCCCAGATCCCTTAGTTCGTGGCTATCGGCGCTTTGCGAGATGATTCTGGCCATATCAATGAGATACTTCATTCTCGACTCCGCAGTTTCTTTGAGAGCAGGGCGGAAACGCAATTCGAATCCCGATTGGCGAGTTGGCAGAACGGAACAATCCGGAGTGTTCTGTCTTGCCTATTCTTCTCCTCGCCATGCTTCTTCCTCACCAGCCGGTTGGCTCATTCGGTTCCTACGGGTTATTATCGCCAGTGTGCCGGAGTTTGGCAACAGCATTTGAGATTTGGGGCCATGCAACGGATGAAGGATTCTTCGCCCGTACCGAGGCAGGAATGATTAGCGAGGGTGCTCCGGACGACCCCACGCGAGACCCCGTATACTATGACCCAACATTCGAATACCTGCGGGCGATTGGTTTCGAGGTCATTTGACACGTCATCAAGACGAACATAATATCTGCAAGAAGGGCGACGCATGCGTCGCCCGAGATGGGAGGGGAGCGAAATGGTGTTCGATCCGAGGAAGCACCATCGTCGGTCGATTCGGTGGTTTGCGTATGACTATGCGCAGGCAGGGGTGTGGCTCGAAGGCAGAGAGCTGAAATCGCACATGAACTGTAGGGTCGACCCGCCAGCCAGTTGAAGGAGTGATTCGTAGCGTCCAAAGGCGCTCCATCTGACACCTTACAGAATTTCTCGTACGAGAATTCCTGTAAGCAATTGGCCAGGATCGCCGGGGGTGGTATCACAGGGTATGGCTGGAGGGGCCGGTCGGGAATGCGCGGGGCAGGGCGACGTCCGCCAGAGGCGGATCGCCCCTACGGAGCGTGCGGGGAGGATTGGTAGGGGCGAGGCATGCCTCGCCCGGAACACGAGGGGAGAGAACTGATGTACGATCCGAGGAAGCACCATCGGCGGTCGATTCGGTGGTTTGCGTATGACTATGCGCAAGCGGGAGCGTACTTTGTGACGATCTGTACCGCGGATCGGCAGGGGCCGTTGGGACAGGTCGAAGGGATGGAGGTCCGGCTGAGCGCGCTGGGCCAGATCGCGGCCGCATGCTGGCGGGCGATTCCCGAGCATTTCGAGGATGTGGAGCTGGATGCATTCGTCGTGATGCCGAATCACATGCATGGAATCGTTGTGATTGGCGATGGGAGGGCGAGGCATGCCTCGCCCCTGCCAGCTACGCCGATCGGGTCCCAAAGACAATCGCTTGGGTCGATTGTGGGGGCGTACAAGTCGGCGGTTGCGAGACGAGTCAATGAGACTGGAGGCACGCCGGGCGCAGCGGTCTGGCAACGGAACTACTACGAGCATGTCATTCGCAGCGAGCAGAAGTTGAGCCGCATCCGTCGGTATATCGAGGCCAATCCGGCGTACTGGATGTTGGACCATGAGAACCCGCAGGGCAACTGCTACGGGCAGAGCGAGAAACAGCAAATCTTCACTTATTGACAGGACTTGGGCGAGGCATACCTCGCCCCTACCACTCGCACACCACGCTGTCGCGGGGTGAGATCATTCGCCCCTACCAATACGTCGGCGGTGCGGCGGCACGGCGGATATTCCCTGGCGAGGAGGGGGTTGACGTGGGACTGGGGGTGTCGTATGATGGCGGCGGAGGTGGGATGAGACGACGCGCAACGGGTGTGTCGCGGGCCGGTGGGCTTGCGGGCCGCAGGTATGGGGCGTGCGTTGGCGTCCTATAATAATAAGAGTCTTAACGTCGTGTGCGGCGTGGCGGCCGGCCAGGCGCTTCGGGCGCTTTGGTGCGCGGTGCCCGCTTGGCGGGCCGAAGGGCGGGGCAAAAAACGGGATTATCAGTGCCGATAAACGGGTCCGATTGTGAAGTTTGCGGGTCTTTTTATGGGCCGGTCCCATAAAAGGATAAAGTTTTCGGCAGATCCTTGCCGAAAAGAGAATATGCGTTACTATCCGACGCATCAGTGCTAATAGGCGGGTTTCTGAAACGCTGGTCGCCGCGGCCCTCGGGTCAAGGACGGCAGTATCGAAGGTCATAGACGGAGACGAAGATGAGAACGATCGCGGTGGTCAATCAGAAGGGCGGTTGCGGCAAGACGACGGTGTCGATCAATCTGGCCAGCGCCCTGGCGGATTTGGGCAAGAAGGTGTTGCTGGTGGACATGGATTCGCAGTCGCACTGTGCGGTGGGGCTGGCGGTGCCGGAGGAGCAGATCGAGCAGAGCATCTATGATGTGCTGATCAGCGAGAGCCGGAACGAGCCGATGCGGTTGAGCGAGATTCTCTGGCAGATCGGCGAGCGGCTGGAGCTGGCGCCGGCGAGCATCGACCTGTCGGCGTTCGAGCAGCAGATGGCGGGGATTCCCGACCGCGAGACGTGCCTGAAGAAGGTGCTCGACGGCGTGACGAACGACTACGATTTCGCGGTGATCGACTGCCCGCCGGCGGTGAGCCTGCTGACGTTCAATGCGCTGCGGGCGGCCACCGACGTCGTCGTGCCCGTCGAGACCGGCTACTTCGCGCTGCACGGGCTCAGCAAGCAGCTTGAGACGCTCAGCATCCTGTGCAAGCGCTGCCAGCAGCAGGTCTCCGTCCGCGTCCTCGCCAGCATGTACGACATCCGCACCAAGATGGCCCGCGAGATCCTCGCCGAGCTCCGCTCCCACTTCTCCGACCGCATGTTCAAGACAGTGGTTAATTTCAATACCCGCATAAAAGAAGCTGCGAGTTTCGGGCAGCCGATCAACGAGTACGATCCGGCGAGCAAGGGTCAGCAGGACTTCCGGTCGCTGGCGCAGGAGCTGATCGGTGCCGACGAGCGTCTGGTGACGAAGAGCAAGCGTCTGGTGGACACGCTGGCGGACCAGTTGGAATCGATCGGGGCCAGCGCGACGGAGCTGCTGCGGACGACGCAGCCGCAAGGGCCGGCCCGCCCGGCATCGCCCGCGCCGGCGATAGGGCAGGCAGCGTCGTCGCCGACGCGCACGCCGCCGGCAGAAGCGCCTGCCAGGCCGCCGACCCCCGCGACGGCGCCCGTGCCGCAGGCGATCGCGCCGCCGGTGGTGAAGCCTCCGGTCGAGCCGGTGGCCGCGCCGGCCGCCGAGACGCCGGCGTTCGAGGACGAGCTCATCGAGCTGCCCGAGTCCGCGGCCGCCTCGTCCGTGACGCCCCTCGAGACCTTCGCCGCCGTCCCGGCGACGACCGACACGAAACTCTCCGACTACTACGGCGTCAGCCAGATCCGGGACGCCGTCGTCTTCGTCACGCTCTACCCGCGCGCCACCAACGTCCAGATCGCCGGCGACTTCAACAACTGGCAGCCGGCCGCCACCTCCATGGAGCGCGTCGGCAACAGCGGCGTCTGGCAGGCCAAGCTCAAGCTCCCGCACGGCACCTACCGCTACCGCCTCGTCGTCGACGGCCAGTGGCAGCAGGACCCGTACAACGAACGCACCGAGCTGAACCCCTACGGCGAACTCAACTCCGTCATCGAAATCCAGTAAACATCCCGAACGATACGCATCACGATGCCAACGGCGGCGCAGGCCCCTCGCGACCCGCGCCGCCGTTCGCATTTCGCCCGCAAGCGCATGTCACCGTTCGTAGTGTGCTCGTAAGAACCTGCCCCGAGCGGCGTCGAGGGGGCATATCGCCGTTTGCCGCGCGCAGGGTGGGCGCCGCCCGCCACGCCATCTTCGCTCGCGGACGAAATGCAGCGACAGGCCGGAGGCTGTAGGCGGCAGGACCTGAACAAACGAGATACGAACCCCGAGATACGAGGTACGGCCTCTGGCCGCACCCTTCGCACCTTTCTGCCCTTCGCGCCTTCGTATCTGTCGCGGGTCGCTCGGGACGGCCGCTCTTTTCCCCTTGCCTCCAAGCCCGTTCTTCGTGATAATGACCCGTGGAGCAGCAGCCAAGCGGCTGCAACGAGGCACCGAGACAATACCGCGAGAGGGAGATCATGGCAAAACAACCCAGACGAAGCGCCTGCCTTGGCGACGACGCTGTCGCAGAGCCCGAAGCAATGTCGATCGTCCCTGTCGAGCACGTTCAGAGCAAGATCCTGCTCATTCGCGGCCAGAAGGTGATCCTGGACGCCGACCTGGCGAGCCTGTACGGCGTGCAAACACGCGTCCTCGTACAGGCGGTCAAGCGCAATATCGGGAGGTTTCCCCCCGACTTCATGTTCCAACTCGACAAAGAGGAGTTCAACCGTTTGAAATCACAAACTGTGATCTCAAACGGGACCCTGGGACGCGGAGGCCGGCGCTACCGCCCCTACGCCTTCACCGAGCACGGCGCGATCATGGCGGCCGGCGTGTTGAACTCCGAACGAGCCGTGCAGGCCAGTATCTTCGTCGTCCGCGCCTTTGTCCGCCTCAAGCAGATGCTCGCACCCTACAAAGAACTGTCCGCCAAGCTCGACCGCCTGGAACAGAAGGTGCAGGGCCACGACAAAGACATCGTCGCGATCGTGGACGCCATCCGCCTGCTCATGCCTCCGCCGGAGGAACCCCCGCCAGAGCCCTTCGGCTTCCGCCGAGCCAGGAAGCACTGACCCCGATGCCACGACGAAGTCGAAGCCGCCAACGCCCCCCGAAATGAGTAAGCTGTCCCCCGATTCCCACCAGAGAACGTACCGCACTCCGTATTGGCCCCCAAGCTGCCTACCTCTCTCTTGACTGATGCCTACCTCTGCGTTTAGCATCGTGTCGACCATGATAGCTTGTGAAAAAGGGAGGCCCATCAATGCGTAACGTACAACTTGTCGGCATGCTTGCAGTCATTGGCGTTCTGGGCTCGGCGGCCTGGGCCGTACCGGCCAACACACTGACCGCTGAGGAACGTGAGGCGGGATTCGTGCAGCTCTTCGATGGCAAGACGCTCACCGGGTGGGACGGGAATCCCAAGTTCTGGTCCGTTGTCGATGGCGCCATCGTGGGACGAACAACGCCAGAGAACCCAACGCAGGGAAACACCTTTCTGATCTGGCGTGAGGGACTGCTCTGCGATTTTGAACTCCGGCTGTCCTGGAAGATCGAAGGCGGCAACTCCGGCGTTCAGTATCGCAGCCGGGATTATGGCAACTGGGTCGTGGGCGGTTACCAGGCCGACATTGACGCCAACCATCGATATACGGGGATCCTCTACGAGGAGCGGGCCCGGGGGATCATGGTCAATCGAGGCGAAAAGGTCGAACGAGGTTCTGGCCAGAGCGTTGTCGTCGACAAGATCAGCAGTGACGTGGCCGTTGCCGAGGCGGTCGATCGGGATGGCTGGAACGAGTACGTCATCACCGCCCGGGGAAACACGTTGACTCAGACGCTCAACGGCGTACCTACCATGATGCTCATCGACAATGAGAAGGCCAAGGCCGCCGACTGTGGCGTTCTGGCGCTTCAGCTTCATGCCGGACCTCCCATGACCGTTCGGTTTCGTTCGATTCGTCTGAAGCGCTTTGCCCCGGAGGCCGGGGAGTCTCTCTTTGACGGCCAGACGCTGACCGGATGGAAGCGGCACGATGGCTTGCCGGACCATGGCGTTAACGGGAAATGGTACGTGGAAGATGGGGCGATTGTCGGTATGCAGGACCCGCCCGGCCAGGGGGGCTTCCTGACCACCTTCCGCACGTTCAAAGACTTTGAGTTCGAGTGTGAAACCCGGGTCGATTGGCCCTTCGACAGTGGAGTCTTTCTGCGTGTGGGACCTGATGGAAAGAGCCACCAGGTGACCATTGACTATCGGGACGGTGGGGACATTGGCGGCATCTATTGCCCCTGGACCCAAGGGTTCGTCCATGAATGTCCTGAAGGGATCAAACACTTCAAGAAAGGGGCCTGGAACCACTTGAAGATCTCTTGCCAGGGAGAGCCGGCCCGGATCCAAGTGTGGATCAATGGGACACAGGTAACGGATTTTCAGCACACGGCCGCATCGACTAAGGGGGTTCCTCCAGAGGGCACGCTGTGTCTTCAAGTCCACCCTGGTGGCGAAGGATACGATCAGAGCAAAGCCAAGTTCCGCAACCTTCGCATTCGCGAACTGCCCACGGGCACAAGATAAACGCCCGCATTCTCGCCGTGGGGAGATCGGTGGGCGGTGTCCACCCCTACGGCTGCTGGACCACCGATGGCGCTATGAGGCAGGCAGAAAAGGGACCTGACCCCGTTTCGCTTCCCGGCGAGGGCGAATTCACATGGTAAGCGCAACACGGATATAGAAGAGACATCGCGAGCGGCATCCGGTAGCTTGGAGTTGTTCAACGACTTCAGACTACGGAGTGCCCGCGATGTCGTACAACCATCTTACCA
>JAAYBV010000095.1 GCA_012744475.1 Phycisphaerae bacterium
TCGCCCGTACCGGGGACATTCGGATTTCCTTCATTCGAATTTGTTTCGGATTTCGCGTTTCGTGCTTCGAGTTTCCCGTTTTAGTGTTTCGCATTTCAGGCCGAAGGTGAACGGTGGGCACGGCGTCCTGGAGCGATCGAGAAACGGCTGAAGTGTATCCCGGAGGCTCATGCAAACGATCTGGAACACGCGACCATCGATCTTCCGGCGTCTGAAGCTGACGCCGGCCACCGAGATGCTGTTGCTGGCAGTTTTTGTCGGCATTCTGGGCGGCTTCGGCGCCTTGGCGTTCAAGAAGCTGATCATCCTGTTTCAGGTGGTGTTCTGGTCGCAGCCGGACATGTCGCCGGAGGCGTTGTTCGCCGTGGCCTGGTATCGCCGGCTTCTGCTGCCGGCGGTCGGCGGCGGAATCGCCGGTCTGTTGATCTACTTTCTGGCCCGCGAGGTTCGAGGGGACGGCGTCGCGGAGGTGATGGCGGCGGTTCTCACCCATAACAGCGTCATTCGCCCGATCGTGGTGGTTGTCAAATCGCTGACGTCGGCGATCGGCATCGCCAGTGGTGGATCGCTCGGTCGGGAAGGGCCGATCGTGCAAATCGGAGCGGCCATCGCCTCCTGCGTCGGGCAGGTGTTTCGATTGCCTGCCGTTCAGCTCAAGACTCTGGTCGGCTGCGGGGTGGCGGCGGGCATCGCGGCGACGTTCAACGCGCCGATGGCGGGCACGTTGTTTGCGATGGAACTGATCGTCGCGGATTTCGGCCTGAGCGCATTCACTCCGATCCTCGTTTCCGCTGTGGCCGCCACGGCCGTGACGCGCCAGTTTCGCGGCGACATCACCGAGTTCACGCTGCCGCTGTTCACGATGGTCTCGCCCTGGGAATTCGGCCTGTATCTGGTTCTGGGGCTCGTCGCCGGCGTGGTGGGTTTCGTGTTTTCGCGCAGCGTCTACATGGCAGGGGATCTCTTTGAGAAGACTCGGATCCCCCTGTGGATTCGACCGGCCTGCGGCGGGCTGCTGGTCGGTGTGATCGCGATCCTCTACCCGCACATCATGGGCGTCGGCTACGAATCGATCCAGGTCCTCTTCGAAGGCCAGTTGATGTGCGGCCTCGCATTTCTGCTGGTGGCCCTGAAGATCGTCGCGACTTCGATCAGCATCGGCTCGGGCGGTTCCGGCGGCGTGTTCGCGCCCTCGCTGTTCATCGGCGCCATGCTCGGCGGGGCCTTCGGACACGCCGTCCATCAGTGGTTTCCCCAGGTGACGGCCTCGCCGGTCGCGTACGCCCTCGTGGGCATGGCCGCGGTCAACGGCGCCTGCACGCTGGCGCCGCTGTCGGCGATCGTCATCCTGGCCGAGATGACCAACGAATACGCGATGCTGCTGCCTTTGATGCTTACGGTCGTCATGGCGTCGTTCGTGGCGCGCAAGCTCAGCGCCGAGTCCATCTACACCGAGAAGCTGCGCCGCCAGGGCATCCAGGCCCATCACGGCGAAGACCTTAACGTGCTCCGCACCATCCCGGTGAAGGCGGTGCTGCGCAACGACGAGGCCTCGGTCTCCGAGAAGGCGCCGTTCGAGGCGCTCGTCCGCCTGGCGCTGGAGATGCACCGCTACGTGATCTTCACGCTGGGCGACCGCGGCCGGCTGACGGGCGTCATCTCCCTTGCGGACCTCAAGCACATCCTCAGCGATCCGGACGAGCTGCGGCACGCCTACGACATCGTGGATTTCAAGGAGCCCATCGTGCCGGTCCGCGTCAACCAGTCGCTGGATGCCGTGGTGGACCGCTTCGCCGAGACGGGTCTGGACCGCCTGCCGGTGGTCGACGAAGACGGCCGCCTGGTCGGCTCGGTGGTCCACAGTGACGTGCTGCGTCGCTACAACCAGGAGGTGGCCCACCGCAACATCGCGGTCGAGCTGGGCGCCCGCATCGCCGCCCACGATCAGTCGCAGACGCTCCACATCGGCGGCGACACCGTCGTCACCGAGATCGAAGTGCCCCGGTGGATGGCCGGCCGCAAGCTGGGCGAGCTGCAACTGCGGTCCCGCTACCGCGTCTCCGTGTTCATCGTCAGAGAGCTTCAGGAAGGCCGGCCCGCCCGCTTCGTCACGCCCAACGCCGACTACGCCTTCGGCGCCGGCGACCGGATCCTCGTCAGCGGCACGCACAAGGACATCCAAGCCCTCCAGAACAACCTGTAATCTCTCATGTCGCCCCTGTCTGCCCGCGTGTTCGTAGTGACGCCGTCAGGCGTTATCCCGTCTGTGGTTGGGTATGCCCTTACGGGCACACTACGAACGAGAGCTTGCGGAGTTTGCCATGTGTGTGAAAATATCGTGCCATGTGGGTGGCAGCCTCAAAGCGTAGTGCAACGGAGCTTTGGGGATGGCGAATGGGAGTGGCGCACCCGTACGGAAAGGCCTCTGCGAGGCGATCCATCCCCAAGTCCTGCGGATCCGTTCGGCTTCGCTCAGGACAAGCTTTGAGGCTGCCACCCCTGGCGGTCTGCGTCCGCAAGGGAATGCTGCCCTGAA
>JAAYBV010000096.1 GCA_012744475.1 Phycisphaerae bacterium
AATACGTCAAGGCCGGCGCGGTCGGCGACATCAAGGAGTTCCACACCTGGACGAACCGCCCGATTTGGCCGCAGGGCGGCGATCGTCCGCAAGGGTCGGATCCCGTCCCTGAGAACCTGGACTGGGAGGCCTGGATCGGACCGGCCCCGATGCGTCCGTACAAGGGCAACCGGGCCTACCACGATTTCAACTGGCGCGGCGTGGTCGACTTCGGCTCCGGGGCCTTGGGCGATATGGCCTGCCACACGACCGATGGAATCTACTCGATCATGAATCCGGGTTACGCGGCCACGGCTGAACCATTCATTATGACCGGACCCGTCAAGGATCAGTGGCCGGCCGGGATGGTCGTCAAGAGCACTTATCGCGCCAAAGACGGCCGACCCGGGTTCAAGACCTTCTGGTACGAGGGCGTGGACGGAAACGGCAGGCCCTTCATGCCGGATACCCCGGAGGAACTCGAAGTCGACGGACGCCAACTGCCGAGAACGGGCAATCTGATTATCGGCTCCAAGGGCAAGATGCTGGTCATTGGCGATTACTGGGAAACCCCGATGATCATTCCCGAGGCTCGGCGTAAGGAATTCGGTCGTCCGGCGCAATTGCTCGAACGCTCGCCCGGCCATCACAAGGAGTTCTTCATGGCCTGCCGGGGCGAGAAGCCGCGCGAGTTCAGCCAGTCCAACTTCGGCTACTCCGGGCCCATGGCTGCCAACATTCAGCTCGGCAATCTCTGCGCCCGCGCGGGCAAGAAGCTCGAGCTCAACGAAGCCGGCGAGATCACCAGCGATCCGAAGATCAACGAGTTGGCCTGGCGCGAGCCGCGCGCGGGTTGGGGGCCGCTGGAAATGAAGGTGTAGGCGCACGTACGATCTCGACTGACGAAAACAGCTCTATTCGACAAAGGTAGACCATTATGGAAACGACGGAGAAGAAACAAATCGAAGGCAAGGCGGCCGGAATGTCGCGACGACAGTTTGTGAGTGCGGCGGCCGCCACTGCGGCGACGTTCACGTTCGTTCCGCGTCACGTGCTGGGCGGGCAGGGCAACACGCCGCCGAGCGAGAAGCTCAACGTCGCGGCGATCGGCGCCGGCGGCATGGGCAGCGGAAACACGAATGCCTGTGCGGCCGCGGGAGCGAACATCGTCGCCCTGTGCGACGTTGACTGGGACCGCGCGTCCGACACGTTCAAAAGATTCCCCAACGCCAAGCAGTACAAGGATTTCCGCAAGATGCTCGACAACGAGAAGAGCATCGAAGCGGTGATCGTCGCCACGCCGGACCATTTCCATACGGTCGCGGCTATGGCCGCCATGCGGCGCGGCAAGCACGTTTACGTGCAGAAACCGCTGACGCGCCTGGTGGGCGAGGCCCGCGCCCTGACCGAGGCCGCCCGCAAGTACAAGGTCGTCACGCAGATGGGCAACCAGGGCCACTCGGGCGACGGCGTTCGTGACATCTGCGAGTGGATCTGGGCCGGCGTGATCGGCGACGTCGAGGAAGTCCACGCCTGGACGAACCGTCCGGTGTGGCCGCAGGGCATCGGCCGACCGAGCGAAGTGCATGAGGTTCCGAGCACGCTCGATTGGGACCTCTGGATCGGACCGTCCCCCATGCGTCCGTTCAACCGATGCTACCTGCCGTTCAATTGGCGCGGCTGGTGGGACTTCGGCGGCGGCGCGCTGGCGGACATGGCCTGCCACGTGCTGGACCCGGTCTTCTGGGCGCTGAAGCTCAAGTACCCAACCAGCGTCGAGGCCAGTTGCACGCCGGTCAACGAGGAGACGTTCCCGTCCGGGTCGATCGTTCGCTACCAGTTCCCGGCGCGCGAAGGCATGCCGGCGGTGAAGGTCAACTGGTACGACGGTGGTCTGAAGCCCGCGCGTCCGAAGGAGCTGGAGGCGGCCAGACCGCTGGATCAGGCGTCGAGCAACGTGCTGTTCATGGGCAGCAAGGGCGTGCTTCGCTGCGGCGAATACGGCGACAATCCGCAACTGTTGCCGTACGATCGCATGCGCGAGTTCGCCAAGAACAAACCGGCGCAGACGCTCAAGAGGATCACGACCAGCCACGAAGGCAACTGGATCGAGGCCTGCAAGACGGGTGGCAAGGCGACCTCCGACTTCGAGTACTCCGGCCCGCTCACCGAGATGGTCACGATGGGCAACCTCGCGATCCGTCCGGAGAACGTCGGCAAGAGGCTCGAATGGGACGGCGAGAACATGAAGGTCACTAACGACGCCAAGGCCGACGAGTACGTCCATCCGCACTATCGCGACGGATGGTCGCTGGAGATGTAAGCCGGTCCGGCACAGATGTCTTGTCACAACGGGTGCTGCACGTTGACACCGACGTGCAGCACCTTTGCCAAAATGCGAGGTGTTCCATGACGAATGCAAACAACGGCAAGAAACCCGGGGCCTCGGATCTGAGTCTGTCTCGACGACATTTCGTGGGAGCGGCGGCCGCGGTGGCCGCCTTCACGTATGTACCCAAGCGGGTGTTGGGCCAGGCCGGCGGGGACTCCGCCAACAACAAATTGAACATCGCCGGCATCGGGGTCGGCGGTCAGGGTGGCAGTGACATCAACGGCGTCAGCAGCGAGAACATCGCATTTCTCTGCGACGTCGATCTGGATCGGGCCAGCGGGACGATCAAGCGACATCCGAACGCGAAAATCTACCGCGACTTCCGCGTGATGCTCGAAAAGGAAGCCAAGAACATCGACGCGGTTGTCATCGGAGCGCCCGACCACATTCACGCCCCGGCGGCGATCATGGCGATGAAGATGGGCAAGCACGTCTACTGCGAAAAGCCCATGGCCCACACGATCTACGAGGCCCGCCGGATGACGCAGGTGGCCAAAGAGACAGGCGTCGTGACCCAGATGGGCAACCAGGGTCACGCGGGTGAGGGCCTGCGGCTGTACCGCGAGTTCATTCAAGACGGCGCCATCGGAACGGTCCGCGAGGTCCACGTCTGGAGCGACCGCGCCGGCACCGCCGAACGTCCGTGGTGGCCGCAAGGCATTGGTCGCCCGACGCAGACCATCCCGGTGCCCGAGCATCTGGACTGGGACCTGTGGCTGGGTCCGGCCAGATGGCGGCCGTACGCCAAGTTCCCCAATGGGCGAGGTGGCGAGGCCACGTACGTTCCGTTCAACTGGCGCGGCTGGTGGGATTTCGGCTGCGGCGCCGTCGGCGACATGGCGGTTCACAATGCCGATCCGGCCTTCTTTGCCCTGGACCTCGATGCGCCGACCGCCGTGGAGGCCGAGACCAGCGGCGTCAACGACGAGACGCTTCCGATCTGGAACATCATCCGGTTCGAATTCCCCGCCCAGGGCAATCGTCCGGCGATCCGAATGACGTGGTACGACGGATCGAAGCTGCCGCCGCGCCCGGACGATCTCGAAGAGGGACGCCGGCTCGGCGACAACGGGATTCTGTTCGTCGGCGACAAGGGCAAGCTGCTCGGCGGAAGCCACGCCGGCGTGCCCAGGCTGATTCCCGAGGCGCGCATGAAGGAATATGGCAAACCTCCGCAGACGCTGCCGCGCTCGCCGGGCCATCACAAGGAATGGATCGACGCCTGCAAGGCGGGCAAGCCGCAAGACGCCAAGAGCGGTTTCTGGTACGCCGGTCCGTTCACCGAGGCGCTGCTGGTGGGCAACCTGGCGGTGCGCTTGCAGAAGCGCGTCGAGTGGGACGCCAAGGCCATGCGTTCGCCCAACTGCCCTGAGGCGGACAACTACATCACGAAGTTCTATCGCGCCGGCTACAGCATCATGTGAGCGAGCCGGTCGATTGGCAGCAAGACACGGCCCCTGCACCGCAGCCGGCGCAGGGGCCGTTTTTAAGGAGATCGCGCGTGCGAAAGGCCACGACAATCGGCCGCAGGTGTCTCGATGGACAGCAAACCACCGAGACGGGTCCGAAGATGTCGCGCCGCCGAGCGCTCGGAGCGGCGGCGAGTCTCGCCGCATGGACGATCGTCCCTCGTCACGTTCTTGGCGGAGCGGGGTATATTCCTCCGAGCGAGAAGCTCAATATCGCCGGCATTGGTGTCGGGGGCCAGGGCGCTGGCGACATACAGAGTGTCAGCAGTGAGAACATCATCGCCCTGTGCGACGTCGATCGCGCTCATGCCGCGCAGACTTTCAAACGTCACCCAAACGCCAGAGCATACTCTGACTTTCGGGTCATGCTTGAGAAAGAAGACAAGAACATCGACGCAGTCGTCGTGGCCACGCCGGATCATACGCACGCGGTTGCCGCGATGATGGCGATCAAGATGGACAAGCACGTATTCTGCGAGAAGCCTCTGACGCATTCGATGTACGAGGCGCGCGAAATCGCCAAGGCGGCGCGAGAAGCGGGCGTCGCCACGCAGATGGGCAATCAGGGCCATGCAGGCGAAGGCATCCGCTTGATCTGCGAATGGATCTGGGACGGCGCGATCGGGCCGGTCCGCGAGGTGCACGCATGGACCACACACGCCGTCTGGCCCCAGGGTCTCCAGCGACTCAGGGAGACGCCGCCCGTTCCCGAAACACTGGACTGGGACCTGTGGCTGGGTCCGGCGCCGTCGCGACCCTATCACCCCGCCTACGCGCCGGCGCTGTGGCGCGGCTGGTGGGATTTCGGCACCGGCGGGCTTGGCGACATGGGCTGTCACAATCTCGATCCGGTCTTCTGGGCCCTGAAGCTCGGCGCGCCGACGAGCGTCGAAGCGAGCTGTTCGATCTTCGTCCCGACCATCACGTGGGACAAGCCCTTCAACACGGAAAGCTACCCGCAGGCCTCCATCGTGCGATATGAGTTCCCCGCGCGCGAAGGCATGCCGGCGCTGGACCTGGCCTGGTACGACGGGGGCCTGATGCCGCCGCGTCCGAGGGAGCTCGAAGACGGCAGGTCCATGGGGGACAAGCTGGGCGGTGTGATCTTCGTCGGTGACCGGGGCAGAATCATGTGCGGCAGCTACGGCAACACGCCTCGCCTGATTCCCGAGTCCAGGATGCGGGAATACCGACGACCCGAGAAGAGCATTCCGCGTTCGGTCGGGCACCACAAAGAGTGGATCGAGGCCTGCAAAGGGGGGCGTCCGGCCGGCTCGAATTTCGACTACGCTGGTCCGCTGACGGAGATGGTCCTGCTGGGCAATATCGCGGTGCGCATGAGCCTCCAGTTGCAGGCCAAGGGACTCAGGCTCTCCTATGACGGTGCGAGCATGAAGGTGACCAATCTGCCCGAGGCCAATGCGTACATGCGGCGGATCTATCGAGATGGATGGACTCTCTGATTGACTATCGATTATTGATGATTGATTATTCGTTTGGCCGGTAGTTCAACGAACCACCACAGTGGGGCTACGATCATGAGAGTGGACAGCGAAGAAAGGCAGGACGTGTCGACGGATCGGTCGTCGCGGCGGCGGTTCATGCAGGAGGCGGCGGCTGTGGCGGCGTTCACAATCGTGCCGCGTCACGTGCTGGGAGGCGCGGGCCATACGCCGCCCAGCGAGAAGCTGAACATCGCCGGGATCGGCATTGGAGGCCGAGGCGAAGGCGATCTCGACGAGGTCGGCACTGAGAACATCGTGGCGTTGTGCGATGTGGATGAGGCCTATGCCGGGCGGGTCTTCAAGAAGTATCCGAACGCCAGAAAGTGGACGGACTTTCGCAAGATGCTCGACGAGCAGGAGGACATCGACGCCGTGGTGATCGCGACGCCCGACCACCTGCACGCCGTCATTGCGATGGCGGCGATCAAACGCGGCAAGCACGTCTACTGCGAGAAGCCGCTGGCGCACTCGATCTGGGAATGCCGACAGCTTGCCGAGGCGGCCCGCGAGGCCAAGGTCGCCACGCAGCTTGGAAACCAGGGCCAGGCCTCCGAGAGCAATCGCCTGGTCTCGGAGATCATCTGGGACGGCGCGATCGGCACAGTGCGCGAAGTGCACGCGTGGTGCAACCGGCCCATCTCCCCGCGCGGGATCGAGCGGCCGAAGGACACGCCTCCCGTGCCAGCGACCCTGGACTGGGACCTGTGGCTCGGCCCGGCCAAATCGCGACCCTATCACCCGTGCTATCTGCCGTTCAGTTGGCGCGGCTGGTGGGATTTCGGCACCGGAGTGCTCGGTGACATCGGCTGCCATCAGCTCGATCCGGTCTTCCGCGCGTTGAAGCTCGGCTATCCGACGGCGGTGGAGGCCTGCTCCAGCAATATGGATGAAGGACCCGGCGTGAAGGAGGAAACCGCTCCAAAGGAGTCGATCGTCCGGTTCGAGTTCCCGGCGCGCGAGGGGTTCCCGCCGCTGGCTCTGACCTGGTACGACGGGGGCTTGATGCCCCAGAGACCGGTCGAGTTGGAGGAAGGACGCAAGTTCGGTGAGGCCGACGACAACCTCTTCGTGGGCGACAAGGGCAAGATGCTGGGCTATCGCCTGATCCCGGAGGCACGGATGAAGGAGTACGGCAAGCCGCCGCAGCGGATCGAGCGTTCGCCCGGCCACCACAAGGAGTGGCTGATCGCGTGCAAGGGCGGTCCGGCGGCCCGGGCGAGCTTCGACTGGGCTGGCCCGCTGACCGAAGTGGTTCTCTACGGCAACATCGCCTTGCGAATGGAGAGGCAGTTGTATGAAAAAGGGCTGAAGCTTCACTGCGACGGCCCGAACATGCGGATCACCAACCTGCCGGAGGCCAACAGGTACATCCGCGACGAATATCGCGATGGATGGATGCTGTAGCCCCGACGGATCGCTGTAACAGAATCGTCTATGGCGCAATCATCAAAATGAGGAGTAGTACAGTGAAAGACAAAAGGCTATCTCGACGTGATTTCATGGGTGCCGCGGCGGCCATCGGGGCGTTCACAGTGGTTCCTCGACACGTGTTGGGCGGAGCGAACAACACGCCGCCCAGTGAAAAGCTCCGCATCGCCGGCGTCGGCATCGGCGGACAGGGCGGCGGCGATCTGAGGCAGATGGAAAGCGAGAATATCGTCGCGCTGTGCGACGTGGACTGGCAGAAGGCGGCCGGCACGTTCCGACGCTATCCCGATGCGAAGAAGTACCGCGACTTCCGCGAGATGCTCGACAAGGAGGACAAGAACATCGACGCGGTGGTGGTCGGGACGCCCGATCACATGCACGCGCCGGTCTCGATGGCCGCGATCAAACGGGGCAAGCACGTCTACTGTGAGAAGCCACTGACGCATACCGTGCTGGAGGCCAAGATGCTGGCCAAGGCTGCTCGCGAGGCCAAGGTCGCCACGCAGATGGGCAACCAGGGCCAGGCCTCTGAGGAGACGCGCCTGCTGTGCGAGACGATCTGGGACGGGGCGATCGGCCAGGTGCGCGAGGTACACATCTGGACGGACCGGCCTCTGAACGGGACCAATAAGTGGTACTGGCCGCAGGGCGTGGACCGACCGCAGGGCGAGGACCCGATCCCCGAGACGCTCAGTTGGGACCTTCTGCTCGGTCCGGCCCCGATGCGCCCGTATGTGCGAGGGGTCTACCATCCGTTCGTCTGGCGGGGCTGGTGGGATTTCGGCACCGGCGCGCTCGGCGACATCGGCTGCCACAGCATCGATCCGGTGTTCCGCGCCTTGAAGCTCGGATATCCGACGAGCGTGGAGGCCTGCTGCACCCTCGTCAACGATGAGACCTACCCCGTCGCGTCTCGCGTGACGTGCGAGTTCCCCGCTCGGGGCGACCTGGTGCCGGTGACGCTGCACTGGTACGACGGCGGAATGAAGCCGCCTCGGCCGAAGGAGTTGGAGGGCGGCCGGCGGTGGGACACGAACGGAGCCCTCTACATCGGCGACAAGGGCAAGATTTACGGTGGTCGCCTGCTGCCGGAATCGCGACAGAAGGACTACGGCAAGCCGCCGCAGAAGCTGGAACGCTCGCCCGGCCACTACGTCGAGTGGATTCAGGCGTGCAAGGGCGGCAAGCCCGCCGGCTCGAACTTCCCGGACCACGCCGGCCTGCTGGCGCAGGTGGTTCTGATGGGCAACATCGCCCTTCGCCCGGAGCTGAAGCAGGAGAAGTACCTGGGAACGAAGCTGCTCTGGGACGCCGACAAGTTCGAGTTCAGCAACGTGCCTGAGGCGAATAGGTACCTGACCAAGAACTACCGCGAAGGCTGGGCGCTGTGATCGGAGAACGATGACGATGAGCAATTTCATCGACAGACGCAAGTTCCTGGCCGGCACAGCGGGGACGCTCGCGGGCTTTACGTTCGTTCCGGGGCGCGTGCTCGGGCAGGGCGGCGGTCAGCCGGCCAGCGAGAAGCTCAACATCGCGGCCATCGGTGTCGGCGGCATGGGGGCTGCCAATCTCAGCGCTGTTGAGAATGAGAACGTTGTGGCCCTTTGTGACGTGCATCCGAACCACGCGGCCGGGACGTTCAAGAAGTATCCGCAGGCGAAGACCTGCCAAGACTATCGCGTCATGCTCGACAAGGAAGACAGGAACATCGACGCGGTGATCATCGCGACGCCCGACCACACGCACGCCGTCATCGGCATAGAATGCATCCGGCGGGGCAAGCACGTCTATCTCCAGAAGCCGCTGGCCCATTCGATCTACGAGACGCGGATGTTGACGGAAGCCGCGCGAAAGCACAGGGTGCAGACGCAAATGGGCAACCAGGGCCACTCGTCGAACGAGATTCGCATGCTCTACGAGTGGATTCAGGACGGCGCCATCGGGCCGGTGCGCGAGGTCTACGCCTGGAGCGACCGGCCGGTGGGCGGCGATCCGTGGTCGGACTTTCCGATCGTGGCGCGGCCGAAGGAAACGCCCGCGGTCCCGGAGACACTCGACTGGGATCTCTGGCTGGGACCGGCTGCGTACCGTCCCTATCATCCCATCTACCACCCGATGAGCTGGCGCGGCTTCTGGGACTTCGGGACGGGCGCCTTGGGTGACATGGGTTGTCACATCCTCGATCCGGCGTTCTGGACGCTCCAGCTCGGTCACCCGACGCGGGTCGAGGCCTCGACGACGCACTACGAGCCCGAGGTCGCGGCGGAGACCTATCCGCGCGCCTCGGTCGTTCGCTACGAGTTTCCGGCGCGTGGCGACATGCCGCCGGTGAAGCTGACGTGGTTTGACGGTCGGCTGCTTCCGCCCCGGCCGAAGGACCTGGAGCCCGGTCGCCGGCTCGGCACCAACGGGGCGCTGTTCATCGGTGACAAGGGCACCATCATGCACGACTCGCACGGGGCCGGCGGAGTCCGGATCATCCCCGAAAGCAAGATGCGCGCGTACAAGAGGCCGGCCGAGTCGCTGCCGCGGGTCAAAGACGGTTCCGGCGGGCACGAGCGCGACTGGGTCCGCGCCTGCAAGGACGGCAAGCCCGCCAGTTCCAGCTTCGAGTATGGCGGTCCGCTGACGGAGATGGTCCTGCTCGGTGTGCTGGCGATGCGGCTGAGGGACACGCCGCTCGAATGGGACGGCGCGAAGATGAAGGTCACGAACAACGACGAAGCGGACAAGTACATTCGTCCCGCCTTTCGGGAAGGCTGGGCTTTATAGCGAAGTGACATACGATCAATCGCCAGGAGAAAAGGAAGACCATGATGAGAGATAGACGAATCACCAGACGGCAGTTCCTCAGGGGATCGGCGGCGGTAGCCGCGTTCACCTTCGTTCCGCGCCAAGTGCTGGGCGGTCCGAAGTTTGTCGCACCCAGCGAGAAACTCAACATTGCCTGCATCGGCGTTGGTGGCATGGGGTCCAGCGACGTCAGCCAGTTTGCCGGCGAGAACATCGTCGCCCTGTGCGACGTGGACTGGCGGCACGCGGCCGGCACGTTCGAGAGGTTTCCCAACGCCAGAAAGTACCGCGACTTCCGCAAGATGCTCGACACCGAAGACAAGAACATCGACGCGGTGAGCGTTTCGACGCCGGACAACATTCATGCCGTCGCGTCGATGGCGGCCATCAAGCGGAACAAGCACGTCTACTGCCAGAAGCCGCTTTGTCACGACGTGTACGAAGTGCGGCAGTTGACGCTGGCGGCGCGCGAACACGGCGTGATGACTCAGATGGGCACGCAGCTTCACGCGACGACGGAAATGAAGACGATGGTCGAGATCATCCAGTCGGGCGCCATCGGCAACGTACGCAAGGTGGACCTCTGGAGCGGGAAAAACTGGGGCGGCGGCACGCGTCCGACCGACACCCCGCCCGTGCCCGAAACGCTGGACTGGGATCTCTGGCTCGGACCGGCGCCCTACCGGCCCTATCATCCGACCTATCTGCCCGGCGAGTGGCGGCGCTGGTGGGATTTCGGCACGGGCACCCTCGGCGATATGGGATGCCATATCATCGACCCGGCGTGGTGGGCGTTGAAGCTCGATGCGCCGACGAGTATCGAAGCGCAGCCGGAACCGTTCAGCGACGAGACATATCCGACCAAGACGATCATCACCTGGGAGTTCCCCGCACGAGGAAACCTCCCGGCGGTGACGGTGCGCTGGTTCGACGGGGACAACCGTCCGCCTCGCCCGGCCGAGCTGGAGGAAGGGCGCAAGCTGCCCGACCAGGGCGGTCTGTACTATGGCGACAAGGGCACGCTCCTGCTGCCGCACGGCAGTCGGCCGGAGCTGATTCCGTACGCGAAGATGAGAGAGTTCAAACCGCCGGAGCCTTTCCTGCCGCGGGAGAAAGAAGGCGACCGCGGCCACTACCTGGAATGGATCCGCGCGTGCAAGGGCGGGCCGAAACCGCTGTCGAATTTCGACTACGCCGGCCCGCTGACCGAGGCGATCCTGCTGGGCAACATCGCGGCCAAGGCCGGGCGCAAGATCATGTGGGACAGCGCCGCGCTGAAGGTTACGAACATGTCCGAAATGAATCAGCATTTGAGTCGGAAGTACCGTCAGGGCTGGACCCTGTAGGAACGATGGCGCGAGCGATCTGCGAAATGGACAGCAACCCAATTGTCAGTTCAGGAGAATGTCAGATGAGCAAACGAATGAGAGTGGGGATCGCTCTGCTGGTGGCAGGGACGTGCATCAGCGTCGCCGGCGTGGCCCGGACGGAGGCGAAGGAGCAATGGCGCCTCGGGACGCAGGCGTACAGCTTCAATCGCTTCACGTTCTACGAAGCGGTGGCCAAGACCAAATCGGTGGGACTGAAGTACATCGAAGCCTATCCCGGCCAGAAGATCAGCAAGGAGCACGGTGACGCTACGCTCGATCACAACATGTTGCCCGAGCTGAGGCTCCAGGTTCTGGAGATGCTCAAGGAGCAGGGACTTAAGCTGGTCAACTACGGCGTGGTGGGCCTGCCGAACAACGAGGGCGAGTGCCGCAAGGTGTTCAATTTCGCGCGCGACATGGGCATCGAGACGATCGTGTCCGAGCCGCCGGAGGACGCCATCGCTCTGATCGACAGACTCTGCCAGGAGTACAAGATCGGCGTAGCGATCCACAATCACCCGAATCCCTCTCACTACTGGAACCCCGACACCGTGATGAAGGTCTGCGAGGGTCGCAGCCCGTGGATCGGCGCCTGCGCCGACACCGGGCACTGGAGCCGTTCGGGGGTCGATCCGGTCGAAGCGGTCAAGAAGCTCGGCCGGGCCGGCAGAATCCGCAGCCTGCACTTCAAGGACCTCAACGAGTTCGGCAACCGCAGCGCCCACGACGTGATCTGGGGCACGGGCGCCAGCAAGGCCGGCGCCGTCCTGGCGGAACTGGCCTTGCAGAAGTTCGACGGCGTGTTCTCTATCGAATACGAGTACAACTGGGACAATAGCGTGCCGGAAATCGCCGGCTGTGTGGACTGGTTCCATCGGACCGCCTCGGACCTCGGTGTCAGCAAATGGGACTATCTGTTCGACGGCAAGGGCCTCGGCGCCTGGGACGGCGATCTCCGCCTGTGGTCGGTCAAGGATGGGGTCATCCGAGGCGAGACGACGCCCGAGAACCCCGCACGGGGCAACACGTTCCTGGTCTATCGCGGCGGCGCGTTCGGCGATTTTCACCTGAACCTGAAGTTTCGGATTCTCAGCGGCAATTCCGGCGTGCAGTACCGCAGCAAGGAGTTCGACAAATGGCGGATCAGCGGCTATCAGGCCGAGGTGGAGAACAATCCCGGTACGGTGGGCTTTCTGTACGACGAGGGCGGGCGTGCCTGGCTGGTCAACGTGGGCGATCTGATGGTGATCGATGAGGCCGGCGAGAAGGTCGTTCGCGGCCGGGTCAACGACCAGAAACAGCTCGTCGCAGATGGTTACTACAAGGAAAAGGATTGGAACGAATACGACATCATCTGCCAGGGCAACCACCTCCAGCACTTCCTCAACGGCTATCAGACGATGGAACTGCTCGACAACGACCGTTTGACGGCACCGGGCGATCCGCAGGACCGCAAGGGCGCCTCGCGCAAAGGGCTGCTAGCCCTACAACTCCACGCCGGCCCGCCGATGATCGTGGAGTTCAAGGACATCCGCGTCAAGCGTCTGTATCCGAAGTACGGCGACGCCCAACTGGTCTTCAACGGCCAGAACCTCGACGGCTGGGCGGCAAGCACCGGCTCGGGCAAGGCGAACCTGTGGACGGCCGGCAGGGCCAGGGTTGCTTCGACCGACCCGAAGCAGTTGGAGCAGACCGAAGGAATCGGCGAGCTGATCAATCTGTCGCCCAAGCATGGCGAGAGCCAGGACATCTACTCCAAGGCGAAATTCGGCGACTGCCGGATCGAGCTGGAGGTCATGGTGCCGCAGGGGTCCAACTCGGGTATCTATGTGATGGGCGAGTACGAGGTCCAGGTGCTGGACAGCTACGGCAAGATGCGCATGGGCAACGGGGACATGGGCGCTATCTACGGCGGCTTCTCGCCCCCGGTCAACGCGTCGAAGAAGCCGGGCCAGTGGCAGCAGTACGTCATCGAGTTCCGAGCGCCGCGATTCGATGCCGATGGCAAGAAGACGCAGAACGCCGAGTTCGTGAAGGTCGAGCTCAACGGCTGTCTGCTTCACAAGAACCTCGTCATGCCCCAGCAGACGCCCGGCGGTCTGACGGGTAAGGAATCTCCGGTCGGCCCGCTGATGTTCCAGGGCAACCATGGACCGGTGGCGTATCGCAACATCATCGTGAAGCCCTTGCTGAATTGAGATCGGCGGGGCGGACGCGATGCCAGCGTGTCGGAGTTGGGGATTATAGGACGCGGGGGAAAATCAGGGGAGTTTCCTTGACAATCCCGACGGCGACCCCCATAATAACGGCCCAAAATTCCGACGGTTTGTCGTGAGTGGATGTGTTACCTTTTTGGAGCGAATAAGAGCACAATGAGCGACGAAAAGAAAAACGAAAGAATGGATCGACGCAGCTTCCTGCGGTCCACGGCCGCGGTCGGCGCCGGACTGGCGATCGCCCCGCGCGTTCTGGCCCAGGCCGGTGGCGCGAAGCCTGACGATATCAACGTGGCCTTGTTGGGCGCTGGCCAGCAAGGGCAGGCGCTGATGGAAGCCGCCCTCAAGATCCCGGGCGTGCGATTCAAAGCGGTCTGCGACATCTGGGAGGCCTACAATCAGAGGCGTATCTCTCGATATATGGCGCGTTACGGTCACGAGAACAACACCTACGTTGACTACAAAGAGATGCTGGACAAGGAGAAGGGCAAGATCGACGCGGTGATCGTCGCGACGCCCGACTTCTGGCACGCCGAGCACGCCATCGCCTGCATGGAAGCGGGTCTGCACGTCTACTGCGAGAAGGAAATGTCCAACGAGCTGGCCAAGGCCAAGCAGATGGTCGAGGCCTCGAAGCGGACGGGCAAGCTCCTGCAAATCGGTCATCAGCGTCGCAGCAATCCTCGCTACATCCACTGCTATGAGAAGCTAATCAAGCAGGCCAATATCCTGGGACGCATGACCACGGTCAACGGGCAGTGGAACCGCTCCGCCAGCGAAGATCTGGGCTGGCCCGAGAAGGCCGCCATTCCGGATGACGTGCTCGCCAAGTACGGCTTCAAGAACATGGCGCAGTTCCGCAACTGGCGGTGGTACAAGGGCCTCGGCGGCGGTCCGATCGTGGACCTCGGCTCCCACCAGATCGACATCTACAGTTGGTTCATCGGCTCCAATCCGCGTTCAGTCATGGCCAGCGGCGGGACCGACTACTACGACAAGGCGACGCACGAGTGGTACGACACGATCCTTTCGGTCTTCGAATATGACACGCCCAAGGGAGTCGTGCGCGCGTTCTATCAGGTTCTGACGACCAACAGCGCCCAGGCCTACTACGAGCAGTTCATGGGCAACGAGGGCACGCTGGTGATCTCGGAGTCGGCCAGCCGCGGTCAGGTCTATCGCGAGCCGACGGCCCCCGAGTGGGACAAGTGGGTCAAGCTCGGGTTCGTGAACGAGCCCAAGAAAGAAGAGGTCAAAGCCGCGGCCGACGCCGTGCTGGATGTGCGCGAGACAGCGGCGCCGCCGGCGTACGAGATCCCGGTCACCATGGAAGGCAAGCCCTACCACCAGCCGCACCTGGAGAATTTCTTCAACGCCATCCGCGGCAAAGAGAAGCTCAACTGCCCGGGCGAGATTGGCTATGAATGCGCGGTCACCGTCCTGAAGGTCAACGAGGCGGTCGAGGCGGCCTGCAAGCTCGAGTTCAAGCCGGAAGAGTTCCACGTTTAGTCGGTGTTTGAGGATATCCGCCCAGTGGTCTGTCATCGATGGCACAGCAAGAAAGGAACTGAGATAGCCTTGAGAAGAGAACCAATCTTAGCCGCTGTCTTGTTGCTCCTGTTGTCCCTGGCGACGGTTTGGGCGCAGGAAGCGCCGGAGGCAGAGAAAGCTCTGCTGGGCGACGAGAGCGACGGGAGCCGGGCGCATTCGGTCCATTTGATCCCTCTGATAGCCGAGAATGAAGACGGGCAGAAGGGCGATCCGATCAAGCCCGATGCGGATCCTCTGCTGCCTTTCTCGACAAAGTTCACCTGTGGCGAATGCCACAGTTACGACCTGATCCAGCACGGGTGGCACTTCAACGCGGTCGACGGCAATGTGCCACCCGGCCGGCCGGGCGAACCCTGGATCTATGTGGATAGCAAGCTGGGAATCCAGGTTCCACTTTCGTACCGTCCATGGGCCGGGACGATTCAACCGAGTGCGTTTGGGCTGTCGGAATTCGCGTTCACGAAGTTCTTCGGCCGGCACATGCCGGGCGGCGGACCGGGCGAAGTCAAGTCGACCGATGTCAAGGACATCGGGCGACAATACGTTTCCGGCAAGCTTCCGATCAACTGCCTGGCCTGCCACAGCGGCCACTACGGCCAGGACATGGGAGGCGTCAACGGCTGGGCGGTTCAGATCGCCGTCAAACAGAATTACCGCTGGGCGGCGGCCGGCGCCTGTGAGTTCGCTTCGGTCAAAGGGTCCGCTGCCGACATGAGCGAGGCGTTCGACCCGTTCATGCCCGAGGGCGACGAAAAAGAGCCGCATGTGGTGTACCACGAAGGCGCGTTCGACGCCGACAACCAGGTGCTTTTTGACATCGTCCGCGAGGCGCCGAACGAGCGGTGTTACTACTGCCATTCGGATGTCTACTTCAGCGGTGAGGAGAAGACCGAGAAGTGGTCGTCCGAGGAGGACGTCCATCTGAAGGCCGGCCTGACATGCGTCGACTGCCATCGCAACGCCATCGACCATAACATCGTGCGGGGCTATCCGGGTGAAGATGAGGTTTCCGACAATCCCCTCGTGGCGACGACAACGTGCGAGGGATGCCATCTGCCCGAGGGATCGGGCGTGCCTGAGGCGGCCCGCCTGGGTGCGCCGGTGCCTGTGCATGTGGGTTTGCCTCCGGTGCATTTCGAGCGTCTGACCTGCACCGCGTGCCATTCCGGCCCGTGGCCGGGCAATGAGGCGGTCTACACCAAAACGTCTCGTGCCCATCGCCTGGGCACACCCAACGTGAACAAGGCCGAAGAGATGGTGCCGCACATCTTCTCACCGGTCTTTGCCAAAGACGGCGAGAAGATCGCGCCGCACAAGACGACTTGGCCCGCCTTCTGGGGCAAGCGCGTCGCCGATGCGGTGACTCCGATCGAGCTGGCCGTGGTCGAGAAGGCTGTCGGCGGCGCTGTTGGTGAGATTGAGGGTACCGCCAGCGGGACCTGGCCGGGGCTGTCGAAGGAGCAGATCGCCGGCGCTCTGAAGGCGCTGTCGGAGGCGGCGGATGCCAACGCCGTTTACGTTGCGGGCGGCTCGCTGTACTCCTTGAACGAAGCGGGCCAGATCACAGAGCAGACGGATCATCCGGCCGCGCAGCCCTACATGTGGCCGCTGGCTCACGCGGTCCGTCCGGCCCCACAGTCGCTGGGAATCCGGTACTGCACCGACTGCCACGCGACCGACTCGCCGTTCTTCTTCGGCAAGCTGCTCGTCGACAGCCCGGTTGCATCGGAGATCGTCGCGACCAAGGAGATGGTCGGCTTCCAGGGGATCCGTCCGTTCTACGCATGGGCGTTCTCGGCCTCGTTCGTATTTCGGCCGTGGTTCAAGGTCGTGGCGCTCGGGGCGTCGGCCATCCTGGGCGTGGTGCTGTTGCTGTACGGGCTCAAGGCGCTGGGAGCCATTGCCAAGGTTCTGGCGGAAGACGAATAGACTCTACTTGGACGAGTGATCAGGATGTTTCAGACCATAGCGATTCTTGTGTTGTTGGCCACCTTTGTGGGTGTGGTCGTCCACTGGTTCGCCTTTCCGGCCAGTTCCGAGTGCCGGGGCGGTGGGGGCGTCGTTCGTGGAATCGTCCACGTCTTCAGTCTTCTGCTGATCGAGCAGCGCAACAGCCTGCTGGGGGCTCTCAAGAAGCTGTGCTACCTCCTGACGGTGGTGTGCTTTGTGGTCCTGGCCATCACGGGTTTCTGGCCGCTGCTGGTGCAAGGCGAGCCGCACATCTCCGGCTACCTCATGATGATCCACGCGACGTTCGCGCCGGTCTTCGCCATCTGTCTGGCGATTCTGGGTATCACGTGGGCCAGCCGCTATCGTTTCGCCGGCGGCGACTGCCCTTGTCTGGAGCGGCTGCTGCGCCGCGTGACCCGGCTGCACATCCCGGAACCCCAGGAACGCTGCAAATGCGCAACGACCGTCCAGAAGATCGCATTCTGGGCCGTCGTCGCTCTAGCGCTGCCCCTGATCCTTTCGATCGTGCTGAGCATGCTGCCGCTGTTCGGTACGCATTACCAGGAATTGGCCTTGACGATCCATCGCTGGACGTCCATCGTGTTCTTCGTTGCGGTGATCATTCTTACCTATCTGTCTGTACGGGTGCGAATCGCGCAGTAAGGTTTGTGCGGCGCGAGCCGCATTTTCAGGGCCGTGAGGCCCGTTTCTGAGTTCTTCACGCCCGACCGGCCGGAGCGGACCGGTGGGGGCGTGATTTTGGTCTGACGGCCGACGCGACGGCTCAGGGGCATGGGGAGAAAGCGCGTGCAGCAGAGGATCAGGTCTATGTCCGGCCCGGCTCTGGTGTCTATACCCCACTTTGCCTATTGCGGACGGTGTACGTGTGCCGATTCTATGTATGGACGTAAGTGAGTCGGGGTACTTGATTTAGGAGAGCCGATCATGAGCAACGGAGTATTACCAAGTTACCTGAGTATGGCCAAGGCCAACCCGCCCACGAACCGGGCGCCCTGGTACAAGAACACCGCGCCAACCTACGCGGGCATCTTCCTGTGGTTCGTCTTCTGGAGTGCGGTGGCCAGTGGCGGCGCCGGCGTGGCCGGAGGCATCCTGTCGCAGGGCATCGGCGTCGCGCTGCTGGGGTTGGTCATTTCAGCGCTGCTGTGCCACTTCCTGTTCTACCTGGTCCCCGGCATGTTGGGACTCCAGACGGGATTGCCGCTCTATGTCGTTGGCAGTTCGACCTATGGCACGCAGGGTGGACTCATCATGCCCGGTTTCCTCATGGGCATCCTGCAGTTTGGGTGGTTGGGCGTCAATGCGTATGCCTCCTCGATGGCCCTGGCGCCGCTGTTCAACAACAATCCCGTAGCGCAGAAGATCATTGCCGTCCTCTGGGCGGCCCTGGCTGCCTTTGTCGCCCTCAAGGGCATTCAGTACGTTGCCAAGGTGGCCACGTACCTGCCTCTGATCCCGGTGGTCATCCTCGTTCTTCTGCTGATCAAGGCGATGGGCGGCCTTGGCGATTTTGACGAAGCCAAGTTGATGGCGGCCGCTCCGGAGGGTTCCGGCGCCGGCCTGAGCGTGTTTGGCGTCATCGCACTGAGTATCAGCTACATCGTCGGGTTCTTTGCCACCGCTGGCGCGGCGGGTGTGGATTTCGGCACGAACAGCAGAGACGCCAAGGATGTTCAGATGGGCGGCCTGGTGGGAATTGCGCTGATCACCATTCTTGCCGGCGGGGCATCCGTCCTGATCGCTGCCGGTGCATTCGGGCTTCTGGGCACCTACGGCCTGAACACCGCAGACCCCGGCTTCATGAGCTCGGTGATGGGTTCTACCACTGCCGGCAAGTGGATGGGCTTGCTGCTGGCGGTTGCCGCTTTCCCGTCGGCCTGCTTCTCGTCGTTCATCGCGGCCAACAGCTTCAAGACGACCATGCCCAAGGTGAACCCTTCGATCTCGGTCGGTATTGGTGCTGCGGTCAGCGCTTTGTTGGCCGTCACCGGTTGGGCGGGTGACCTGGCAAGCGTATTCGGGATCATCGGCGCCTCGTTCGGTCCGATCTGCGGCGCGATGATGGTCGACTATTTCCTGGCGGGCAAGAAGTGGGCCGGTCCTCGCAAGGGCTGGAACCAGGCCGGCTGGATCTCATGGGCCGTCGGATTCATCGTGGGCATCGCACCGCTGGTGGGGCTGGCCAACATCCCGGCTGCGCCGCTGGTGGCCTTCGTCGTCGGTGCGGTCATCTACTTCGTTCTCGCCAAGGCGGGGCTTCAGCCGCCGGTGGTGCCGATGGCGGGCGCCGACGCGAAATAGCTGCATAGACGATCCGCGATTCTGCCGCACCGCGGCGTGAGCATCGGAGCATCTCAGGGGTTTGATCTCGGTCAAACCCCTGTTCTTTTGTCTCCATCCGCCGCTGAATCGGCAGCGGATCGCAGGAAGAAACAGCTCGGCGACGTAACAAAATCCTGGCCGGCGCAACTTGACAGGGCACATACAGGCCGATACCATGCTTGTTCTTAACCGTTGGGGCCGGCGCCAGTAGCGTGGGCCGAGTCAGCGAAGCAATGGCACGAAACTCTGGACTTGTTGAGGTCAAGGAAATGGGAAAGAGGAATGTAGGTTCGATGATGAAGTCAATCTCTCTGGCGTTGCTCGTCGTGGCTCTGTGCTTCGGCCCGTCGTGCAAGAAGCAGGATCCGACCCCGGCACCAGCCCCACAGCAGTCGACGACCCAGACGCCTGCTCAGACGGACGCGCCCTCGACGGCGGCCCAGGTGGCCGATGCCGTGACCGAGAAGGCTACTGAGGTGGCTGCGGCGGCCAAGGAAGAAGTGAGGGCAGCGGTCGAGGAAGTCAAAGAGGCTGTCAAGCCGGCAGGCGACATGGCTCCCCTGGAGATCAAGCTGCCTAAGCCGATGTTCGTCGGAACGCCGCAGGATACGCGGGTGCCCAACCTGAGGAAGCCCACCGGCAAAGCCCGTCCGCCGTTCCTGGCGCCGGCCGGGTGCAAGCTCCTGTCGCTGAACAAGCCGGTCTCGGCCAGCGACGAAGAGCCCATCATCGGCGACATCGCGATGATCACCGACGGCGACAAGGAGGCCGCAGACGGCAGCTACGTCGAGCTGGGCCCGTTCGTGCAGCATGTGACGGTTGACCTCGAGCAGGAGGCGGAGATCGCCGCGATCATCGTATGGCACTATCACAAGCAGCCGCGAGTGTACTTCGACGTCGTGGTCCAGATCTCCAACGACAAGGACTTCATCACCGGCGTCACCACGGTGTTCAACAACGACCACGACAATTCGGCCGGTCTGGGCATCGGCAAGGACATGCACTATACCGAGACGTCCGAGGGCGAGCTGATCGACTGCGTCTCGCAGGGCATGCCCAAGGGCCGCTACGTTCGTCTCTATAGCAACGGCAACACCAGCAACGACCTGAATCACTACATTGAGGTTGACGTCTACGGTAAGCCGGTCCAATGAGATGGCGGCACGAGGTCCTTTCTGACAGAGGGGCCGGGTATTATTGGTTGGTCATCATCGTCGTGGCACTCGGGGCAATGGCGACCCGAGTGCCACGGCTGCGAATGCGGCCCATGCACACCGATGAGGCCGTCCACGCGGATAAATTCCGTGATCTGCTGGAAGCGGGCCATTACGAATACGATCTCGATGAGTACCACGGCCCGACGCTCAATTACCTCACACTGATCCCGGCCCGCGTCGCCGGGCAGCACAAGTACAGCGAGATCACAGAAGTCACCCTTCGCGTCGTTCCCGTCGCGGCGAGCGTGATTCTGATCGCGCTGACTGTGTTCCTTGTCGACGGCCTCGGGTCCGGGGCGATTATCGCGGCTCTGCTCGCAGCGATCTCGCCGGCGATGTTCTTTTACAGCCGCTATTACATTCAGGAAATGCTGCTGGTCTGTTTCACCTTCGGCCTGATCGTCTCGGGGTATCGCTATGCTCGGACGAGAAGCCTCGTGTGGATCGTGGCCGCCGGTGTCTTTGCGGGCCTGATGCACGCGACGAAAGAAACGTGCGTCATCGCGTTCGGCTGCATGGGCCTCGCTGAAGCCGTTCTGGTTCTGCTGCGGATACGCAGGCAAGGCTCGTGGCGCGGCGCTGTCACCGGCGTGCGGCTCGGGCATGTGGTTCTCGGTCTGCTTGCCGCCGTGTGCATCTCCGCTGTGTTCTATTCGTCGTTTTTCAGCCACCCCAAGGGCGTCGCGGACTCGTATCTGACCTATGCGACGTATCTCGGCCGGGCCGGCGGGCACGATACCACGCACGTTCATCCGTGGCCTTACTACCTTCAGATGCTCGCCTTCTCGAAGTACGAAGGCGGTCCGGCCTGGACGGAAGGTGCGATCGTGCTGCTGGCAGCCGTGGGGTTGGTCGTGGCCGCCAGAGGCAAACCCCTCCTGGGCGCCGATCCCGTCTTGCTGCGGTTCATCGCGCTCTACACGGTAGCCATGACGGCGGTCTATTCAGCGCTGCCCTACAAGACGCCGTGGTGCCTGCTCGGTTTTTTCCATGGCATGATCCTGTTGGCTGGGGTGGGCTCGGTCGCCTTGCTGACTTGGGCGCGGGAGCCTGCTGCACGAGCGATCGTCGCCGTTCTATTGATCGTCCTGGCGGGACATCTAGCCTTCCAGGCCTATCGAGCCGGCTTCGTCTACGCCGCTGACAGCCGCAACCCTTACGTTTATGCCCACACGGCCGACGATATCTTCGCCGTGGTGGAACGCGTCAAGGACTTCGCGGGTCTGGACGGGCTGGGCGAATCCGTGCCGATCCAGGTCGCGTGCTCGGGCAAGGACTACTGGCCGTTGCCCTGGTATCTGCGGTCCTATGCTGTTGCCTGGTCGGTCGATCTTCCGGCGAAGATCGGACCTCTGATTATCATCTCGGAGGGTCTGGAAGGGGGCCTGGCCCATCGGCTCTACGTCGAGACGCCGACGCAGGATCGACGCATGTACATGTACCTGTTCGACGACCCCTATTACCTGTGGCTGCGTCCGCAGGTCAAGCTGCTGGGCTTTGTCCGCAAGGACATCTGGGAACTCTATCACCAACGGCCGGACCCGACGGAGCTGGTGGAGGGCATGCATGACCGGCAAACCGAACAACCCGCCAGCGAATCCGGCGGGGACGTTTGTCCAGAGTGACTGGGCTTCGGTCCCCGACGTGCATCGATTCGGCCATCAGGCGATGGCGACGACGTTCGAGATCATTGTCCAGCACGAGGACAAGGTCTACGCGCGACAGGCGGCCGATGCCGCATTCGACGAGCTGGATCGGATCGAACGCGAGCTGAGCCGGTATATCGAGAATAGCGACATCGCCCGAATCAACAATCTCCCCGTAGGCACGCCCCTCCTGCTCGGCCTCGACACGTTCGAGTGTCTCCAGCTCTGTGCGGCTGTTTCCGCGGACACGGGCGGAGCCTTCGATGTGACGGTGGGCCTGCTCCTGGATTGCTGGCGCGACGCCGACAAGAAGCTCCGGACCCCGTCCCAGGAGGAACTGGCGTTCGCACGAGAGCACACCGGCATGTCCCTGCTGCGTCTGGATGAGAGCCGGTACACCGTCGAGTTGGCATCCAGTCCGGTTCGCGTGGACCTCGGCGGCGTGGGCAAGGGCTATGGCGTGGACCGCATGGGCGATTCGCTTCGAGACTGGAGCATCGAGCGAGCGTTGATTCACGGCGGCTTCAGCTCCGTTCTGGCGCTGGAGGCGCCGCAAGGCGCCTCCGGATGGCCCGTGACACTGAGCGATCCAAGTCGGGATCGGGAGCGTCGAATCCTCGCGCGTCTGAATCTGACCAACACCGCCGTCAGCGGGTCCGGCGTGCAGAAGGGCGGTCACATCATCGATCCGCGCGTTGCTCGGCCGATCGAAGGCAAGATCGCGGCCTGGTCTGTCACGCCCGACGCGGCCACGGGCGATGCGCTCTCGACAGCGTTCATGGTCATGACCGTCGATGAGGTCCGCGACTACTGCGCTCTTCGCCCGGCGGTTGCCGGCCTGCTCATCGTACCGGCAGGTGGGACGTCCGAACGTGTTGTCGCCGTCGGCCCTTGGCGCCAGGAAGAGCTGGTGTATTAGCGCGACGTTTCCGGCTGGGGATGAGCGTTGCGTCGGTTCTCGCGAGCCATGGCTCGTTTCAGCTCGATCAGTTCCGCCAGCACGGGCCAGGGCGTCCGCGTGACCGAAAGCCGGCTGTCCAGATCGCAGGCCCACTCGACGGGAAACTCACAGATCCGATAGCCTTGGCGGATCGCCCGGAGGACAATCTCGATGTCGAACATGAATCCGTCGGTGATGCACTGGCTGTAGAGGATCCGGGCCACGTCGCCTTTGTACATCTTGAAGCCGCATTGCGTGTCGCTCAGTTGCCGAGGGACTCCCAGGAGGGCTCGGACCGTGGCCTTGAACGCCCGAGAGAACAGGCGGCGGTGCCAGGGCTGGTCGCGGAGGATATCGCTTTCGATCAGCCGCCTGGAGCCGTGTGCGATGTCGCACTGGTCCTGCTGGAGCATTTCGAGTCCCTGGAGGGCGTTCCCGTAGGGAATGCACAGCCCGCAATCGGCGAACATGACGTGCCGGCCCGTTGTGGCTTTCATCCCTGTTCGGACAGCGCAGCCCTTGCCGCGGTGCGGCTCGTACCGGATGACCTCCAGTCGGACATCGGACGGCACGTACACCTTCTTGGCTGTCTCCGCGGTGTCGTCCTGGCTGCAGTCGTCGACGACGATGATCTCGCCGGCCAGAGCGTTGGCCCTGAGAAACTGCGTGGCCGCCTTGATGTCGCGAGCGATCTTCTGGCTCTCTTCGTAGGCCGGTATGACGATGGATAAGTCCATTTCGTTCCTGTCGGGTGTGCAGCGCACACCGGGTTCTTCTCCTCGCGGCTCAAGAGGCACGTTTTCGACCGAGTCTGCAAAACAACCCATTATAGCCCGGAATCACCCGCAGGCAAGCGCCGCTTGACACAGGCCGGCCGGCGAAGGTATGATGATGGCGAAAGGACGGTGCAGGATGAGAGGGCTCGATCGTTTCGCGAATCACTTTGCGCGGTTCATTGCCTGCCTCGCGCTGGCTGTGGCCGTTGGAGTCTGCGGCGTCGGCGAAGCCCAGGAGGCGACATCGGATGCGATCGCAGCGGACTTGAACCGCGACGATATTGTCGGCTTTGCGGATTTCGCGGCGTTGGCCCAGCGTTGGCGGCAGGAAACCCTGCTGACGGATACCATCGTCGGCTTTCACGACTTGGCGATCCTGGCGGCGCACTGGCTGGAGGAAACCGCGCCCATCGTCTACATCCAGTGGCTCGGCCATGCCAGCGTGAAGGTGTGGTCCGAGGGACAGATTGTCTATGTCGATCCGCAGAATCTATCGATCTCGCCACACGATGCCACGCTCGTGCTCGTGACACACAGCCATAGCGATCACTACTCGCGCGCGGATATTTCCAGGGTTTCGAACGGCGATACGGCGTTCATTGGCCCCCCGGATGTAGTCAATGCCTACGGAGGCGGCCAGGCGCTGGCGCCCGGTGAAACCATCGTCGTGGGCCCTCTCCGCATCACCGGCGTGTGGGCCTACAACATCAACAAGACGAACCATCCCAAGAGCAACAACTGGCTCGGCTATGTCATCGAGATTGGCTCGAAACGCGTGTACTGCGCCGGCGACACCGACGTGACGGAAGAGATGAAAGCTCTGGAGGACATCGACGTCGCCTTCCTGCCGGCCGGAGGGACGTATACTGCAACCGCGCAGGAAGCCGCCGAGGCCACGAAGCACCTTCGCCCACGACTGGCGATTCCGTACCATTGGGGCCAGATCGTTGGCAGCCGGAGCGATGCGGAACGCTTCGCGCGATTCGCTGCTTGTAATGCGAAGGCGATGACCGAAGACGAGATTCTCAACTCGCGTCAGTGGGGCAAGGAGTATTCGCTTTTGTCTCATTGGACGCTTGACGCCTCGGAAGGTAATATGGCCGAAGATGTGATCGGTTCCCGCGACGGTGTTCTGCGAGGCAATCCAAAATGGCGACCTCGGGCCGGTGTCTTTGGCGGCGCCCTGGAGTTTGACGGCCAGAGCGACTGTGTCGAGATTCCTTTTGTGGTCAATCCGTCGCAAGGGCCGTTCAGCGTTTTCGCGTGGGCTGCGGGGGGAGCTCCGGGCGAGGTCCTGCTGTCTCAGGCAGACCAGGTGAACTGGCTTGCGGCTGACGCCTCCACGGGCGCTCTGGGCACGGAGATGCGAGGAGTGGGACGCAACAGCAAGCCGCTCTGGTCGCGGACGGCGATTGCCGATGGAAACTGGCATCGTGTCGGCCTCGTCTGGGATGGCGCCGACAGGGTCCTCTGCGTCGATGGTGTGGAAGTGGCCCGCGACGCCCAACCGGGCCTGGGTGGCTCGAACGACAGCCTGTACCTCGGGGCCGGCGCCGATCTGGCCCCGGACAGCTTCTGGTCCGGCCGCATCGATGACGTTCGAATCTATCTTTGCGCGATCGCACCGTAGCTACACTCACCTCAGGCAACCTCCGGCGAACAGCAGGGCGACATGGCTCGTACGGGTCAGCAGAAGCCCATACGCATCCGAAAGGCACCCTGATATGTTCGGACGAATTCTGCTCGCCGTTGGCATCACATCGCTCACTGCGCCGTGCCAATCCAACGTGTGGGCTTACAGCCCTTCTCACCCCACCGTAAAGGTCTACGACACGTGGGTCATTCCGCCAAGCCTCGGTCAGGTCTCCGTCCAACCCCGGTACTGCTCCGGTAGTATCATCGTCAAGTTCATCGATGAATGTCCTGCGGAGGACAGGAATGAGATTGTGGCCCGGTATGGCTGCGCGATCGCTCAGACGTGCGAGGGGGACCGGTTCCATCGCGTGCGCATCCCGCCGGAGGAAACGCCTGATCGGATGGTGTCGCTTCTCGAAATGGAGGACGCGGTCGAATACGCGGAACTGAATTATTATGCGAGCATCTACTTCGTGCCGGACGATCCGTACTACTTCCCCTATCAGTGGGACCTCCAGAACGATGTGACCGGCGGGATCAACATGCAGGCGGCCTGGGACATCGAGACGGGCGACCCCAACGTGATCGTCGCGATTCTCGATACAGGAATCGCCTACGAGGACTATGGCGACTTCCAGCAGGCCCCGGACCTGGCGCAGACGCGGTTCGTGCCGGGCTACGATTTCGTCAACGACGACGCCCATCCCAACGACGATCGTGGTCACGGGACCCATATGGCCGGGACCATCGCCCAGAGCACCAACAACGATCGGGGCGTTGCCGGGATTGCCTTCGGCTGTTCGATCATGCCGGTCAAGGTGCTGGCCGACGATGGGATTGGCGACTACTTCGACATCGCTCGCGGCATCTACTATGGAGCCGAAAACGGCGCCCACGTGCTCAACATGAGCTTCGGCGGTCCCGATCGTTCCCGTACGATAGAGCAGGCGGTGGCTTTTGCCTATGGCAGCGGGGTGACCATCGTCTGTGCGGCCGGCAACGATTTCAAAGACGGCAATCCACCATCCTATCCCGCGGCGTACAACGATTATTGCATCGCGGTCGGAGCCGTGCGCTACGACGACACCAGAGCCTATTACTCCAATACCGGCGCCTACCTCGACGTCGTTGCGCCGGGCGGCGATCTGCTGGTCGATCAGAACGAGGACGGGTATCCTGACGGCATCATCCAGCAGACCTTCACGGCCGATCCCAGCACGTTCAACTACTACTTCTTCCAGGGTACTTCGTCGGCGGCCGCGCATGTCAGCGGTGTGGCCGCGCTTCTGATCTCTCAGGGCCTGACAGACCCCGATGCAGTCCGTGCCGCGATAGAGGGCGCCGCGCGGGACGTCGGCCCGACCGGCTGGGACGCACAATACGGATGGGGTGTGGTCGACGCGCACGCGGCCCTGCTGTACGGGGCCCCGTAGGCGCCTTCTCGCCGGATCGCTTCCGCTGCACATGGCCCTTGTTTCCTGAGCCCTTTCCATGTACCATCGTATTATGTTTCTGTCCGCAGCGATGGGTGTCTGTGCAGACGTGGCCACACTGTGGGGTAGCCCATAAGGAGCGTCAGACTATGGCATGCAGAATCGATCGGCGGAGTTTCCTGGGCAAATCGATTGCGGCGGGCGCCGCGTATGCCGGCGTTCGCGGTTTGGAGGAGAAGAACCTGCTCGCCGCTATCCAGGACGAGGGCCGCAAGACCCGCGAGTTGAAGAAGACCACCCGCGACGAGCCGAAGATCCCCACCGGGAGGATCGGGAATCTGGAGATCAGCCGGATCATCGCCGGCGGAAACGTTATCAGCGGCTGGTGCCATAACCGGGACCTGCTCTATGTCTCCACCCTGGCTGGACACTACCTGACTGAAGAAAAGCAGTTCGACACGCTCGAACTGATGGAGGAGTATGGGATCAACACGATCTCGCCCGACCCGACCCAACTCGGCTTCATCAACAAGTACAAGCGGGAAAGAGGCGGGGAACTCCAGACGGTTGTCGGCGTCCGTCAGGACTGGGAGCACCTGAACAAGCCGTTCTGGAGCGGAATGAAAGAGTGGATCGACCGCAGCATCGACGAGGGCGCCACCACGATGTATACGCAGGGCGGCTTCACCGAGCACGCGATGAAGCAGGGCAAGCCCGAGATGATCGAGGTGATCGCCAAAGCGGTCGCCTACATCAAGGAGCAGGGCTATCTGGCCGGTCTGGGCTGTCACGATGTCAAGGTGATCGAAATGGCCGATGAGTACGGCATCGAGCCGGACTACTATTTCAAGACCTTCCACCACGACAAATACTGGTCGGCCCATCCGCGGGAACACCGCAAGCACTGGTCCGTCGACTCGGACCGTTCCGACGACCACAACGAGTACCACGACAACATGTACGATCTGTTTCCCGAGAAGACCGAAGCCCTGATGGCCGGGAAGAAGAAGCCGTGGATTGCATTCAAAACCCTGGCCGCCGGCGCGATCCATCCGGAATCGGCGTTCCAGTTCTGCTTCCAGGGCGGCGCGGACTTCCTGGCGGTGGGCATGTTCGATTTCCAGGTCATCGAGGACACGGTCATCGCCAACAGGATTCTGGCGATGAACGAAGTCCGGAATCGCTCGCGGCCCTGGTGCGCCTGACGTCGTACCGACGCCGCATCTTTTTGTCATGGTGAACAACGTGAACCATCTGGCTTTCGAAAGAGAGGTTCCACGGTAGCGGACGGACGTCTCATACCTGACTTGGTTTTTCACTTCGTTCGGGGTGACAGGCGGAACCTGCGGTTAGAAGCCCATTGTGCTTGAGGAGAGAGTCTTCCCGATGAACAGGCGGAGTTTTCTTCGTTCTACGGCGGCCGCCGGGACCGGTCTGGTCCTTTCTTCGTCGGTCAATCCTGTGGCAGGCAATGACAGCAGCGGCGACATCCGCGTTGCTCTGATCGGGGCCGGCACGCAGGGAGAGGTGCTGCTGAACGCCTGCGTCAAGATGGGGGCCGATTCCGGGATTCGTTTTGCGGCGGTCTGTGATGTCTGGGAGGACCTGAATCTCAAGCGTGTGGCGGGCCTGCTGAGCCGCTATGGCCACGAAGCCCGCAGCTACGTGGACTGCCGTGAGATGCTCGACCGGGAGAAGGACCTCCATGCGGTGTTGATCGCGACGCCTGATTTCTGCCACACCGAGCAGGCGGTCGCGTGTCTCGATGCAGGGTTGCACGTCTACTGCGAGACCCCGATGTCGAACACCATCGACGGAGCCCGCCGCATGGTTCAGGCGGCTTGCGAACGAGGCCGGCTCCTCCAGATCGGTCAGCAGCGGCGCAGTAATCCACGCTATCTCCATTGTCGCACGCAACTGCTGGAAATGGCCGGTCTGCTGGGCCGCCTGACGGCTGTCAACGGCCAGTGGCATCATCCCGCTCGCGCGGATCGTGGATGGTCGAAACGGTGGGCACTCGACGAGGCGACCCTCTCCAGGCATGGCTACGCCTCCATGCACCAGTTCAAGAACTGGATGTGGTACAAAGGCCTGGGTTCCGGTCCTGTGGTGGATCTCGGCGTGCATCAGATTGATGTGATCAACTGGTTCCTGGGCGGTCCGCCCAAAACGATCACCGCACGCGGCGGAACCTACTACTACGAGGCGAAGACGCACGAATGGCCCGACACCGCGATGGCTATCCTGGAGTACGAGACGGACAAGGGCGTCGTCGCCGTCTCGTATGAAGTGCTCTGCACCAACGGCTACGGCGGACACGCCGAGATCTTCATGGGCGACCAGGGAACGCTGGAGTTGTCCGAGTCGGCCAGTCGCGGAGGATTGTATCGAGACCCGGAGGCGCCGGACTGGCGCAAGTGGGTGCGCCTCGGTCTACTGAGCGAACCCGACAGCGAGGCCAAGCCGCAGGCGAGTTCTGCGAACATAGACGTGCAGGAGACCACACCGCCCGCCAGGTACGAAATCCCCATCGCGCTGGACGTCCCTTATCATCAGCCGCACCTGGCGAACTTTTTCGAGGCGATTCGCGGCCGGACGCGACTGAACTGCTCTGGGGAAGCCGCCTACTCTGGCAACGTCACAGCCCTCAAGATTGCCGAGGCCGTCGAGAAGAAGCAGACCCTGGAACTCAGCCCCGACACCTTCCGCGTGTAACGGGTGATCCTACTCCATCGGCAGGGCCTCGAACACAAGAGCTTCGAATGGATCGAGATCGAAGGTGTGCGGCTCGCCCGCCTCCAGCGTGATCTGTGAGGTCTCGTCGACGTTCTTCCATGGTTGCGTCAGGCGGTAACGCGCAGGAGCATCCGGCGGCAGTTCGAACGCTGTCTGAGCGTCCACATCCAAGCGAGATCTCGCTTCACCTGGGTTGCGCAACACGAGTATGGCCTTACGCGGCGACCACGACGCGTAGCCATAGGCCTCGCCTTTGCCCGGATCGCCGCCGATCCAGTGTACGTCGATCAGCACATCGGCATTCGCACGCGACCAGGCGGCGGCTTCGGCCAGGGCGTCCCACATCGGCGGCGTCATCATCCCCGGCGTAACGTACAGCTCCTGGAGCTGCGTTCCCGAGCTGAACAGCATGCGGATTTCGTCCACCAGATCGCCCAAGTCGTTGGCCATCTGTGTCGCGGTGCCGAGCTGGGCGTAGCAGATGCCCTGGACCATCAGCGAGTTGAGCGGATACAGCGGCGCCCGCTGGACGATCATGCGATACGTGATCATGTCGCGGTAGGTGATCCAACGCTGCCGCATCGTGCCGGCGCCGTGGAAGCCGCAATCCGCGCCGTTGCGCCAGATGGAATCGCCATAGAACAGCCAGTAGGGTGACGGCCAGGTGCCGGTGGTGATGCTCAGGTACACATCGGGCCGCAACGCGCGCAGCTCGGTGCACAGCGTCAGCAGCCCTTCGATGTCGGGCAGGAACTCCTCGTCGGCGCCGTCGCGGTCGTTGCCGATCCCTACGCCGTCGAATTTGAAGTAGTTGACGTCGTAGTCCTCGATCATCGCCGCGCAGACGTCGCGGAAGCGCGCGTAGTACTTCGGACCCGCCAGGGAGAAGCCGTTGCTATTGGTTTCGAAGCCCTGCGTTTGGCCGTACTTCATTCGTTCGTCCTTGGCTTGCCCATAGCCGCCCCAGGGAGAGAGCCAGACGCCGATCGCCGAGCGGTACTTCTTGGCCGGCGCCACGAGCGGGCCGAACCCATTCGGGAAGCCTGCGTGGAATTCCCACAGGGTCTTGTTGTCGTCCCAGCCGTCGTCGAACACGAACGAGTCCAGATTGACGCCGCGCTTCTGCGTTAGTTCCCGCCCGAAGAGGTCGATCACCTCCAGGCATTGCGCTTCGTTCATCTTGCGGTCGCCCCACGCGATGTCGTACCAGGAGTTATAGTGCAGGAAGGGCCGGTACGGTCGCGGACGCTCCAGCTCGAGGTATCGGCCATACGCCCGTCGCAGTTGCCCGTCCGGTGCGACGCCGATGACCGATGACTGAACCAGCGGCCGGCCCGGATGCAGGGGCATGTTGCGCGTGAGACGGCACATCACATGTGTCGGTGGGCCGCCGAACGCGTCGGCGGTACGCACGATACTCTCCGAATTCGGATGCTCATACGCGAAGAACATGCCTGAAGCCACCACGGGCGATCCAGCGACCGTGCCGATCACGCGGGCATCGCGGCAATCCAGATCGACAAGCGTGATGGTTTCGAGAGGAGGCGCCTCGCGGCTGATGCGCAGCGTGAGCGACTGTCGAACGTAATGTGTGTCGTCCCGCAGCACGGCCTGCCATTGGATGCGAGGTCCATTGTCCACGCTTTGGAATCGCGCCGTCACCATCTGTCCGGCAAGGCGATCAGCCAGTCGCGGCGAATCAGGATGGCCCGGCAGGCTCCGGATCTGCGGTGCATCGGCCAACTCAAGCTGCGATGCCCGGATGCTCCGGCCGTCTGACAGGGTTACGATGAACGCCTCCCCGATTGCCTCGATGGCGCGGTTCGAGAGCTTGTCTCTCATCGCCAGCGGTTGCAGACACCCTGCGCCCATACTCCAAGTGACGGCCAGGGCGTCGTTCTCCAGCGTGAGAGTGTCGCCGGCAATCTCGGCTCGCGCCGGCCCGGCCGGCGCCGCCAGTGTGGTTGAAGGCAGAAGAGAAACGACGATCAGCGGAAGAATGAGTTCCCGGTCCATTTCCAACCTCCCGTTACTCTGTAAGCATCCACGTCAGAGTTCTTCGACACAGCGTATCATCGTTTCGTAGTTCCGCAAGGTCCGCGTGCTGACCGTGCGCCCATAGGGACAGGCTGACGGCATCAGCACAAAGCCGCGACCATCGCCTTGGGTCCCGTCCGCAAGCGTCTTTCGCACGATCTTCTCGAACTGATCCGGCTCGGCGTTCTCGACGTCGGCGATTTCGAGGTTCCCGAACAGGACCAAGGCGTGGCCGTACTTCGCCCGGACGAAGGCCAGGTCCACGTCTCCCTGTGTCGGCGGCTCGATCGGGTCGATGGCATCGGCGCCCATTCGCACCACCGAATCCAGGACGTTGCGAATCCGGCCGTGAATGTGGATGCGAGCGAAGCCGCCCGTGCGGCGGATCGCCTCGACCATCGGACCGGTGTACCGGACGACATATTCGTCGAATAGGTGCGGTGGCAGGCATGGTTCCGTCGCGAACTCGGGGCCATAGATCCGCCAGAGGCGACCGGGGAACTGCCGAGCAACCACCTCGGTTCTGTGATGGATGACCCGGGCGCATTTCTTCAGCAGCTGATGGAACAGATTCCCCTGCGTCATGGCCACGATTGTGAAGTCCCCCATGCTGAACAGGGTAGCCGCCGCACAGAGCGGGTCTTCCGTATCGACCATAACGATGCCTCGCTCGCCCAGGCGCCTCTCCTCGTCGATCAGAGGCGAGACGTCGATCGTCTCGGCGAAGGCGTCGTCGGGCAACTGAAGGTAGGCCTCGACATCTTCATGGCTCTTGAGCAGATGCTCGACGGTCCACACTGTGTCGACGTCGGGATCACGGCGCGTCAGGCTCGTCATGACCCGGCCTGCGATTCGCAGCGTCGTGCGAACCATTCGACATCCTTGGTCGAGATACTGCTCGGTTGTTAAGAACTCGCTGCGAGGCCCCTGAGAAGCGGCCTGCGGCGCATCCCACGCCTGATGCGACTGCGCGCGGACGGGACTTCGCATGCGGATCAGGTCGGTCTGCTCCTCCGCCAGCGCCAGCAGGGGTCGCCAGGATGGGTCGCGGTAGATGTTGAACGGGTCGGGATCGGAAGGGTCCATCTTCAGGCCGCCGATTTCATAGAAACTGACGGCCGGGCGGTCGACGGGCCGGCCTTCCAGAGTCGCCATCAGTCGTTCTCTCGACGTCATTATCATCACATCTGCCCACGACCGTTGCGGGAGATTGTCACTCGGAGGTTCTGCGACAGTATACCACAACCCCCGGTTGCAGGAACACCACGACGGCCTGGAAAAGCAGAGGCCTGGGCATCCATCATGGAGCCCAGGCCCGTATCTACCGTGCTCTTTGGCGATTCGGCAGGCGGCTTAGCCGATCTCCTCCTCAATCCAGCCGCAAATCTCCTTCACTTCCGCCAGCGTGATATCGCCCATGTGTGCGATGCGGAAGGTCTTGTCCTTGAGCTGGCCGTAGCCGGCACTGAAGATCGTGTTGTGCTTGGCCTTGACGGCCTTGATGACGTCACCGACGTTGATGTTGCGAGTATTCTTGATCGTCGTCAGGGTGTTCGACGCGTACTTCTCCTCGCAGAACAGCTCGAAACCCTTGCCCTTGGCCCAGCCGCGGCAGAAGTCGCCCATCTTCTTGTGACGAGCCCAAACGTTTTCGATGCCTTCGTTGACGAGCTTCGTGCACTGGTAGTGCAGGCCCATGATGTGCGGAATGCTCGGCGTCACGAGCGTCTGGTTCTTCTCGGCGGCCTTAGCCCACTGGATGAAGTCGAAGTAGTATCCCCGCGCGGGCACACTCTTGGCTTTCTCGACCGCCCGTTTGCTGACCGCGGCGACCGTAAATCCCGGCGGCAGGGCGAATGCCTTCTGCACCGAGGCGAACGCGACGTCCCAGCCGAGTTCGTCGAAATGGATCGGCTGGCCGATCATCCCGCTGACGGCGTCCACGAAGACCAGCACGTTCGGGTATTTGGCCTTCATCATCTTGCTGATTTCGTAGATCGGGTTCATCAGGCCGGTGCTGGTCTCGTTGTAGATCAGCGTGACCGCCGCGTACTTGCCGGAGGCGAGCTGGGCGTCGATCAGCTCGGGTGTGGTGGCCTTGCCCCACTCGACCTTGAGCAGATCCACGTTGCGGCCGCATTCCTTCACCACGTCCGCCCACTTGTCGCTGAACGCGCCGCAGCAGGTCGCCAGGACGGTCTCGTCGGGGTGGACGCAGTTGCGAATCGAAGCCTCCCATAGGCCCGATCCGCTCGAGGTCGACAGGAAGATGTACTGGTCGGTGAACAGCAGCTTCTTGAGCATGTCGACGACTTCGCCGTGAAGAACGCCGTACTCCTTGTCGCGATGGCCCAACGTACGCCGGGCAAGCTGCTGGAGGACGTCGTCTTTGACCTGGACGGGGCCTGGGATGAAGAGTCTCGGGGGGGTCTTCCAATCTGCCATGTGCGCGCTCCAAAAGAGGATTTAGAGTTTCTGAATTGTCAAACCGGTATACATCTTGGGAAAGAAGTACGTGGACTTGTGCGGCATGCGTTCCCCGGCGTCGGTAACCGCGACGAGCTGACGCATCTTCACCGGGTTGGTGAAGAACGCGACCTGCTTAGCGCCGGCGTCGATCTGCGAGATGATTCCATCGATGGCGTTGGGCACATCCTTGATGTACTCGACGAAGTCGCTGTTGCCCATTCGCTCTTCATCGAGAGCGAGCAGTCCCTCCAGGATCAGTTTCTGGAGCACCGCGACATCCAGCGTCTGCCAGGCTTCGCTCTTATCCGGCGCCGCGGCTTTCATAAGGGACTTGTCCTTCAGCACGGCGACATGGAACGTGCCGTCTCCGGTGTAGATCCCCAGCGGGGTTTCGCCTCGATCGTGCACAGTCCTCATCGTGGCGAGCATCCGTTGTTTGGCGGATTCCTTGGACCTGGGATCCGAACGATCCGCGATCTTCATCAGAGTGAAGCCGGAAGTCAGACGCAGGAGGAACTCCCGCGGCTCGAAGCCTTCGATCCCGCCGACTACGCGGTGGGTCGCCAGGACCACGAGGCCCTGCTGTTTGAGGTTGGTGAAGGCCATCATTTGAAACGCCGCGGCCGGGTTGCCGCTTTCTCGCCAGTAGGTCAGGCCGGTCGTATAGCGGTGGTGCCCGTCGGCGATAATGCAGCTCTTGTCGCCCATCATCTGGCGGATGGCCTCAATCTCCCCTCTGGTGGTGATGGCGAAGAGCCGATGCCGCACATCCTGGTCGTCGACAAAATCGATGAGCGGCTTCTGGGCGACGGCCTTCTGGATGATTCGGTCGGCGACCCCCTGAGGGTCTTCGTAGAGCATGAACACCAGGCCGAACCGGGCGGAGGTGGCTCTCTTGAGGTTGAGCCGGTCGAGCATGGGCTTGGCGAACACCTGCTCGTGCGGTCTGACGGTTCGGCCGAAATCTTCGAGCTTGCCCAAGGCGATGAACGTCAGACGCTCGAACGCGACCCCGTCGATCTCGAAATCCTGTACGTAGCCGTAGATGGCCTCCCTCGTATCCGGCTTCAGGGCGCCTTGCTGGATCCACTGCATCAGGTATTCGGCGGCACGGGTGTACTGGTTGTGCTGCTCGTCGTCGCAGGAGGTCGTCTTGCCTCTGGTGATCCGAACGATGTTGTAAGGGCTCTTCTCGTAAAGCTGCCTCTGCTGATTCGCGTCGATGACATCGTATGGCGGGGCGATGCAGTCGCCGATGTCGCCCACGATGTGTGCATCGAATCGATATGCTCTGAACGATCTTATTTCCATTAGCACCTTCTTGGCAGCCTTTCGATACCGCGAATCCCGCGGGCGTTCAACCCTCTCTCGGTCGAGGCCGGAATCTGGATCCATATCGAGGCCGGAAACCCTCGCGGTGTTTCTCCAGACCCCGAAGCGTCGGAATCATACCCTAGGCCTTCTGTCTTTGTCAAGTCAGAACGTTGTGCAGCGCGGTTCTGAAGGCCGCCAAAGACTGCAGGCAGGTTTCATGCGCCATATCCGGATATGATCCGCAGGGACCCCAATTCAATCTCTATCGACACGGGTCAATTCAAACTGGTGAAGGACTTGTGTAGGTGTTAACGTTTAATGTTGGCCATGCCGGGCAGGCGGCGACATAGACGCTCAATATTGCACTTTTTGGCCGTTTTCGAGGCGGAGCCAGGTGGTAAAGGTGTCTTTGCCAGCCTCGACGAGGATGACGCGTCCGCCTCGGGGGAAGCCGTCGCGGCCATAGGCGTTGAAGCCGCTGCCCCGGCCGTAGATCAGACGGATGCCGTGCAGGGTCCCCTCGTAGTCGTTGACGTGGTCGTGCCCGACGAAGGTGCCTTTGATGTCGCCGCATTCGAGCATGGCCGCAAGAAAGCCGGAGTTGATCTTCGGGCAGCACACGCTCTCATAGCGATAACCCGCCACGTTGGTGTTGGGAGCCGCCAGCACCTGCTCGTATTCGGGAAGCGGGATGTGAAAGAAGGCCAGCGCCGGATAGGGCCGTCCGCCGTTCTGAGCCGCCAGCTCCTTCGACGTCCGCCGGTACCAGTCGATCTGATCGGTGTGAATCCAATCGTAACTGCCCAGCGATTTCTCGGGCGGGTAGGCGTTGGAGTCGAGGAAGTAGAGAATCCACTGCGTCTGCCCGCCGTCGGCCGCGACTACAGGCAGATAATAGTTGCTTACCCCGAAGATGTTCTTCGGGCCCTGCTGCGACACCGAGTACGGCATGGAGATCACGATGTCCATCACACCCCGGCGGTCCTTGGTCCCCTCGTCGTCGTGGTTCCCCATGGCTACCGACCAGGGGATGCGCCGCTCGGCCATGGGCTGCGAGCACAGCTTCATCATCTGTCGGGGCTGTTCGGACGACGCCAGAAAATCGCCCGTCAGCACCACGAGTTGCGGTTTCTCCGCATCCAGGACCCGTCCCATCAGCGCGATGGTCTTGTCGTCATTCTTGCTGTCCTCTCGAAGATGCAGGTCCGTGAACTGGACGATCTTGAACTGTCCTCGGGCATCGAACTGCAGCACTGTCTTCCTCTCGGAAGTGGATTCGGCCTCGCCCATCGCGACGCCGAACAGAGCAAGAACCAACAACGAACTGAGGATCCTGACCGATGATTGCATGGAAGCCTTCCTTTCCATAGGACGCATCTTGGGGAACAACACCAACACAGGGGATCAGGCCCGATGACATCGAGCCAAGTCCTCCATACCGTCGCAAAAGCTAACATATCTTGCCCTACCCGTCAAATCAGAACCCCGTCAGGTGGAGTGTGGTGTCTGTGCGAATTTCGCGGCAAGGCCCGTCTTCCAGCACGGAGCGCCATGTGTGGCAGCGGCAAGCGCAGGCTTGCCGATGATGGTACGCGCGCCGTCGAGGCCATCGGCAAACTCCGCCTTGCTCCGTTTGCCGCTGCCACACGCCTGCCAGGATATTTTCACAGACACGGAGTGTGGTTTCAACCGGTTCGGATCAGACTTCTGTCGCTCGAATGCCACAATCGCGTGCCAACCGTGACTGAACCCCTCAGTCATCCGTCAATTCGGTGGCTGGTGGCGAGCGACGGGTCACGGGTCACGGGCTACGGCTTCTTTGCGGCGAGGTCGGCGTTGATGGCGGCGGCGGCGATGCGGCCCTGGCCCATGGCGAGAATGACGGTGGCGGCGCCGAGGACGATATCACCGCCGGCGTAGACGCCGGGCATGGAGGTGTGGAGGTTCTCGTCGACGACGATGTTGCCCCACTTGTTGAATTCCAGACCCGGTGTGGTCTGGCGGATCAGGGGGTTGGCCTGATTGCCGATTGCGATGATGACGGTGTCAACGTCGATGCGAAACTCCGAGCCGGGGATCGCCATAGGTCTTCTGCGGCCCGAGTCATCGGGCTCGCCCAATTCGTATCGCAGGCACTCGATGGCTGTCGCGTGAGCGTCGTCGTTGCCGATGATGCGCTTGGGGCTTTGCAGCAGGTGGAACTCCACGCCCTCCTGTTTGGCGTGATGCACTTCTTCGACGCGGGCGGGCATCTCGCTCTCGGTGCGGCGATAGATCAGATAGACCTTCTCGGCGCCGAGGCGCACCGCCGTGCGGGCGGCGTCCATCGCGACGTTGCCGCCCCCGACGACCGCAACTCTCTTGGACAGGGCGATGGGCGTGTCGGCGCCTGATCCGAAACGGTAGGCCTTCATAAGGTTGGCCCGGGTCAGGTACTCGTTGGCGCTGTAGACGCCGACGAGCGATTCGCCCTCAATGCCCATGAAGCTGGGCAGGCCCGCGCCGACGCCGATGTACACAGCGTCGAAGCCGTCCTCGGTCATGAGCTGCTCGATGGTCCGCGTGCGGCCGACGACGACGTTCGTCACGATCTGCACGCCCATCTTCTTCAGTGTCTCGATTTCGTCTTGCACGATGGCCTTGGGGAGCCGGAATTCGGGGATGCCGTAGACCATGACGCCGCCGGGCTTGTGAAAGGCCTCGAAGACCGTGACCTTGTGGCCAGCCCTTCGTGTGTCGGCTGCCGCGACGATGCTGCCGGGACCGGAGCCGACGATGGCGACCTTTTTGCCCGTCGATGGCGCGACGGCCGGCACCGTGACACGCGAGGGCGGGACGCCCTCGCCACGGGGCGCGCCCTTGTCTGGTTGGGCGACCGAGTCGGCCCGGTCGGCGACGAATCGTTCCAGCCGCCCGATAGAGACCGCCTTCGAGACGTCCTTGAATTTCAGGCCGACTGTGCACTTCTCCTGGCACTGCACCTCCTGCGGGCAGACGCGTCCGCAAACGGCCGGCAGAAGCGAGTTCTCTTTGATGATGTCGAGAGCCTGGTCGTACTGGCCTTTCGCGATGGCGCCCACGAAATCCGGGATCCGAATGCGCACCGGGCAGCCCTGCACGCACGGAGCGGTCTTGCACTGGAGGCAGCGCATCGCCTCGATTCGGGCCTGCGTCTCGGTGTAGCCCAGCGCGACCTCGCTGACGTTGCGGCGTCGCGCGTTCGCATCCTGCTCGGGCATGTCCTGCGGCGGAATGTCGAACCGGTCCTTGGGCTTCAGACCGCCCGAGTTCTGTCTGTCCAGCAATTCGTTGAGAAGTTCTTGTCGTTCCTGGTCTGTCACGGCAGGGATTTCCTCATATCATCAAAAGCAGGGACCGAGACGTCAGTGGGCGGGCCGAGCTACCCATCCAGCCCGATCCGGCATCGGTGCTGTCGGTATTGCTCGCGCGCCTGTTGCTCTTGCTGTTTGTAGGCGTTCATGCGCTTGATCATCAGGTCGAAATTGACGCGGTGCCCGTCGAATTCGGGCCCGTCAACGCAGACAAACCTGGGTTTGCCGTCGACCTCGACGCGGCATCCACCGCACATGCCGGTTCCGTCGATCATGATCGTGTTCAGCGAGACCTGGGTCGGCACCTCGAACTTCTTCGTCACGCCGCAGCAGAATTTCATCATGATCGTCGGACCGATAATGAAGGCATGCCCAAGCTTGGGATCGCGTCCGCAGACCTCCGCCAGCGGCTCGGTCACAAGGGCCTTGCGGGCGTAAGAGCCATCGTCGGTGGTCACGATCAGTTCATCGCTGATCCTGGCAAACTCCTCTTCGAGAATCAGCCGGTCCTTCGAGCGGAATCCGAGAATGCTGACGACCCTGTTGCCTGCGCTCTTCAGGGCGGTCGCGATCGGCAGCAGGGGGGCGGCCCCAATCCCGCCTCCGACGCAGACCACTGTTCCGAAGTTGGCGATGTACGTGGGTGTGCCGAGTGGTCCCGAGATGTTGGCGATCTCATCGCCCTCGTTGAGGCCCGCCAGTTCCGCGGTCGTCTTGCCGACGCGCTGCCAGATCAGCTCGATCGTGCCGCTTGCAGGGTTGGCTCCCGCGATGGTCAGCGGGATTCGTTCGGAATAGTCGTTATTGATGCTGAGGATGATGAATTGACCGGGCCGTCGGGCCTGTGCGATCAGAGGGGCTTCGATGCGCGCCCAGAAGACGTCCGCGCCAAGCTCTCTCTTGCCTACGATTCGATGCGACATTTGGTCGATGGTTTCCTCCGAAGATCGGTGCCTTGCACTACAGTGAGGCCGATCTCGTGTGATGGATGCGGCACCGTATCACGCGTGTCTACGCGACCGGCAGGTTGTCCTACAGCAGACCGTCAATGGCTTGGGCAAGATCCTTCTTCGCCGTCAGTCCGACCCACTTTTTCTGCACCTGCCCACCCTTGAACAGGATGATCGTTGGAATGGCGCTGATGCCAAACTCGACCGCGGTGTCGCGGGCGTCATCGGTGTTCAGCTTGCAGATCTTGGCCTTTCCGGCGTATTCATCAACAAGCTCCTGGATGACCGGTGTAATCATCTTGCAGGGCCCGCACCAGGGCGCCCAGAAATCCACCAGAACCGGGACCTCGGAACTGTGCACGATCTCGTCAAACGTGGCGTCCGTCAGTTCGATTGCGTTGCCCGCCATGATCCTGTCCTTCCTACTATGCCCATTTGCGTTCAGAGCGGTTCGGTCGGTTGGTGCGGCCGGCCGGGGGTTCCACAACCGCGTGTTTTTCAGCCACGTGGATCGACAGGCCCAAACGCCGCCGAGTCGCACCTGAGACGCGGTTCAAACGGCCTGGTTCGGTCCAAAAGCTGAGGTATTCTAAGGGGCCGGCGTGGGGTTGTCAATTCCGAAACCCTCATCGGCCGGAGGCGGCGGGCTTTCGAGGGTGTGCGGCTCCTCCGCCGGGGCCGCCTTCGAACCCCTTTTGGGGGGCAATTCGAGGATTGGGATCGGCAGCTCATCGACGATCCCGTCCCCGGACTCTTCTTCGCGGAGGGAGGCCTCACGGTCGGCGGACTCGTCTTCCAGGTCCTGCGCATCCTCCCAATCCTCGATCTCGTCCGGCTGGAGAGCGGTATGCCTTACCCCGGCCGGCAGTTCCTGGATGGGGATCGCGAGTTCCGCGCCAAGCTCAGCAACCGACGGGGTCGGGCCTGCCTCGGGCGTCTCGGCCGGTTCTTCCGCGACGGAAAGAATGGCCTTCTGCACGGCCTGTTCGGCCGGCTCGTCAGTCAGTGCCCGCAGATAGATCTGGCTCGGGGCGGTTTCGCTCTGCTCTGCCCAGATGAGTTTGTCGCGAATCAGCTCGAGCATCGCCAGGAACAGCCCGACCATGACGAGTCGGTTCGGCCGGCTGTCGAAGACGCGCTCGAATGTCATCGGGCCCTCGGTCTGGAGGCGGTGCAGGATCTCGATCTGATACAGGTCAATCGGGGTGTCGTCCTTGATGTGGCCCGTGTAGACAGTGTTGCCGATGGCCTTGCAGACGGTGTCGAATGCCTCCAGCAGGTCCCAGATGCTGACCTGATCCATATCCACCTCGGGCTCGGCGTCGGGCGCCAGCCGGTCGATGAGGCTGGTCGGGCGGCTGAACCGCTCCTGGTGCTGCTCGGCGGCCGCATCGAGCAGATTGGCCGCGTCCTTGAACTTCTTGTATTCGAGAAGCTGGCGAATCAACTCGGCCCGTGGGTCGGTGGCCTCGTCCTGCGTTATCTCCTCCGGCGTGGCCTTCGGCAGCAGCATCGCCGACTTGATCTCCATCAGCGTCGCGGCCATGACCAGAAAATCGCCCGCCAGGTCGATGTCGAACTGTTTGAGCATCTCGACATACCGCAGATACTGGTCCGTGATCTTCGCCAGCGGGATGTCGTAGATATCGACCTCCTCCTTGCGGACCAGATACAGCAGAAGGTCCAGCGGGCCGGCGAAGATCTCCAAGTTGACACGGTAATCAGCCAGGGGACGCTCCCGTCATACCTGCTCGCGCAGGATCTCATGGGCCTTTTCGGCATCGTGTTCGAGCGTCTGGAGTTCGATATCCTGCACCACGGGCGCGCCGGCGTAAATGTTCCCGACGTTCTCGCCCATGACGACGGCCCGAATGCCGTTGTCGTCCAGTTGTTGTTTGGCCAGCTCGGCCTCGATGTAGTTCTCAAATCGGGCCACGGTGACGAGTCTCTCTTCCATGATCAAGCTCCTAACCCAATGGCCTTGCGGGCCTCGACCAGGGTCTTTGCCGCGACGGCTTGCGCGCGGGCGGCGCCGTCTTTGAGCATCTTCCAGACGTCGCCGACGTTATTTTCGAGCTCGGCTCGCTTCTGGCGGTAAGGCTGGAAATACTCGATGATCAGCTCGGCCAGCCGCTTCTTGGCTTCCCCATAGCCCATGCCTCCGTTGCGGTACCGGGCATCCCATTCGGCCAGTTCCTGCGGCGACGCGACCAGCTTCAAGAGGGCGAAGACGTTGCACTTGTCCGGGTCCTTGGGGTCTTCCACGGGCGTCGAGTCCGTGACGATCTTCATGATCTTCTTCTTGACGCTCTTCTCCGGCTCGAAGATCTCGATGGTGTTGCCGTAGCTCTTGCTCATCTTGCGCCCATCGGTCCCGGGCACGACCGCCACCGACTCGATGATATGCTCCTTGGGGATCACGAAGACCTCCCCATAGGCGTTGTTGAACCGCATGGCGATGTCACGGGTCACCTCGATGTGCTGCTTCTGGTCGGCCCCGACGGGCACGAGGTGCGATTTATAGATCAGGATGTCCGCGGCCTGAAGAACGGGGTAGGCGAAAAGCCCGTGGTTTGGCGCAAGTCCTTGAGCGACCTTGTCCTTGTAACTGACGCACCGTTGAAGCAGCCCCAGCGGTGTAACGCAGCTCAGCAGCCAGGTTAGCTCCGTCACCTCGGGGACGTCGGATTGACGCCAGAAGACCGTCTTCTCCGTGTCGAGGCCCAGAGCGATGTAGTCCATCGCCACGTCAAGGGTGTGCCGGGCCAGGGCCTCCGGGGCCGGATTGCTGGTCAGAGCGTGGTAATCAGCGATGAAGTAGAAACCCTCATGCTCCGCCTGCAACTCGAGGTGCTGTCGCATCGCACCGAAGTAATTGCCGACGTGCAGCCGCCCCGAGGGCTGAATGCCTGATAGGACTCTCAACGGCGCCTCCAAAAGCAAGAACAACAGGACAAAGTGAACAAGGGCATGGAGAAAGCATACCTCCGACAGGGGCCAGAGTCAAGGCCTTTGGGATTTGCGCCGCCCGGCATCCGGCTGGCCCGCTATGACGTCCGGGACGTCAAGTCGATCCGATGGGTGGATGCAACCCGCGTGCCCTGCCGGAGCGCAGACCAAAACCGCAAGAGCAACCTTCCCCGGATTTGCTCAGCGGCATGTGACTGAGACCCCACCACGCAAAATCACCACCGCCGTAGGAAAGCACGAAGAAACCGGTCCAGGAATGCGATAACCTGTCCCGTTTCTCCTCGGTTCCAACGCGCAGCCTGGTCTGAGACGGCGGTCACAGTGCCCGTCGACGCATTCGACCCGGCGTCGTTTCCCGGGACGCGCCACCCGGCAGGGGACCGAACGGGCGAAATCGAATCTTACGATCTGCCCAGAGACTTCATGTACCTGCGGGCCTTCTTCAGTCCCATCCGCGAAGCTTTCTTTTTGACAGCTTCCGTCGGGCGGCCCAGATTCGATGCGACCTCTGCCGTGGCATGATTGGGGAACAGCTTCCGGAGTTGCCTGATGTCGTCCGTCGACCACATCCCTTTGACAAGGCTTTTCCTTGCCATATTGCGCCTCCTTTCAACGCACCGAACAAATGTACGTGAAGACATGCACCAGGAATTCTACGGCGCTTCCGACGTCACAATCAAGAACTTTTCCACACGCCGGGCAAAAAAACCGGCCGGCGACACGATCGCATCGGTCGGCACAATCTGGTACGAGGCGATCTCCGACCGGTTCGACATTCAGGCCGGAGCGGCCGGAGGTGACCTGTGAGGCTGCGATGTCGCGACGGCGACACGCCGGTATCGCCGCCGACGGCGCAAGTCGCGACATTCCGGGCCCAGCCGCTCAAACGATCGCCTTGCGGGCGTTTGGCACAGTGTCCTGGGGTTTGACCTTGTAGGAGACCTGAAGGATCTTGCCGGTCTCGTCGATCAGAAAGGACGAACGGATGATCCCCTGGTACTTCTTGCCGTACATGGATTTCTCCCCCCAGGCGCCGTAGGCCTGTGCGACCTTGTGGTCCGGATCGGACAGCAGGGGAAAACCCAGATCGTACTTGCCGTCGAACTTCTTCTGTCTGGCCGGCTCGTCGGGACTGATGCCGACGGGGACCGTTCCGGCCTCGGCCAGCTCTTCCATGGCGTCGCGAACGCCGCAGGCCTGGGCCGTGCAGCCGGGAGTGTCCGCCTTGGGGTAGAAGTACAGAAGGAGCTTGCGCGCCTTGAAGTCGGCCAGCGAGACGGTCCGGCCGTCCTGGTCCTTCAGTGCGAACGCCGGGGCCTTGTCCCCCACCTTGAGCTGTGCCATTGTGAACTCCTTATTCCGATGCGATGCCGGTCAGCCACTGGTTCAGACTGCGAGCGACCACCGGAGAGGTCACGCTTGCTGGGAAATACGCTGCGATTGCCTGTTGGTTCTCGCGCCAGGCCCATTGTCCCCCAAAAAGCGGGTGTATTCTCACGGGGTGGGGGCAATGATCCTATTGGTCGTGTCTAATGCGGATGGTGTCACCGGCGTCGATCAGCTCGAAGAGGCAGGCCCGTTCGTCCGGGCTGCGGTTGGGGCAGTGCAGCAGGAGCCTGAGGGTCCCGTCGAAGGCCCGGAAGATCATCCCGTGACCGCCGTCGTCTCGGAAGAGTGGATCGGGCAGGTGGACCCAGGGACCCTGCACCCGACCTGACTTCGAGGCGGCGATGCCTGTGGTGTACCCGCTGTCGGTGAAGCTGGACCAGATCATCAGCAGCCTTCCCGTTCGGGTCCGGTAGAGACATGGCCCGTCGGTCACATACCGGTCCCGGCCTTCGGGGGTCCAGGGGGCGTCGCTGGCTTTGAACAGCATGATTGGCGGCCCGGCTACGTCGGACAAGTCGTCTCTGAGCCGGACCAGGTCGATTGTGCCGTCTCTAACCTGGACCCATTCATGACAGTAGATCATATAGGGGATGCCGTCCTCCACCCACAGGGTCCCGTCGAGGGCCATCAGGTTGGGATCAGTATGCGATCGATTGGCGAACGGCTGGAACGGGCCCATCGGCGAATCCGCGACGAGCACCTGCGTGCCCCGCGCGGTCTTTTCGGGCCAGTCGGGCCAGGGCTCATCGGGCAGCCTGCGACTGCCGTTCATCGTGGCGAACAGGTAGTGCTTGCCCCCGTAGCGGTGCATCTCAGGGGCCCAGATGTGGCCCTGCGCCCAGAAGTCGGGCCCGATCTCGAATATCGGGTATGGCCCGATCCACGTCCGCAGGTCCTTGCTGGTCAGCACGGAGACCCCATTCGCCGTCGAGTCGGCGGGTCTCACGGAGCTGGTGACGAGGTGGTACGTCTGCGTCGCCTGGTCCGCGAGGATGAAGGGATCGCGCAGCCGCGTCTCGGCCAGCGTAAAGGTGCGGGTCTCATGGGCCGCCGGGGCCGGGATCGCTCCCGACCCGATGGCAAAGCACCAGACAAGCAGAATTGTGTGAGCGGGTGTTTGCGCCATCATTGTCCCCCTTGGGCCGGGAAGAGGCGCAGGAGCATGACGCCGTGCCTGGGCACTTCCGCTCCGAACTGGTTGCGGAAGACGCCGATGTCCTTCTGCCGCCAGAGGTCCCTGACGCGCATCGGGCCGCTGAGCTTCAGATCCGACCACTCGGCGACGACGGTCTTGGGCGTTTCATCGCGGTTGAACAGGCCCACCGCGGTCGAGCCGTCTTCCATCGGCTTGGCCCAGACCTCCAGCGAGCCGTCCTGGGCGATGCGTGCGGCCTGCCGGCCCAGCGGGTCCTGGTTGACCTCCAGCACCTCATCGTTCGTCAGCAGGTTCATCGTAAAGTCATCCAACTGGGTCAGGTCGCACCCGATCAGCAGCGGCGAGCACAGCAGACACCACAGGCTGATGTGCGTGTACTGCTCGTTCGGCGTCAGACGGCTTTCACGCAGGCTCGGACCCCAGCCGACCTTGCCTACGACCAGCATGTCCGGATCGTTCCAGTGGCCCGGCGACGCGTAGGGCGAACATTCCGCCTGGGCAAAGCCGATGCCGGCCATGCTGCCCCAGGAATCGGTGATGTCGCCCGTGGTGCGCCAGCAGTTGCCGCCGACCTCCGTGCCCCATTTCCAGACTTCGCCCATCCCGTACTGGCACAGACTGTAGACGATGTCGCGATCGATGCGGTCCAGGCAGCCTCGCATGAAGATGTACGGCTCTTTCATCTGCTCCAGCGTGGGCCGGCCGACGATCTCGCTATAGCCGCACCAGTCGTATTTCAGATAGTCGAAGCCCCAGTCGGCAAAACTCTGCGCATCGTGCAGTTCATGCTGCCAGCTTCCCTCGTAGCGCTGGCACGTCGATGGGCCTGGCGAGATATAGACGCCGACTTTCAGGCCGAGATTATGGATGTAGTCCGTCAGCGCCTTCATGTCCGGAAATCTCGCGTTCGTCAGGATGCGGCCGCAATCGTCGCGCGTGGGCCCGCCGACGACGGGATCGTCGGAGCCGAGCTTCTTCATCCAGCAGTCGTCGATGTTGATGTACTGCCAGCCGTGGTGGATCAGGCCGCTTGAGACCATCGCTTCGGCCGCGTGGCGGATCTTCTGCTCGTCAATCGCGCAGCCCCAGCAGTTCCAACTGTTCCAGCCCATCGGAGGTGTCAGCGCGATCGTGTTCCCGACGATGAGCCGCATCGTGCGTCGAGCCTCGCCGACATCGTTCCGCGCGATCAGCGTGATCGGATACTCGCCAGGCTGGGTCAGCCGACCCGTGATGCGTCCCGACTCCGCATTGACCGAGAGCCCGGCAGGCAAGCCCTCGGCGTGGAAGCCCATGGGACGCTGCCCGCTGGCGGCGATGGTGTAGAGGACCGGCGAGCCCGGCCGGACGCCGAACACCTTGGCGCTGTTGATTCGAGGCTCGGGTCCCGGCTTGGGCGTCAGGATGATCGCCTCCTCCTTCGGCCCGTCGATCGTTTCGGGCATCCTCCCGACGACGGTGAACGCCGCATTTGCCCAGTCGGCGTGGTCGAAGTTGATTCCGTCTTTGCCTCGGCCGACCAGAAGAATCAAGGTGTCCATGCCGGTGACGTCGATGTCCACTTCTTGCGCCGGCTGGCCCGCCTTCATCGTGTCGGTCTTTAAGATCTCCTTGCCGTCGCCCAGGATGCGGAACGTCACGGTTCCGAACCGCCCGGCCTCGTCGTCCAGGCCGACCATCGCGGTGAATCGCGTGCTTCCCCCCGCCAGCTTGACGTACAGAGCGCTGTCGGCATGGGTGCCCAGTCCGCGGTCGAAGGTCCGCCCCGCGATTCGCAGCGGGTTTCCGTCTACGGACTTGTCCTTTTGCGGCTCACCCCAGCCCTGCTGGGTCTTGCTGATATCCAGGTCGGAAAGCCAGACCTTCCTGCCCTGGGAAGAGGTTTCGGCGGCGGCAGCCCAACTGGCGGCAACGATGCCCATGCACAGCAGGGCCGGTAGGTGACGGAGCTTCATGGCGGGTCCTTTCAAAACCTTCCGTAACTCGATGGGGCAAGAATATCCGCTCTGGAGGGGGTGTTTCAAGGGTTTTCTGCCGGCGGGACAACGTACGCGGCCAGACGGTGGCCCGGTGTTTCTGCTGTCCTTTTTCACCTTCTTGTGCTTATCCGACGCGCCTGGAATGCCGAAGAACAAACGACATAGTCCCGATTCTCAGGGAGGTAAAACGCCATGAGCCGTCATAATCTGATCGTCCCGAAGCTTGAAGAGGGCACGCGCCGCTGTGCGTGGCCGAGCCGCCCGGTCCTTGTGATTTCCGGCCTCTGCGTTGCCCTGGCCCTGGCGCTGACCAGCAGCTTCAGCCCCGCGCAGACGTCGATGGAGCTGACTCGCTGGAGGGAGTTCTCCTACGGCAAGGAGACCCGGGTCGTCGGCAGCCGGATGACCGCCCTCGAAGCGGTGAATCGCACCGGCTTCGTGGTGATCGGCGACGGGGATTTCGCCCGCCTGAACGGCTGGGTCGTCCACACCAACTCGCCCGACGGCAAGCAGTACTACCAGGGTTTCGTCGTGTACGACTTTGAGGATGGTTCAAGCATCCTGGCCAAGGTCGAGGCCTCCGGCCAGCCCGGCGCCAAGCAGATCGGCACCATCGTCTTCGTCGAAGGGACCAAACGCTTCAAGGGCATCACCGGCCGCGGAACCATCTCCTCCTGGATGCCCGTCCAGTGGGACATGTACACCGAGGTCGACGCCAGCTTCTCCGCCCCGAAAAGCTGACCCGACCGGTCGGGCAAATCAAAGATCAAACATCAAAATGTAAGATTGCGGAGGTCATCCCGATGGACATCGGGATTCCGCCATTTTGATCTTTGCTCTTTGATTTCTTCATTTCGCGACTGGAAATCGCTCCCCAAACCCGCAAAAAGTCCGTTACCAAAGGCTCGCTGGGCGCACTATATCTATAGAGGGTCACGTTAAAGGAGTTGACGGTTCCCGGTTGACAGTTGCCAGCGAACCGCGAACTGACAACTGTGATCTGACAACTGCCAACTGACGACTGTGAGCCGCGAATCACCATGGACCTTTGTTTGAACCAGACCGATGCCGAGCACAAGGGGCGAGGCGATCGAGCGCCTGTGTCCCTCGTGACGCAGGACGACTGGGTCCAGTTGTACACCAGCCGCATCCTGCGGGCCTGGTTCCACCAGGCAGCGCCGCTCGGTCTGGCATATACCTACGCCAACTGGATCCGTAGCGACCTGGCGAAGGCCTACGGCCACCCTCTGACCCGAGCCTTCATCGAGGAAACCTATTGAGCCACAGCCAACAGAAGCGCAAACGCGGACCGTTTGCGTGCACACACGCCCGGGCGTGATTTGACATAGACGGATCGTTTACCCAACCCAAAGACGGGGCGCCCCGTCGCATTACCGGTCAGCCACGGCACGGAAGAAGAAAGGGCTGCGGCAATCCCGCAGCCCAATTGCCTCACGTGACGTGCTTGGCCGATGCAGCTAATCATCGGTATCATCGAACGTGATCAGGTCGTACTCAAATAGATACTTGGTGGGGTTCCAGTCGATCATTTGTGTGACGCCCTCTGTATCGCAGTCGACATCGGCTGCCAGAACGAGCCAGATCTTGGCGTTTGTAAGGTCGCCTGTGTTGACACACGCCGCGATATGGACGTTGCCGCCGCCGTTGGCTGTAGCGCAGCCCAGGCAGATCAGCCCTTCGCCCGGCCAGGGATCGGGGTAATAGATCAGGCAATACTCAACGCCTGCCTCCAGGCCGTGGCCGTTGAAGACGAACTCGAATTCCGCCCCGGAGAGGTTGTACGTCATCTTGCCCCAGGCGCCGCCCTCGATGATCTCCCACGTGGCAGGGTCCTTCTCGAAGAGACTCAGGTGGCCGACGTTCGATTTTCCAGCCGGTCCGGTCGGTCCCCCGGCGATCATCGGCAGTGTGACCAGCAAGCTCAGTACGACGCTCCAGAATAGCAACTTTCTCATGGCATGGCCTCCTTGCTTTTTGAGACTGTTCCTGTGGACATGTGTTGCCCTCTGTCTTGCAGAGGCTTGCGCGCAGGCTCGTGAATATGCCTCCTTTCTGGCCTCGACGGGAAAGTGGAAATACCATCGTTGTACACCGGGAACACCGCAAGCGTGCCAACTGCGCAAGCCCGCGTAGGCCGGACGCGCACGTAGCATATGTGGACAGAATCAATCTCTGCCTGCCCGCTGGCAAGGGGCGCCTGGGTGCCAACGGTGTTCATGGCAGCAGTCCTTTGCTACACGACCACTCGCCTCAATCCCTCATCGGTTCCATCCATGCTGATTTGTCATCACGAACAACGATACGCACCAGCCTTCGTCGAGTGCGGACAATGTTCAATACGTAAAACTACGTATTTCTTTCAGAGACGACCGCGTTTTGGCGAGATCTCTTCCGGGGCATCAGGTGTTGTGAGCAGGACGCAAAGATCAAAGATCAAAGAGCAAAGATCAAAATGGCGGAATCCGCCTTCGGCGGACGACTTCGTTAATTTTGCAGTTTGAGATTTGATCTTTGCACTGTTCTGATGGTTCGGCGGTTCGTTTGTGTGATCTGCGGCCATCGAGCGGACGTGGCAGAACAGTCGCCTGTCTCAGAAGTAGTAGGCCAGTTCGAGGCGGGCGAAGTCGTCGTCTCGCAGCTCGTGGATGACGCTGTCGTCCGCGCTGTCGAGGAAGAACCAGGCTTCGAGGATCAGTCGCCAGTTGGCGCCGAACCGCCGGCTGGCCTCGATGCTGAAGGCGTTCTCCGATTTCTCCGTGTCCTGGGCGAATCCCATGAGCAGGTGCGTGCTGGCCGCATCGTTCGGCGTCATGCGCATCCCGACGAACAGGTCATTCTGGAAGATGGTCTGTCCGCCGTCATCGCGGTCGTTATAGGCATACTCGCACAGCAGGCCCATGTCGGCGTTGCTGCCGCCGAGGCCGACGAAGGTGTACTCGAACCCGCCAGTGACGGCGAAGTAGTCCTGGAAGTACCCGTTTCGGAAATAGGCCTCGAGCTTCCAGAGCCAGTTTCCACTGGCGTACTGGACATCGGTCCCGAACTGGTTGATCTGCTCATAGAACGGGATCAGCTTGAAATCGTTGACATCCTCAGGGTCGATCAGCTCCGGCGGCACCAGGTCGGGCGTCGCCAGCAGGGGGTCCCGGCTGGTTCCTCGAAAGACGTACACGCCGAAATCCAGGCCTCCGAAGGTGCGGCTGTAGCGTGCGGCCACGTCGATGTTCCTCTCCTCGGAGCTGCTCTCGTAGATGGTGTCGTCGAGGTCGACCACCCGGTTGGTGCGCAGGCGGCCGCCTCGGCCTGGGAACGTGCGCTCGCGAAAGTACGGCATGAGGAAGAAATCGAGGGTGCCCCAGCTCGGCGAGATCGAGAACTCGAGCATGGGCTGGCCCAGCTTGTCCTCGCCGTCGATGTGCTCGATCAGATCGGTCTGGTTGATGATGTCCACCAGGTGGACGAACTCCGTGGCGCCCCAGAAGACCTTGCCGACTCCCATGCGGACGAACCAGTTGTCCTGCCGGTAGAGGTAGTTCAGTTCGCGGATGTCCGCATGTGTGCGGCGGGAATCCGCGGTGTCGGCGCGCCCGAACGGCACGAACGTGAAGCTCGATCCGTTCTCCCAGGCGTGGTAGTACTCCGGCTGCGCCGCGATCGAGGCGTTGTCCCGGTCCTGGCCTCGGTACAGAGGCTCGTTGAGAAAGCCCCGGCCTTCCACGGCAATCCAGCCGGACAGCTCCCCGGCGCCTCCTGCCGTCCAGGCCGACATCCCGATCGCCAGCGCCGCCATCCATGTCCTGATGCGCATCCGTGTCACCTCAATAGCGTCAGACTGTGTCTGTCGAAATCGATTTCCTTCAGCCCCGTCCCGAAAGACAGATTCGACCAGACCAGGATCGTGCTCTTGCCCGTCTGATGGTTCACCATCTCCATCTGGCGGGGCCGCCAGAACCGGTCCAGATGCTTCTCGTAGCCCTTGAACGTCAGCGTCTTGAGAAGCTCGTTCTTGCGGTCGTAGTAATCAACTTTCCAGGTCCTGTAATGCTCCTTATCGAGCCACGCTAGCTGGCGCCAGTAGCCGGAGTTGGCCCGGTCTACCGGGACCCGCTCGATCACGTAGCAGTCGTTGCCGTCGTAAGCCTCGTCGCGCAGCCACCGGTGGGTATGCTTCTCCAGTTCCTGGGTGGCGATGTCTTCGTAGGAGAACTCGCTGCCCATGAACGAGCCGGACTTGTTCTGGGCGGCGATGCGCCGAATCCGGTTCAGGGCCGGCAGAAAGAGCCACTGGTCGTCGTCCGCCTGCTTGTGCGTGTGCGTCAGCAGGATCGTCCCCTTCACGTCGGCCGGCGTGTCGAAGATGCACAGACTTCGCGTGCCTTCGCCGGCGACTTCGAGCGTGCGGATGCGAATCTCCCGCTCGCTGGTCAGGCCCTGCCGGTTGCGAAGCACCATGCGGAGGTTCGCGACGCTGTCACCGTATCCGTTGCTGAGACGGTCCGCCTCTTTCGCGATGGCCAGCCCCCGCTCCTCAGGGGAGGGTTCTTCGCCGGCGGGATACGCCGCCCGTGCGATCATCATCGCGATGTACAGCGCGACCCGAACATTGACTTTGTACTTCATAGACAGCTCACCTGCTGATCCATCTGCGGTTCACGGACCGCGGCCAGCTTACCATCTTCGCGATCGAATCGCATCAACAAAGTCGGCGAAAGGAAGAAGTCCACCAGCAAGGCCAGGCCGATCACCATCGCGCACATCAGGCCCATCTCCTCGCTCAGCCGGTAGGGCGAGACGGCCATGACGGCGAATCCCGCCACCAGGACGACCGTCGTGATGCCGATGGCCGAGCCCACCGTGTGGAACGCGCTGCGCACCGCCTCTTCCGGCGTCAGCCCATCCACCTTGCGGGCCTGTAGGTACTTGATGAAGAAGTGGATCGTGTCATCGACGATGATCCCCAGCGTCATGGACAGCACGACCGACAGCGCCAGCCCCACCTGCCCCCTCGTCATTCCCCAGATTCCGAAGGCCAGGAACGGCGGCATCAGGTTGGGAATCAGGAACAGCACGACGAACTTGAGGCTTCGCAGCACGAACACCATGATGCACGAGATCGTCAGGATTTCGCCCAGCGACGCCAGGAGCATGCTCCCGATGTTCCGTGCGGTGATGTGGGCCCAGGCCAGGGACAGGCCGGTGCCGGTCGTGACCATGTGCGCGGGAGCGTTCTCCGCGAGCCACCGGCCGGCGGCTTCGTCCATCGCCCGCAGCTCGGCCGCGCTCATGCTCTCGAACGTCACGGTGAATCGCGACGCGGCGCGGTCGACGTCGATCACGTTGTTCAGATCGTGCCCGAACGGCAGGGACAACTCGTAAAAAAGCAGATACTGGGCCGCCAGATCGCTCTGCTCGGGCAGCCGGTAGAACCGCTCGTCGCCGCCGTTCATGTCGCGGTTGAGTCGCTTGAATGTGTCGACGAGCGTCGTGACATGGACCACCTTGGGCTGCTGGCGGTACCATGCGGCGAACCGGTCGACCGTCGCCATGTATTCGGGGTCGGTGATGCCGCCGGACCGGCCGGAGGGCAGGGAGTACTCGATCACGTCCCAGCCCCGGAGGTTCTCGATCATGAAGTCGGTCGCCCGACGGAATGCGAAGCTGCGATCAAAGTACATCAGGAAGTTGTCGTCGAGCGTGATCCCGAACCAACCGAGGCTGCACACCGCTGTCACCGCGAGCATCGCATAGACCACCGGTTTCCGCCGGCGAATCACGAAATCCGCCAGCCGGTCCGGATTGACCCATAGGGTTCGAGCCCGGCTCAGCCTCGTCGAGACGGGCAGCACCGCCATCATCGCAGGCAACAGGAGGATCGAATTGACCATGTCGATCAGCACGCCGATCCCCACGATGTTGCCCAGGTCGCGGAACGGCGGCGACTCGGAGAAGTTCATCGTCAGGAAGCCGATGACGGTGGTGATGCTCGTCAGGCACACCGCCTTGAGATTCACCTGCACTGATTTGGCGACCGCCGCGTGTTTCGAGTACCCGTGACGAAGGTAGTGAAACATCGTCGTCAGCAGATGGATGTTGTCGGCGACGGCCAGCGTGAGCATCAGCACGGGAGCGCCGACGGAGACGGCGTTCATCGGCACGCCCAGCCATCCAACCAGGCCCATCGCGGCCGCCAGAGACAGCACCGTGACGGAAACCGCCGAGAATGTCCCATAAGAGGACCGCAGCGAGATGCCGACCAGCGACGACATCACGAGGAATGCGATCGGGCCGAGGGTGAACAGGTCGCGCCGGCTGGCCTCGGCGAAGGCCTCGTCCATGATGACCGAACCCGTGAGGTAGATGTCGATATCGGGGTGACGCGTCCGGAAGTCATCGAGGATCCTGCGGGCGTGCGCGGCGATCTCCGACGTGGGCGTGGGACTATCCTGCGGCGCGACGAATCCGACGTACACGCCGGCCACATGTCCGCGCCGGGACAGCAGCAGGTCCACGATGCCCGTCTCGGACAGCGCCTTGCGTCGAATCCTCTCCAATTGCGCCTCGGTCAGCGTGTTCGGATCGGGCACCAGGTCTTCGACGATCAGGTCGTCGCCCTCGGCCCGCATACTCTGATAGTTGGTGATCGAGTGAACCGCGGCCGAACGGGGCAGTTGCCATCCGGCCTCGGTCAGCTCGGCTACCGCCGTGAGCGTCTCGCGCGTGAAGATGTTCCCATCCCGCGGGGCGACGAGAAAATCCACGGTTTGTTCCCGGCTGTAGGTGTGTTCCAGAGCCTTGAGTTTCTGGTAGTCTGGATTGTCTGCCCCGAAGAACACGCGCGTGTCGTTGCTGATCCGTATTCGCGTGATCCCTGCGGCGCAGACAAGGATCGTCGGCACCGTCAGCAGAATGATCCCCCAGCGGTGTCTGACCACCCATTCCCCCAGATGGTTCTCGATCCATGTCATGCTGTGCCCTGCCCTGCCACGGGACTTCCGTCGGAGTCGTTGCTGCCACCCACGGGGTGCTAATGAACCCCACACTGTAGCGGGACCCTGCTGATCCGACAAGTCTTTTCGCGACGACCCAACGAGTCCGTCGGAAGGTGGTCCAGAGAAGTGTGTTACTGCGCTGCGGATACACGCAGTTGCTGGATCAATGGCGGCAGCAGGTCGTAGCGGCTCAGCCGCACTCCCAGGGCGCCTCCGCCCGGATGCAGTTCCACAAACGGCGGCTCGGGCGAGAGGCCGAACCGGCGATAGAACGCCGCGCCGAGAAACCGCTTGACCTCGCTTGGAGGAGCCTTCTGCGTGTCGATGTGAACTTGGAAGTAGTCACCCTGCCCAGCGGCGTTGACACGCACCGCGACCGCATCCGATCCAAAGGCGCGATGGAGCATCGCCTCGGCCAGGTCGATCAGCGCCAGTCCGCGAAAGAAGTTCGATCCCTCCAGCCGGCGGAATTCAGGCGGACTGTCGAGCGCCAGCGATGCGTCGTCCAGCTCCTGGTTGTAGTCGAACGGCGCGGCGCCGCCGTATTCCAGCCAGCGGTCCATCAGCTCGGCTCCGGCGGCGCCGTGTTCCCACGCCAGCGGCCCTTCCATCTCTTGCCGGCTGGGCAGGCGATCGGGGACGATGTCCACGCAACGATCCCCTCGTTGCGACCGCGTGACGTACTCGATCCACTGGTCCGGGTGGTGAATGAGAAAGAAGCATTTGGCGACCTCTCCGAAGAGGTAGGCGACCATCGCGCGCAAAGGAACGCCGGTCTCTTCTACAATGGTCCCGGCGGCAGTCGCACGCCGCAGCACGGGGTCCCGCCAACCGGCGAAGAGCGCCGCGAGCGTCGCGTCGGCCTTTCGCCTGGCGGCCTTCCGGTCGATGTGTTCAACTTCGATGAGCTGCTCAACGTACCAGTCACGATGGGTGGTGACCTTCTCGCGAAGCTCTTCCTGACGTGCCAAGAGCGGCAGCTCGCGCAGAACCGAGCAGATCCAGCGGCGACTCTCATCAGACAACAGGCCGTCGTCGACCAGATCGTCCTCGATCTTCCGGAAGAAATCGGTGTCGAGCGGCAATCGTGTCAGCAGGGCGGCCAGCTCGGCGGCCTTGCCTGTCATCTTTCGCGCTTCTCCCGTGGTCGGAGGGCCGGGCCCGACGATCTCGGCGTACGCTCCCCACGACCATCGCCAGGCGCTGCGGTCGCGCTCGACGCTGTAGGGGAAGATGATCGCAAATCGCTCGGAGGGAACCGGATATGTCCCGATGATCCGATAGTTGTCCCTGGGATTGGAGGAGATCAGCGTTCCCTGTCCGGCGCGTCCTTTCTGCTCGGTGGCCTGGTCGAGCGAACCGGCGCGAACGCCGGTGCCGTATTCGGCCTGGCAGGCCAGATGCACGAGCATGTCCGGCGGGATGCCGATCTCGTACAGCGCGTTGATCGCGTTCTTCGTCGCGACGGTTACGGCCGAGGAACTGGAAAAGCCCCCTTGCGGGATGTTCCCCGTGCAGACCAACCGCAGACCGGTGAAACGATCGCGACCGAGATGCTCGCGGACCTTGGCGCCCAGGTTGCCGCGCCGCAGCGTCCGCAGGGACGCAATGGCGTTGCCCACGAGGGCGAACGGGCGCCGCATGTTGCTGCTGACCCAACACGATGGCGGCGGCAACGGCAAACCTCTCTTGCGCCGTCGCTCCAGTTCCTCATCGCTGAAATATCCCAGCGACAGCAGCAGCGTCTCGCTCATGTGCGTGCCGAAGGCCTCATAGGCGTGCAGATCCGAGATGCTTTCGTCGGGATACATGGCGCTGTTGTCCGAGGAAATGGCATTGACGTCCTCCCGATACTCGCGATTCGCAGGGAAGAGACATATCTGGCGATTTTCGGCGCGTTGCACGAGCAACGCGATCTGTTCGCCGCCGGCGGCAGCGCCGGCCCCGATGGGCATTTGCCAGGCGGGACCAAAGAAGCGGACCATGTCCGGGTGCATGAAGGCGATTCGCAGACGGCCGCCGGAGATGCCGATCCCCACCGGACGGTCAGGCTTGAAGCCGAGCCGCTCTTCATGCGCGAGCGTCAGCAGTTCCTCCAGTTGCCGGGCGATGGATTCGGTCTGCTCGGCAGGGCGGTCCGCACGAATGGTGCCGGCCACCTCTTCGACCTCTTGTTCCCCTGGAAACGGCAGACGCCCGCTCGACGCCACGATCGCCTCCAGGAGCGTCAGGTCCTCTGGTCGTGTCACATCCGAACACAGCAGATCGTACTCGGGATCGGTCACCGTGGTCGTGATCGTGCGGATCTCCCCGCGTTCTCGGCTGATCGCCTCGATCATGTCGGTCAGATAGTACTGGCCCTGCGCGTTGGCGTTGGTCAAGTCCTGGAGGTATCGCAGGAGGGTGGCCGCGCGGGCGACATAGAGCGGGCAGTTGCCTTCCGTCAGTTCCAGCAGGGCCTGACGCCGGACCTCGTCCGGCTCGGCGGCGATGTCCCTCTCCTCGATGATGCGGATGACCCGCCCGTATTCGTCTCTGAGCACACGGCCTTTGCCCCGGTTCTTGGGCGGCTCGTACTGCGCGGTCAGAAATGTCAGGTCGGCCTCCCGCCTTCCCGTCTGGTGTGTCTCCCACAGGCGGCGCAACACCGGCGACGGCACGATGCGGTCGCCCATCGTGATGACCAGCGGGGGATTGGCCTCCAGGAGGCCGGGCGTCATCAATGCCTCGAAGGCGGCCAGGGCAGTCCCTCCGGCCGGATCGCTCGAGAGGACGTACGTGTTGTCACCGCCCAGGGCGGAACAGACCTCCTCGTGCCGATAGCCGACCACGCAGATCACTGGTGACCGATGGAGCCGGCGAAACGCATCGATCGAGTGGCGCGCCAGCGGCGTCCCGTGGACCGGCTGGATGCACTTGGGGGCCTGGCCGAATCGCGTCCCCTTGCCGGCCGCCAGAATCACCAGCACCGGCGCTCCGGACCGGAAGCCTCCAAGGCCCCTGAGACTGTCCGGGTTGAGCGTCCTGTCGGCACCGGGCTTGACAATATCCCGCAGCCGGCGAATCAACGCCCGCCCCGATCTTTCTCCGTCCGTCATGCACTTCCCCTGGAAAACCACAGAGCCGGCCTGTCCCGCCATCTGTCCGGGCCGCGCCGCGCAAATTGGAGGCGGGGGGATTCGAACCCCCGTCCCGAGATGTTTCAAGCCAAGCGTCTACATGCGTAGTCGTTCTTTTGGGATTTCGCCTCGCCCAGCGCCGAGCGACAGGCTCTGGGATCGGCTATTCCGGTGCGACTTCGCCCTCGCGGCCCGGACGTCCGAAAGGGCTAAGCCTGCTTTTTGGCGCCCTTGCCAGGCTCACAGGCAAAGCCTGACAGGACGGGTGGCCTAATTAGGCCGCCATGCGCAACTGAGAGTTGCCATTTAACATTTAGGTGCCGGATGATTAACCAGGCCAACCGGCGTCCTGGGCATGCAACTTGACCATCCGTCATCCGGTCGAAGCCATTCGCCCCCGTATTCACTTATCCCGGAGAACCTCTGCGTCGCCTCCATTCTATCGCGATTTGCGGAACGATGCCAGGGAAAGTTCTCAGCGGCGGACGTAGACTTCGTAGACGTAGTTGACCCGTCTCTCGGCGGCCGGGGGTAGTTCGATGGTCCAGGTCAGTTTCGACAGGCCGTTCATGCGGCCCAGGCCCTTGGCCAGCTTCTCCTCCTTCGCGGCGGGGTCGGTCGACTTGACTTCGCCCGACAGAGTCTTGGTGATCTCCAGCGTGATGGCTTTGCTCTGCGTGTTGAGGATCGACAAGTCGCCTCGCACGGTGATCTGGTCGAAGGTGTCGCCGTACATGCGGATGGCCTCTCGCTTGCGGCTGGTTTCCAGTTCGATCTGCTCGGCCTTGACGCCCACCGCGCGGGTGATGCGCAGGATGGTGGTGCCGCCGGGAGGCGTGTACTTGAGCGTGTCCTGGCCGAGAATGGCGCCGCCCTTGACCGTCTGTCCCGGCGCGGTCGTCCACGGCACGGCGGTTGTGTTGGTCAGCCGCAGGTTGTGCCAGACCTCCTGCTCGTCTTCCGCCTGGGAGTCGCGATCACGACTGTAGAAGTAGCGCCCGGCTTCGTCGACATAGTCGGGCAAGTCCCACTGATAGATGTGTTCGCAGGGGACCGACTCGGTGAACAACGGGATGTACGCCACCTGGCCTCGGTCGAGATCGATCTTCCCGGCCGGGTAGAGGAACAGGTCCTCGGCCACCGCCCCGACCTCCGCCGCACCATACTCAGGTCCGGCCATTCCGGCGCCGCCGTACATGACGTTCTGAGTGACGACCGCCGCCGCACGGCCACGCGGCATGTCAGGCTGATTCAAGCTTTGCAGGAATTGGGCCAGAGTCTGTCGCAATCCGATCGGGCTGAGGATATCAGCGAACTGCAGATGCGGAAAGCCGGTGACAAGTTGGGCCGCGACGTCCTTCAGCTCGCACGCGTCGTTGATAACCAGGGCCTTGGCCGAAATGCGCGCCTTGCCTTCCTCGGTGATGTCCACGAGGTAGCTCGGCGCCCACGTGACGCCCTTGGCGAGGAAGGTCACCGCGAGTTCGCGGCCGTCGGCCGCGCGATTCAGCCGCATGTCGAGCTCGGTTTGCCGGACCGGGCGAGGCACCTTCTGCTCGGCAGAGCATCCCGTAAATGTCACGCTGGTCACGGCTCGCGGATCGACTCCCACGAGGCCCGAGTCGGTTTGGATCGTCGCCAGAGCGGCCGGTTGCTGAGGCGCCCTGTAGTCATAACCTCTGGCCGGCCCGATCGAAGGTCTGGGAGGATAGAGTTCGTCCTGGTTTGGTTGGCGGTCCTGGGCGAAGTAGGTGATGACTCCTGTGATCTCCCGGTCACCGCACGCGATTCGCGCGCTGCGCCCGACGTTGGCCTGGAGCAGCTCGGGGATCGTGATGGCGTCCTGCGTCTCGGTGGAGTCGACGTCCTTCGCCACGACAGAGGCCACGTCGACCTGCGCCGGATACGAAATCCAGAGTGTGCCGTGTGCCGGCGCCGCTGGCAAGGCGATCCGCAACTGGGTCTGTCCGGCTGGACAGGTGACCTGTCCTGTGAAGAAGCCCAGGCCGTTCTTGAACAGGGCTACCTGCTCGATATTCAGCGACATCGCCGGTGGCGGGCTCTGGGCCAGCGTCTGAATCGTCAGACCGAGGGTGAGAAGAAGAGCCGACCGATGTGTGTTGCATCTCATGGCATTGACTCCTTTCCGCCTGAAAAATGACATCTCGCCCGCGTCAGCGGGACCGCCGCACTTCACCTGACGCAGATGCTATGATGAGGCTTCGTGCGGGCAAAGCAAAATGTTCGCAAAAAGGCGATGGACGGACCGAGGGATTCCTCGCTATGGTCACCGGTTGTAGTCTCGTAGGATGGGCTTCAGCCCATGCTGACCTTTCAGATACCTGAGGCCTTGAGGAGAACGCGACGTGGACGTCTGGAACGAACCTGGCGCAGTGCTGCGGCACTGCCTGAAGTGCGGTGCGGCGGCCCTGCGTCTGATCGGGAGCAAGCAGCTCTATTGTGACCATTGCGGCTTCGAATTCTACCTGAACCCCGCTGCGGCTGTGGCCGCGTTGATTCCCGATGTGGAGGGACGGCTCCTGATCGTCGAGCGGGCCCAGGAGCCCCGAAAGGGAACGTGGGATCTGCCGGGCGGGTTTGCCGACCCGGGGGAGTCGGCCGAGGAATCTCTGCGGCGGGAGGTCCGCGAGGAACTGGGACTGGAAATCACCCATTCGCGGTACCTGTGCTCGTTTCCGAACCGCTACGAGTATATGGGCGTGCGATACGCGACCATGGACTTGGGGTTTGTCTGCGATGTGGAGGACGCGGGTACGGCCCGCGTTGCGGAGGCGGAAGTCGCCCGGCTGTTGCGCATCCGGCCCGAGGAGATCGATCTGTCGCGATTCGGTTTCCGCTCGGTGGCCAGGATCGTCGAGCGATATCAAGCCGGCAGTGTCCGGTAGCCCATTGGCTGCCGCGATACGACGTGCCCCAGCCCACGGCGAGCGGTGTTGCATGGCTCGCGGCAATATGGTATAAGAAGAGTCAGAGGAGTTCCGTTCACAGCCGACGGGGGGTAGGCCGTGATCTGAAAAGTGGCACGCCTTTAGTGTGCGGTTGAGTCTGGAATCACATCGAGGTCAGGGTCGCACGGCCGGGACAGAGTGTGGGTGCTGTGCAAGGCGCTTCGACCCGCCCGATGTCCATCGGGGCACATCGGGTCAGTCGCAACGCCGCCGGACAGGTCTTATTCGAAGGAGGATCATTATGGGCAGACGACTGACGTATCCATTGTGTTTCTTCTTGTGGTTCGCGGTGTTGTCGGCGGGCGCTGCACGAGCGGCCGACGCGACTCTTGTCGGCTACTGGATGCTGGATGAGGAGTCGGGCCTGATCGCGGCCGATTCGAGCGGCAATGGCAACGACGGGGCGTTGTCGGGAGACGTCCAGTGGCAGCCTGCCGGAGGCAAGTGGGCCGGTGCCCTGCTGTGGGGTGGAACGAACACCGCCCATGTCGAGGTCTCTGCGGCCGGGCTGTCCGCTTCGGCGGGGACCATCATGATGTGGGGCAACCTCAGCGAGCCGCAGCCCTCGCAGACCCGCTACTTCTTCGGACACACCACGCAGCCGTCATACAACAGCCGTATCCAGCTGTACATGGACGGCAGCAACACCGAACTGGACCTCGGGTTGGGTGGTGCCCACGCGGTCCGCAGCAACATCCAAGTCCTGGAGACGCAGAGGTGGTATCACGTCGCGCTGACGTGGAACAACGGCAGCTACGTCGTGTACATCGACGGTGAAGAGGCGGCGGCCGGAAGCTATTCCGGGCTGAGTGCGATCCACGACTTCCTCTGGATCGGCAACGACGGCAACCCGGTGTCGGAAGGGACCGAGGCGTTTGGCGGCCTGCTCGACGAGGTGGCGATCTATGGCCGGGCGCTGCCGCTGGAGGAAGTCCAGTATGTGATGAACGGCGGCCTGCGGGAGAAGGCGACGGCGACCGAGCCTCAGCCGGAAGACGGCGCAGTGGACGTACGCCGCGATGTGACGCTCGCCTGGGTCGCCGGCAAGTACGCCGCTGCGCACGACGTGTATTTCGGGACGGTCCAGGCCGACGTCGAAGCGGCGGACCGGGCCAACCCGATGGGAGTGCTCGTCAGCCGGGCCCAGAGCGATGCGGCCTATGCCCCTGCCGGACTGCTGGAGATTGGACAAACCTACTACTGGCGTATCGATGAAGTCAACGCCGCCCCAGACAACAGCATCTACAAAGGGGACATCTGGAGCTTCACCGCCGAACCGATGGCCTATCCGATTGTGGGTGTGATCGCTACCAGCAACATGACCTCTGTGGAAGGCGGTGTGCCGGACAACGTGGTCAACGGCTCGGGTCTGGACGCCGGCGACTTGCACTCGACACAGGCTAACGACATGTGGCTTGGCGCGCCCGGCGAGGACCCGGTGTGGATTCAGTTCGAGTTCGACAAGGTCTACAAGCTCCACGAGCTTCTGGTCTGGAACTACAACGTGATGTTCGAGCCGGTGCTGGGTTTCGGACTCAAGGAGGTGACGATCGAGCATTCGCTCGACGGCGCCGAGTGGGTGGTGCTGGGCGATGCGCAGTTCGCCCAGGCGACGGCCAAGGCAGGCTACGCGCACAACACCACGGTCGATCTGGGCGGAGCGGTCGCCAAATACGTCCGCTTGAGTGTCAACAGCGGGTGGGGCATGATGGGCCAGTACGGCCTGAGCGAAGTGCGGTTCACGTACATTCCTATCCAGGCCCGCGAGCCGGCGCCGGCCGACGGCGCGACGGAGGTCGAACCGGACGCTGTGCTGAGCTGGCGCGCCGGGCGCGAGGCGGTTTCCCATGATGTGTACTTCGGCGCCGGCCCGGATGGACTTTCCCTGGCCGCCAGCGCCGACCAGGTGACCTTTACGCCGGACGCACTGGCCTTTGGCTCCGCGTACTATTGGAGAGTCGATGAGGTTGCAGACACCGTCTGGGCCGGTGACGTGTGGAGCTTCTCCACGAAGGAATACGAGCTGATCGACGGATTTGAGACCTACAACGACGACGTCGATGCGGCCACGACGATCTTCGACACGTGGCTCGACGGCTGGGTCAACGACACCGGCTCGACCGTGGGCTACCTCGAGGCTCCGTTTGCCGAACGGACGATCGTCCGCACCGGCAAGCAATCGATGCCGCTGCAATACGACAACACGGCCAGCCCGTTCTACTCCGAGGCCGAGCGGACGTTCGAAGGCGCGCAGAACTGGACGGTTCACGGCGCCGATTCTGTCGTGCTGTATGTCCAGGGTGTGGCGCCGGCCGCTGACGGAACCGCCGCAGGCAATGCTCCCGCGCCGCTGTATTTGACGATCAAGGACGCCGCCGGAAAGGTCGCAACGGCAGCGAATCCGGACACGGCCATTACGACGACCGCCGAATGGCAGCAGTGGCGGATTCCGTACGGCGACCTGGCCGGCGTCGATCTGAGCCGCGTCGAGGGGATAGTGGTCGGGGTCGGCAGCCGCACCAGTCCGACGCCGGGCGGCACCGGCATCCTCTACATCGACGATATCTCCTGCGGAAAGCCTGCCTCGGGCCAGTAGAGCCGTCAGCCGATTGTGCTGTTCTGTACAGGATGGGGAGAATCGCCGCCGCGAGGTTGACCTGAGCCTGACGCGATCCGATGCTCGCAGGGGCGAGGCATGCCTCGCCCCTGCCACAATATCTCAGGCACACCTGACGTCGCGGGGGGGGGGCGGCGGGGTGCGGTTGCGACGCTGCATCTGCTGGCGAATACCGTTGCATCTGTCGCCAAGATATGCTACAAATAGAGACAAACGGGGGGATGTTCGCCGGCCGGAGTGTGCCCGTAAGGGCATGCTCAAATGAGATAACGCCTGGCGGCGTCGCTACAGATGCCGTCGCAGTGCCGGTGGCTGAGTCTGGAATCACACGAAGCAGACGGATCGGAGGTCGTAGACGGAGTGTGGGCTGTGGACACGTGGCAGGCTGCACGGCATTTGGAGCGGGGTTTCTCTTCATTTCGACAGGCGTTCTGCGCCTGCGCACGCCAATACGCATGGTGTTTGGGCCGGAGAGGCCGGCGCCAGACCGTGTCGATCTGGTATGAAGGAGGACAGTCATGTTCAAGAATGTGGTGTTAAGTACCTGTATCTTCGTGCTCCTGGTCGCCGCCGTGGCGCCGGCGCCGGGCGGCATCAACGACGGGCTGGTGGCCTTCTTCAAGCTCGATGAGACGGAAGGGACGGTTGCGGCCGACGCCTCCGGCAACGGCAACGACGGCACTCTGCTTGGAGCGGGTCTGTCATGGGTGGAGGGACGCGATGCCGGCGCCCTGATGTACACAGGTGTGGACACCGATGGGCGTCTGGAGTTCTCCACGGCCGGGATGTCCATCAACGCCGGAACGTTTGCCACCTGGGGATACCTGTCCGATCCACAGCCCGAGACGGACGGCCGGTACTTCTTCGGCCATACGAGTCAGCCCCAGTTCAGCAACCGCATCCAGCTCTACCTGCAGGAAGGAACCACGCCGTCAAGACTGCTCGATGTCGGGTTAGGCGGCTCGCACACCACCAGGACCGACATCGTGGAGCTGCCGATGGAGGAATGGCTCCACGTGGCGATGACCTGGGACAACGGAGCCTACGGCGTCTACTACAACGGCGAGCAAGTGGCCAATGGGTCCTACTCGGGTCTGACGGGCCTCCACACCGTGGCCAATGTCGGCAACGATGGAAGCAGCGCGCCGTATGAGGCGTTCGGCGGCATGCTCGACGACGCGCGGATCTACAACCGGGCGCTCACCGCGGCGGAGGTCAGCACGATCTTCCGTATGCCTCCCGTCTCTCTGTTCTTGGCGCAAGACCCCAGTCCGGCAGATGGGATGGTGGAGGTGCCTGTAGACGCGGTTCTTGCCTGGACCGCCAGCCAGTTCGCCGGGGCGCATGATGTGTACTTCGGAACATCGTTCGACGACGTCAACGACGCCGGACGAGCCAATCCGATGGGTGTCCTGGTGAGCCAGGGCCAGGCCGCGACGACGTACGCGCCGGCGGCCGCCCTCGAATTCGGCACGACCTACTACTGGCGAATCGACGAGGTCAACGCGCCGCCGGACAACACCATCTTCAAGGGCCAGGTCTGGAGCTTCACCACCGAGCTGTTTGCCTATCCGATTCCGGGGGTGATCGCCACCACCAACGCAATTTCGACCGAGGGCTCGGGGCCCGAGAACACGGTCAACGGCTCAGGTCTCAACGCCGACGACCAACACTCGACGCAGGCGACGGACATGTGGCTTGGCACGCCAGGAGCCGAACCGGCGTGGATTCAGTTCGAGTTCGACAAGGTCTACAAACTGCACGAGCTTCTGGTCTGGAACTACAATGTGCAGTTCGAGCCGGTGCTCGGTTTCGGGGTCAAGGACGTGACTATCGAGTTTTCGACGGATGGCGCCGAGTGGGCGGTCCTGGGCGATGCACAGTTTGCCAGAGCGACGGCCAAAGCCGACTACACGCAGAACACCGCGGTCGATCTGGGCGGTGTCGCCGCCAGGTTTGTCCGGCTCGGCATCAACAGCGGCTGGGGGATACTCGGCCAGTACGGGCTCAGCGAAGTTCGGTTCACGTACGTTCCTGTTCAGGCCCGCCAGCCGCAGCCGGCCGACGGCGCGACGGACGTCGATCCGGATACTATCCTGAGCTGGCGTGCCGGACGCGAGGCGGCCTCGCACGACGTCTATCTCGGTACGGATTCCGACACGCTATCGCTGGTCGATAACGTGACACAGACCACGATCGCCTCGGCTACGCTGGAGTTTGGAGCCACGTACTACTGGCGTGTCGACGAAGTGGGAGACACCGTTTGGGTCGGAGACCTTTGGACCTTCTCCACCAGCGAATATGCGTTGATCGACGGGTTCGAGGATTACACTGACGACATCGACGCCGGCGAGGCCATCTTCGACACCTGGGTGGATGGCTGGGTCAACGATACCGGTTCGACCGTTGGCTACCTCGATGCCCCGTTCGCCGAGCAGACGATCGTCCACGGCGGCAAGCAGTCCATGCCCTTGCAGTATGACAATAGCACGTCGCCGTTCTACTCCGAGGCCACACGGACCTTCGACGCCGCGCAGGACTGGAGCGGCAACGGCGCCAACACGCTGGTGGTCTACTTCCAGGGTGTCCCCGGGCCGTTCATGGAGTTGGCCAATGGCAAGATCGTGATGGGTGCGGCCGGCAGGGACATCTGGAACACCACCGACGAGTTCCGTTTCGCGTACAAGCCGCTCAGCGGCGACGGCTCGATCGTGGCGCTCATCGAGAGCGTGTCGCGTGCGGTCGACTGGACGAAGGCCGGCGTAATGATCCGCGAGACGCTGGAGGCCGGTTCGCCGTTCGCAGCAGTGTATGCAACGCCGGATTACGGGTGCCGCTATCAGGCGCGTCTTACCGCTGACGTTGCGGCGGTCAGCGACAGCGGCGTGGTCACCACGGAGCAGACCGCTCTGGTCGCTCCGTACTGGGTGAAGATCGAGCGCGTGGGCAACGCGTTCAACGGCTACTACTCGACCGATGGAGAGAACTGGACGGCGATGGCGTGGAACCCGCAGACGATCGCGATGGGCGCGAACGTCTACATCGGTCTGGCGATCACCAGCCACAGCGCCGGCGTCCTGGCCAGCGCGGAGTTCTCCGGCGTGGCGACCACCGGCAACGTCAACGGTACGTGGGTTGTCGAGACGATCGGCGGCGATCACCCCGAAGGCAACG
>JAAYBV010000097.1 GCA_012744475.1 Phycisphaerae bacterium
CGCTGACGCCGACGCCGTCGCATGGCCTTTCATTCCAGCGTCGTCCAACGGCCGACGCGGCCAGCGCCAATACGGACGTGGCCGACATCGCGCTGCCGCACTGGGTGAAGCTGACGCGAACGGGCAATGTCTTTGCCGCCCAGCAGTCGGAAGACGGTGAGGCCTGGACCGACATCGTGGTCAGCCCGGCGCTGGACATCGGGATGGCCGCCAATGTTTATATCGGTCTGGCGGTCTGCAGCCACGACACCGCGATTGTGACGGGCGCCGAGTTCTCGAACGTTTCGACGACCGGCAATGTGACGGGCGCCTGGCAGACAGCCGAGATCGGTATCGCGCAGCCGGCAGGCAACTCGGCAGAGGCGATGTACGTGACGATCGAGGACAGCGCCGGCAAGAGCGCGACGGTCGTGAATGCCGATGCGGCCATCACCGTGCGTCCCTCGTGGCAGGAATGGGCGATCCCATTCAGTGATCTGTCCGGCGTGAATATGGGCCGCGTCGAGAAGATGATCATCGGCAGCGGTAGTGCCACCGCTCCAGCCGCCGGCGGAAGCGGCACGGTTTACATCGACGACATCGGCCACGGCCGGCCCGCAACGACCGAGTAACGCGCCGCGACGAAAACCGAAGCGTTGCACCTGCGAACGCCACAACTATCAAGGGGCTGCAAGCACCACTTGCGGCCCCTTCTTCTATGCGCCTACACAGCTCCTCGGCCATGGGAGAGGCGGATTGATGCAGCGGCCGGTTCGTGGTAGGATTCGGGGGCGGCCGGATCGAGGCTGCGGCAAACACAGGGCTCAGACAACGGGAGGTGACCATGCGTTCGGGCACGAAACAGCGATGGATTCCGGTGTGTTCTCTGATCTGTCTCGGCGCGGCGGTCGCCTCGGGGGCAACGGTGCCACTGGGCGAGCTGGACCTGACGAAGATGTCTACCGGGTGGGGCAAGCCCCAGGTCAACAAGAGCATCACCGCCCGGACGCTGTCGATCGGCGGGCGCACGTTCGAAACGGGCGTGGCGACGCACGCCGAATCGATCTGCTACATCGCCCTGGACGGCAGGACCGAACGGTTCACCGCCTGGGTGGGCGTCGACGACGCCACCGGACCTCGCGGTTCGGTGCGGTTCAAGGTCTTCGGGGACGGCAAGGTGCTGTTCGACAGCGGCCTGATGACCGGCAACGACGAGGCCAAACGCGTCGACATCTCGCTGGCAGGCGTGACGCAGATGATCCTGCTGGTCAGCTCCGGCGGCGACGGCGTCGACTACGACCACGCCGACTGGGCGGGCGCCGAGTTCATCGTGGGCGGCGACGAGCCCCAGACGCTCGATGCGCCGAAACCTCCTGCCGAGGAGAAGGTGCTGCTAACGCCTAAGCCGGGCCCGGCGCCGCAGATCAACGGGCCGAGAGTCTATGGCTGCCGGCCGGGGCATCCATTCATCTATCGCATCCCCTGCACGGGCGCGCGGCCGATCGCGTTCACCGCCGCCGGACTGCCCGAGACGCTGCGGCTCGACGCGGGCACGGGAATCATCACGGGCGCTGCCCCTGCCAAGCGCCGTGAATACGTCGTGACACTCGAAGCGAAGAACGGCCACGGCAGCGACCGACGCACCTTCGCGATCATCGTCGGCGACACGCTGGCGCTGACCCCTCCGATGGGCTGGAACAGTTGGTACATCCACTACTACCACGTCACCGAGGAGCACATGCGAAACGCCGCCGACGTCATGGTCCGCTCGGGCATGGCCGACTACGGATACAGCTACGTCAACATCGACGACTGCTGGATGAAGAAGCGTGATGATGAGCCCTACCGCGACGCCGACGGCGCGATCCTGCCCAACGCCAAGTTCCCCGACATCCAGGGCATGGTCGAGCACATCCACAGCAAAGGTCTCAGGGCGGGCCTCTACACCGGGCCGGGGCCCTGGACCTGCGCCGGGTACGTCGCCAGCTACGAGCACGAGCGGGTGGACGCCGAGAAGTTCGCTGAGTGGGGGTTCGATTTCCTCAAGCACGACTGGTGCTCGTACAGCGCGGTCGCCGGCGGCACGGATCTGGAGCACCTCAAGCGGCCGTATCAGTTGATGGGCGACATCCTCAAGAGCGTAGACCGGGACATCATCCTGAACCTGTGCCAGTACGGGATGGGCAACGTCTGGACTTGGGGCGGCGAGGTCGGCGGGCACTGCTGGCGCACCACGGGCGACCTGGGCCTCGAACAAGGCGGGCTGCTGCCCGGCTTCTATCAGATCGGCCTGAGCAACGCCCGGCACTATGAGTACGCCCGGCCGGGACAGTGGAACGACCCCGACTACATCCTGATCGGCCACATCGGCAACGCCCACCAGCACGATGAGCCGCCCAAGCTCACCACACTGACGCCGAGCGAGCAGTACAGCTACATGTCGATGTGGTGCCTGATGGCCGCCCCGCTGTTCTACTCGGGCGACATGCGCTATCTCGACGAATTCACCCTCAACGTGCTGTGCAATGCCGAGGTGATCGACGTCGACCAGGACCCGCTGGGCATCCAGGCCAGGCCGCTGGTGCAGGACGACGAGACGCTGATCCTGGCCAAGGCGATGGCCGACGGCTCGATGGCGGTGGGCCTGTTCAACCTGGCCGAGTTGCCTCGCGAGATGGCGGTCGACTGGTCGCTGCTGGGCCTGTCGGGCAAGCGCCTCGTGCGGGACCTCTGGCGGCAGAAGGACCTGGGCACGTACGACGGCCGCTTTACCGCCAACGTATCGCGCCACGGCGTGGCCCTGGTCCGCCTGATCCCCCAGCCTTAGGCCGTATTAGCATGCGTGGGTGGCAGCCTCAAAGCGTAGTACAACGGAGCTTTGGGGATGGTCCGCGTGTGGCGGATGAGTGGCACATACGTACGGAAAGGCCTCTGCGATGCGGTCCATCCCCAACTCCTGCGGAGTTGAGGCTGCCACCCCTCGTTGTTTGCGTCCTCAAGGGAGCGCTGCCCTGAAGTCCTGACAGACACACTGCCATGCGGGTTGGCGATATTTCTTGCAGCAGACCCCGTTCTGCCGATAGAATGACAGATGCCACGATGCAACGCGATCAGGCACCCTGACTGGCATACCATACCGGGTGCGCCCGGAGACGAGTGTGTAGAGACGATAGGTCTGGGTAAGCGCTTCCCGAGAACGTGGAGGACCATGTCATGCGGAAGTCGAAGGCGTTCACACTGATCGAACTACTGGTCGTCATCGCCGTCATCGCCGTGCTGATGGGGATCCTGATGCCGGCGCTGGGCAAGGCCCGCGAGCTGGCCCAGGGCGCCGCCTGCAAGGGCAACCTGAAGAACTACACCATCGGCATGGCGATGTATCTCGACGACAACGACCGCAAGTTCTGCATGCCCGAGATGTGCTACTTCTCCAAGCTCACCGCCTTCCCGGGCGAGTCGTATCTGTCGGACCATCTGCACATGCGCTGGTGCAACGGCGACGTCGAGCTGAAGAGTCACCCCGAGTGCGGCGGAATGATGGCCCGGTACATCGCCGATGCCCGCGCGTGCATCTGTCCGACCTTCAAGAACCTGGCGGTGCGTCACAGCGACGACCAGTTCTTCCTGGCCTACGGCAACAACATCAAGAACTACGAGCCCTGGTACAACTACACGATGAACGCCTACCTGGGCAGCGCCAACGCCGACGTCAAAGAGAGTCGCGTCCTCAAGGACACGGACATCAAGCACCCGGCGACGACGTTCTCCTTCACGGAAGAGAGCGCTCGCGTGGATACGGCGTACAACGCCTCGGGGCTCAACGACACGTTCATGATCCCGGGCAGCGATTCGATGATCAAGGGCTGGCTCAGTCAGGTCGGAGGCAATGTGCGGGAGGTCATCCCGGGGCCCGAGGGGGTCGGGCAGTTCTACGATGTGATCGCGGGCTTCCACCACGCCCCATCCGGCGACAAGCTGGGCGGACGCGGCAACTGCGCGTTCCTCGATGGGCACGTCGAAGCCTTCTCCCGCGCCGAGACGTTTTACTACGCCTATCCGAAGAAATGACAACCTCGTGTCAAATCCGAAATCCGAAACTCGAAATCCGAAACAAGCCCGAAATCCGGAAACTCAAATGAACGAAACGCGGACGCTGTGCCGAACCCCGTTTCGGATTTGAGGCTTGGCGTCCTCGGACTTGTTTCGGATTTCGTATTTCGTGTTTCGAATTTCTGTTCAGTCGTCGTAGCCGGGCGAGCCGCCGGGTTCGGCGCTGGCGCGCCAGGCACCCTTCTTGTCGAGGGTGGCCGAATCGGCGGTCAGCGGGTCAATCACCGTCAGCGAGTAGCCTTCCCCATCGGTGAGGTCATACCATCCATCCTTGTAGCGGAAGGCGAGGATCGTCTGGCCGGCGGCATCAAGCAACTCGATGCGCTCGCCCGCGTTGTTCAGACTGCCTTCGTACTGGCCGACTACGGGCGACTGATCCCCGTAGCGCGCCTCGAACACCGCAATATCCTTGACGATCAGAACATACGTACCCGAATCGAGCGTGACATCGCCGAAGGTGAAGTCGATCCCATCGGTGAAACTCACGAGACGGAGATTGATCGGCTCAGAGCCGATGTTGAGCAGCTCGATGTATTCGGCGTTCGGATCGACAGGATGATACATGATCTCGCTGATCCGCAGGCTCTCCGCCACCGGACCGACCGCGTAGACCGCCTCGTTCAGTGCGCTCCAGGTGTTGCCGCTCTGGGCTCTGGCGCGGACCATCGCGCTGGCGTCGAGCCGGATCGGGCCGGCGTAGCGGACCGCCGTCGCCGCGACGCCGCTCGCGATGTTTGCCCCTCCCTGGGACGCGGCCAGCTCGACCGAGATCAGGAAGTCGGAGCTGTTGGCGCCTGCGTTGAGCCCCTGGATCGCCAGGAGGTTGCGGCCCAGGCGGAGCCGGCTGATATGGCTGGATAGGTCGAACCTCTCGAACTCGATCGCGTCGAGATCGGAGTGGTTGTCGGTGGCGCCCGAATTCCACGCGGGCGTCCCCTCGAACATGACGCGCTGGACTTCGACGCCGTTGAGGTAAGCGATGAAGCCGTCGTCGTACCGCGCCTTGAGCGTCAGGCCGCCGGCGTATTGGAGCCCCTCAGGAGTGACGTCGAACGGAATGCGGATATAGCAGCTCTGGTTGCGGTTGTACATCTGGGTCTGGAGGTCGATGTCGAAGAACGCCTCATAGCCGGTGCTGCGTTCGAAGCCGACGCCACCGGAGCCGGCGATCCAGCCGGAATCGTCGAAGTCCACCTCGCTGCGCCAGGCGCTGCCGATGTCCGCGGCGGGGACGAACGCTCGCTTGGCCGCCGCTTCCGGCACCAGGACCAGCTCGGCGCCCGTGCTGCCGCTGACGCCGGGGCGCCGCGGATCGCTGCCGTCGAGCGTGTACCAGACCGTCGCGGCGGTCGACGAGATTGTGAACGATGAGCCCTCGGCAACGTGCCCGCCATGCTGATAGACGCCGTCGATGTGGAAGACCGGCGCCTCAACGCTCGGGTAGAACCCCAGCGATCTGAACTGCGACATCGCCACGTCGTTGCGCCGCGGGAAGTAGTTGTCGAGCAGGTTCTGACGCTCGTTGATCCAGAAATCGTTGCGGGTATAGAGGTGATACGGTCCCGAACTGTAGGAGTGCATGTCGCGGCGATAGTCGCCCCAGCGGGCGGACTCGGCGATGACCGCCGCGTCGATCTCGTCGGCGCGTCGGGTCCATCGCGCGACGTTGCGCTCGGTCGTCAGGGCGCCGCCGTTGAACAGGTGCTTGTGCACGTGGTCGCCGAAGCGGACGCGGAACTCCTCGATTTGCAGGAGCGAGCGATACATGCCGGTCGGGTCCGAGGAAGGGCTCGTGCCGGTCTGGTTGCGATTGACCAGGACCTGTTCGCCGTCCCAACTGTAGAAGCGCCAGGGCCTGGCGTCGGGGCCGCCTCCGGCGGCGCGCCAGTTGCCGTCGTTCTTGAGATCGACGTTGCCCGCGAACAGGTTCAGGAGCGTGAAGTCGATGAAGTTGTCGATATCGATCGCCTCACAGATCCGGGCCCAGTCCCCACCGGCGGCGATGCTCCTGGCCTGCTGCCAGGCCTGCGCGGTGCCGTCGGTCGCCCGGCCCCCATTGATCGAGTCGATCCGATCGGGGTCGCCTCCGTTGTAGGCGGCGTAGTGCGAGTTAACCGGCCGCTCCTGGACCAGATACAGGCCCCAGTAAATCCCGTTGATGTAGAGGTGCACATAGAACCCTCGACCGGCGTCGGCCTGGCCCATCTCCAGCAGCGAGTCGCGCATCCACTGGTCGCGAATGTACTGCGTGCGCTGGCGCTGGCCGGGGTCCCAGTGCGTCCAGGCGTTGTTGAAGAAGCCGCGCAACTGGAGCGAATCGAACGCCTCCACCGGGCTGCCGTCAAACAACGGGAACTGGAGCTTCGACGAGCCGTAATCGCCTCGAAAGCGGAGGCTGAAGCTGTGCTTGGGACACTTGGGCGGGTTGCGGCTCTCGCCGCCCTGGATGCGCAGGCCGCAATCGATCTGGAACTCCTTGGCGCCGTCGATGCTGAACAGCTCCGCGGACACGGGCCGTTCCCAGTCCTGGCCGCCGGTGCTGCCGTGGCCGGTGTAGATGTAGATGCCGCCGGTCTCGGCATCCTTGGTCTTGCTGAAGAGATGGTCCTTGTCAGCCACCAGAGACAACGTCGGGACCGCCAGCAGCGCGTCGTCCATGACGTCGGCATATGCGGGGCTGTTGTAGATCTCCGGGTCCATCTCGTAGTCGGCCGGGTAGGAGCCGAACCACGTGCTCGGATAGCCACGCGCCAGCACCTCGGACTGCGAGCGCCTCGCCGCGTCGGCCGGGAAGATGTACGTGTGTGTGTCGGCGTTGCTGGGCAGCCACTGCGGCTTGACCGCCTGGGCTCGCAGGCAGGTGGTCCCGGTGATCCGGATCGGACCGGCGTAGACGCTGCCGGCGGGAACCTGCCGGCTCACCGAATACGGGACGCTGCCGTCGAGGGTGTAGTAGATGGTCGCGCCGGGCGTCTCGCACGTGATCGTTACGTCAAATGGCGTATCGTAAAAGCCGAGATCATGGCTGAACTTCGTGTCGGCCACGAGGCCTTCGTACAGACCGCTGTTGCGCGAGCCGGGCGTCGGCGCCAACAGGAAACCGTACGGGCCGGCACCATCGGACGAGCGGCCGTAGGAGACATCGGTCTTCTGCTTTCCGAACGTGACGCTGTCGATCAGCGTGGTCCCGTCGGGGGCGAACAGCGCGAGGCTGTCGCCGTCGGAATCGAGCGCAAACGATGCATGCAGTCCGCTGTCGGCCGTGTGGCCGTCGAGCCAGACGAGGAGGTATCCCCCGGCCGGAACGCTTGCCGGCTGCGAGACGCCGGCCGGAAACTGCCACTTCGTCGGTTCGCCAAGGTCGTCCGTGAGGTACATCCGCCCCAGATCGATGGGCGCATCGCTGTAGTTGTGGATCTCGACCCAGTCGTCGTACTGCCCCTGAGGGTCGGCCTTGGCGCTGCTGTTGGCCGCCATCAGCTCGTTGATCGCCAGCGGCAGACCCGCTCCCCGGGCCGTAGGGTTCGTCGAGGCGAGACAGACGCCCAGAAAGAAAGAGACCAGCACAAAACGGACAGGCCGGCGGGGTTCACGCGTCATACTCATTCCTCACTCCCGACAATCCAAGGACGACAGGCGTGTAAGTACGCTGGTATTACAGAATCCGGGACCCTCGTCGATCCCGAATGACCTCGCGACTCCGCCCGCCGTGAAGGCACATTGGCACGTGCGCATCAAATTGCATTCTACCATTCGTCGCCTGAAAATCAACGTTACTTGCCCTTCCCGGCCGCTCCGAGATACTGCCGACGCCTTGCCAGGGACGGCCCGAACTGTTACGATCCGCCATGCCATCGTGGCCTTGACGGCAAGGCCGTCGATAGAGTCCGGGAGAACGTCGTCATGGCAGTAGTTCGCGCTCCAGCCAATCCGATCCTCACCCCGCAGGATGCGGCGCCGTCGCCTGACGGTTTCGAGGTTATCGGCGTCTTCAACCCCGCCGTGGCCCGCTATCGCGACGAGGTCGTCCTGCTGGTGCGCGTGGCCGAGCGTCCAATCCAGACCGATCCGGAGGTCGTGCAGACCGCGTTTCTGGACCCGGTCCGAGGCCGGATTGTCACCATGGCGTTCGCCCGATCCGATCCGGCCAACGATTTCTCCGACCCCCGCCTGATCGTTCGCCAGGGCCGGACATACCTGACCTCGATATCGCATCTGCGCGTCGCCCGCAGCAGGGATGGCATCCACTTCACCGTCGATGCGCGTCCCGCCCTCGCGGCGGCCGACACCTGCGAGAGCTTCGGCGTCGAGGACCCGAGGATCACGCGCATCGGCGAGACCTTCTACATCAGCTATGTCGCCGTCTCGCCTGTGGGCGTGACGACCGCACTGGCGTCGACAGCGGACTTCGTGACATTCGAGCGTCGCGGCATCCTCTTCGGCCCGGAGAACAAGGACGTCGTGCTCTTTCCCGAGGCGGTCGGCGGGCGACACTACGCACTGCATCGGCCGCACTCGCCGCTGTGTCACACCAACGACATGTGGATCGCCGAGTCGCCCGACCTGCTCTGCTGGGGTCGCCATCGTCACCTGATGGGCCTGCGCGACGGGTTCTGGGACGAGACCCGCATCGGCGCCGGCGCACCGCCGGTTCGCGTCGACGAGGGCTGGCTGGAGGTCTACCACGGCGCCGACCGCAACCATCGTTACTGCCTTGGCGCAGTCCTGCTCGACGCCCGCGAGCCCTGGAAGGTGCGGGCCCGCTCGGCACGGCCGATCTTCGAACCGCAGGCCGAGTATGAGCGCGCCGGCTTCTTCGGCCAGGTGGTTTTCACCTGCGGGCTGCTCTTGGAACGCAGGACCCTGAAGGTCTACTATGGCGCCGCCGACACGACGGTCTGCTACGCCGAGATTCCGCTCGACGACGTGCTCGCGTCGGTGCGGTCCTGAACCACAATCCCGCCCGATTCCGCGTCGAAACACGCACCACGTCATTGCCTTCGGCGTCGTCATCGGGTATGATAGAGCATGAGGTAATGGCCCGACAGTGCGATTGAGATGGACGGCGAGTGATGATTGTACCCTGGTGCGTTGATGTCCCCCAAGACCGTTGGCCGGTGGTCAACTGGCTGATCATCGCGGGAGCAGTGTGTGTTTTCGCGCTCCAGATTGCCGAGGCTGTTGAGGGGCGTCCCGACGCGGCCGCTGGGGCAGGCCCGCAGGCCATTGGCGGCATCGTGGGCGCTTTGATGCTGAACGGCTGGGGTCTCAGAGGACTCCTGGGGCACATGTGGGTTCATGGCGGCTTGCTTCATCTGCTCGGCAACATGTGGTTTCTCTGGATCTTCGGCAATGCCGTGTGCGCCAAGGTCGGCAATCTCCGTTACCTCCTCCTGTATGTCCTCCTGGGCGTCGCAGCCGGCGTCACTCACCTGCTGTTCGATTCGGATCCGGCCATCGGGGCCAGCGGCGCCATCAACGGCGTGGTCGGGATGTATCTGGTCCTGTTTTACGAGAATGGCATCACCTGCTACTGGGCGCCGATTCTCATCTACTGGCGTCAGTTCACGGTGAGCAGTTTCTGGATGATCCTGATGTGGCTGATCTTCGACATTTACGGCGCCGCTCGAGGCGGTTCCGGCGTGGCCTACTTCGCCCATCTCGGCGGTTTCGGCGCGGGCTTTGGCGTCGCCCTGTACATGTGCATGAAGGGCTGGATCACGATGGAGCGTTACGAGAAGTCCCTGTGGCAGTGGTGGCAGCAGCGCAAGGGCGGCCCCCCGGAGACGTCACTCGAAGCGGCCTTCCGCGCGGCGCGGCAGGAGGCATCGTTGCCGGCGTCTCCGGAATCGGTGTCACCGGCGCGGCCGCTCAAACCGGTTCCGCTGCTTTCCTTGAACAAGCGGCCGGCGTCAGACGGCCATGTGCACGTGACATGCGTCTGCAGCAAGTCCTTGCGCCTGTCGCGACAATACGCCGGCCAGACGGTGCGCTGTCCGGCCTGTGGAGCGGAGCTGACCGTCGGGCGTGACAGGCCGTCGGCCTCGCAGGGCGACGTGGTGACACCCGACGACGGCTTCATTCGCTTCGTCTGCAGGTGCGGAAGAAGGATGAAGGTCCCGTCACGCTATGCCGGCCGGTCGGGCAAGTGTCCCCGGTGCGGTGTTCGTGTGACAATCCCGCGCGCCAGTCTGTGACGCAAGCGGTCCAGCCGACGCAGACAAGTCCAAACACCATGCCAATCGGGCAAGCGCCAGGTTGGATTTCGGAAAGACAACTCGCACGCAGACAACCTCCCCATTTCCCCCAGCCTTCCTGTATCAGAATAAGTATTTTCCTCAATAGTTTTCGTTGCAGGGCGTCCTATATTCTCTTTATATTCCTTTCGGATGGGGTGGTGATGAATACACGTGTGGTTCTTCGCGCGGAGTTTCTGTGCATGGGCTCTATGCGAACACGGAGGCTGTGGAGATGAGGCAAGTCCGTTCGGGGTGAGGTCTACCCGAACGGGGGAATGGGGAGACCTCGTGATAGTGGGGAGAAACCCTGAGAAAGGAGGTGCTCCGGGGGTTCCACGCATGTGAGGTAAGCTGACGGTTTCCACAGAGTCACACACGGAGTGTAAGGAGACACAAGATGAGACGGTTACCTGCAATACTGCCGGCGATGGCGCTGCTCGCCATCGTCGGAACGGCCAGTGGTGCGCTGACGCTTTCCAGCGTCGCCAGCACCTGGAGCGATCCTGTCCTTCAGCCCTTGGCCCCCCCAACGTCCCCCGGCACGGTGTTCGGGTATGACATGATACGCTGGGGAACGCCGGCGTCTCTGTACGGCAAGTCCGGCCTGGGCTTCAAGGGCGAGTTCCCCCCCGCCGCGGAAGTCTCGATCGACGAGGCATTCAAGGTGGGCACCCTGTGGCACTACAACACGCCCATCGCTGTGAACAGCGGCATCACCTCGGTCAAGCTGAACCTGGCGCTGAACTTCCAGGGAACGCCGGTCAACACGTCCCTGACACTGGGCGTTTTGGAAACGGTCGGCCCCGGGGGCCAGCCTGCCGACACAATCAGCTTGCCGACCTCGTTCACTCCGATCGCCTTCGAGGTCGGGGGCGCGGACTACGAGTTGTGCGTGCTGGGTTTCGGCAACAGCCCCACCAGCATCATCCCTTCGTTCGACACACCGGAACCTGGTTGGAACCCGTGTGGGCAGTGCCCGGGCAACAATTCTACCTGCGTTCCCCTTTGGGCAAGAATCTGTCAGACACCCAATGGGACGCCGGTGATCCCGGCGCCGGGCGCCCTGATTCTGGGCAGCATCGGCGTTACTGCGGTGAGCTGGTTGCGCCGACGCCGAACGCTCTAAAGCTCGGCACCTGAGGGGCGATACAATAATTGCCGGCCCGGAGTCGAACCGGGCCAGGCCGTGAGCGACCCGCAGCAGTACGCCTGGACTTGACGCCACAGTCCTCGTTTACTGCTGCGGGGCCGGCTCCACGATGATTTCATTTCCGCCGGCCTCGGCACGCACGTCCGGTTCATAATAGGAGTATGCCTGGCTGTCGGGAATTGTTGCGCGCACCGGGAAGCGGGCCTTGACCTGGAAGCGCAGGGTACGTTGCTCGCCTTGTTCCAGGCCGTCGAGATAGAAGATCACCTTGCGTCCGGCCACCTCGTACCGCGTGATGAGCCTCTCGGCGGCCAGGGCATCCAGCGTCTCGGTGACGGTGGAGAATCCTGTCGGCACCCCGACATCCACGATCATCATGCCCGTCGAATCCTTCGGCCCAGAGTACCGCACGGTTGCGGTCACGTTGACGATGTCGTCGACTTCGACGTGATCGGCATCGTAGTTGACCTCCAGGGTCATGTCCTTGGCGACCAGATCATCGCGCAGCAGGACGTTGAACCGCCGCACCAGTTGGAATCGCACCTGCCCGGCGCCGACGGCGGCGATCTCCACGGCCGGCTGCACCGGCAGCTCCACCGTCTGAAGGACATCGAAGTTCGTGCTGTCCACGGTGAACTGGGCCAGCGTGTCCTGGCCGGGCGTTTTGGCAGTCACCGTCAGGTTCACGTTGCGGCTTTGACTGCGCGCCGCCATCATCAAGGCCTTGAGCCCCATGACCGTGTCCTGGGTGCTGCCGTAGCCACCGAGACTGTTGCGCTGGAGCGAGAGCCACTGGACCGCCTCATTCGCCTGCGGCCATTCCTTCCCGATCATCGCCAGCGCCGCATAGGCGGTCGTCTCGACCGGATGCGGCTGCCAGTGCAGACCGTCGGCGTCTCTGACGGACATCGCCAGCAGCCGGTCGAGCGCGGCGTCGGCGCCGGGGTCGCCCACCCGCGCCAGGGCCAGCGCCGCAATCGCCAGGGCATACGCATCGTCCGAGGCCGACGCGAGATTGTTCCGCAGATACTGCGTCGCCGCCCCCTGCACGTGCGGATCGGCCATGCCGTAGTCGGCCAGTGCGATCGTCACGAACGCGGTCAGGGCGTAGGTCCCCTGCACCCCGCCGACCATCTCGCTGTGACAGACGAACCCCACCGGCGGCCATGACCCGTCGGCCGCCTGGTGCGAAGTGATCCACGCGGCCGCCTCCGCCAGCAGACTCTCGTCGATCGTCGTCACCTCGCGGGCGGCGCTGAACGTGCCGAGCACGAACGCCGTCAGCCAGAGGCTGCCCTCGGCGTCGCTCTCGCCGAAGGCCGAGAACGAGCCATCCTGATGGCGGAATGTCAACTCCCGCTGATAGCCCACCGTGATAAAGTGCTCGGCCTTGGCCCGCACCTCGGGCGTGAGCTGGCCCGTCGCGTTGAGATAGCGGAGGATTTCCACGTCCGGGGCGAAGAAGATCATGTTCTGCTCGCCGCAGCCGTAGGGCATGCCAAGCAGGTCATCCACGCCGTTGATGCTCTGGGCCACCAGACTGGGCGTGATGCTCAGCAGGAGCTTCTGCGAATCGGGCACGGCAAATTCCGGCATGTTCGCGTCGAGGACGACGGTTTCGCCCGCTCGAATCACGCCGTTGGCGACCCGTTCGCGCCGGGTGCCTTCCGGCTCCACCAGCACCTCCTTACGCACGGCGTCGGCCCGCCGGACCGAACGCAGGCGAACCTCCAGTGGATGCCGGCCGAGCTTCATCGGCTCGATGACGAACGAAACGCTGGACACAGAATTCACATTCACCAGCACCTGTTGCTCGCTGACGTCGAGCAGGGTGAACCAGTCGGCGTCCGCCATCTCCACGTAGACCACCTGAGGCTCGTCGAGGTAGTTGAACACCTGGATGCGAACCGGGAACTGCTCGCCCCGTGTCACCGCGTACGGCAGATCGGGCTCGCCGAAGAATTCCTGGAACACGCGGAGCGACGACTCGGTGACACCGAGCCCATTGTCGCTCGTCGAAACGGCGTGAAGACGCCACGTCGTGATGCTGTCGGGCGCCGTCAGGTCCAGCGTCGCGGTCCCGTTGGGCTCGGTGAGCAGATCGGGCATCCACACCCACGTCTCGGGGAAGAACTGACGCACCCGATCGACTTCGGCCAGGCCGGTGTCCTTGTCATTGGACCCGGCCTCGCCTCCATCGCCACGTCGCACGACCGGCGCCAACTGCCACCAGAGCCCATCGATCCGTTCGCCTTCCGGGACCTGGAGCCCGCTCGAAGTCACCACGGCAAGTCCGGCGTCCTCGAATACGTTGCGCGCGCCGTAGCTGTACGGTTGGTTGTGCGTCTCCGCCTGCGGCTCCATGAAACGCCGCTCCAGCTCGCGGAACACCTCCTGCATGTTGAGCCGGCCTTCGTTCAGCGCATAGACCGACTCGTCGACGATGGCCAGGCCGATCATCGACTGGACATCCGAACGGACGGAGACGCGAACCGGCTCGCCCGGTCCAACCTCTTCAGCGCTGACCCCCAAGGCCAGGCTGGCGGCGTGGTCCATCGTAACCTCGAACTCGATCGTGTCGGCGGAGATTTCGTTGTTCGGGTTGATCACATATGCCACCACGCGGGCGGCCGGCACCATCTGCTGGGTCGCCTGGAACCGGATCGCCGACCCGGTCACCGCATCCGACCAGACGGTGCGTCCGTTGGCAAAGACATCGTAGTAGATCGTCGCGTTGTGCGTGCGAAAGACATCGATCGTGATCGTGTCACCCACGGCGACGGCATCGGTGGATTCGCGGCTCAGATGCAGGAAGCTGTCGCTGGGCGAGTACGTCGCATAGACGTACAACTCCGCCTGCCCACTCTCTTCGTCACCTCGAACCTCGCTCTTGAGCGTGGACCAGGAGGCCTTCTGCGGCGCCCTCAGGGTGATCGAAGTCGAGCCTTCGAACACCAGCGAATGGGCCTCCTTGGAAATCAGCTCGCCCGACTCGGCGTAGTACTCGCAGGTCAACTGCCCTGTCACGACAACGGGCACGCCGTCCGGCGTCTCGGCCACCGCCAGAACGTCATACGATTGGCCCGGCGTGAACGACCGCGATGAGGCGATAAGTCGGTTCTCGATTCCCGATGAGACGATCTTCAAGAGCCTGGTCGTCTTCTCCTGATGGTCCGACGTGTCGGTCACGATCACGTCGAGCTGCACGCTGCCGGCGCCCCCGGCTCCCGTGGTCCCGCTGACGTATTTGACTTCGGGCAGCGAGAACTCCGCGCGCCCCTCGGCCAGCGGCGCGGTGTAGCGGGCGTATTCCTCCCAGACGCCGACATAGCGACTGGCGCTGATCTGGACCGCCCCGTCGACAGGCTTGCCGAAGAAGTACGTCGCCGTGACGGTCCCGGGAATCTGTTCATCGGTGCGGAAGTAATCTCGCGGCGTATCGAGCTTGACCTCGAATCGCGGCAGCACATACTCTTCGACTCGCAGGTCGATGGTTCCCCGGCCGGCCCCCGATTCGGCGACGATCTTCCACGTGCCATAGTTCAGCTCGCTGGCCAGATCGAGGTTGAACGGCGCGACACCGAAGGCGTTCGTCGTAAGGTCCTTGCGGAAGATCTTGACGCCCTTGCCGTCGGTGATCTGCACGGTCACGTCGGAGGCGGTCGGCCGCAGCTCGTTCGTCAACACCAGCACGCGGCCCTGGATCGTCTGGCCGGGCTTGTAGATCGGCTTGTCCGTTTCAATCAGCACGACCGGCATCCGGCGGATCATGATCTGGGTACTTAGGGGCGAATAATTACTCGCCTCTTCGGGGCCGTCAACGGACGCCTCCAGGGTGTACGAGCCTTCTGCCACGTCGGGCGTGTCGAATCGGGCGACGAACCGCCCTGCCTCGTCGGTCTGTCCGGCGGCAAGGTCGATCCCCCCTTCGTGCGTCTTGATCCGAAGATCGACGTCGATCCCTGCCGACGACTGGCGTGCGTTCACCACCGTGATCGTCGCCGAGGCCGAAGCACCGGTATACAACGTCTTGGGGACGACCATCATCACATCGACGGTCCCGGCCTGAGCGACTGCCGCCAGGAGCCCCAGCACCAGAAGCCCCGCGAATTTCGTTTTCCATGCCATCATGCCGCTCCTTAGATTGGAATGAACAAATGGATGATAACCGTAAGTTCAGCACCTGCCCTCTCTTCGACCAGACGGAGGGCGTCTCTTTGGCTGATAGTACGGGCGAATCATCATTCGCCCCTGCGGTTTGTGGAACCGCCGGCAGTGCTCCGAAATCCCTCAAGCCAGGCTGAGCTATCTCCGCAAGGTTTCCGAAGGTGCCGGTGCGATGACATGCGACAAAAGTATGATAGCGACAAGCACGGATATGATGGTCAATTCCGGCCGGCCTTCGAACCTTCATTCACTACGATGATTTTATCGGAACGTGCGGCGCAGTTCAAGCTTTTTCGCCCAGGCCCGCAAAGAGCCGGCGGACGTACTCGGTGCTCCTGGCGAACGCCTCCAGGGGCGGCATAGTGTTGGGCGAGCCGTTTTCGATCGCCTGCTCCAGGACGATGTGCGGACGAACGCCCTCATGCCGCAGGGCATCGGCCAGGGCGCGGTAATCGATGTCCCCGTCGCCAAACGCCTCGGTCCAGACGCCGCCAGCGGACTGACGCAGGTGCAACTCGCGGATGCGCCTGCCGTAGAGCCTGACGATGTCGAACAGGGCGACCTGCGAGTTGCCCGAGCCGCGATAGACCCAGTGGGCGTCGAGGCAGAGCGTCACGTTGGCCGGATCGGTGCCGAGCATCATGTGATGGAACTCGCGTGCGGCCTGCCGCAGCTCCATGTCGTGGTTGTGGTAGGCCAGCGTCAGGCCCAGCTTCTTCAATTCAGCCCCGAGCCGGTTCAGAGCGGCCGCCTGGACCCTGAGCTGTTCGTCGTTCTTGTCCTGCGCGCCGCCCCAGGCGAGCGGGTTGGGATTGGTCACGACGATCCGCGCTCCGGCGTCCCGGGCCCTCGGAGCCACCGCCAGGATTTGGCGGATGCTCTCGTCGGCCCGGCCGGCCTCGTGCAGAAAGCTGTTGACGTAAAAGGACCGCATTCCCAGGCCGTGCTTCTTCAGCAGCGGCGCGAGGCGTTCGACCTGCGCGACGTCGCCGAACGATGGCTCGAACCCGTCGAGCCCACTGGCGGCCACCTCGGCCAGACCTTCTTCCAGCAACTGGTCGAAGTTGCGCCCCTGCCGCTGATAGAACACGGTCCAGGAGTACGAGTTGCAGGCCACGTGCATCCGCTCGTCCTGGGCGCCCATCGCCGGACGGACCGGAGCCGGCGAGAGTGCGAGTGCCCCTGTCGTCAGAACCGCATCCGCAAGAAATGTCCGCCGCGTTGTCAATCGAGCTGCCATGGTGCAAACCTCCTTTGCCCCAATCGGACTTGCCGTCTGAGTGCCATCCCTACAGACCGCGCACGCTGAGTATGCGGCCTTTGCCGGGCAAATGCAAGGGCCCTTCCGCGAAGGGATGGGGCATGGTAGGCTGTGCCTCGTGAGAAGTCAGGGCTCAAGGAGAACATCGCATGCGATACGGGATGATTCTTGCCCATGTGTTCGCGGGCTGTCTGGCCGCGTCCGGAAGCCTCTTGGCCGCACCGGGTCCGGTCGCCATCGGGCCTTGTCCGGCCCACGTCGGTAAGTACGAGCGGCTCGAACTGGCGCTGACGCCGGAGCAGACGTACGACAATCCTTTCGACCCATGTGAGGTGGCAATTGACCTGCTGGTCGAGTGCCCAAGCGGCCGGTCGCTCGTTCTGCCGGCCTTCTTCGGCCAGGACTACGAGCGGCGCGATCTCCACCGGGACGGCAAGCCGGTGGCCTGGTGCTACCCGGTCGGCTCGGGGACGTGGAAAGCGAGGTTTGCACCAACCGAGACGGGAACGTACACGATCCGGGCCCGACTGACAGACCGCGAGGGTCTATCGCAGTCGCAGGCCATTCGCGTCGAGTGCGTCCCTTCGGCGAGCAAAGGCTTTCTTCGCACCGGCCGTCAAGACCCCAAGTTTCTGGAGTTCACAGAAGGCGATCCCTTCTTTGCCATCGGTCAGAACCTCGCGTTCATCGGCGAGAGCCAGTATGTCAACGTCCCGAAGGCCGAAGCCATCTTCGCTGAGCTGGAGCACAATGGCGCGAACTTCCTGCGTCTGTGGACCTGCTGCCAGGATTGGGCCATCGCGATCGAGGCCCACAAGAGCGCGTGGACCCGTTCATGGAACCGGCAATCGCCCGTGGTTCCTCTGCCTGATACCGAGGGCAAGTGCGTACAACTGAAGGGTCCGGACGGCGGATCGATCGAGGTTTCGCCTTCGCACCGCGTCGCGCTGCGTCCGGACACGCGGTACACACTCCGCGGACGGTTCAGAACCGACGGAGCCGGCGGCCTGCGAATCCAGGTCGGCAGGCACGATTGGCAGGCGTCGGCCAACGCCGGCACTTGGCAGACCTTCGCAGAGGAATTCTCCACCGGCCCCGGTGAATACTGGCTGGGCCGCACGACAATCGCCCTGTCGGGCGAGGGCACTGCGTGGCTGACCGATCTGTCGCTGAAGGAAAGCGCCGGCGGCGCGGAGCTGCTCTGGGAGGCAGACGTCAACCGTCCCGTGCGCGGCTACTACAATCCGCTCGACTGCTTCATGCTCGATCAAGTCGTCCAGGCCGGTGAGCGACACGGCATCTATCTGATGCTCTGCCTGCTGACGCGGGATCTCTACATGAATGCGCTTTCCGAGCCGAACAGCGCACCCTACGACCAAGCCATCATCGACGCCAGGAAGCTCATGCGCTACGCTGTCGCGCGGTGGGGCTACTCGACCAGCGTTGCGGCGTGGGAGTACTTCAACGAGATCGACCCGGGCAAGCCGACCGACCGCTTCTATCAGGAGGTGGGCGACTATCTCGACGAAATCGATATCTACCGCCACCTGCGGACCACCAGCACATGGCATCCGTCGGCGCGCGACTGTCACCTGGCGGCCCTTGACGTCGCGCAATTGCACCACTACCTGCGGCCGGGCGGAGCAGACTTCCGGGACGAAGTCCAGGCGATCATCGATAGAGCGGCCTTTCTGCGCGAGCACGCACCGAACAAGCCTGCGCTGATCGGCGAGTTCGGCCTGGCCACCGACAAGTGGGGCCTGAGCGAGCACATGAAACAGGACCGCGAGGGCGTGCACTTCCACAATGCCCTGTGGGCGTCGGCGTTCGCCGGACCATCAGGCGCGGCCATGTTTTGGTGGTGGGAGCAGTTGGACTTACAGGACGCCTACCGTCACTATCGTCCGTTGGCGGCATACCTGCGGGACATCTCCTTCGAGGGATTGCGAGCGACAGGCGCGACCACCTCCGACGAGCGTCTGCGCGTGCTCGGCTATCAGGGAACGGATCGCGCTTACCTGTGGCTGTCCAGCCGGAACGCCATATGGTGGAACATCGTCGCCGCCGGACAGCCGCCCCAGGAGGTGACAGATGCAGCCCTCCGTATCGAAGGTCTGTCGCCGGGCGAGTACACCGTCCAATGGTGGGATACCGGCCGAGGCATTTGCTTCCAGACGCACCGCATTCGACACGATCAGACCCGATTGAGCGTCACTGTGCCACCGGTGCGAAGTGACATCGCGTGCAAGATCGTGCGGCCGTGATCTGGACAGTCCGGCGTCAGACGGCGCCGGCCAAGTCTCTCTCCAGCTCCGTCAGGATCGTCTGGAGACAGCGATCAAGGCCGGCGACAAGGCCCTCGGGACCAGCGGTTGCCACATCGGCCGTCGCGGCGTAGGACTTGGCCATGACAATCACCGGATCGGCGCCGCCTTCGATGCGCAGCAGGAAGAAGCGAATTTCCATGACCGCCTTGGGCGCGCGCTTGTCGCGAAAGTCACCGTAGACAGCGGCAATATTGGCTTCCATTCGATGCGTGGGCTCAGCGCCGCTGCCCGAGCCAAGAACCTGCGCGAACAGACCCGACTGGGCCAGCCAGTCGCGTGTCCTCTCGGTGATCATCACGGTCGGGGAAACCAGAAACTCGTTGTACGCATCGGATTCGTATCGATGTTCGTCGAGCCGGTAGACCAGCCCCCTGTTGGCATACGCCGCATCGATGGTACACCTTGGGACCGCCAGGACGGCCTTGCCTTCGCGGACCGCCGGCGCCACCGGTCGCGGCGCCTGAAGCATATAGAAGCGGCTGTTGGCCGATACGGGTCTGGCACAACCGGACAGCACGAGCGAGCACGCCGCCGGAACCAGACACAGCGCGACCCGGGTCCATTTGCACGTCATTTGTAGGCCTCCGATTCACGTGGGGGTTTGCTGAAGATCAACTCCGAAGGACGCTCTCTGAGACTCTCGGTCAGGTCTCGCAGATTGTCGGAGATCTCCCGGAAGTTGGCGATGATGATTTCGATCTCCGGCTTCTCGCTTGTGACCAGACGGTCGATGCTCGACAGCGCCCGGTTCAGCCGCGCGACGACCTCCGGTAGGTTGGTCCCGCTGCCGATCCCCTCAGGCGACGCCAGCAGACGGCGGAGATTGTCGTTCGTGGCACGAATCTCCTGAACGAACTGTGTGACCGCTGCGCTCAATTCCGGCACGTTGGCGTCCGAAACGGTTCGATCCAGCGAGGCGAGCATACGCTGCGTGGCGTCGCTGATGCCCGCCGTGTCAAGCGCCTGGACCTTCTGCCGTGTCTCCGCCAGCAGGCCCGTGGCCTCCTCGCTGATCCGGGCCAGGTTCGCATCCCCCACCGCCCTCTCGGCCGCCTCCAGCGTCCGTTCGAACGAATTCACCAGCCCTTCGAAGTCGATCTCCTCCAGCCGGGTGAAGATCTTCTCGAGCGAGTCCTTCAGCGTCGTGATCTCGCTGGGCGCCGACGGCATGTAGGTGTACATCGGCGTCCACGGCACCTCGAGGACCGGGAAGCGATTCGGATCGAGATAGTCGGCTTCGAGATAGCCCTGGCCGGTCAGGATGTTCGAGTTGACGCGAACGCGCAGGCCGCGAGCGATCATCTGTTGGAGCATGACGCCGGCCTTTTCGACGCCGAGTTCCGGCATCGTCTCTCGCGGCACCGCGTAGACGACCCGGACGATGGGCTTGAAGGCCGACAGTCGTCCGCTGCCCGGCGGGATCGTATACACACTGCCGGCAAACGTGATGGTCTCGACCTGGCCGATGCGGACCCCGCGAAACTCGACCGGCGATCCGACGGTCAGACCGGTGATGGACTCATCGAAGTAGGTCTCGAACTTCAGTTTGTCCTTCGCGAACAGGCCGGAACCGAACAGGACCACGGCCGTCAGCAACAAGGCCGTCGCGAGGATCACGAAGACGCCGATCTTGAAGTAGCTCGGTTTCCTTCCCATCAGGCCAATCCGTCCCAATCTCTCTGTTGACCAGTTCCAAACATGTCTGCCTCCTGATTCACGCCGACGACGACTGCCGATGGAAAAACTGTCGCACCCACGGATCGTCGCTACGATCCCGAAGCTCCTCGGGCGAGCCTCGGGCGATGATCGTCTGCCGTTCCTTGTCGAGCATGATCACGCGGTCGGCGACGGCGAAGATGCTTGCCAGTTCATGCGTCACGATGACGAATGTGATCCTCAGGGTCTGCGACAGTTCGACGATCAGCTCGTCGAGCTGCGCCGCGGTGATGGGATCCAGTCCGGCCGAAGGCTCGTCCAGGAACAGGATTTTCGGGTCCAGGGCCAGCGCCCGCGCGATGGCCGCCCTCTTGCGCATGCCGCCGCTGAGTTCGGAGGGCATCCGGTCGCCCGCGTCCTGGAGCCCGACCACCTTCATCTTCATCCGCGCGATCGCCTGCATGGCCTGTCGCGGCAGGCTCGTGAACTCCTCCAGGACCATGCAGATGTTCTCGATCAGACTCATGGAGCCGAACAGCGCGCCGTTCTGATAGGCCACTCCGATCCGGCCGAGCAGCGCCCGGCGTTCCTCGCCTTCAGCCGTAACAATGTCGGTCCCGTCGACGAGGATGCTCCCGGCCATCGGCCGATGCAGCCCGATCATGTGCTTGAGCAGCGTGCTCTTGCCGCAGCCCGAGCCGCCCAGGATGCAAAAGACCTCGCCGGCGCGCACCTCGAACGTCACGTCCTTCAGGACGATGTGGTGATCGTAGCCCACGGTCACGTCGCTGACCTGAATGATCGGCGGTGCGTCGGAACCCATCTTCCGTCATATCCCCAGGTAATAGTACATCACGGCGAACACTCCATCGACGACCACAATGGCGACGATGCCGCTGACGACGGCGCGCGTCGCCGAATCGCCGACGGCGCTGGGGCTCTTGCCCGTCTGCAAGCCTCGCAGACACCCGATGCCGGCGATCAGGCCGCCGAATACAAAGGTCTTGGCCAGGCCGCCGAACAAGTCGCCCAGGCTGGCGGCCTCCTGGATCTGGTCGATATAGGTCGCCACGGGAAAACCGAACGAGCGCATGACCAGCCCGCAACCGATCAGGCCGAACAGCTCGTTGAACAGCGTCAGCAGCGGCATCACACAAATCGCGGCGACCAGGCGGGGCAAAGCCAGGAACTGAACGGGGTCCACCCCCATCGTCACCAGCGCATCGACCTCCTCGTTGACCTTCATGGTTCCCAGTTCGGCGGCGAAGGCCGATCCGCTGCGGCTCGTCAGGATGAAGGCTGTGATCAAAGGTCCCAACTCGCGGAACAACACCAGCACGACGAGGTCGGCCACGTAAATCTCGGCGCCGAACTTGCGCATGCCGATCGCGGATTGAAAGGCCAGAATCAGTCCGATCAGAAAGCCCATCAAGGCGACGATCCCGACGGCGTTGGCCCCGGCCTTCTCGGCGATCAGGAACGTGTCGGCCCAACGCAGGCGGCTTGGACGGACCAGGACACTGAGCAGCCGGACAAAGATCTCCCCGAGGAAGTTGACCTGCGTGTGGAAGCCCACGAGAACTCCGTGCGAAATCTCGCCCACGCGATGGACGAAGCGGACCAGCAGCCCCGGACCCGGCTTGGGCGGCGCGGGCGGTCCCGGATCGAACAGCTTCATCAGATCGCTCAGGTCGTCGCGCAAGCCCCGGATGCGGAAATCCTGGCGGCGCTGCTCCTGTTGGGCCTTCAATTCGAGCAGAAGGGCCATGCCCGCTGCATCGAGGCTCTCCACACCCCGGGCATCGATTTCGAGGGCGGCGGGATCGGACTGAGCCACCTGCCGCATGGCCTGTCGCCAGAGCTGCTGTATGCCCGCCGCATTCAGCGTCCCCTTCAGGACGAGGCGCAACCCGCCTTCTGCGAGCGGCTCGTAGTCCAGCGTTGCGGTACCCGAATCTGCCACGGCTTTCCTTGCCCAGTGCCCTTCTTCCGATCCATGATTCGACGCGCCAAGCGGGCGTCGCCGCACCTTCCGGCGTCCCGCAGAGTGGATCCGGTCGCCCATCTCCCACAGGGTCGCCGCGAAGATGCCCAACTATACCGTCGCCACAGACCCCAGGCAAGTTCCATAAGAAGCAGGTTGCTCCGCACAGTTGGACACCGAATCCATCGGCGAGCGGGGGCTTGCCGCTGCCACCCGACAGAATACGGAAGCAACTGAGACAAACAAGGGGAAATCGGGGAGACAGGATTTGAACCTGCGACCTCTGCGTCCCGAACGCAGCGCTCTAAGCCAAGCTGAGCTACTCCCCGGTCGTCGAAACGTGTAGTATAGCACGCGTCGCGAAGGAGAGCAAGCTATAACAAGTTGACCGGGTCGATGTCAACAGCAATTTTTACCGCCGGGCGAATCGGCGGCGCCCCCCGCAGGCCGGCGAACAGCTTTCCCATGATCGCGGCGGTCGGCGCCTGGACCACGATCTGGAGACGGTGGAAGCGCTGAATTCGGCTGATGACCGCGGGCATCGGGCCGCGAACCTTCACCTGCAGGCCGTGATGGGCGACGGCCTCATCAATTCGCAGCCGCATCTTGTTGGCCGCGGTTTCGAGCCGATCATATTCTTCGTCGCGCATCACGATCGTCGCCAGCCGCCACAACGGGGGCAGCGTGCAGATTTCGCGGTGCTTCATCTCCTCGCGGACGAATCCCTCGAAATCCTGGTGGAGGGCGAATTGGATCGTCGGCTGGTCGGGAAAGTACGTCTGGACGAAGACGGTTCCGTGCTTTTCCGAGCGTCCGGCCCGCCCGGCCACCTGCGAGATCAGTTGAAACGTCCGCTCGTTGGACCGAAAGTCCGGTAAATACAGGCAGGTGTCGGCGCTTACGACGCCCACTAACGTGACGTTGGGAAAGTGCAGGCCCTTGGCGAGGATCTGGGTGCCCGCGAGAATGTCGATATGACCCTGGCCGAACTCCTTCAGCAGCCGGTAGTAGTCCTGGCTGGCCATGGAATCGCTGTCGACCCGGCGGACCCGGGCCTGCGGGAATTTCGTCGCCAGCTCCTCTTCGAGCCGCTGTGAGCCCAGGCCGATCATGGTCATCGCCTTGCCGCACACGGGACAGTTGCGCGGGACCAGCGTCTGAGCCAGACAGTGGTGACAGATCGCGTGGCCGAAGTCCATGTGCCGGCCGGTGACGGTCTTCATGGGCGCGGTCGAACGCTGCGTCTTGTGGAAGGTCAGCGCCGCGTCGCAGTTGCGGCATTGCAGCGTGTGCCTGCAGGATGGGCAGAAGACGAAGTTGCTGTAACCTCGTCGGTTCAGAAGCAGGATCGCCTGTTCCTTCCTCGCCAGCGTTTCGGCCAGATGCGCCGCCAAGGGCTGGCTGAGCAGATCCTGCCGGTCGGCGACGGCGTCGCGCGCCCGCATGTCCACGAGCTTCATCTCGGGCATCGGCAGGTCCATCACCCGCCTGGGAAGGCGGACCAGCGTGAAGCTGGACTTGGTCCGGCTGTTGTGAAGGCTCTCCAGCGAAGGGGTGGCGCTGCCGAGGATGCAGTGCGCGCCGGCCAGTTGGGCCCGCTTGATCGCCACATCGCGCCCATGGTAACGCGGGACCGTGTCCTGCTTGTAGCTCGGCTCGTGCTCCTCGTCGACGACAACGATGCCGAGATTGGGCAGCGGCGCAAAGACTGCCGAGCGGGCACCGATCACGACGTCGGTCTCGCCGGCCCGAATCTTCTGCCATTGGACATTGCGTTGGCCGGCGGTCAGACCCGAGTGCATCACGGCGATCCGCGCAAAGCGCTCGCTGAATCGCTGTACGGTCTGGGCGGTCAGCGCGATTTCCGGCAGCAAAATGATGGCCGCCTTGCCCTTTTTGAGGACCATTTCGATCGCGCGGATGTACAGCTCGGTCTTGCCGCTGTCGGTGACGCCATGCAGGAGTGTGACGCCGAATCGGCCGGAGGCAATCTGCTGTGCGATCTGTTCGAGCCCCCGCTGCTGGTCGGCGTTCAGAATGACCTCGTGCTCGGGATTCGCCATCGATTCGGGCACCGCCGGCAGCGCGCTGAGCACCTTCTTCACCGCGACCTTGACGACGCCCTTTTCGGCCAGTCGCTTGACCGTCGCCGACTGGCAATCGACCGCCGCGACCAGTTCGTCCAGCTCGACCGCTGAGTCAACCGTCAGTGCTTCACGTGCGCTCAGGAAACTGACGATCTGCTTGTGCTTGGCGCTGCGAAGCTCGGCGGCGATCTCCTGAGCCCGCGCGACCAGATACACGCATCGCTGCTTCTTGACACCAGCCGCCCGCTTGACCGCGCCGGGCACCATCGCTGCCAGCACCTGGCCCAGCGGGCAGACGTAGTAGTCGCCGATCCACCGCGCCAGCTCCATCAGATCGGGGCCGAGCAGCGGCTCGGCGTCGAGAACGCGGGCAACCCGCTTGAGGCGGACCTGCCGGCTCCCGCCGTCAAAGGCCCTCTCGGGCGCAACGTCCGACTCGACGCAGAAGCCGACTTCGGGCTTGTTGCCCCTTCCGAACGGGACCTCGACACGACACCCGACTTCAATGGGCCAGAGGGCATCAGGCACGAGGTAGTCGAATTCCGTGTCCGCCGCCGAGGCCAGGGCCACCCGGACGATATGCGCACCGGCCGGCTCGGGCGGCTCCTGTGAGGCGAACAGACTGGGCGTGGCGTGCCTCCTTGTCATGGCGTTCGACTCAGGAATGGTACCGCCCCTCTCGTCTGCGCTTCTCGGCCGTCGCACTGATGACGCTGGCATCGAGCACATCGAGTCCGATTCGCGCGATCAATGTCCGGAGGTAGTCCAGATGGGGGCACGGCGGCGCGTGGAAGTTGTCGTTGGTGATACAGGAGGATAGCTGCACCACGATCTGTTCCTTGGTAATGCCTTCCTTCTTGCCGATGGTCCGGAGCAGCAGCGTGAGCTTTCGATGCAGGGCACGTCCGCAGCAGCCGCCGCAAGTCATCGAGAGCATCCGGTGCGTCTGGTCTTTGGGATACGGCGCAAAGCCGCCGGTCCGTTCGTGGAAGGCCTTCTCGCACAGGTAGCCCGGGCAGCGCTCCTTGACGATGTGACACTGTACCAGGACGATGTATCGCTTCGCCGCCAGGTCGATCATATCAGCCTCTCACAGTTGGAATCGCTCTGTGGCGATGCCACAGATGTGGTCGCCGATGGCCAGGCAGGCGGTGGCGGCCGGCGACGGCGCGTTCAGGACGTGGATCGCGTTCTTCGTCGCCTCGATCTTGAAGTCGTCCACCAACTCGCCTCTGGGACCCAGCGCCTGGGCGCGAATGCCGGCGCTGCCCGGCTGAAGGTCTTCCGGCGTCAGCGAGGGCACCAGCCGCTGGAGCTGCTTGACCAGCCGCTTCTTCGAGAACGTGCGGACACACTCGCCCAGCCCATAGCGCCAATGGCGAAGGAACAGCCGCCAGGTGCCCCGGTACGACAGGGCATCCCATGTGTCGCGAAGGCTGAAATCCGTCTTTCCGTAGCCTTCCCGCTCAAAAGAGAAGACCGCGCTGGGGCCGCACTCCACGCCGCCGGAAAGCATGCGCGTGAAGTGCACGCCCAGGAACGGGAAGGCCGGATCGGGCACGGGATAGACCAAGTTCCTCACCTTTTGCGCCGCCTCCGGGCTCAAATCGCTGTAGTCCCCACGAAATGGGACGATCCTGACGCCCGGATCGACGCGATCCATCCAGGCGATCCGGTCGGACTGCAGACCGGCGCAGTTGACGACATATCGCGTGCTGATCTGCCTGCGAGAGGTCCTGACATTCAGGTAGAAATCGTGCCTGTCGAAGGACTCGACCCGGTGCTCGTTGAGGACCTTGTTCTCCGGCCGGTGCTCGCAGAGCAGTTCGGCCAACTGCTCGGCCACCGCGACGAAGTCGATGATGCCGGCGCTGGGGACGTGAAGGCCCGCGATGCCGGCGACCGAGGGCTCGATCTGCCGGATCCGCTCGGGCCCGATCTTCTCCAGCCCTTCGACACCGTTGGCCAGGCCGTTCTGGAGGATTCGTTCCATCGCGGGCAACTCGCGCCGATCGGTGGCGACGATGATCTTGCCGCAGATGTCATGCGGGATTTTGTGTTGCCGGGCGAAGGCGATCAGTTCCTTACGTCCGGCGGAGCAGGTCCTGGCCTTGGCGGAGCCGGGCTTGTAGTACAGGCCCGAGTGAATCACGCCGGAGTTGCGCCCGCTCTGGTGACTCGCCAGCCGGTCCTCCTTCTCCAGCACCGCCACACGGACCTGCGGATGCCTCTGCGCGATCTTGTACGCCGAGGCCAATCCGACGATACCGCCTCCGATGATGACAATGTCGAAATCCGTATCCGGTCGCATGCCTGCCCGTTCATGGTCTGCCAATCACAACGCCACCCACACCATACCCGGACCGCCCACACCCGTCAATGCGCAACACACCCCGTGAGATGACCGACGCCTCGCGCAGTATCAGAGGTACGCCCTATGCGGCCTCGCTTCTCTCCGCTACGGTCGCCCCGTTCGGCCCTGCCAATAGCCGGGTCGGCGATTCAGATGCATAACGGCAACGATCCGGATCGCACGCGAGCTATCTGGCAGACGACGTCACAGGGAAGACGGCGCACGAGGCAACGGCGTGTGTGCTTCGACAGAGAGGTCCACGCCAGCGGATGCGCCAGGATGCTCTGAATCGCCAAGTGGACCTCCTGGGCGGACTCCCATCCCAGATCGGGACGGCAGGCGTTGTAGTAGTCCACCGCCTGATTCAATTCCGCTTCCGCCCCGGCGTGAAAGCTGTAGTTCACTGGCTCCGTCTCTTGAGCAGTTTGGCAAAGACTTCCTCGCCCGGTATTAGTTCGGCCTGGCCCGCCTCAATCTCGGCCACTCGCCTCTCGGCCTCAGCGGCCCACAGTTCGTCGATCTCCGCACGCGTGGGATTGAGGCTCTTGAGCAGCTCATCGACCAACTGAGCGCGAAGCTCGACAGGCAAAGACATCGCCTCGTTCAGCAGTTCATCTGTCGTGAGCATCAACGGCCTTTTCCGGTCAAATGCCCTATGGTATGCCCAACTCAACTGGTTTCAGTATGGCGGACAGCCTTTGTCGCGCCAACGGCGAGCGCGCCGCAGCCGGTCGAAATCGGAGACGAGCCATCGTTACATGGCGGGGACGTCTTCGACGTAGAGGTGGCCGGTGGGGCCGATCTTGAAGACGTAGATCAGGCCCTCGCGGAGCTGGGAGTAGATGACGTTGCCGTAGATGGCCTTGATGCCGTATTGGGCCAGGGCCTCGGGGTCGTGGGCGAGATCCCAGATGTGGGACCAGAACAGGTCGCGCTGGTCGGCGGGGAGGAGCTTGAGCAGGTCGGCGTAGCGTTTGGGCTCGCTGCCCATCGTCTCGATGGGCAACCCCTCTTCCGGGGCCATCTTCTCGCCGTAGACGCGACGCCAGATGTACAGGGCGCGGGCCTTGCCGTCCATGACCATCTGGTCCGTGAACTTGACGATCAGGGCATCGAAATGAATGACGTCCCCCTCGATCGTGTACTCCTTCTGGAGGATCGTCTGGGTCTTGTCCTCGCGGCTGGTCTCGACGAACCGCAGGGTCGTCAGCAGGCGCCCATCGGTTTCCGTGCGCTGGGAGATCACCTTGGCATAGCCGATCTGGTCCTCGGCTGTCAGGTTGGTGATGGCGCCCTTGAGCTGCTGGTTCTCGGTGAGCAGATCGTGGATCGTCATCGCGCCCCGGAAGAACCCGCGGCCGAAGAACGCAGCCGCTCCCAGGGCCACCAGCACCACACCGCCGGATAGTACGCTCAGTCTTCTCAATGCAGTACACCTCGAATTACCTGCTGTAGGCAGGATATACGAACGCCTTCAGTTGACTGTTTCATCGGCTTGTGGTGGGCAATCTCTCCATTTTTCAGGCTCGATAAGCCACATCGCAGCCGAGAACGCGTTTGAAGCTACCATACGCCCGTCCCCGTGGCAACCGTAAGCTGCGGCCGTTCTGATGCATCCTATCGCGATATCCATCCGAACCGCTATGAATGGAAGACGGGACGAGGTTTGACAGCCCAGAGAAAAAAAGGGTATACTGGTAGTTTTGCAGGCCTGTTGAGGATCACCAGACGCGACCTGAAAGACAGTCCGAAGCCCCGGAACGTGCCCTTGCCGCGACGATTATGTTAGCACACAATCCACTCTTGGAGTCAGCCACGCATCCGTCGGTCCAGGTGGCCCACGGCCAGGGGCCATACGTCAACACGCGCTCGGCTCTGGCAGGGCTGGACCTGTCGCCCGCGAGAGGCAAGCGCGTGCTGCTCAAGCCCAACGTCGGGCGGGTGGCGACGCCGGGTGAGGGGATCACCACGCATCCGGACGTCGTCGCCGCCGCCATCGATGCGCTGGCCGAAGCCGGTGCGGATGTGGCCGTCGGCGAAAGCCCGATTACCGGCGTCGACGCGATGGAGGCGTTCGTCACGTCCGGGATCGCAGATGTTGCCCGGAAACGCGGTTGCGGCCTGATCGACATGGACCGCCGTCCGCCCGTCGAGTTGCCCATCGAGCGGGGCGTAGCGCTGCACGAGCTCAAGCTCTGCGCCGACGTGTGGGACTACGACCTGGTCGTCTCGATCCCGGTGATGAAGATGCACATGCACACGGGGGTGACGCTGGCGGTCAAAAACATGAAGGGCTGCCTCTGGCGGCGCAGCAAGGTGCAACTGCACATGCTGCCGCCCGTCGAAGGCAGTGACGAGAAACCGATCAACATCGCGATCGCCGACATGGCGTCGGTGCTGCGTCCGCACTTGGCCATCATCGACGGGACGGTAGGCATGGAGGGGCTGGGACCGAGCGCGGGTGAGGCCAAGGTGATGGACACCGTGGTCGCCGGCGCAGACGCCTTTGCGGCCGATGCGGTGGCGTGCCGGCTGATGGGGACGACTGCCGAGACCGTTCCCCACCTGGCGATCGGGGCCGCGCGGGGCTACGGCGTCATCGACCTGCCCTCGATCTGCGTGACGCCCGACCACTGGCAGGAGTGGATCACTCCGTTTGCCGCGCCGGCGGCCAACCTGACCATCGAGTTTCCCAACGTCACGGTCTTCGACAGGAACTCCTGCAGCGCGTGCCAGTCCACCGTGCTGCTGTTCCTGAAGGGGTATCGAGACCAGTTGTTCGACTACTTCCCGTCCTGGCGGCATTTGAACATCGCCATCGGCAAAGGGAATGTGGACCTCCCCGAGGGGACCCTTTGCATCGGCAACTGCGCCGCCCGATGCAGGCAGGACGGCCAATACGTGCCTGGATGCCCGCCGGTCACCAGTGAGATTCTCAAGACACTGACCGGAAAGCCGTCCATCGACAGCCGGGACGGACGCAGTCCCAGGGCAAACAGACCAGCTACGCCATAGTCGCCGCTGAACCGCCGCCAAAACATTATGCAAGAATCCATCGGACTACGACTTGGCAGCCTGACGCTGGACGTTCCCTTCTTCCAGGCGTCGCTCAGCGGGTACAGCGACTACACCATGCGCTCGTTCGCCCGGCGCTTCGGCTGCCCGTTCGCGTTAGCCGATGTGATGCTGGCCAAGAGCATGGCCGAGCCGCGCGTCCTGCGGAAGGCCTGTTTTCGTCCGGGCATCGACGAGCATCCGGTGGGCGCGCAGATCATGGGCGAAAGCCCCGCCATCATGGCCAAGGCCGCGCGCGACCTGGTGGCGGTTGGATACGATGTGATCGATCTGAACTTCGCCTGTCCGGTGCCCAAGGTCCTGCGGCGCGGGCGCGGCGGCGCACTGCTGGCCCGCCCCAAAACAGTCATCGACATCGTCAGGATGGTCCGCGAGACCGTCGCCTGTCCCCTGCTGGTCAAGCTTCGCATCGGCATCGATCACGACAGCGCCTCCCAGGATGACTTTTGGGAGATCGTGACGCGATCGATCGAAGAAGGAATCGATGCACTGGTCATTCACGGGCGCACCGTCGAACAGCGCTATCGCGGCAAGGCCGACTGGGACACTCTGGCCAGTGTCAAGGCCCGGTTTCCTTCGGCCACGATCATCGGCAGCGGGGATGTCTTCGATCCGCAGGCGGCCTTCGAACGGATGAGACAGACCGGTCTCGACGGGTTCGTCGTCGCCCGTGGCGCGATCGGCAATCCGTGGATCTTCCGCGAGCTGCGTTGCGTGTGGGAGAACCGTCCCATCCCGCCCCCGCCGGACTTGGCCGAACAGCGGGCGATCATGCTCGAGCACTTCCATCGCGTCCTGAACGGCTATCCGGAAAAGCGGGCTATCGGCTACTTTCGCAAGTTCATCGTCCGCTACGCCCGGCTGCACCCCAGCCGCAAGCAGGTGACGACAACCCTGATGAAGGCGGAGTCACGGGCCGCCGTGGAGGCGGGAATCCACGCCTTGTACGGTGCTGGCGAGACCCACTGAGGGCGGAACGGCGTTCGCGTCAAAGGGGCTTGGCGTAGAACAGCGAGCCGCCGGTGCCCTCCTGGTACTGGGCCTGTGCGAAGCCTGCCGCTTCGTACAGACGCCGGGCGCGACGGTTGTTCTCCTGCACCTCCAGGGTGAGCTTGCAGCAGTGCAAGTGTCGCGCCTTGTCGGCGACCGCGTCGAGGAGCCGGCGGCCGATTTGCCGTCCGCGACAGTCCGCCACCACCGCCAGGTCATGGATGTTGACCAAGGGTTTGGCGTGGAAGGTCGAGAAGCCGAGGAAACAGACCGCGATTCCGACCGCCCTGCCGCCCTGGAAGGCGAGGAAGATCAGGGTCGTGGGATGCCGCCGCAGACCGTCGACGAGGTTGTCTCGCACCTGCGGCGCAAGAGGCCGGCCATTGCCCATCGGGTCGGCGGCGTACGCATCGATCAGCTCGACCACCGCTCGCTGATGCGCGACGCAATCCAAATCGGCCTCGACAATCTCCATCGTCGGCATTTCCACAGGGTTCTCCATCCAGATCCTCCCGGCCACGAGACTCCCAACGCGCCGGACAGTCACTGCGACTATACCCGGCCCGCGACGGTTCGGCAAGCAGTCCCTCGATTCGTCGCGGCTACGCTCGGCGGTGCGGATTTCCCGGTTGCATTCGCCGGTGCATCTGACTAAGATTGCCAGTTCTTTCGAACGGCAACGAAGATAGAGAGGCAGGTTTATGTCGGACAACGTGGTGCAGACTGTACAGGCGTTGAAACGGGGCACCGTGGAGGTGTACACCGAAACGGACCTGGCCCAGCGTCTGGTGGACGCGGCCAAGGCGGGCCGCCCGATGCGGATCAAGCTGGGGCTGGACCCGACCAGCCCGGACATTCACCTGGGCCACACGGTCGTGCTCCGCAAGATGCGCCAATTTCAGGACCTGGGCCACAAGGCGGTCCTGATCATCGGCGACTACACCGCGCGGGTGGGCGACCCGACGGGCCAGAACGCGACGCGGCCCATGCTCTCGCCCGAGCAGATCGAGCGAAACGCCCGCACCTATTTCAACCAGGCCGGACACATCCTCAACACCTCCCCCGACAAGCTCGAAGTCCGCTACAACAGCGAGTGGCTCGCCAAGCTCAACCTGGCCGATCTGATCAAGCTGGCCAGCAGCATGACAGTCGCCCGCATGCTCGAACGCGACACGTTCGAGCTGCGCTACAAGGCCGGCGACCCCATCGGCATCCACGAGTTCCTCTATCCGCTCATGCAGGGCTATGACTCCGTGATGGTCCGCAGTGACGTCGAGCTGGGCGGTACCGACCAGACCTTCAACAACCTCGTCGGACGCGACCTCCAGCGGCTGAACGACCAGCCCCCACAGATCGTCATCACCATGCCCATCCTCGTCGGCCTCGACGGCAAGGAGAAGATGAGCAAGTCCAAGGGCAACTACGTCGGCGTCACCGACGCTCCGAACGACATGTTCGGCAAGGTCATGAGCATCAGCGACGAGATGATGGCCAACTACTACACGCTGTTGACCAGCCTTCCCGCCGAGCAGATCGCGACGCTGGTCGATCCGAACCAGACCCATCCCAAGGAGGCCAAGGTCGCGCTGGGCAAGACGATCGTCGCCCAGTTCTACGGCCCCGAACTGGCGGAGATTGCCGCAGCGGAGTTCGACAAGGTCTTCGCGCAGGGCCAGTTGCCCGATGAGATTCCCGAGTTCCGGCTGCCGGCCGAGCCGATCAGCGTCAAGCAGCTCCTGACGACCTGCAAGCTGGTCGATACCGGCGGCGAAGCCAAGCGCATGGTCATGCAGGGCGGCGTCAGCATCGACGGGCAGAAGGTCACGGACCCCAACGCCGCGACCACGCCGGCCGACGGCATGGTCGTCCAGGTCGGCAAGCGCCGCTTCGCCAGGATCCGCGTCTGACGACGGACCGTCCGTCGCGGAAGATCGAACGAACGTCACGTGAGAAGGGATATCATGAAGCGTCTCAGCCCGGAACGACGGAATCAGCTCATCCACGAACACCTCCGACACCTTTGTGCCGACTGGACCTGTCGATACGGGCAATGGAATCTCGAGAAGCTCCTGGCGGAAATGGAGTCGGCGCTGCGGGCCCGGAGGCACCGTCAAAAGGCCGACGCGATCAGCGCGTAGAAAGAGTCGCATTTGAACGACAAGACCCCAATCGCAGGTGACGACATGAAACGAAGCAGAAGAGCTGTCACTGTATTCGTCTTGGGCATCGCTTTACTTGCGGCGTTGAGCGGCTGCCAGTCGGGATCGGCCCGCCCGCAGCGCCCGCAAACGCTTCGCGTGCTGACCTACAACATCCATCACGGCGAAGCGATGGACGAGCAGTTCGACTACGAGCGTCTGGCAAAGGTCATCAACGATCTGTCGCCGGACCTCGTCGCCTTGCAGGAGGTCGACCACGGCACCGAGCGAGCCTCGGGCGTCGATCAGACGGCGCTGCTCGGCAAGCTCTGCAAGATGCACTGCGCTTTCGGCCAGGCGATGCCTTACCAGGGCGGCCGCTACGGCGAAGCCATCCTCTCGCGGTTTCCCATCGTCGCGACGGCCGTGCACCCCCTTCCTCACTGGGGCGACCGCGAACCGCGAGCGGCGCTGGAGGTGTGGATCGAGCCGGAGGGCATCGGACCGCTGCGATTCGTCGGAACGCATCTGTGCCATCTCGATGAGGAGATCCGCACGCAGCAGACGACGCGGCTGGCCCAGTTGTTCGGCACCGAAGACGGCCCGCCTGTTGTCCTGGCAGGCGACTTCAACGCCCGGCCGGGCAGTCGCCCGATGAACGTCCTGCTCGACGCCGCCTGGACCGACGTCGTCGCCCCCCGCTCGAAGATCGACTACATCCTCATCCGTTCGGCGGATCCCTGGCAGGTGGAGCAAGTGACTATCGTCGATGAGCCGGTCGTCTCCGACCACAACCCGGTCCTCGCGGAGCTGCGATGGCAAGGCACCCCAGCGTCAACGGCTGAGAACTAAAGTCATGGTTGACATGGGCCGATAGTCCTGGTAAAGATCGAACCTCAAAGAGGTTATCATGCAGATGGCAAACGGTGGACAATTCGGGGCAGCAGCCGGGAAGGCGACGCAAAGGATATGCGCCGGCCCGATCGCTGTCACTGGAGACCACAGGAAGCTGCCCTGAGAACGCTTTGACCCCGCGATCATGAAAGCCTTTCAGAGCAGCCGACTCTGGAAGGCTTTTTTTCGTTGGAAGCTGCCAACGCCGTCGCGGCACGACCCAATGCGTTTGGCGGTTCCGTTGACAGAGGCCAGGGCGAAGCATAAGATACGCGATTCGTTTTTCGAGCTTTCAAGGACCTTGACGATGGCAGACGAGAACAAGAAGAACTACCGCGACACCCTGAACCTGCCGCAAACGAGCTTTGCGATGAAGGCCAACCTCGTGCAGCGCGAGCCCCAGATGCGCCAGCGCTGGGCGAAGGAGAGTATCTACACGCAGATTCGCGAGGCCCGGCTGGGCGCCCCGCTCTACGTCCTGCACGACGGCCCGCCCTACGCCAACGGCGACATCCACATGGGCCACGTCATCAACAAGGTCCTCAAGGACTTCGTCGTCAAATACAAGACGATGGCCGGCTTCGACGCGCCGTACATCCCGGGCTGGGACTGCCACGGGCTGCCCATCGAGGCCAAGGTGATGACCGACCTGGGCGAGAAGGTCCGGCAGATGAGCAAGACGGAGGTCCGCCGCGAGTGCATGAAGTACGCCAGCAAGTACGTCAAGCTCCAGAGCCGGCAGTTCCAGGACCTCGGCGTGTTCGGCGACTTCGAGAATCCCTACCTGACCTTCAAGCCGCAATACGAGGCCGGAATCCTGGAGGTCTTCGCGACGCTGGTGGGAAAGGGACTGGTCTATCGCCAGCTCAAGCCGATCCACTGGTCCGTCGGATGTGAGACGGCGCTGGCGGAGGCGGAGCTGGAATACAAAGACATCGCTTCGCCCAGCATCTTCGTCAACTTCAGTGCGACGCAGGAGACCACCGCACGGCTGATCGAGCTGGGAGTCGTCACGAATGATCAGACCAAGGATTCAGAGGTCGCCCTGATGATCTGGACGACCACGCCCTGGACGCTGGCAGCCAACCTGGCGGTCGCCGTGCATCCGAATCTCGAATACACCGCCGTCTCCTACGAGAAGGATGGACGCAAGTACACCTCCGTCGTCGCGACCGATCGCATCGAGGCCGTCGTCGCCGCCGGCGGCCTGACGCAAGGTCAATACGCCGTCGGAACCAAGACGGTCCGCGGTAGCGAACTCGAAGGACTTCGCTATCGGCACCCGTTCATCGAGACCAATCCGACCGACAGGGACGCCTATATGGTGATCCTCGCCGAGTACGTGACCACCGAGGACGGCACGGGTCTGGTCCACACCGCGCCCGGCCACGGCCAGGAAGACTATCTCTCGGGCCAGCGGTATGGCCTGGCGGTCTATTCGCCCGTCAAAGACGATGGCTGCTACGACGAGACCGTCCCCGACTGGCTGCAAGGCAAGAACGTGCTCTCCGTGGACAAGGAAGTCAACGAGCGCCTGGCAAGAACGGGCCGGCTGTTTGCCCAGCGAGAGATCGTCCACAGCTACCCCCACTGCTGGCGAAGCAAAGGCCCGGTGATCTTCCGCGCAACCGAGCAGTGGTTCGTGGGCGTGGACAGGGACTTGCCCGACACCAGCCGCAACCTCCGTGCGATGGCGATGGACGCCGTCGAGGAGGTCCGCTGGATTCCCGCGTGGGGCCAGAAGCGGATCGCGGGCATGCTCGAATCGCGGCCGGACTGGTGCATCAGCCGCCAGCGAAGCTGGGGTCTGCCGATCCCGGTCTTCACGATGCCGGATGGGCAGACGCTGCTGACGAAAGAATCGGTGATGGCGGTCGCCCGGCACATCGGCCAGCGCGGCTCCAATAGCTGGTTCACCGACTCGCCCCGCGAGATTCTGGGGGATGATTTCCACTTGCCCGAAGGGTTCGACCTCGACCATCTCCAGAAAGAAGAGAACATCTTCGACGTGTGGTTCGAGTCGGGCTGTAGCTGGTACAGCGTCGCGGTGGCGGCCGGCTGGCCAGTCCCGGTCGATCTGTACCTCGAAGGCTCCGACCAGCATCGCGGCTGGTTTCAGCTCTCCCTGCTGCCGGCGCTGGGCGCCACGGGAAAGCCCCCCTTCAAAAGCGTTCTGACGCACGGTTTTACCGTCGACGAAAAGGGCATGAAGCAATCCAAGTCGCTGGGCAACTACATCAACGCCCAGGACGAGATCGCCAAGTACGGCGCCGACATCCTGCGGTTGTGGGTCGCCAGCGTCAACTACCAGGAGGACGTGCGCTGCAACGATGAGCTGATCGGCCGCACGCAGGACGCCTACCGCAAGATCCGCAACACACTCCGTTACCTGCTGGGCAACCTCGACGGCTTCGAGCCGGCCATTGACTCGATCCCGTACGACCGCATGTTCGAGATCGACAAGTGGGCCATGTGCCAGTTGCAGAAGCTGATCGCGGACGTCACCGACGCGTACGAGAACTTCGTGTTCCATCGCGTCTTCTCGCTGCTGTACAACTTCTGCACGGTCGAGATGAGCAGCATCTATATGGACGTCCTCAAGGACCGGATGTACTGCGACGCGACAGACGGCCTGTCCCGACGCAGCGGCCAGACCGTGATGTACGAGATCCTCAGCGCGCTCGTGCGGCTGCTGGCGCCGGTCCTGGCGCACACCGCCGAAGAGGCGTGGGAAGCGATGCCCTTCAAGCCGCAGGACTGCGCCAGCGTGCATCTGGTGAGCCTGCCAAAGGTCGATGCGAGCGTCGACTACGCGAGCCAGCAGGCCCGATGGCAGAAGATCATGGCCCTTCGCGATGAGGTCCTGCGTGCCCTCGAAGGACTCCGGCAGGACAAGACCATCGCCAGCAATCAGGAAGCGTCCGTGACGATGCGATGCACGGACGAAGATGCCGCCGCGATCGAGGCGTTCGGCGTCGAAGCGTTCGCAGCCCTCTGCATCGTCAGCGAGGTGAAGCTCGAACGATCCGCCGAGGCGACGACCGTCGCCGCCGCCAAAAGCCCACACGCCAAGTGTCAGCGCTGCTGGAACTACTGGCCCAGCGTCGGCGCCAACGCCGACAGTCCCGACCTCTGCCAGCGCTGCGCCACCGTCGTCGCTCCTGCATAGGCTGGCGGCCGGAGACCGTAGGCTTCGGGCTGGAGGAAGAGCTACGGTTTGCGCAGGGCACGGACCAAACCATTGAGAACTCTACACGTCTCGGCAGCAAAGGAAGATAGAAGCTCGGCAGACTATCCGTAAGTCTGGTTTCCGTGCTCTCAGCTAGAGAGACGATGATCTGGTCGACGAAGTAGGCGCAGACATCCTCGAAGGCACGTCCGGCAGCGGGCACAGTCTTTGGTCGCTGAATAGGCCATCCACATGCGCCGTGTTCAGACTGTATTCATTCAACTGATCGCACCTTCGTGGAGCAGACATGACGCGTTCTCTTGGAATGAGAAACACCCTAGATTCATCGAGGAAGATGACATCGCTATCCTTGACGAGGTTGACAACCGCCAGGAGATGGTAGTGATCTGGCAGTCCATTCGTTTGATACGAAGAGCCTGTGGTAGTCTTGACCTGAATCGCCCTAAAAACGCCGTGGCGAACTGCGATAAGGTCATTGCCTGAATCCTTAAGAGGTGGTGCCGCCTGCACATCAAATTGCAGCAACCGAAGTTGAACCAACAACTCCCCAAGGGTGCCAACTTTGATTTGCGTTGTTATGCCGTTCATCTTACTTTTCCCAAATGGTCTTCCTTGTGGCTCTGAAGAGAAACAGGCTGTCAGTTTGCATGGGACTTCAAGGCGCCCGTTCGCCATATCTACGTAGGTTCGCAATAAGTGTGAGAGTCCCCTCATAGTCGGGCGAGTTCGCCCCAATTGTCAGAGCCTCACTCAATATTTCTGCATCAGCCGCGCATGAAGACAACACGTACCCTAGGGTCTTCTCCTCGGTCTGGTCGAGAGTGTGGTCAATGAGACATTCGTTGACCTCAAAGTCCCTCAATAAGTTGATGACAGCCTCCCGATCTCCACCCCTGTAAGCGCATTTCTCAACGATCGCAAAGTGGCCGCGATCCAATACCCACTCACCGGTCCCCATCGAGAGCTCCCAATCGGGCAGATTCGGAATGTTCCCAAAATAGGACGCGATCGTCTCTAAGGCTTCATAGTCATTCCCCGCCGCCACTTGCTCTTTGATAGAAGAAGCCCTGCTCACACACAATTCTATGTGCAGGAGTTTCGGCGGACCTGCGTACTCCACCGCTTCCCACCATGGGTGGGTTTGTATGCCAGCTTTCCTCACAGCTCTCGTAAACTGCATCCACTGTTCAGAATTGAGCTGATCCCTTATGTCCATATCGGACCTTCCAGCATCTCTGTCTATCTCGTCTTGCCCATCGGACATATCGGACTGATACATGTGGGACTTAAGTGCAACTAGGGAGCAGAGGGGAAGTTGACGCACGAGCCACAGCAGTGTCCATCGCGACGCGATGCGAGCCCCGTTACCTCCCGTCTCCAGTCTACGGTCTATGGCCTGCGAGCTGCTGCACAGCTCGCGTGTAGACTTCGTCGAGGGTGATGTGGGTGATGGCGTGGGCGGGGTTGGTGCTCTTGATCGCGAGACCGCGCGTCGCGACGTCACGGCCGACGATGCACTCAGGCCGGCGGTAGGGGCCGACGCGCAGCGGGTTGGACCAACTGAACATCATCACCAGCGGCTTGCCCAGCGCTGCGGCGATATGGCCCGGTCCCGTGTCGTTGCTGATGACGATCCGGGCGGAGCGCAGCACCTCGACCAGTTCGGGCAGTGACGTGCGGCCGGCCAGGTTCACGATCCGGCACGTCGCGTGGCTCTGAATTCGCTCGATCATCGCGCTCTCGGCGCCGCTGCCGGTGGCGACGATGGCCAGCCCGTGCTCGGAGGCCAGCCGGCCGGCCAGCGATCCAAACCGCGCGGCGGGCCAACACTTGCTGATCTGGGCGGAACCGGGGATCAACACCGCGTATCGTTCGCGAGCCAGGTCGTGCTGCGACAGCAACGCGCCGACAGCCTCGACGGCCGCCGGCTTCTCGGGCAGGACGAACTCCACGCCAAGGTCACAACCGCCCATCGCCTCGATGATCTTCATGTAGTAGTCGATCACGTGGACCCAGTCTGCGTGTCGCGGCACGGTGGTCGTGTAGAACCAATGGGCGAACTCCCGGCCCCAGACCGGGCCGAAACGATACTTGCAGCCGCAGGCCCAGGACAGCGACGCAGACCGCAGCAGCCCCTGGAGGTCCAGCACCGCGTCGAAGCGACGCCGACGCAGGTCGCCGATCAGGGACCCGAGGGCTTTCATCGCGAACGGACAGTACCACGCCTTGCCCAGCGTCTTGCGGTCGAAGTGGATGATCTCGTCCAGGTGCGGATGGCCCTCGATCAGCCCAGCAAACGCCGGACGGACAAGCCAGGTGATCCGCGCTTGCGGGAAGCTGCGGCGCAGCGCCGACAACGCCGGCAGCGCCATCACGATGTCGCCCAGCGAACTGGGCTTGATCAGGAGAATGTTCTTCCACGCACTGGACATAAGCTGCAAATTCTACGCCAGCGCCGGCCCGCAAGCAACGGGCGATCCGCAATCGGCCGTTGAAATGTCCACATAGGCCGATAGAATGATGTCCCGCGACGCGTTCGACAGGGGTATGCACGCAGGCAGTAGAGGATTTGACGCATGGCGAAGAAGGGCAGGTATGTGTACGACTGGCCCCGGCCGATGGTGACGGTCGACGCGGCGGTGTTTCGCTTCGCGCGGGGCAAGGCCTGGCTGTTGCTGGTCGAACGCAAGAAGGAACCATACAAAGGGCAATGGGCGATCCCGGGCGGTTTCGTCGAGATGGACGAGGAACTGGAGGACGCCGTTGCACGCGAGTTGAAGGAAGAGACCGGGCTGACGGGCATAGCCCTGGAGCAGTTGCGGGCCTTCGGCACGGTCGGCCGAGACCCTCGCGGCCGGCAGATCACCGTGGTCTTCACGGGCATCGCCGCCAAGGGGCAGACAATCGTGCGTGGAGGCGACGACGCCGCCGAAGCCAGGTGGTTTCCCATCGACCGCCTGCCGGAGAACCTCGCCTTCGACCATGATCGCGTCACCCGCGCGGCCATCGCCCGACTGAAGCGAACGAACGCCTATCGCCAATCCGTAACCGAGCGCCGATAGTAGATTGACAGGCCGCGACGGCGGCTCTACGATGGCCCCGGCGTTGAGCGGTCCACCGAAACGGTCAGTAACAGGAGCACCACCATGAGCGACGGCGCGTCCGAGGACTTCACCCCGGCCTACCTCAAACAGGCGATGAAGGCGTTCAAGAAGCGTCTGAAGCTGACGCGTCTCGATGCGGAGTCCACGTTGGGCGGAGGGCCTTTCAGCGGAGGCCGAAGCTCAGGCATCGTGGCCATCCAGCCTCCGAACCAGTATCCGCGTCAGGTATGGGACAAGCTCGTGGAGATGGGCAGACTCCGCCACGCCGGCGGCGGGCTCTACCAGATGTGCCAGGACCCTGAGGCCCACTGACGCGCGGGCCGTTGCCGAACGGCATGGGCCCGGTCACTCGCTCGAACCGGAAACGGCCTTCCTGACCTGCTGATTGAACATCCGCAACTGAACGGCGATTGCCCCGAGCGCCCACTCGATGTAGTGCAGGCGGTGTGCGGGCTTGCGGTGGCGTTCGATCATCAACCCTTGCTGAGCCGCATTCACGAACCGGGCGATCACCTGCGAACTGATCTGCGTGGGCTGGGCCGCCCATCTCTTCAGTTGTTCGTACTGTCGTTGCAGCGCCCGGTCGGACCGGAGTTGCTCGGCGCTGAGATAGTCACCCGGATTCAGGGCCAGTTGCAGACCCTTCAGACACAGGATCAGCGGCTCGTAATTGGCCCTCCTCTCCAACCGAATGAACTTGTATTGCTGGATGTAGGTCGTAGCCTGGGCCGGCGGCTTGTCGCCGATCTCATCGCCCCCGAGGTACCAGTTGCGCCGGCTGCGTCGGGCGAAGACCAGCTCTTCGCCCACGCTGCGCTGGGTGATCTCGTCATGGCCCATGCGGGACACCCAGAGGCCACCGGGTCTTCGTTCGGGCCCGCCTCCCAGTGCCAGCAGGCACTTGACGAACCCCAGAGGCAGGATGGTCTGCTCCTTGACCCTGCTCTTGAGCAGTTGGAAGGACAGGTGGAGGCTGTGCGGCTGAACCTGGAAGAAGCTGACCAACTCGTGGATCAACTGGTTCAGCAACCAAGGGTCGGAGCTGGCCGGCCGGGAAAGCTCGCCGGCAATGCTCAGCCTTCCGGGCGCCAGTTCGAGAAACCCCGAGGTGCGTCTTCGCTGTCCGGAACCGGTGTGGTCGTCGATGTAGCCTCCCAGCTTCCAGCAGAGCACGTCGAGGCAGAAATCGTAGAAGTACCGGAATCCGTCGTACGCCGGATCCAACGCTTTGCAGATGCTGCGCCTGGATTCGATGGCATCGGGTCCCAGGCTGCTCAGCTCCAGCTCGAAGCCGAGCGGGATAAGTCCCGGCTGGAGGTTGGAGCGAATCCGATGCAGATGGGACTCCGCCACGCGCGAATCGAAGATACTGCGCGAAGCGCGCACGGCGTATTTGACATAGTCGATCAGATCCAGGTTCTCCGACGGCATCATGTTCAGGCCCCGTTCGATGATCAGGTCCACCACGCTGCGGTTGGCGTTGATCATCCGCAAGGCCGCCACCAAACTGATCGACCGGGCGAAAAACCGCTCGCTGGTCCGCATGTGCTCCAGGTCGAAACGGTATCGGCTCTGGATCTGCTCGTCGAACTCGTTGAGCAACACCTGTCGCAGCACCAGCGACAGGTAATTGCGCAGGTATGGCTGCGCCTCCGGATCGTTCAGCAGATGGCGGATGCTCGGTCGTGGCCGGTCCAGTTCGCGTTCCAGCCAGTAATCGCTGATGGCATCCGTGTGGTAGTGGCTCATGACCAGATCGCGTTCGGTCGTGGCCAGCAGCTCGCGTTCGGCCAGGCGCTCCAGTTCGGCGTCGACGGTCCGCTCGCCGGGACGCGTGTGTCTCTGGAGGAACCGGTTGATGCGCTTGCGAAGCCACAGTTCGTGGATGAGATTGACGTGAAACCGGTCGCCGAAGCGTGTGCGCATCGATTCGGGCGTCACGAGATAGGCCTGGGCCTCGACCGTCCCATGCGCGGTGTAGACATGGACCGTCTCCCTCTGGTAGCGTTTTCCTTCATATCGGTCGATCTCCGCCATCGCCGAGAGGGGCACGTCATGAATCACGAATCCTTCGATCCTGGCGTCCGGCGTCTTGACGGCGTAGTAATACACGTTGTCCGGGCTGACCCGCCGATGGCCCGGCAGAAAGGCCGGCTCGGCAAACAACGTCTTGACGTCGATCTTCGAGGGCTTGCGCGTGAAGGCGAAGCCGCTGACCGATTGGAAGATGCGACTGTCTCGAAGCGATCCGTAGATGAAGAGGTTGACTTTTCGCTTGTGCATAGACGGCTCGATCTGCCCCGTCGACCGACCGCTGCGTCCGGTCACGGTTCCCGTACGATGCGCCGTCGCAGTTGCCAGAGTTCCCGGAAGGCCCTCAGGATCACACGGAGGCTGGCTCCGGTCTGCCGCCCGGCGGTGCGTGGATAGTGGTGCACCCCCCGCTGCGTGATCGTGTACCCTTTTCGGGCGGCCCGCGCGAGAATCTCCGTGTCGATCAGCGCCCCGGTGCTTTCCATCTTGATCCGGTCGAAGATGCCGCGGCGATACAGCTTGAAGGCGCAATCCACGTCGCGGACCTTCAGCGAGAACACCAGACCGGTGACCTTTGTCCAGAGCCACCCGTTGATCTTGCGGACGACGTTGTCCCGGCGGTTCATTCGGTAGCAACTGACGATGTCGTAGTCGTTCATCAGCGGCAGCAGCGCCGGCATCTCGCCAATGTCGAACTGGCCGTCGCCGTCGGTGTAGAAGACCAGTTCCTTGCGCGCCGCGCGGAAACCGGACTGGAGGGCGGCGCCGTAGCCGAGGTTGCGCTCGTGGTGAACGACGCGAACCCGCTCGTTGCCCGCGGCGATCTCATCGGCGATGCGTCCCGTCTCGTCGGCGCTGCCGTCGTCCACGATGATGATCTCGTAATCGGCGCCCAGCCCTTCGAGCACACGGACCGCCTGTTTGGCCACGCGCGCCACGTTGGCCTGCTCGTTGTAGCAGGGAAAGAAGACCGAAATGGATACGGCCGACGGCGACTGCCCACCCGGCGATGTCGGCCTGTCCGCCTGGACCATGGCTCACCACCTCTTCCTGTCGGAGATGCGGTCCCTCTCGATCAGATAGCGTTTCATCTGGTCCTCACAGGTCCGGGCGACCTCGCGGTTGCCCTGAGCCTCCGCCACCTGCTTGAGCCGCACCATCGCCAGACGCGCCGCTTCGAGCCGCAGGTTATAGCCATCGTGATTGGCGTAGCTGGACCTGTTCTTCTCGAACTTCGTGGTGTACTCGACGCAGATCTCGCTGACCCGCTGCTGAAGCTCGGGGTACCGAGCGGCAATCACCAGCAGATCGAGCATCGGCCCGGGCGACGGATCGAGGTGGAACGCCTTGATGACCATGTCCAGACCCTGCTGTCTCTGACCGGCCTCGGTGGACAGCAGAAGGTTGTGCCCGACCGAGAAGTTGGCGGCGAATTCGTCCGGATACGTGGTCCGGCCGGTGAACATGCCACTGAACAACTGCTTGCCCTGCTCGGTCGTCACATTGACGAACAGCTTCTGCTTGTTGTTGAGGAAGACCAGACGCCAGTTGGGGTCGTACTCGAGGGCGCGGACGAAATCCTTGTCGAACTGGTTGGCCGGCATCAGGATCACCCAGACGTCGAATTTGTCGAGCTGCTCGGTCACCCACTGCCCGATCTCTCTCAGTTCGGCGGCGGTGGGGTCCCGTCCCTCGTACGCGGCCCTTCTGGCGGCCGGTCCGCCTGCCAGGATCTCGGTCCAGAGGTCGAACGTCCGGGTATCGTAGGCGGCCTGGGCCCGGCCATCCATGAACAATTGCAGAGGCGTCCGTCCCGTGTTGGGATCGGGGTCCTGGCCCCAGGCGACAAACCCGCCCTCCGTCCAGTAGTTGAACATATTGCCGGCCAGCTTGTTCTCGCGGATGAACTGGCAGGCGTAGAACGGCTTGGCATCGGAGGCGGTCATCCGCATGAAGACCGACGTCAGCTTCGGGTCCGCCGGCCAGTAATCCAGGTAGATCAGCTTGAACCTCAGCCCTACCCACAGGCCGAACCCAACGACAGCCACCAACACCAGTAGCGACGCGACCTGCCACGCCGGTTTGAGGAGCATGCGGGCATCCACCTGCTTGGCCCCTCCGCCGTACCTGTCGGTCCCAAGAAACATGGCGAACAGGGGAAACGACGAGAACGCCAGCAACGTTCCGAACGCCAGGAGCCAGAAACGCGGTTGAATCTGCGTGGGCACACCCGGCACCGGGAAGAACAGCCAAGGCCAGAACAACAGACGCCACAATCCCAGGACGGCCAGGGCCCCGGCCAGCCCGATCAGAAGCAGGCGTTCTACGGTTTCGTCGCGATCCGCATCGGACGTTCGGGCGGCGCCGCGCAGATCCGCAATGGTCAGGATGGAGGCCACGATGCGCTGTACCAGCAATGCGATCACGGGACAGGCGACAAGAGCAGCGATCGGGATGAATCGTCGCGAGCGTACGGCCATGTAGACGGTCACCGCGGCCACGATGATGAAAACGACATCGATTTGCGGCGCGGCGGGCGCCTCGGCCTTCCCGGTGCGCTTCTTCGGAGATGGTTCCGCGAGCGTCGCACGCACCGACAGAATCGACCAGACAATCAGAGCGAGCCAGGCGAGGATGTACATCGTCAGAAACGGAATAGCGGTGCCAACCGGGTTGGTCCAGTCCAGGGCCCGATGCCACTCGTGAACGTCGCGCCAGCGTTCGGCGTGCTTGCTGACCGAGATGACAAAGGTGTGCGTCAGATTGGTCAGGTGGAACGGATTGAAGACAACCATCGCGACGAACGCGACCGCTCCGGCGCCGACCGTGTGCATAAGGGTCCGGCGATCCAGCACGCGAAGGGCCTTGTCTCGGAGAGACAGAACCGCCGCCCCGAACGCCATGGACAGCACGAACATGCCCACGCACGTCCAACGTCCGCCGGCCGCGTGATCGGCAAAGATCCTCAGGATACGATCGTTCATCGTGTTGGGTGGCGCGGGGAAGTACCGCGCCAGCAGTAGAAGGAACACGATGCACATTGCGACGACGTGCAGCGCCGTCAGGGCACTGCCGCTGATCTGCCGGTGCAGAACGGCCGCGATGCTGCCCCCGACGGCCAGCACCAGAAGCACAACCATCCAGTCGCCGATGCCGGAAGCGCCGGCGTTGGTCTGCGAGAAATACTCGGCCATCAACTCGGCCCGGCGACCGAGGAACTGATGGGTCAGGCCAGAGAGGACCAGCCACGTCAGAATGCTATAAGCCGCCACCAGCCAACGTTTCGGAAGGTGCATGATCAGATGCCAGCCTACGAACGGGACCAGCACGATGAAAGCGTAAACATAGCCGCCGTGTACGTTGGACCAGAAGACCACCACCGGCACGATCAGCCAGATGTAGAGTGCGTTCCTGTAGCTGGTCAGGACCAGGATCAGGACAAAGACCGCCACCAGCAGGTTCGAGAAGCCGGCCGGACGGATGTCGAAGAAGGACCGCCCGATGAACAAGGCAAAACCCGAAGCGGCAGCGGCCAGGGCGGGGTTCACACCCAACAGCCGGGCGGTGAAGTAGATCGCGGCAACCGCCAGGAAGTACACGGCAAATTTCCAGAACACCAGCGCATCGAAGTAAGGCTCCTGCTCCGAACCGAACATTGTGGTCAGGCGGTAGAAGATGACGTGTGTCAGCCAGTTCTGGTTGATCCAGCCGGTCGGATGCCACTTGCGAACGGTTTCGAGGCCTACCTTCTCGGTGATCCAGCGAGCCCAGCCCGGCCAGGTCGCGACCTCGGCCTCCGTCGGGCCGGCGCGGTGGCTGTTGGCGCTGAAAGGCTCGACGGTGTCCACGCCGTGGTTGACAAAGTGCCGGCCGCACGCCATCGCCACCCAGGTGTCGCCGGCGGCCACCATATGCGTGCAGGCGTGAAAGGCGAAGATCAACATCGCCAGCCAGCCAGCGGCCACCACCCAAGCGGACCATGCCGAGCGTCGTTCGGTGGTTAACAGTATGTCCCCCTCGCCGGTCTCATTTGCCGCCATTCGCGCACTTTCCAACAGGTTTCGGCTAATAACACAGAAGAAGAGTACTTCTTCTTCCGTCTATCGTCAAGAACGCCCCCCGGCCTGTTGCTCTTTGTGGAAAAGCACCCACAGAACGGGCCCGGCCGTCAAAACCGCCAAGAGCCTGCCACGCCGCAATGAAGACCTCCTGCGTCAGATCCTCGGCCAGACTCGCCTCGCGCGTCAGAAACACCAGGAATCGGTACACCGAGCCGTAATGGGCATCGATCACGGCTTCATACGCCTCGCGGCGACCCTCACGAAGGGCAGAAAGAATCCTTCGCTCAGCCTTGTCCCGCACACACGCCTCCCGATACTGAAACTGACGTCGCCAGCCCTGCCGAGCTCTGTTTCCAGATTAGACGTTCCGCTGGCGCCACGTGTTGGCGCCTGACCACAGAATTCTGCGGATTGTGCGTGACAAGCCACCTGCCGCGCATGCGGAATGCATGGCGGCCAGGCTCCGCCCAGACGTGGCCGATCCATCGAAATGCCGCTCGCCGCGCCCTGCCATCGTGGACCGCTTCTCGGCCCTACTGGCTCAGCCACTGCTCCAGCCGGTCGAGGCCCTTCTTGATGTGTTCCATCGAACAGGCGAAGCTCAGGCGCACGTTGTCGCCGCAGCCGAACGGCAGGCCCGGGACCAGGGCCACGTTGGCCTGCTCCAGCAGGGCCGAGGCGAATTGCATGCTGTCGCCGATCCTGGTGCCGCCAATGGTCCGGCCGAAGTGCGCGGAAACGTCCGGGAAACAATAGAACGCGCCCGCCGGCTCGGCACACCACACGCCCTTGATGCCATTGAGCCGGTCGGCCATGTATTTGCCGCGTTTGGCGAACTCGACCCGCATCTTCTCGATCGTCGCATCGGCCTGCGGGCCGAAGGCGGCAATCGCTGCGTACTGGGCAAACGTCACAGGGTTCGAGGTCATGTGGTCCTGAAGACGGGACATCGCCTTGATGACGTCCAGTGGTCCGGCGGTGTAGCCCAGACGCCAGCCGGTCATGGAGAACGCCTTGCTCAGGCCGTTGAGGGTCAGCGTCCTTTGGAACGCGTCGTCGCTCAGGGCCGCGAAGCTGATGAACTTCGAGTCACCATAGACGAGCTTCTCGTAGATTTCATCGGACATCACGCAGACGTTGGTGCCTTCGAGCACCTTGGCCACGGCCCGCAGTTCGTCCGGCGTGTACATGAACCCGCCGGGGTTGCTGGGCGAGTTGAGAATGAGCATCGCGGTCTTGGGCGTGATAGCTTTTTTGAGCTGCTGCGGCGTGATCTTGTAGCTGTTGGCCTTGTCCGTCTCGACGATCTTCGTCACCGCGCCGGCCAGCTTGATCGCCTCGGGATACGTCACCCAGTAGGGTCGGGGCAGCAGCACCTCGTCGCCCGGATCGAGCACCGCCTGCATCGCCTCGTAGACCGAGTGCTTGCCGCCGATGTTGACGACGATCTGCTCGGGCGTGTACTTGAGCCCGTTCTCCCGTTCGAGCTTCTTGGCGATCGCGGTCCGCAGCTCGATGATGCCCGCAGCGGGCGTGTACTTGGTCTTGCCCTCTTTCAGGGCCCTGATTGCCGCTTCCTTGATATACTCCGGCGTATCGAAATCCGGCTCGCCCGCTCCGAAACCGACCACATCGATCCCCTGGGCCTTCAGCTCCTTGGCTCGGGCCGTCACGGCGATCGTTGCCGAAGGCGGAACGCTCTTGGCTCTCTGGCTGATCTTCATCGTCAAAATACCCTTTCTCGTGGAATCCCATTCTGACAACCGGCGGCTCATTAAACCCAAAACCGCCCGCCAGTCAAGCGAATTCGCATTCTCGCGATTCGCCGGCGCAGGGTTGCCACGGCTGGCACCAGAACGCGACGCAAAGATGCGTGGGCAGACACTCCCCCCATTCCCGTTCGATGGAAGGCATGGCCCCTCTCTACTGGGTTCGAGAGGGGCCACGTGATTCTGCCGTCAGTCGGCCGGTGTCGGCTCGACCTTCAACACGCCGAGATAGGTGAAGTGATTGGTGTTGACGTTGTTGGTGGTCGGGGCCAGATCGATCCGGATCTCGCCGGCTTCGTCGGGCGCGATCGCGGTGACGCTTGCGAACTCGTTCTCGTTGTCCGAGGCATTCAAGGCCGCGAAGCCTGAGTCGGCTCCGGCGACCGTGTAACCCGTCTCGCGGTTGTCACGGACGCCCATTCGCGAGGCGTAGAAGGTGAAGTCGTACGTCAGCAGCGGGTCCAGTCCCGTCAGTTTGAAGCTCGGGAAGACATCGGCCAGCCCGCTGAATGTCTCGGTGTTGCCGAACAGGGAGTCGCGCGTGGCATTCGCGGGGAAGACCGGCGAGGCGAGTGTCCCGTTGGTGTTGGCGCCGTTGAACCGCCGGATCGTGACCAGACTGACCTTCGTCGCAATACCGTCGACGGTCACCAGAGCGGCCAGGCGACCGCCATCGACGCACCCGACGCTCTGTGTCACGTTGTTCCATGCATTGGCCGGATCGTCGTCCGTGGGAGTCTCCGAAGCGCCGAAATCGATGAGAAGAACCTCCAGACGCACCTGCCCCGCCACGGCTGAGCCGGCGGCGATCTGATTGCCCGCCAAGTCCTGCAACGCGCTGACACTCACCGTGAAGCTACCCAGAACGCGCTGGCCCAGCGTGAGAACAACAGTGCGACCGTCGGCGCCCGGCTCGGCGGCGACGACCTCGACAGTCCCCTCGTTGACGCCGTAGTTGGCCGCCACGGCAGCCGTCTCCTGAGCCAGACGCTCGTCGAAGGACAGCGTGATCGTATAGCCGTTGGTGCTCTCGGCCGACAGCAGGACCGGCGCGTTGACGTCGGGGACCACGTGGAGGAACGCCCCTTCGCTCAGGGCGCTGTAGACCATGTTGCTGACGCCCACCGCAAAGACGGCGCCGTCCATGTCCGGCGTCACGATGTCGATCGTATACGCGAAGTCGTTGGCGTCGGCGATCGCGCCGCCGTTCTTGTACCACTGCACAACATACGGAGGCGTGCTCTGAACCTGCGCCTGGAACGTGACGGACTGGTAGGCGACCACCGTCTGGCTGGCGGGCTGCCGCACAAAGACGATCGGCTGCTGCTCGGGGATCTCTTCAACCTTCATCGCGCCGAGATAGATGAAGTGATATCCGTTATTGTTGTTCGCCGTCGGGGCCAGATGGATCGTGATCTCGTTCATCGCGTCGGGCACGATGCCAAGCGCCGTCGCCACCTCGTCCACGTTGTTGGCCGGATCGAGCGTCACATACGTGGTCCCTTCGCCCACGACCGTGTAGCTCGTCTCGCGAACGTCGGTGGCGCCCATTCGTGATCCGTAGAAGGTGAAGTTGTACACTCGTTCCGGATTGAGGCCGGTCAACTTGAAGCTGGGCGTCACATTGGCCAGTCCGCCCCAGATTTCGGTGTTGCCGTAGAGGGAATCCCGCGTGGCGTTCGCGGGGAACACCGTCGATTCGAGGGTCCCGTTGGTGTTCGGACCGCTGCCGTTGAACGGGCTGAGAATCTCCAGGCCGATCGACGTCGGCACGTTCAAGGTGTTGACCAGGCCGGATAGCTGCCCGCCTGCTACACCGCCAACGGACTCGGTCACGTTGTTCCAGAAATTCACCGGGTCGTCCGGCGCCGGGCCGTTCTGCGTGAGCGTGCCCGACGTGCCGAAGTCGAATAGCAGAGTCTGCACCTTGGGCATGGCCCATGCCGCCAGCACCGGTTCGACGATCGAGCGCCACAGTTCGTAGCCGGCGGCGTTCATGTGGAGCATGTCGCTGCCGAACAGCTCGGGACGCGGCTGGCCGCTCTCGTTGAGCATCGGGGTGAACACGTCGATGAACCACAGGTGCGCATCGGTCGCGGCCAGGGCCTCCAGACGCTCGTTCAACTGCCGCGTGACCTCCACATACTGGGCCCGGCTCGGGCTCGGCTTGGTGGCGATGAAGGCGATGTCCGCCTGCGGCAACTGCTCCTCGACCAGCGCGACGAATTGCAGGTACTCGGCGTAAACCTGGTCCACAGGTTTTCCGCCGGACAGGTCGTTGTCGCCCTCGTAGACCAGGATCAGAGCCGGATCGTACGCAGCCACGACGCGATCGAAATAGTACAGCAGGTCGCTCATGTACGAACCGCCGAAGCCGCGATTCATCACGGGATAGTCCGGGAAGTCCGTCGCCAGCGTGGTCCACATCCGAATGCTCGAGGAGCCGACGAACAGCACCGGGTTCTCAGGCGGAGGCGTGGTCAGGTCCGTGCGTTCGAACGCCTGGATGTCGGCCTCGAAGCGGGTCGGGTCCTGCGCCCGGACCGGAGCGAGCGGCAGCACCAGGAGCGATGCCGCGAACCATATCACCAATCGCGATGTGACGCCAAGCCTGCGGTGAATCTTCACACAATGTGCCTGTCTGGACATGACCGAACCTCCTCATGGTGCGCTGGAATCTGCTGCCTGCATCCGGCGGTGACGTCTGCCACATGTTCCTACAGCATCATACAGTCGCCGGCGTCGAGGGTCAATCGAAATCGTGGCGACATTGACAAGGAGGACTCGCACAGGTAGGCTGGCATGCATGCGTGTCCTGCGAGCCATCCTGCTGGTGATTCTGTCCGGGCTGAGCCTGAGCGGCTGCGAGCCGGCGTCCGAGCCGGTGGTACCGATCTGGGAACAGGTCAAGATCGGCGAACTCGCACCGCCGTCGCCCGATTCCTTGCGGCAGGCGAAGTTCCTGGCGACCGTCAACCTTGACGTCTACACCATGGACGTGCCGGCCGAGAACATCCGCAAGCTCGACGATCTCTGGCAGACGCTGTCGGCCAGGCCGATCCAAACCAATAGCTACAGCGCCTTCGCGGGCAACTCCTTCCGCGTGCGGCTGGGACGCACGACGATGTGGGAGCAGATTCGGGACCTGCTGGCCGCGGCCGGGGCCCAGGATGCAGGAACCACCTCCCTGGTGATCGGCAACGACGAACCCGCGAACCTCCCTGTTGCCAACGTCCCTCAGAACAGCGAGATCTCCTTTGTCGGCACGGACCTGTCGTCGCAAACCGTGAAAGCCGGCCCCGGACTGCTGGTGTTGCGGCTTCGCGAGCAGGCGATTCCCGGCGCTCGAGGCGTTCGCAAGATCATCGCCTATCCCGTGTATACATTGGCCTTAACCAGCGCGATTCCGGAACTGGACGAGCAGAATCGCCGGCGGGAGTTCTATTTCGACTCGGCGGCGTTCGCCGCCCAGATGACACCGGGCGACCTGCTGGTGCTGGCGCCCGACAGCTACTCGGGCGAGACCCTCACTCTGGGCGGGCGGTTTTTCAACCGGCCGGAACCGGTGTTGTTTTTCGACCCGGAAACGAAGGAGCCGCCGAAGCGCCGCCCGGCCTTTCGCGTGTTCGTCCTGGTGTGCACGCGCATCAATGATTGAGCGACCATGGCTCAGAAGACTACCGTTTCGCTGATTCGATGTCACGACTATCAACCCGCAAGGGTGGCAAAGGCCGTAGAACATCAACTCCAACTGCTCGGGGGCCTTGAACGATTCGTCAAGCCCGGTGACAGCGTGCTGCTCAAACCGAACTTCATCTCGCCGCGGTCGCACCGACAAGACCCGACGCAGACACACCCCGAGGTAATCCTGGCAGTCGCACGACTTCTCAAGGATTTCGGGGCCCGGCCGTTCGTGGGTGATTCGCCCGGATGGGGGGACGTGCAGACCTGTGCCGAGGCGCTGGAGCTGATCGAGCCATTGAAGAGACTGGGTGTGCCTTTGCGACAACTGGACAGGCCCAGGACGCACCGTGTCGGGAGACATGGTCCGCGAGTCGGGCTCAGCGCCGTGGCGCTGGAAGCCGACGCCATCATTAACCTGCCCAAGCTCAAGGCGCACGGCCAGCTTCTGGTGACCCTGGCGGTCAAGAACATGTTCGGGTGCGTCAGCGGCAAGCGCAAGGCGATGTGTCATTACCTGTACGGAGGCGACCCGACGAGATTCTGCCGACTGCTGATCGACATCTGCTACTTCCTCCGGCCGGCGCTGACCCTCATCGACGGCATCATCGCAATGGAGCGAACGGGTCCGTCGGGGGGCGCCAGCAGGCCCCTCGGCTGGCTGATCGGAGGCGCCGATCCGCTTTCGTGCGAGACGGTGTGCTGCCGACTGCTCGGCATCGACCCCGAGCGGGTTCCCCTGCTCCGCGCCACGAGCGGCATGCAACTCGACGGTTTGGATCTCGACCGGATCGAGCTGGTGGGGGATCCACCGGGCGAGCCGCTCTCGGACTTCGAGCTGCCGACGCTGGCTCCGATCCGCTTCTCTCTGCGTCGGGTTCTGCGAAGCAAGCTGCGACAGATGTGGCTCCTGGCGCGCAAACCCAAGCCCGCCCCGTCCACATGACGGACCGACGGGGACCGTCTATCTCGGCGTGTCGTTGCGCCAGTAGTCGGCGTGGTAGGTGGCGCCGTCCTTGTTCCAGATCTTCGTGACGATGTCGATGTCCCCGTCCCCATCGACGTCACCGAGAGTGGCGTCGTGCCAACCGGGATTGTCGATTTGCAGCACGACGGGCGTGAACGTCGGACTCGATCCGCCGGAGCTGAGCCAGATCACGCCGCGCTCTTTGAGCCCCTTGGGCTTCATCGCCAGCTTGCCGCTGGACTCCATGTAGGCGTCGGGGTCTTCCTGCTCGCCCGCGAAAATGTCGAGATCGCCGTCGCTGTCGAAGTCCGCGACGCCGAGGGAATGAAACGAGCCGGTCCCCGGCACATCCCCCGGCCGTGTGGGCGGATCCTCAAGAAGATGGCGTTTCCAGCGGGGCCGTTTGCCGGTGTCCTCGACCCAGTAGACGTGCGACCAGCCGGTGTCGCAGTCGCTGTAGACGATGTCGTTGCGCCCGTCACCGTTGAGATCGACGATCCAGGAGCGCATGCTGGTCCCGTACGACGCGTTCGGCACGGCCAGATGGGGCCATTCGTATCGCCGCCAGGGGCGGGGTGCGTTGCCGGGATTCTCGAACCAGTAGGCCGGGATGACGATATCGAGGTCGCCGTCGCCGTCGAGATCGCCGACGCCGTTGGGGGCGATGCCGCCATGGTTCTCCTCGCCCTGGCCTACGTCGGTCTGCTTCATGCCGTCGGCCGGGTCGTACCACGAGACGACCGTGCCGTGATACGTCACGATGTCGAGCCGGCCGTCGCCGTTGATATCGGCGGCGACGATGTCGTGTCCGCCTCCCGCAAAGTCATGGGCGGGCCACGGCGTGTCGGGGTCCTCCGCCAGAGTGCCCGGATTCTCGAACCACACCTTCGTCAGGACCACATCGAGCCAACCATCGTCATTGATGTCCAGCGCCGCGGCGCCCAGCGTGTTGGCCAGGCCCTCGGCCGAGCCCATGACGTGACGGACCCAGTTCGCGTCGTCCTTCCGCTCGAACCAGTAGGCGGTCTTCGGTTCGCGCCGCGAGATGACCACATCCAAGTCGCCGTCGCCGTCGTAGTCGGCCAGCGGGCTGCCGCCCGTCCCCCACGCCGAGCCGGGCAACGGATCGGCAATCGTAAAATGCGTGAACACCAGGTCCCCCGCGCGCACCCCCGCCGCGGGTGCAACACACATCACAAAGACGCACGCGCACGTCACGGCCCTGTATTGACTCAGAATACGAACCTGTCTGTCACGGCAACGGCTTGACATCCTCACACCTCGCTTTCGTCCCATGTCCTGATCCATACCTGCGATTGCAGCGGTCCGCCGGATCTCCGAAGTACACACTTCTAACGCCATGCGGGCCACTCGATTACCCCGCCTTTCACCTGCGGCGGGGCGATGCGGAAGAACAGCTCTGTCGGCCAGGCGCCCAGACGCTCGAAGCCGGCGGGGGCGGTCTGCTCGAACTGCAAATACGCCTGGACGCGACCCTCGGTCGTGTAGGAGATCTTCTCGTCATGGCCCCCGGCGCCGAAAACATGATATCCGGCGAGAATGCAGTCTTTCAGATCGACGTGCAGCAGTTGCGGGGCCCTCTCGGAGCAAATGATGCCGGTCGAAGGACTGATCGTCGGCTGGGAGAAGTTCAGCACGATCATCCGGCAGTCTTCGAACCGGGCCCGCACACACTTGCTCGCGTAGGAAGCCTGGACCGCATTGTCGGGGTGGACGAGGGTGCAGTCCTCAAAGACGACGTGCGGGGCCTGCGGCATCGTGGTCTCCCAGCCCCCAATCAGGACGGCTGCTGTGTCGCCTCGCCAGTCCAGGGCCAGGAAGTAACAGCGTCGAAAGACGCTTGGCTCATCCGGCCGCACGGTCGGATAGCACAGCCCGCCGCCGAACGCCCGTCCGATGCCGACGCAGTCCTCGACCAGGACGGTGAAGCCCCCGCCGCTCTCGTGCGTCAGGTCCCAGAACAGGCCCGCGTCGCCTCCAGTCGCGTAGAGGTTCCGCAGCGCCCACCGGTCCCAGACGATGCAGGAGAAATTCGTCTGGTTGTTGCCGCGGGACCATTCGGTGGTCGAAGCCCGCATGTTGGACCACCAGTCCCAGCTCTTGAACCCCAGGTTCGGATCGCCCGCGTCGATCACGACCCAGCCCTGCGCGCCCGAGCCGAGACGCCCATCGACGTCACCGATCAGGAGATTGTAGGCGCCCGGCGCGCCTTTATGCGGCGTTTCGAGGTTGGGCTCCATGTAGTGGTCCGGCCGGACGATCACCCGGTGGCCCCCGCCATCGTCGGGCACCGCGTTCAATGCCGCCTGGATCGTGCGGAACGCACTGCTCCAGCTCCGCCCGTCGGAGTTGCCCCCCGCCTTCGAGACATAGAGAGTCACGCCCTGCCGGCCGGCATAGCCGACCTCACCCGGCACGGCTGACGCCGACACGGCTCCGCAAGCAAACAGAACCCAGACAAGACACAGCCGCACCCGATCCATAGACCACTCCTTCGTGCTCGATCACGCCTGTATCATACAGGCGGCACACACCACGTGTACAGCATCTGCCGGCGAAGACTCAGCCGAGAAGCCTCTCGCCGTAGGCCAGGTACGCCGTCGCCAGGAATGCAGCCACGTAGGTCAACAGCAACGAGATGCCGTGCAAGAGCAGAATGCCCAGCCCTCTGAGCCGGCGAGCCCAAAGCAGGTAGATGGGCACGCCGGCCGGTCACAAAACGAAGATGCCAACCCTGGCCAGTGGCAAGAGTGGCTTACCCAAGAGCCTTGCATCGGCCGTGCAGTACCACATGAACCCGAGCGAGACCGCAATAGCATACAGCAGTTCGACGCGAGGAAAGACGTTCGCATCAGACGAGAACCAGAGCAGTCCACACACACACACACCCGTGAGAAGAAAGACCGCATACAGATACACCAGCGCGTTGCGACGCTGGCGTCGCCATCGACTCTCAGAAATTGTCTCCATCGCTCACACACTCCCTCTCACGAACTGCGTCCCCGCGAAACATCGTGACATCACGGGCGGCTGCCCCCAACCGCTCCCAATGGGCCACACGGTGACACCGGCCGTCTTTATACCACCCGCGATCAGAATTGTCCACTTCTCTTCGATGCGGGAATCACGGCCTCGGCAAGTCCACGACCAGTCTGGTCAGCGGCTGTTTCGCTCGCGGTACTTGTCGATGGCGACGGCGGTGTAGTGCTCCACCGGCAATTCGTTGATCCGGTCGAGGTCGACCCAGACGTAGTCCTGCGCCTCGTCGTTGAGCAGCACTTCGGTCGAATCGGTCCGGCAGGCGTAATCGAAGAAGATGAAGTGGCGGCGCCGCCAGAACCGCTCGTCGTGGATGAACTCCTGGAAACAGATGAACTCGATGTCACGAATCTCCAGGTTGGTCTCCTCGCGGACCTCGCGCCGCAGGGCCTGTTCCATCGTCTCGCCCAGCTCGATGTGCCCGCCGGGAACGACCCATCTGCCCCGCCACTTGTGCGAGCGCATCAGAAAGAGCTGTCCCTGGGCATTGAAGATCAACGCCCCTACCGTCGGTTCCGGATAGTGCTGCTCAGCCATATCACACTGTCTTCGCTCGTGCTTTCCGCAGGACCCAGATCATGAAAGGGCTCGTCTGGGGCTCGAAGGGACCATAGGAGCAGTCGCCATATAGATGGGCCGGAACGAAGCCCGCCGCTTCCGCCAGCGACTGGAAGTCGTAGTGCGAGTGCAGACAGAAGTGGAGGTCCACAGTCATGCTGGCCAGAAGAGAGCCATCCCAGCGTCGGACGTCGTAGAACTGGCTGCCGTTCACCGTTTTCGAGACGGGATCATAGTCCTCCACGGACGACAGGGCGAGCATATTGCCGTCCGGAAGCGGAAAGTTGCCCAGCTCGCGTCGCCATCCGGTCACCGACTTCAATCGTACCGGCGGATTGTGCAGGGTGCAGATGAACCGCCCTTCATCCGACAGATGATCGTGAATCCGCGACAGAGCCTGTCGCTGCCGGGCGGCCTCTGTGATTTCGGCGAACGAATGGAACGGAATGAAGATCAAATCGAACTTCCGGTCCAGCGACAGCTCGCACATGTCGGCCTGGATCACTTCCGCCGAGAGGTCTTCCGTTCGAAGCTTGTCACGCAGAACATCGAGCATGGCCGGTGAACTGTCCACGCACGTCAGGTCGGTCCCGGCCAACAGCAAGGGAATCGAGACGCGTCCCGTGCCGGCCGTCAGCTCCAGGACCGCTCCGGCAGCCCTCTTCGCTTCCCGCAGGAAGAATGGGACATCCATGTCCGTCTGGACGTAGCTGTCGTAAAAGCGGGCGACCCGCTCGTAGTCCATCGCAGGCATGGCCGATCACTCCGACTGTCCCGGCGGCGGAAACTTCGCCGCCTCGTCATCGAGAACCAGGACCCAATCGCAGCCGCGTCCCGACGTCGGCGGCACGAACGTCTGAAAACCCACGTTGTCGCCGGTGTGCAGAGGCTCGGCGATTCCATAGCGGGGATCGAACCACGTCGCCTTCACACGGGCGGCGCGGATGGCGTTCATGCGCACCATGAACGGCTCGCCCCGTGGCGAATAGATGAAAGCGAACGACCCGTCGGAGGCAAGCGCTGCGCGGACCTTGGCGCCTCCCGTATCCGGAGCATCAACGAGGATCGACGGCGCCGGCCGGAGCTTGCGGAACTGACGCGATTCGAACAGCCTGCGAATCAGGCCCATCTGAAAGGCGCCAGGATGGTCCAGCGATTCGAACCAGGGGACGTTGGCCCAGAGGACCGGCGCGCGTCCCGGCTGCCACATCTGCCAGATGCTGCTGTGTCCGTAGGTGTGCCCGCACGCACCGGCCAGCAGCGACCAGTAGGCCGCCTGCCGCACGTCGTAGGCATCGAAACGAACGTTGCGCGCCTCGTTGGCATTGTAGAACCCCACCGACAGCATTTCATATCGAGGCTCGCCGTCGAGCGTGGGCTTGACCGGCTCGAGCAGGTAGTCGTGCTCCGTGAACAGGCCGTTGTCGTGGTCCCGCGCCGCGTGCGACGACTGGAACATGTTGAAGTCCAGCCAGCCGGCCCGGCGGAAGTAGTCCGACGACAAGCCCGGCCCGCGCGGGTGGTACGTGATCAGATGGCCGCCGCCGTCGCCTTCGCGAAGCCCCGTCGCCATCGCCTCGATCGTGGCCCGCTCGGTGTCGTTGCGGATGTTCTCGTCACCGCCGAGAATCCAGATGATCGACTTATCCTTGTATCGCCGCCCGAGGAAGCGTCCATAGACTTTGGCATTCTCGGCGTTGAAGGTGCCCGATCCCGCTTTCCAGTAGCTGCCCCACGTCGGCAGCATCCCGACGACCAGGCCCACCTCGTTCGCCTTGTTGACGATGTAGTCGACGTGCTCGAAGTAGGCCTCGTTGGGCCGCGTCGGGTCTTTGTCGACCAGCGGCACGTCGCCGTACGGATTCGGGTCCGTCAGACCGTTCAACTGGGCCAGGACCACCGCCTGAATCACTGTGAAGCCCTTTGCGGCGCGATTGGCCAGGTAGCGATCCGCCTCTTCCCGGTTGAGACGATGAAACAGCTCCCACGCGGTGTCCCCCAGATAGAAGAACGGCTTGCCGTCATCGTATTCGAGATAGCGCCCTCCGTCGGCGACGCGAAGCCGCGGCGAGACATCGCTCGCCCTGCCGACCGGCGCCGGCAGCGATATCAAGAGAGCCGCAACCACCAGCCAACCCGCCTTCGCACCTGTAGCATCCCTCATGGTCAATCCTTTCTGAAGAAGAAGGCGCAGCCGCACGCCCCGAACAGTCATCTTGTCATGATGCGCCGGTTCACCCGGCCGCGCGACCAGCCTGGATCGACTCCATCACTCGGGCGAGGTCGTCGAGGATCGCGTCCTCGGCATGTGGATACCCATCGAACGTGCCTGTCACCGTTTCGCGTCCACCCGAGCCGAATCGTACCAGTTCGTATCGAGGCGGCGCTTTCGACGTCCGACGCACCTCCATCGCCAGGAGAGAACGGCCCATCCGATCGGGCGGAGGCGATCCTTTCGGTCCCCAGAATCGCCACAGCAGCCGCACGCCGAGCGGAGCAGCACTGATGTGGGACAACTCGATCCGCATCGTCCCGGTCTGCTCCAGGACACCGCCCCAGTCCGCTCCGGCATCGACCAGCAGGATGTCGAGCATCCCGCGAACATCGTCTCCCGGAGCGGTTTTGAAGGTCGCTCCTGGAGACGGACCGGGGAAGTGAAGCGTCCATTCATACCTGCCATCGACGGGCGGCGGCACGTACGTCAATTCCCGAACCACCGCCAGACCCGCCAGACCGATGAGCAGAGCGAGCCCCGCGAACACAAGAATCCGCCGTCGGGGCCAACAAACCCCGAGCTTGAAACCAGGGCTGCCTTCATGGCTCTTCGTTTGACCTTCGTGGATCGGGCGATCATTCGTTGTATCAGTCACCACTACACTCGCATGGCCCACAGAGACTCGTTTGTGTCTGTCATACCAACCGCGTTACGAGAGACTCGATGCCGCCCAGATTATCACAACCGACGATCCTTGGGAAGCCGCGTTCAGACTGCTCGCCTCGACGCGCGGGATCATAGAGGCGAATTGACGCACAGAACATCCAGATTTCTCTTGACAACCGCACGCCGGCGGTGTATGAATGGGGCCAGTATCGGTTGGAGTCGATACGTAGGCACGGAGGCAGGGATGCTGAATGGGCCACATTTCTCCACCACACTCCTGTTTTCGCACGCGCTCTGTCTCCGCGCAGAACTGTAGTCAGGGATGAATCGCATTCTATGCGCACCCGCATGGATGGTTCAGGTGCGTCCGGACGGAGCGACCTTCCGGAGAAGGTCGTGCTCTGATGAAGAAGAGTATCTGTTTACAAGGAGGTAAAGGATGAACAAGTGCGTACTGGTACTGGCGGTGCTCGCGATGAGCACCAGTGCATGGGGATTCGGCATCGGCAACTACAGTGGCAACTGCAATGGACTGCCGCTGTGCTGCCCGACCCCCAGTCCGTGTCCGACGCCCTCTCCCTGTCCCGGGGCCGTCATCGTTGGTGACTTCGCGGGTCAGGCCGGCCTGCTCTACAGCAGTCCGTGCGCCCCGGTGTGTGTCATGGGCGTCGACAGTTGCCAAGGGGCCTGGTCCAAGCAAGGCCAGATCGGTTGCCTCGATTGGAGTTGCTTCGCGAGCTTCGGCAACCACCATGTCTATGGCGGCCCGGTGTGGCCCAGTTTCACCTACGCACCGCGGTGATCGCCGAGACACTCTGCAAACGGGATATGGGCAGTGGCGAGAGCATGGTGTGCAGATTCGGCCCAGCCGTGGGCCGACTGTATCGCCCACGGCTGGGGTCCGCCATCTAAGCGGCATCTCTGACATCCTGCTCGCGCTGCGATCCAATCCGTCGGACCACAACTGTGTGGACGGGCCGTTTCACCCAGCCTTTGGGGCGGCGCATCGTCCGGAAGGACGATTCGTCCGGCGGGTGGCTGCCACACAGGGTCTGTAGACCGCCACCACATATACAAGACGTCGCCCGTTCGGAACCTGCGGTTCCGACCGGACGGATTGAGTGCGCAGGGATCGCACTCACGCACGCGAGCCTATGGAGAGACTCGCGCGGTTGGGAACATCGTATTGTCACAAGGAGGTGTCATATGAAGAAGTATGCCTTGCTGCTCCTGCTCGTTCTGGCGTTCAACACGACCGCTTGGGGATGCCATGTCGGGATGCATTACTCGAGCTCTTACATGAGCGTCTGTCACTATTCGAACTGGGGCCTGTGTCCGACCCCGTGTCCCAATCCGAACCCGTGTCCGTGCCCGGACCCGAATCCGTGCCCGAACCCGAATCCGTGCCCGAACCCAAACCCGTGCCCGAACCCAAACCCGTGCCCTAACCCGAATCCGTGCCCGGACCCAGACCCGTGCCCGTGCCCGAACCCGTGCCCGAACTTGAGCTGGCACTGGTCATGGCACTGGAGCAACTGCGGCTACATGTCCTACTACAGCTACAGTTGTGGCGGTGTGAACTACTGCAACGCGTGGGCGCAGTAGCCTCGTGATACGAACACCATTGCGGACACCGGTCGGCAGCCATCAGAATCACATCCGGCCCGGCGGCGGCCTGCAGCGCACAGCCGCCGCCGGAGCCGGTCGCATGTGAAGTCTCGTTGCTGCTGGCGAGAAGACTCCACCCGTCTTCCCAACGACACCGTACGCCCTGCCTCCAAGTCTTCCCGTATCCACACCTCCTCGATTCGTGGGCGCAGCAGCGAGAGAGGATCAGCGATGACAGAGGACTGGCAATGCGCCCTTGAGGTGATGGGATCATCAAGGCTCTTCGGGGTGCTTCGTTGCGGCTGGAGCACCGGCGTGATTGCGTCCGCCGCGATCACTGCTTCTCGGCAGACCCGAAAACCCAGACAGTGTTCTTGCCCGACTGCTTGGCCCTGTAGAGAGCCCGGTCGGACCGACTGGTGATATCCTCAGGATTGGCATCGGCGCCGTACTGACCCACGCCGATGCTGATCGACAGCGGAATACGGACGCTCTGCCAGCACACGCAGGAGCAGGCAACCGCGTCGACAATGCGCTGGGAGACCAGGATGGCCTCCTCCAATGACGTGTTCGGCAGGATGACACCAAACTCGTCGCCCCCGTAGCGCGCCGCCAGGTCGATCTGCCGGATGCACTCCCGTATCCTGCGGCTGATCTCGCGGATGACCTTGTCGCCTGCCCGGTGGCCGTGGGTGTCGTTGATGGCCTTGAGGTTGTCGATGTCGGCCATGATCATCGAGATCGTGCCGCCATAGCGACGCGACCGCCACAACTCCCGCTCCAGGGCTTCATAGAAGGTCCTGTGGTTCATCAACCCGGTCAGGCCGTCCAGCATGGCCTGACGCTGCATCTTCTCGAACAGCTTGATATTGCCGATCGAGGCACCGATCAACTGCCCCAGCAACTCGATCAGCGAGATGTCTTCCCGACCGAACGAGGCAGGTTGGGCCTTGTCCGCCAGATTCAGGACGCCAACGACACCGTCGTGACAGATCAGGGGCACGATCGCACAATTGGTCGTCGTGTAGTTTCCCGCAAATGCCCGTTGCGACTTCTTGATGATCGGTCTGTTGTACGTGTCGATGTCACCGGTCAGGATCAGTTCCTTGCTCTTGACGGCCACGACCATCGGTGACGGCGGCGTCTGATTCAGGGACACGATCTTGTTGATGGGAAACGGATGGTTGCAGCGGACCAGATGGAGAATGTGGTTCGGCTCGTCCAGCACGTACAGTGACGCGAAAGTCGATCCTACGATCGCGGGAATCTTCGCGACGCAGACATCTGCGATCCGGTCCATGTCCAGACTGTTGATCTGGCGCGCCAGCGGCGTGACCAGCTCCAGCAAGGAGCGGCCGGACGAGGGAGCGTCCTTGTGCTCGTTCGATTGGTCGATTCGTCTGGTCATGGGCGAACAACAGCACCCCGAGTCATCACAGATTACGGTGTCTGCACCTACACCGCCTCTTATCGTCCAATCCCCGACAGCCTGTTTGGAGAAATCTCCAAATGGACTGCTGCCATGCCCCTGACGCGGAAATGCGCCGGTCCGGACGGCCTGCGAACCCGCATGTCCAAGAGTTATAGGGCTTTAGCGTGAGAACAGGTCCGGCGTCTGCCGAGGTCTATCGCGCTGCGAACGAATCGGCCGAAGATTTTTCCGCAAAAATCCCAAAACCAGTTGACAGGCCGATAAAGGCCTTTTACATTTTGCAAAATGTAAAAGGCGTTCTCTGCGGTCGCCGCAGACAGGTGCAAGGCGTTTGGCTGTGACATGGATGGTTGGTCAGGCGTGGATTTGGCGACAGCAGATGCCGCCACAGCGTGGGTCGTGTGTCTCGGGATGCTCCGGAGCGGGAGGCCACCTCGAAAGGATGGTTTGCCTGGTTCGGAATGTGTTTGTCTCTTTTGGGTGTGGTCTCATGGGTATGCGCGGTGAGAAGAATCTCTGTGCTGCCCCCGTCTTCGGGGCGCAATCGTGAGCTGGCAAAAGATGGGTCAGAGGCTACAGGTTCCTGCCAAACGCTATCGTATCGGCGACCTGGTTCGCTATAGCCCCTTCTCCCGACAAACGATCCACAACTACACCATCATGGGACTCATTCGCGAGGCGGAATGGACCGAAGGCGGGCATCGTCTCTACGATGAATCGGTGTTCGATCGTCTCTCCCGAATCATGGAACTGCGAGAGAGCATGAGTCTCAGCGAGATTCGTCGCACGCTGAATGAGGAAGAGCGAACGCAGAGAGCTGTCCACTACGACGGCAGTTGCCGATCTCGGCCGATGGAGGCCCCCGGACCGGGCAACGCCACGCCCTCTGGAGAAGATTTCCTGTCGTCCGAAGCTACATAAGCGTTTGTGATAAGCCGCGGCGCTCAGAGCGCGCGTCTGTACCCCATGGAGGTTCGCCGCTTCATGGGGGTTGAAGGAAGACCGAAAGGATCAAGGATGAGACATCCGGCTTCAGTGCGAGCAACACCGTCTCGTGTGCATTCCCTACTCACATACGGACACATTTCCGCGAATCCCCGCGAGCCTGCGACGGACAATGCCGGCTCCCATCAGACTCGTACGCATCAGCGCACGTCGTGTTGCTGTGCGGTTCGGACCGCGTGAGATCGTCTTGCCGAGAGGGATTGCTCATGGACCTGCTGTTTTCCATTCCCGACAATCTGACGGAGTTGCTCGTGAAGATCCTGCGTTTCACGGAACTCCGTCGCGCCGTTTTGTACCAGAACATGCACAATACACGGACCGTGGGGTACGTGCCGCAGGACATGCCGGTGCTGGAGTTCGTACACGCACTCAATGGCGCGATCGCCGAACACCTCCAGAATCAGCGTCTTCTGTTCTGTGATACGGAAAACATCAAGTTTGGTCCGCACAGCACGATGGAGATTCGGCCGCAGCCGGACCCTCAGGCCCAGGCGCTGCTCGAACGGAACCGGGACGAATACATCGAGTTCCAGGTCGGCAAACTTCTTGAGAATTCGCTGAATCGGAAGATCGCCAAGGAACTGCTGGCTCTGAAATGCGGCACTCCGTGGAGCCTGACAGGGCTGCCCATCGCCAAGATCGCGGCTCCTGACAGCCCTTTTGAAGACTCGTCGACACCCCGTGAAACCACCGACTGACTCAAAGGCAATGCCCGTAATCATGGCCAATCAAGCGGTCAATCTGCAGCAGGCGCCGGTCGGCGACCGGGCGGTCGCCCGCGTTCTGGCCGTCACCAGTGGAAAAGGCGGAGTTGGCAAGACAAACATCGCCACCAACCTCGCCCTGTGCATGGCCGCCTCCGAGAAGCGAGTCCTTCTCCTCGACGCGGACATCTCGCTGGGCAATCTGGATCTCCTGTTGAACATTCGCAGCAAGTACAATATCTCGCACGTGATCAACGGGTCCAAACGCGTCGAAGACATCATCCAACTCGGTCCCCTGGGGCTTCAGATCATCTGCGGCGCATCGGGCCTGGACCAGCTCGCCGACATCAGCGAATCGGAGCAGCATCGCCTGCTTCAGCATCTTTCCGGACTGCAACATGCCAGCGACACAATCGTAATCGATACCGCCGCGGGGATTTCCAACTCGGTCGTCAGCTTCTGCCTCGCGGCCGATCACGTGCTGGTGGTCACCACGCCGGAAGTAACCGCCATGACCGACGCCTATGGCATGATCAAGGTCCTGGTCCGAAAGCGATTCGACGGTCCGATAAGCGTTGTGGTCAACATGGCGCAAAGCATTGCCGAAGGCCGGAGTATCTACCAGCGCCTGGCCGACGTGGCGGCCCGGTTCCTTCGGGTCGACCTCTACTACGCCGGGGTCCTTCTCAAGGATGAACGTTTGTGTGCGGCTGTACGATCCCGTCAGCCGGTCGTACTGGCCTATCCGAAGTCCCAGATTGCCAGTTCGTTCAACAGTCTGGCGGCTCGTCTGGGAGGAATCGATTGCAGCCGAGCCGACGGCGGAACGTTTTTCCGGAGAGTCTTTCGGTGGCTGACCTAAAGTCTCGGCCTCCAAGGCCGATAATGACAGATGTGGGTATCGTCTTGACCGGCGGACCTCAGGAACCGATGCCGGCCCACAGGCTTCAGAGCACGACAAAAATGGATTGCGGCTGCGACATGTAACGGAGACAACCTGTGAAGACACCATCAGCGACGAAACCCGAGAAGAAGCTCAGCATCGAAAAGGTGTGGGAGTTGTTCCACGAGAATCGTCAGGACTACTATCGCAACCTCCTCATGGAGCACTACCGAGATCTGGTCAAGTACGCCGCCGAACGGCTCCACAGCAAGCTTCCGGACAAGGTGGAGCTGGACGATCTCGTCAGCGCCGGCATCTTCGGCCTGATGGATGCCATCGACGCATATGACCCCGCCCGGGGCGTGAAATTCGAAACCTATTGCGCGCCGCGCATCAAGGGCTCGATTCTCGATGAACTGCGCAGTATGGACTGGGTGCCCCGCCTGGTGCGCGCCCGCGCCCATCAACTGGCCCGGGCCACACACGCGCTCGAGATGCACCTTGGCCGCAAACCCGACGAGAACGAGTTGGCGGAGGAATTGGACATGGAAATGGATGAGTTCATTCGTCTCCAGCGTGACGCCAATGCCGCCAGTCTCGTCTCCCTGAGCACCAAGTGCGGCGATGGGGATGGAGAGAAGGACGTCTACGAAATCGATGTCATCAAGGACACCCGCAGCGAAGACCCCCTTCTCGAAGCCCAGAAGCGCGATCTGAAGAACCTCCTGACGAAAGGACTGACCCGCGCCGAAAGGCTCATCATCGTCCTGTACTACTACGAGGAGATGACGATGAAGGAAATCGGCGCGACGCTGGACCTGTCCGAGTCTCGCGTCTCGCAGATGCACTCATCGATCGTCGCGAGGCTCAAGGCCCAGATGAACACCCGTAAGAAGGAGTTTGCGGTCGAGTAGAGCCGCGACGCCGAGCGACGGAACAGTCTGTTGCGGCCTTGCGATTCGCAGGCAGCCTCGCCAAATCAAGTTTGTGCCCCGCGCGGCAGATTTGTGCCTTCCTCCCGAACGTACGCCGCTTGCTCTTTGTCTGCGGGGATCACTTCCGGAGAGAAGTGCCCGGGACTGGATTCGAACCAGCACGGGCCGAAGCCCACCAGCCCCTCAAGCTGGCGCGTCTGCCAAATTCCGCCACCCGGGCAACAAAAGGAGGATTATCACCGGCTGCCAAGTGATTGTCAACCGTGATTCGCACGGAATGCGAAAAATGGGGGAAGGTCCGCGCCGACAGTCAGGAGTTACACGCCGCGACGGTCGCTCCAGAGCAGCACGTGCAGACGATGTCCGAAGCGATACCCTGTTTCCACGCACAGATGGGCAATCGCCGGGGCCCGTGCCAAGAACTCCTGCGTGGTTGCGGCCTGAGGCATCAGCAGAATGCGATCCGCCGGAACAGGGGGCAAACGGTCCACCAGCAGGCGAACCTCCTGAACATCGTCTGCGGTTTCGACCACGAACTTGAGCTGGCTGGGATATGCCTGGATCAGAGCAGCCAGGGCTTCGACGTCGAGCCGCTGCCTTTCATGGGACTCCCGGACAGCAGGGTCCAGGGGAACCGAATTGGTCATCTTGGGACTAAGGCTCATCAGATCGCACGCCAGATCGGGCACAAAAAGCCCCCCTGCCGTCTCGATCGTCACGTGCATTCCATCGGCTCGCAGGCGATGCGTCAACTCCACCAGATCTTCTCTGGCCGCGAGATCCGGCCCGACCATCGGCTCGCCTCCGGTGATCACAACGTAACGGCAGGAATGCCTTCGGACCGCCTCAACCAAGTCTGCCAGATCATACTCCCGGCCTGCCGAAACATCCCACGCGTACTTCGTATCGCACCAGCGACATCGCAGGGGACATCCTGACAGCCGGACGAATAGACTTGGTGTGCCGCAGAGGATGCCCTCGCCCTGCAAAGAATCGAATATCTCCCTTACGCGCATGAGAAACCCTGCTATCGGTCAGGGGGAACATAGGCGACCGGATCGGTCAGCCCCGCCTCGGCAAAACCTCTCAACCGCAGCCGGCAGGAATCGCACCGCCCGCAGCTTCGCCCCTGGGCGTCCGGATCATAGCAACTGTGTGTCAGAGCGTAATCAACCCCCAGTCGCGTTCCCGTTCGGATGATCTGGGCCTTGGTCATCTCGATGATGGGCGCACGAATGCGATACCGGCCCTTTCCCTCGACCGCCGCAGCCGTGGCCAGGTTGGCCATCGCTTCATAGGCGGCGACGAACTCGGCCCGGCAGTCCGGATATCCGCTGTAGTCGGTCGAATTGACGCCGATGAACAAATCGAACGCGCCGAGGACTTCCGCCCAAGCCAGAGCGTAGCTGAGGAAGATCGTGTTTCTCGCCGGCACGTATGTCACGGGGATGTCGGTGGCCCTGTCGAGTGAATCGCGATCTTTGGGCACGTCGATGCGACTGTCGGTCAAAGCCGAGCCGCCAAAGGCCGCCAGGTCGATCTCCACCACGCGTTGCTCAACAGCCCCGAGCGACTCGCAGACCCTCCGGGCGGCATCGGTCTCCCGTCGGTGACGTTGTCCGTACAGGAACGTCAAGGCGTAGCAGGCGTACCCCTCGCGTCGGGCGATTGCCAGCGTCGTAGCCGAATCCAATCCCCCGCTCACCAACACAATGGCTTTGTTCTTCTCCACAGCCTGCTCTCCTGAAATCACCACCCGGACACCACAGCGGCGGCCGCCCTGCTCGGATGGATCGACCGGCCATGGTATCGCGTCCGTCCGGCCCTGTCAAAGGGCGCGGCACGCAGCACCGACAGGCCGTTTCTGCCCCGTCCGAGCCGATTCTTGCTTGTCACACTCGCACCCGTGCGCTATACTGGCAGGCAGAAACGCAACAAGGATCAGGGCATGAGTGAACCCGGCACAATCGAGATGTTCGACAACCCGCGTCCCGGACGCGACTACCGGATTACCATCCGTTGCCCCGAGTTCACCAGCGTCTGCCCGAAGACGGGCCAGCCCGACTTCGGAGAGATTCTCGTGGAGTACTGCCCCGACCAGCGCTGCATCGAGCTGAAGAGCCTCAAGTTCTATTTGCAGGGCTACCGGAATCGGGGCATCTTCTATGAGTCCCTGACGAACGACATTCTGGACGATCTGAGCGGCGCGTGCAAACCGCGGTGGATGAAGGTGACGGCCCGCTTCGCACCGCGGGGCGGCATCACCACCGATGTCGCGGCCGAATACCATGCGCAGGGTTAACCGCTTCGTGTGAGGTCTGACATGTCCATCAAGTTTCACTGCGAGCACTGCGGCAAGAAGATCGATGCCCCCGACACCGCCGGCGGCAAGTGGGGCAAGTGTCCCGCCTGCCACAACAAGGTCTACGTCCCCCAACCGGAGACCGAGGAGGAGGAGCTGAAACTGGCGCCGATCGATGAGACGGAAGAAGAGCGCCAGAAACGGCTCCTGGCTGAGACGTTCCAGCTCACGCAGAGCATCCTCCAGGAGAAAGAGATTCCCGATGCCGGCGGGCACACCCAACCGACGCAGGACATCAGCAGCGAGAAGATGACTGAGGCCATTGTCCGCTACCTGCGTCAGATGGCCGACGGCGACCTGGACAGCGCGCAGCGGACCGCCGAGACCATCGCCAGCAACCGCCGCAAGGCCAAAGAGATCCTCGATCAGATGTCCACCAGCGATCCGCCCGATCCGGCCCTTCATGACATCCCGCGCCAGGTGCTTTCCGGCCTGATTCGGAATCTGCGAACGCGCCTCAGTTAGGACAACCTGCAACCATCATCTGCGTCCGAAAAACGGGCCCCTCGACATGGAGCCTGCCGCGTTTTTTCGGGCCATTTCTCTCCCCCCCTGTCCCGGCGGCGCTGTTTGGCACACCCCCTCCTGTGGCGTACATTTTAAGTGTGGATTCACGCACTCGGATCGACGTACGTTGACGCTTGGGGAGACCTCACATGGGCGAAGAGAACATCGCGGTGCACGTCACGCATGAAGCCGCAGGGAAGATCGGGGGAATCGGCGCCGTCCTGCAAGGCTTCTTCACGTGTCCGTCCTACCTGGACGCCATCGGTCGTTCCGTGCTGATCAGCCCGTTGTTTACGATGGAAGGCTCCGTCCAGGACCGGCTCGGGGAAGACGGGGAGGTTCTGTACTCGTCGATCGACGGCTTGATCAACCCCAGCTACAGCCACGCGTTCGGTCGAATCGAGAGCCTCTACAACGTGGGCATCGTGTACGGACGTCGCACGTTCATCGACAAGCAGACCGGCGTCCGGAGCACGCCCGAAGTGCTGCTGATCGACGTGCGCTACATGGATCGCGGCATGCTCAACGAATTCAAGCGACGTCTCTTCGAGGAGTTCGGCATCCAGAGCCATCTGCACGAGCACCTCTGGGAGTACGAGCAGTACGTGCGCCTGGCGTCGCCGGCCATCGCCGTGCTCAAGGCGCTGGGCGCCGCCGAGGGACGAACCACCATCATCTCGCACGAGTTCATGGGCATGCCCACCGTGCTCGCGGCCCGGCTGGAACCGTACTGCAACTTCCGAACGGTGTTCTACGCACACGAGGTGGCCACGATACGGCGCATCGTCGAGGAGCATCCGGGCCATGACACGATGTTCTACAACGTCATGGAGCGCGCCCATCGCGACCGGCTCTACGTAGGCGACGTCTTCGGGAATCAGGGCACGTATTTCAAGCACTCGCTGGTCGAAGCCTCGAAATACTGCGATCACATCTACGCGGTCGGCGATTTCGTCGCCGACGAGCTGCGTTTTCTGGCGCCTGAGTTCGAGACGGCCGACATCGACATCGTGTACAACGGGATTCCCGCGCACGAGATCCACATCGGCGAGAAGCTAGCCTCGAAGGACAAACTCCAGCGTTACTGCGAGAACCTGCTGGGATATCGGCCGGACCACATCTTCACTCACGTGACGCGTCTGGTCCGCAGCAAGGGACTCTGGCGGGATCTGCGCGTTCTGTCCGAGATGGATGCGACACTAAGACAGCAGGGACAGACCGCTGTCTTTCTCCTGCTCAGCACGGAAGTCTCACGCCGACGCAGTTGCGACATTCATCGCATGGAATCGACCTACGGCTGGCCCGTCGCCCACCGTGAGGGCTGGCCGGATTTGTCCGGCGGGGAGGCCGACTTCCACACGGCCATTCAGCAGTTCAATGCCCGCAGCAGAAACATCAAGGCCGTCTTCATCAACCAGTTCGGCTTCGACCCGAAATCCTGCGGCAGCCACATGCCGGCCGACATCGAATTCCTCGACATTCGAAAAGGCAGTGACGTGGAGTTCGGTCAGAGCATCTACGAGCCGTTTGGCATCGCCCAGCTCGAGCCGCTCACCTACGGCAGTCTCTGCGTGTTCACGGGCGTCTGCGGCTGTGCCGGCTTCGTTCGCGACGTGACGGGCGGACAAGCGGTCAGAAACGTCCTCCTGGCCGACTACACCGATCTGGGCGATCATCCGTATCGCGACGTGGAAGACCTCCTCCAGATCGACCGTCAGGTGCGCGATCGCATTGAAGCCGCCGAGGCCGCCCGGCTCGCGAGGGAGATCCTGGAGCGCCTGCCTAAGAACGAAGCGGAGCTCGACGGGATGATCTGCGAGGGATATCGTCTGGCCTACAACATGAGTTGGGACGTCGTGGTGCGCAAGTACCTGCTCAACGATCTGTCGCGAGCCACCCAGAAGCAGCTTTCGTGCCGCAACTGACCGGCGCGCGTCGCGCCGGCCGTGTCGCAAGGCATTGTCACATGGCCCCGGTCTGGGCGAAGACGTCGTACCCCTGGCCGTCGGGTGGTTCGGCGATCCAGACCACCACGTAGCGACCGTCGGGCGCCATCGCCGCACCCGGATACCAGTTCCGGCGCGCGCCCTCAACATGCAACGCCGATTCACAGTCCACCAGGCCCCCTGCCCCGGTGCAAAGCTGGCTTCGCACGCAGCAGCCATCTCCACTCGGATCGTGGCAGTCCCAGAGGATCAGGAATCGATCGCTGCCGTCGGACGTGACACAGGGGCGTCCCTGGTTGCCTTCCGTGCAGGTGTTGACGATGTAGGGCGGCGTCACCGGTTCGGCATCGGCGTCGAACGGCTGAGCGCAGATGTTGTAGGGGAAAGGACCGATGGCCCAGGCAACCACGAACCGCCCGTCGCGACCGGCCGCCACGGACGGGCCGTACCACCGGCTGTTCAGGTCGTCTGTCAATAACTTCTCCGGCCCCAACGGCGTCCCATCCGCATCGAATTGACGGACCCGGATGTATTCGCCGTAGGGGCGATTGTAGGTGTCACCCATCCGAATCCAGGCGACGATGAACCGTCCCGCCTCGTCGATCGCCACATCAGGCCATTTCTGCTGCGGCTCGTCGCTGACCTCGAACGGTTCGACCAGAGGTGATCCGTCGGCCCCGTAAACGCGGACCGCCGCATAGCTTCGGCCGGTGTACGAATCGCCGTACCAGTTGGTCCAGACGACGGCGAAGGTCCCTGTGGAATTCATCGCGATCTTGGGGTCGGACTCCGCGATATCCGCACAATCCGCCACCGCCAGCTCATCGGTCAGAGCCTCTCCCTCGGCATCGAATCGGCGTACCACGACGTTACGGTCGCCCTCTCGCGCTGCCACCCATGCGACCACAAACTCGCCGGAAGGGGCCATCGCCACCGCCGCTGTCCAGTTGTCCACGTCCACCTCGGAAATATCGACCCTGAATTCGTCGTCCAGGGCCGTTCCATCAGCGCCGAATCGCCGACCGAATACTCCCCCTCCCCGGCCGTCGGCCACGTGGCTGCGCCAAACCACCACGAATTGGCCGTCGTCGTTCATGGCCACCGCCGGATGCGTCTGGTGATGCGGGCCATAGCCGTTCACCTGGATTTGGGCAAAGGCGCCTGCCGCCAGAGCCAGGGCAATTCCAATGGATGCGCAGATTCTCCGCCTGTACATGGTCGTACTCCCGCCAGCTTCCCTGTGTGAATGGAATCTCGTCTGGAACCACACTCGCAATACATCCCACACCCCGCCGTGGGTATCTACGTAATAAGACGCAATTGCGCGTGCTTTGTTACAAGAAAAGGTAGAAAAACTGGCCCGTGGTCCGGGGGCACCCCCTACACAATCCTGTCGACTTGCCGTTGGTGCTGCGAGGCTTCTCTGTCTGGGGTCCCCGGCTGGGGCTCGAGGGTGAGATAAAGCATCGATTCGGAATCTACTTTGTTGATGTGTGTGCCCGGTGTGCCGTGCCCATGCCAGATCGACAGGACCGGCGTTTCCGTACGCATCCACTCGCGTGAGGGCTAATCGCGGTGAGGCGGTGCGGCCGCGTTCGCCTCTTGTTTCTTCTTCTCGGCCTTCCTGCGCGAGAGGTGGGCCAGCAGGATGCCCGTTTCGTACAGGGCATAGAGCGGAATGGCCAGCGCGATTTGGGAAATCACGTCCGGCGGAGTGACAACCGCCGCAACAATGACCGTCACGAGAATGACGTACTTGCGAATGCGCCGAAGAGTCTCCACCGGGACCAGGCCGGTACGCACCAGGATGAAGATCGCGATGGGCGTTTGAAAGGCCAGTCCGAAAACCAGCATCAGAATGGTCACGAAGGAAATGTACTTCTCCAGGGTCCAGTTGGCCGCCACCCCGACGATATCGTTGAACGCCAGGAAGAACTTCAGCGTCAGCGGCGCGACCACGAACAGAAAGAACAAGGCTCCGATGATGAACAGCGCGGCGGAGAACGGCACCGCCTGACGTACGTAACGCCGCTCGTGCGCATAGAGCCCAGCCGCCACGAACATCCAGAGCTGGTAAAACACCCACGGACAGGTCAGGATCAGCCCCGAGATAAAGGCAATCTTCATATAGGCCGAGAAGGCTTCCGGGATGCTAATCACCTTGAGGCGCGCATCGTCCGGCAGCTTCTTGCCGTCGCGCGCACCGTACGTCTGTTCTGTCCACGCCTTGAGGGCCTTCACGGACACATCCCGAATGAAATCGACACGGTTCGGATCGATCGGCGGCGCATTCGGATCGGTCGCCAGCTTCTCTGTGAGGTCCGTGAAGAACAGATCGAGAAAACCCAGGACTTCGGACTGCATCCGGGGCACCTCGGTATCCTGGAGCCGCTTGCCCATCGTGCGGTTGTAGGGCCCCTCGATGAACCTCAAGATGTGCGTGCCGAAGATCAGGGCAATGACCGAGCCGATCACCAGGCCGAGGATGGCCAGGATCAGCCGCGCGCGAAGCTCTTCGAGGTGATCGCCTAAACTCATCGTGCAGCTTAGGGGATCCTGGTTCTTCATGGTATCGCCCATCTCGGTCGAGAGCAGGAGGGTGCCGGGTCAGGCGGCGGTCAGCTTTTCAGATCGGAGTCGTTCAGGCCCGAAGCGTCCTTGGCGTCCTTCACGACGTCATTCTTGACTTTGCGGACGTCATCGACCAGATCGTCAGAGGACTCCTTCGCCTCGTTGATGCCCTTCTTGAATTCGGTGAGGCTCTTTCCGACGCTGCGTGCGATCTCCGGCAGACGCCTGCCGAAGATCAGCAGCGCGACGACGAGAATGACCACCCACTCCCACTGGCCGGGCATCCAAGCCAAGACATATTGCGTCGAATCTAACATGGTCATCTCCTAAGTGCTTTGCTGCGTGCTCCTATGTGTGAAATAGGGCATAGCATCCTAATGTTGGTTCTTGAGTCATTTTTGCCCTCCGCAGCAGTTTCGGTACTTCGCGTACCTAGGGGAGGCGACAACGCCATGCTCGCCACTCTAATCGCATGGCAGGATCGCGTCAAACAAAATATACGGTCGCGGCCGGGCGGCAGTTCTGAGGTTGCCACGCCCAATCCTTGCGCTGCCCCATCTCCTCGTGTCTTTCCGACCACGTTTGCAGTCGGCTCGCATAACGTTATATGGGACGTTTCCGGACGCCGGGCCACTGTTGGGTATCGCGGCATCTCCCGAAGTCGGAATTTACACAAACGCATTATATACAATGACTTATGATCTATATCGGCTCTTTTCTCTTGCTTTGGAGCCCCCATTTCGGCTATAATACGGTCGTTGAGATTGATGGAAACTTGGGGGGCAGAAACGAACCATGAACAGCTTCTATTACGAAACCTGGCTTCCGTTTGTCATCAGCAAGCGACGCATCCTCGTACTGGCCGTTGCCAGCTACCTGGCTCTGTGCTGAGCTTCGCCTGGTCTGTCTGGTCTCTACAAGTCTGAAGACCGCCCCGCAGCATCTGCCCTCATTGCGCCTCTGATCACCCCGCGCGCCGAACCCGGCGACAGCCATATCGACGATCTAACATTCCCGCACCGCTCGCACAACCTTGAGCACGTCCTGCATCGCCGCAACGTCGTGAACTCGCACGATTGACACCCCAGCCATCGCACAGAGCGCCACGGTGGCCGCCGTGCCGAACACGCGATCGGCGGGCCTCTCGCGCCCGGTGACCGCCCCGATAAATCGCTTGCGGCTCGGGCCTACCAGCACGCGGTAGCCCGTCGCCGCGAAACGTCCGATATGCTTGAGCAACAGCAGGTTGTGCTTTGGGGTCTTGCCGAACCCGATCCCCGGATCGATCCAGATCCGCTCGCCGGCAATGCCGATCGATTCCGCCCGCCTGGCCCGACCGACCAGAAAGTCCAGGACCTCCCCCACTACATCTCCGTAATGCGGATCGGCCTGCATTGTCCTGGGGGTTCCCTGCATGTGCATCAGCGTCACGGGAACCTGCGCCTCGGCCGCCAGCCGGGCCATGTCGTCGTCCGCAAGGGCCGTGATGTCGTTCACGATGCAGGCGCCGGCCGCCAGCGCCGCTGCCGCCACCTCTGTATCACAGGTGTCGATGCTGATCGGGGCTTCTGTCTGACGCCTCAGCGATTCAATCACCGGGACCACGCGACGAATCTGCTCGGCCGCCGGGACCGACGCAGCGCCGGGCCGGGTGGATTCACCGCCGATGTCGATGATGGCCGCGCCTTCGCAGACCATCTCCAGGCCGTGCGCGACCGCCCTGTCGATATCCAGGAACTGCCCGCCGTCGCTGAAGGAATCCGGTGTGACATTGAGCACACCCATGATCAGACAGCCGCCGGAGAAATCCAATGCGCCGCCGGGCCACCGAAGCACGTCGTCACTCGTCGCCTTCACGCCGCCGCCCTTTCGCCTTGAAACCGATTCCCAGCAGCTTACGAATCAAAGCGCCGGCAGGCTCCGGCACGATGACCGTCGTGTTGTGGAACTCGCGGCGCACCGGATAGCTTTTTCGCAGGGCGTCAAAGAACCGTCCTCGGGCCTCGGGCGGTTCATTCGCGATCCGCCGGAGATTCGCGTCGTCCCGCACGATGCTGTAGACCTTCTCCACGGCGAACGCGATGGCCGCCTGGTCGTCGGTGACATCGTCAGGCAGCTCGATCGTGGCAACGTCAGGAGCCGGCAGGAAATCGCCCGCGTCGAACTTCGGCGGCAAGCCGAAGTGCTCGCAAAGAGCCTGATAGATCATGATCAGGCCGGCAATCTTGCCGTCCAGCGAGTAGCCGGCGATGTGCGGCGAGCCCAGGTCCACCTCGTCGAGCAGCCCCACGTCGATGTTCGGCTCATTCTCCCAGACGTCCAGCCCGACGGCCGTCAGACGCCGCGAGTGGATCGCCGCCGCGAGGGCCTGCGAGTCCACGACCGCGCCGCGTGCGGCATTGAGGAAGACCGCCCCTTGCCTGAGCCGGGAGAAGAACCGGCCGTCCGCCAGATGATGGGTCTTGTCGGGTCCTTCCCGCGTCAGCGGCGTGTGGATCGTGACGAAGTCGCAATCGAACACCGCTTCGAGGGGAACATACTTCGGATCGCCCGTCCGCCTCTGGAGCGGCGGATCGTTGCGTCGCACATGCATCCCCAGCGCCTCGCACTTGGCGGCGACGCGCCCGCCGACGTTGCCGACGCCGATCACGCCGATGGACCGGCCGTCGAGCCGAACGGCGTGACGTCGGGCGATTTCGAGCAACGCCGCAATGACGTACTCGGCCGCGGAGTTCGCGTTGGAGCCGGGCGCCGAGGCAAAGCCGATGTTGTGCGTGTGAAGGTAGTCGAGATCGACGTGATCGAAGCCGATCGTCGCGGTGCCGACGAACCTCACCGCGCTGCCTGAAAGAAGGTGTTCGTCAACGCGGGTGATGCTCCGCACGAGCAGCGCATCGGCATCCGCGACCGCCTGGGGCATCATGTCACGCCCCCCCATGACCAGCACATCTCCAATGGACGAAAAACACTCTTGAACGAAAGGGATATTCCCATCTGCAACGATCTTCATGGAACCTCAAAGCTCGAAACCTGCAATCTCCGTGCCGCACTGCGGGCACCTGGAGTTCTCAATCACATTGGCGACGATCTGGTAGCCCGCGCGTTCGATCAGCAGGCGCCCGCACTTGTAGCAGAACGTGCTCTCCGACCGCGTTCCCGGAATGTTGCCGAGGTAGACGTATCGAAGCCCGGCGTCCTTGCCGATGCGCTCGGCCCGCCGCAGGCTGTCCATCGACGTGGCGTGCGCATCGACGCATTTGTACTGTGGATAGAAGCGGCTGATGTGCCAGGGAACATCCGGGCCGGCCTGGCGGACCAGGAAGTCGGCGAGCTGCTTCAACTCCTCCTCGGAGTCGTTCTCGCCCGGGATCAGCAGGGTCGTGACCTCGATCCAGATGTCCGTGTGACACACGATGTAGGCGATCGTGTCCAGCACCGGCTGCAAGCGGGCCTTGCACAAGCGACGGTAGTAATCGTCGCTGAAGGCCTTGAGATCGACGTTGATCGCACCGAGCCAGTCCCGCGCGAAGTCGATTGCCTCGCGCGTCATATAGCCGTTGCTGACGAAGACGTTCGTCAGACCCTTTTCTCTGGCGAGCCGGCCGCAATCGGCGCACAGCTCCATGAACACAGTCGGCTCAGTGTAGGTGTAGGCAATGCTGCGGCAGCCGCTACGGAGGGCCCCTGCAACGATCTGCTGGGCGGTCAGAGCCTGGCCGTCGATTTCACCGCCTCCGAGCGCCGCCTGGCTGATCTGCCAGTTCTGACAAAACTCGCACTGGAAGTTGCACCCCATCGTGGCGATGGAATAGCTCGTCGATCCCGGCTGGAAATGGAACAGAGGCTTTTTCTCGATCGGGTCGGGATTGGCCGCACAGACCTTGTCGTAGTTGAGCGAATACAGCGTGCCGCCCACGTTCCGGCGTACACAGCAGTGCCCCAGCTTGCCCTCGCCGATCAGGCACCGAAACGCGCAGAGATGGCAGCGGACCTTCTTGTCCTCGACAGGTTCCCACAGCACTGCTTCCTTCAGTTTGCCTTCTTTTTCCATGGCCAATTCCCAGGAATTGCGTTTGCCGGCAGCCGACCCACTATAAGGAATGCCCCGGTCGAAATCAACGGCCGCGCTGCCCGAGAACGACGGAGCCGCGCAGCCCCCTGTCGGGACCCGGACCGAAAAGCAACAACGCCTTTGAACCCCAGTATGTGGGTAGCGTATCATTGAAATACGCATCCAGCTTTCGGCGTCTCAGGACAAGAGGTGCAAGATGAAGACGGTACGCATACCGACGCGGCTGGCCGCCATTTGTCTTGTGGCGTGCACAGGATCGTGGCTCGTCTTTGGCAGCGCCGCACAGAGCCAGTTTCCCGCCGCACGGCAGGAACCTCCCGAACGGGTATTCCTCAGGATCCAGGGCGTGGACGGCGAATCGACCGATCGCGATCATCCCGGCTGGATCGACATCGTGTCATTCACATATGGGTTGAGTCGCCCGCCAATCGACCCGATGGCAATCGACGGACCGCAGCCGCCGGCAAACCATCGAGGCTTGAGCCTCGTCAAGCACACCGACCGAGCCACGGGCCTGCTATACATGCACTGCAACAACGGCCGGCCCATCGAGGAGGCCGTTCTCGAAGTGCTGCAAACGACGGAGCTTGGTGTCAGCGTGCAGGAGTATCGGCTCCAGGGAGTCATCGTCACGGCGGTCCAGACCAGCGGTGGGTCACGAACGGGCGCCAGGGCGACCGAGAACGTGACACTGCACTATGCCTCGGTGCAGTGGACCCATGTCCGTCTCGATCCGGTCACGGGAAGCGTAATCTCCGAGGTCGCCATGCAGTGGGACCTGGCCGGCAGTCCGGCACCATAGGGCACGGCAATCCCATACCCGAGACGGTGCGGGTCTAAATCGTGCGCATCGGGTCCATCTGCCTGAGGAGCGTCTCGTCGGGGCCGCCGCCGAATTGCCGCCAGTAGCGCTCCTTGAACGGATTGATCTTCGGACCGACGGCGTCCTCGTTGACCATGCAGGGCAGGACCTCGCTCCACCAGCGGTCGTAAGCTGCCCGCATCTTCGCGACAACGTCGGGGTGCTGGTCGATGACGTTCTTCGTCTCGCCCGGGTCATTGACGATGTCATAGAGTTCGGTGTTGTTAACCAGCCGGAACCGCTCGTTCCGCACGGCACAGTCGGCTTGCTTGCTCTCCGCGGCTTTGCCTCGCGTCCAGCGACCTTTGTGGACGAAGACATAGCGGTCGGGCCAGTCCGCCTCCGGATCCAGCAGCAGAGGCACAAGACTGCGCCCGTCCAACTCGACGGACGGCGGAACCCCTGCTCCAGCCAGCTCCGCCAGCGTGGCAAACAGGTCGATGTGCGCCGCCAGCCTGTTCACGTCCACTCCCCTGCCGAGCGTGCCCGGCCAGCGGAAGAACGCCGGCACCCGCGTGCCGCCCTGGTAAGGGCTGCCCTTCATGGATCGCATGCCTGCGTTGTACAGCCTGCCCCGCGAGTGGCCGTTGTCGGTCATGAAGATCAGCAGCGTCCGCTCGCTCAGTTGCCACTCGTCGAGCCTGGCGACAAGGCGGCCGACATTGTCGTCGATATTGGTGATCATTCCGTAATACGCCGCATCGGCCTCCCCCAAGCCCGCGTCGAGATAGGGCTTCCGGTACGACTCCGGGCAGACGTAGGGACTGTGCGGGGCGTTGGGCACGATATAGGCAAAGAAAGGCCCGCCCTTCTGCCACTGGTGATGAATCCAGCCGAGCGCGCGCTCGAAAAAGACGTCGGTGCAGAAACCCCTGGTCTTGACGAACGTGCCGTTGTGCAGGATCGCCGGGTCGAAGTATGTGTTGCCCGGCGCGTCGCCGCAACTGCCGGGGTAGGTCTGGCCGATCCCGCCGGCCCCGTGGATGAAGACCTCGTCGAAGCCGCGTCTGTTGGGTTGGTATGCCTCTTCATCGCCGAGGTGCCACTTGCCGAAGATGCCGGTGGCGTAGCCCGCATCCTTGAGCACCTGGGCGATCGTGGTCGCGTCGAGACTGAGCCGCTCGCGTTCGTAGATCGTGTGCGTTACGCCCGAGCGAAATTCGTGCCGCCCGGTCATTAGTGAGGCCCGCGTCGGAGCGCACGTCGGACTGACCTGGAAGTCGGTGAATCGAACGCTCTGGGCGTGCAGCCTGTCCAGGTTGGGCGTGCGGATGATCGGATTTCCGTGGTAGGCCAGCTCACCATAGCCCTGGTCATCGGTCATGATCAGGACGATGTTCGGCCTGCTTGCGGCCAATCCAGCCGTCCGGGCACATGCGAATCGAGACGTCAGTGCGGTTGCGCCCGCCAGACCGGCCGCCTTGACGAAATCGCGTCGGGTCATCGCCTTCATGCCTTCTGCCTTTCCGCTCGTTGAGTGCGAACTTCCCCACCTTACCCCACCGGGCCGATTCCGTCCAGCCGGACGCTGATCGTATTGACGAAGCACCGCAGGCGACGGTATGATTCGCGCGATATGGCAGTCTGGTCATACCTGAGTGTTCGTAAACGCGTGCAGGAGATCGTGGCAATCGCCCGCCCGGGCGACACCGTCAGCCGGGTGTTCGACGTCTCGATCGTCGTGCTGATCCTACTGAACGTCGCGGCGATGATCTTCGAATCCGTCGCTTCGGTCTGCGAGGCAATGGACGGTGCCTTCGCGGCGTTCGAATACGTCTCGGTGATCGTCTTCTCGCTGGAGTATCTGCTCCGAGTCTGGTCGTGCGTCGAGGATCCGCGATACGCCCATCCGGTATTCGGGCGACTTCGGTTCGCACGGACTCCGCTGGCCCTGATCGACCTTCTGGCGGTGCTGCCCTTCTATCTTCCGTTCGTCAACGTGGACTTGCGGATGCTGAGAATCCTGCGCATCATGCGGATCGCCCGACTGGCCAAGCTCGGACGCTACTCGGATTCGCTACAGACCCTCGGCCGCGTCGTCGCGACCAAGAAGGAGCAACTCATCAGCACCGTGTTCATTCTGCTGATTCTACTGGTGATTGCCGCGTGCCTGATGTACTACGCGGAAAACGAGATGCAGCCGGACCGCTTCTCGAGCATTCCAATGGCCATGTGGTGGGCCGTCACGACGCTGACCACCGTCGGCTACGGAGACGTTCTTCCCGTGACCCTCATTGGCCGGCTTATGGGCGCGCTCATTGCCATCCTCGGGATCGGCATGTTTGCCCTTCCCACCGGCATTCTCGGGGCCGGATTCGTCGAAGAGATGGAACGCCGCAAACAGCCGCGATGCTGCCCTCACTGCGGCAAAGAGCTGCCAAAATAGACCGGACTCGGCGGGACAGTCCTCGCCCTCGATTTGGCTGGAATTGGGGCAGACGAGACGATACCATCCTTGGAGCGGGCCGACGGCGGTCGGCGCGGGCGAATCGTTCACGCAGTTGCGATGTCAACAGGATCAGGGACACAGAATGCGACAGATCGGTCGGCTGGAAGACGAGACGCAGGCAAGGCAGTTCGGGGACTTCCTCTACAGCCGACAGATCGAGAATCAGGCCGACCCGGCCTCCGACGGCGGCTGGGACATCTGGGTCCTCGACGAATCGCGCATCGAAGAGGCGGCGTCTCTGTTCGAGCAGTTCATCGAGCAGCCCGATGACTCGATGTTTGTCCTGGGCGCCGGACAAGGCGCCAGGCAACGACATCGCGACAAGCAGGAAGGGGTTCCGAAGCGGGCGCGCATCCTGGACGGCCGGACCGCATTCTACAAACCTCCGATCGGCTATGGAATGCTCACCATCACGCTGCTGGTTGCCAGTGTGGCCGTGACGTTGGCCACCAGCCTCGGCCGCAACGACCGTATCACTGCGTACCTATCGATCACACACTACTCCGTTGACGGCGATTACGCAAAATGGGATTCCGGCCTGCCCGAGGTCCGCCACGGTCAGATTTGGCGTCTGTTCACCCCCATATTCGTCCACTTCGACCTGCTGCACATCTTCTTCAACATGCTATGGCTCTGGGACCTCGGCAGCATGGTAGAGACCCGCAAGGGAACGTGGCGGCTGCTGGCGCTCGTGTTGGTCATTTCCGCGCTGTCCAACGTCGGGCAGTATCTATACAGCGGACCGACGTTCGGCGGCATGTCCGGCGTGGTCTACGGACTGCTCGGCTACATCTGGATGCAGGGCAAGTTCGATCCCGCCTCCAATCTTGAACTGCACCCCCAGACCGTCACGTTGATGATCGTCTGGTTCTTCCTGTGCCTGACGGGACTGCTCGGCAACATCGCCAACGTGGTCCACGCGGTCGGCGCGGTCGTGGGGATTTCCTGGGGCTTCCTGGAAGCCCGGTGGACCGTTCGGCAGCGCCATCATCGATGAAAGGACTATCGCATGAGGAACCGAATTCTCGTCGGTTTGTATTTTGCGTCTCTGGTCTGCGGCCTGTGCCACGCCGGCAACGAACGGACTTTCGACCTGGCCAACGCGCCCGCCCCGCTGTTCAGCGACCCGATTTGGGATGGGGCCGCCGATCCCGCGCCCGTCTGGAACCAGCAGGCAGGCGAATGGTGGGTGTACTACACCCAACGACGTGCGACCCTCCAGCCGAACGAGGGCGTCGAATTCTGCCACGGCTCGGCCATCGGCATCGCCGCGTCGAAGGATGGGCGGCAGTGGCGCTACCTGGGCACATGCCAGGGCGACCAGGGCCTTGGCGATCCCATCGCCAACAACTGTAGCTGGTGGGCGCCGGGCATCCTCTTCCACGAGGGCCTGCACCACATGTACGTCTCCTGGGTGGACGGCATCTACAAGGATTGGATTGGCAAGCGGTTCATCAAGCACTTCACCAGCGCCGACGGCAGGACCTGGACGTATCAGTCCACGCTCGACCTGTCGTCAGACCGGTGCATCGACGCCTGCGTCTATCGGGCAGGCAGCAAGTGGTGCATGCTCTATAAGGACGAGGTCCACGGGTCGCGCTCCTACCTCGCACAGAGCGACGACCTCTATCGCTGGGCGGTCGTGGGACCGACAGTCACCGACGTCAGCCACGAAGCGCCGTTCGTCTGGCAATGGCAGAATGCCTACTGGCTGGTCGTGGACGCCGGGCAGCGCGGCATACGGGCCTATCGCTCACAGGACGGCCTCACGGAATGGCAGTTCAACAATGGGCTGCTCTTCGAGCCGGGCAAGCGTCTCAAGGACGATGCCAAGGGAGGCCACCCCGGCGTGATCCTGCTCGAAGGCCGGCCCATCGTGCTCTACCACGTGCACTATCCGCCAGATCATCCGCTCTATCGCACCAACCGCACCGTCCTCCAGGCGGCCGAACTCGAATACCACGACGACAAGATCACCTGCAACCGCGACAAATACGGCAGGCCGTAAACGCAGGGAACGCCGGCCAACTACGGTCGGACGGCGGTGCCGTCGGGCCGGCGGACGGGCTCCCAGTAACCGGGATGCTCCGGCAAGGGGAACTTGGCGGCCAGGGTCTCATCGATGTCGACGCCCCATCCCGGCGCTTCGTGGATGTGCATGTAGCCCTTTTCGATTGTCGGAGCGCCCGGAAAGACCTCGCGCGTCTTCTCGTTGAAGCTGACCGCCTCCTGAATCCCGAAGTTCCAGATCGCCAGGTCGAGATGCGCGTTGGCGGCGTGCCCGACCGGCGAGACGTCGCCCGGCCCATGCCAGGCGCTGCGGACGTTGAACCACTCGCCCAGCGCCGCGATCTTGCGCGCCACGCTGAAACCACCGATCTGCGAGATGTGGACGCGGATGAAGTCGATCAGCCGCTCGCTCATCAGGCCGACCCATTCGTGCGGGTTGTTGTACAACTCGCCCATCGCGATCGGAACGCAGGTCTGCTGACGCAGCAGTTTGAAGTAGCCGATGTCCTCCGGCGAGAACGGGTCTTCGATGAAGAACGGCCGATACTGCTCCAGTCGCTTGACCAGGTTGATCGCCTCGATGGGAGGGATGCGCTCGTGGATGTCGTGCAGCAGCTCGACGTCGTCGCCGCACGTGTGGCGGATGTGCTCGAACATCTCCAGTGTGCCCTTGACGTAGGGCCGGACCTCCATGTTCGAATCAACCGGCGCTCCGAAACCGGCCTCTTTGAAATCGGCCTGCTTCGACAGGTGGGGCGAGCCGTAGCCGCCGCGTTGGATGCGGATGTGCCGGAACCCTCGCTCCATCGCCCGCCGGACGCTCTCTTCGACTTGCGCGAGCGTGCCCCCGCCGCAATGTGTGTAGCAATCGACCGCGAACCGGCACTTGCCGCCCACCAACTGGTAGACGGGCATGTTCGCCCGCTTGCCCTTGATGTCCCACAGGGCCTGGTCGAGCCCGCTCAGCGCGTTGTTGAGCACCGGGCCGTTCCGCCAGTACGAGCTGGTATAGGCGTTCTGCCACATATCCTCGATGTTCTCGGCGTCGCGCCCCTTCGCAAACGGCCGGAGGTATTCGTTGACCGCCGTCACCACCGTCAGAGGTCGCTGGTTGAACGTCGCGCAGCCGAGCCCGTACAGGCCCGGCTCGCTCGTTTCGACCTTCACCACGCACAGCCGGATTCCCTGCGGAGCGGTGAGGATCGCCCGGACGTCGGTGATTTTCAGCGGGGGCAATCCCTTTGTCGCCCTGGCGTACTCGGCCGCCGAGGCATCCTGCCGCCGGCCCGCCAGTCCAAGCAGTCCGGCCGCGCCAAATCCAAGGGCCTCCAGCATCTCGCGTCGGTCCATCCGTGTCTCCTTGTCCTGATTCGCCTGCCCGCGGAGCAGCGTACTACCAACGGATCGGGTGACCGGTCTCCCCCTGGCCGCGATCGACCTCGTCGATCTTTTGCGGCCCGTACACCGTGACACGCATCCGCTCGCCCACCTTCTTGTAGTGCAATAGCGCGCTGTCCTTGTCTTTGAAGTCCTTGTCCACAAACAGCAGCGTCGTCAAACCGACCAGGATGACGTCTCCATCGGCCAGAGGCGTCTCGCCGGAGATCCGCTGGTTGTTGATGTAGACCCCGTTGCGGCTCTTCATGTCATAGGCGTAGTATCGGCCCGTCTTCTCGTCGAACCGGATTTGCAGGTGCTTACGGGACACCATGTTGTCCAGGATCTGGATCAGCAGCGCCTCATCCCGACCGATCACGCTGGTCCGGTGCCCGAGTGGATAGTAGTCCCCTTCCCGTTTGCCCGATGTGACAATGAGTGATGCCATAGCTGCGACCCCGACCTTCAGCCCGTAGAACCGACCTGTCCCAATACCGAAATCGTAGAGACCCGGTCCGACCCTGTCAACCCTCGACCGGGCGTAACCGGCCCAAGGCCGGGATTGACGCCTCCAGGCTCATCCGGTAGTCTTGCACCAGCATTTGCCGGCTGGGGCATTCCTGGTGGTTTCTGGAGAATCGATGGAAGAGCTAAGAAGCAAACGCGGGTTCGTCTGCGACATGGACGGGGTGATCTACCACGGTTCCCGTCTGCTGGAAGGCTCGAAGGCCTTCGTGGACTGGCTGAAGGCCGAGGGCAAGCGGTTCCTGTTCCTGACCAACAGCTCGGCCCGCTCGCCGCGAGAACTGCACCAGAAGCTGCTGCACATGGGCATCGAGGTGGGTGAGGACCATTTCATCACCTCCGGGATGGCGACCGCCCATTTCATCGCCTCGCAATGCCCCGGCGGGCGGGTCTTCGCCATCGGCGACTCCGGGCTTCACCAGGCGTTGTATGAAGCCGGGCTTTCGGTCGATGAGAACAGCCCGGACTATGTCGTGGTAGGCGAAACACGAAGCTACAGCTACGAGAAGATCGAGACCGCCATCCAACTGGTCCTGGGCGGCGCCCGACTGGTGGGGACCAATCCCGATGTTACGGGGCCGACGGAAAAAGGCATCGCGCCGGCGTGCCGGGCTCTCATCGCGCCGATCGAGATGGCCACCGGACGGCAGGCGTATTTCATCGGCAAACCCAACCCGCTGATCATGCGCCACGCCCAGACTCTGCTCCAGTGCCACCGCGACGAGACCGTCATCATCGGCGACCGGATGGACACGGACATCGTCGCCGGTATCGAGTCGGGTATCGACACCGTCCTGGTCCTCAGCGGGATCACCAGGGAGTCCGACCTCGACCGCTACGCTTACCGGCCGCACCACATCCTCCAGGACGTCAGCGAATTGACGAAGTAGGCTGGGCATCGCCCACCACTGCCCCGGCCATATCTCACGTCTGCCCATCATTCCACGGGTGCACTTCACCTTTGTGGGCAGATCTGTACGGGGATGCTGCAATCGGCTTTGTCATTCCGACCGGAGCGCCGCGGAGTGGATGAACCTGGCTGCGAAGGGGACACTGCCTTGTCCTCGGCCTGTGGCCCCATTCGACTTCGCTCAGAGCCTGCCCTGAACGCTGTTGAAGGGGCAAGCTCTTGGTCGAAATGACATCCGCGACGCTCTCCGAGATGACAAAACCCCTTCCTGGCCTCGGCAGGAACCTGCCCACAACCACGCAGTGCATCCTCATTCCACCATTCCATGATTCCATCATTCCAACGTCGGCTGGTTCCCTGTACAATTGGTCGTCATGGACATCTACAATCTCGTCAGCTTCTCGGGAATCTTCGTCCTGATGGGCGTCGCCTGGGTCTTTTCGGCCGAGCGGCGCAAAATGAACTGGCGGCTTCTCACCTGGGGTGTGGTGCTGCAACTTGCAGTCGCGGCGTTCATCTTCATGGTGCCTGCCGGAGCGAAGGTCTTCCTGCTCGTGAACGATGTGGTCGTCCGCGTGATCGATTCGGCCGGCGCCGGCGCACGCTTCGTCTTCGGACGCCTGGCCCTCGGACCGGGCCAGACTGGAGACGATGGCGAAACATCGCTCGGCTTCATCCTGGCCTTTCAGGGCTTCCCGACGATCATCTTCTTTTCCGCCCTGATCGCGATCCTCTACTACCTGCGGGTCATGCCGCTGCTGATCAAGGCCTTCGCCCGAGTCTTCACCCGGCTGATGCGGATCTCCGGCGCCGAATCGCTCGTGACCGCCAGCAACATCTTCGTGGGCGTCGAGTCCATGCTCACCGTCAAGCCCCACCTCGCCCACATGACGCGGTCGGAGACTTGCACGATCCTGACCGCGGGAATGGCCACCGTCTCATCCAACGTACTTGCGCTATACGTCTTCAGCCTGCGGGAGCAGTTCCCGATGATTGCCGGCCACCTGGTCTCGGCGTCCCTGCTCTCGGCGCCGGCCGCCCTGGTCATGTCGAAGATTCTCCTGCCGGAAAGCGAGCAGCCCCAGACGCTCGGCGTTCACGTCGAGCCCTACTATGAGAAGGACAGCGGGCTTTTCGAGGCGATCATCAACGGCGCCAATGCCGGAGTGCGCATGATCGTCGGCATCACCGCCCTGCTGATCGCCGTCCTCGGCCTGGTGGCGCTGGTGGACCTGCTCCTCGGCGAACTTGGAGCGTGGATCAACTCCCTGTTCGGCTGGCAGGGACAGTGGTCGCTCAAGGCCCTGTTCGGATACCTGTTCTATCCCGCGACGCTCGTCCTGGGCGTGCCTGCGGCAGATGTTCGTGAGATCTCACGGATCGTTGGAGAACGCCTGATCGTCACCGAAGTGACCGCCTACAACGACCTGGCGGCCGCGATGAAGGCCGGCCTCGTGCAGCATCCTCGCTCGGCGGTCCTCGCGACGTACGCTCTGTGCGGATTCGCCCACATCGCGTCGATGGCGATCTTCGTCGGCAGCCTCTGCGCCCTGGCACCGCAGCGGACGCAGAACATCGGACCGATCGCGGTCCGGGCCCTGATCGCCGCGACGCTGGCGTGCCTGATGACCGCCTGCGTCGCCGGCACGTTCTTTACGGAAGGATCGATTCTGTTGGGAGGATCGTAATGCTCGTACGGTCGCTGAGCGAGTGCGCCGAGTTCATCGCCGGAGACGGTTCGCTCCTGCATGAGCTGCTGCATCCGGACAAGATGGACGCGGAGATTCGATACAGCCTGGCCCATGCGGCAGTGGCGCCCGGAGAGGCGACGAGGCCGCACCGTCTCGCCGGCTCGGAGGTCTATTACGTCATCGCCGGTTGCGGCCGGATGTTCATCGGCGATGAATCGCACGTCGTCGCCGCCGGGTGCGCCGTCTACATCCCGCCGGGCGCCACCCAGTTCATCGAAAACACCGGCACCGAAGACCTCGTCTTCCTCTGCATCGTCGACCCCGCCTGGCAAGAGCAAGACGAAGAAATCGTCGCTGACTGAGAAATGTGGCCGGGATTCCGGTTTTTTCTTGACGCCGAAACCGATGGCATGTAAGATATCCAAATAACTCAATAGTCCATCCGTGACCGTCAACGCCAGGGACGCACTCATGGCCATCCAAACACCAGTTCCGAGCAATCGAGACCACCGTCCCGGGTGGCTCCGGGCCGGGATCGCCGCTCCACCACCCCCCCCAACCGTGCAAAACAAACCCAATTATCGGCCTTTTCTGGCCAAGAACAGCGATTCGGCCGGGGAAACGAACCCAATCGAACCCAATTCGCGAGGGCGCCGGCTGGCCACCGTGCCAGCTCGAGTGTCGAGGCACGAGTCGCAGGTCACGGCCCTGGAGCAACGAATCGTGCAAAACAAAGCCAATTTCCCATGTCCTTGTCCCAAGAACGCGGTTTCCGGCCCGAAAACAAGACCGATCTCAGCCGAGGCCAGACCGACTATGGACCCCGCCAGTCCGGACAGCACGTGAGGGCAGGTGCTTCTGATGTTGCAGGCGATTCTCGGCTATGTGCTGCTGGGGGCGCTGGTGACGCGGTTCGCGGTGTTGTTCGCGACCGGCGGTCCGGCGGGGAAGTTCGCCGAAGAGAAAGGGCTCATGGAGCGCATGTGCAGATGGGTGAAGAAGATGCTCAGGCGAAAGAAATTGGAATGAAGCACTTGGCAACGATCAATGTGTCACCCCGGGCCTGCCGAGGGGTCTACCCGGGGACAAGAGGCGCGCATGGCCTTTGGCCAGATGCTTCGACTTCGCTGCGCTCCGCTCAGCATGACAAGAGGAACGAGGCGGCTCTCGGACGGATGAAGAGAAGGCTCCTTTTGCCGCGATTCTTGCTGCGTTGCGGGCGCGGTCACGCGGTATGAGCAACGAATGGTAGATTATATGATGACGACGGAGACGATGGTCACGTTTGTTGTGTACTTTGTCGTACTGCTGGCGATCGGCTTCTACTTCTACCGGCGTAACGAGAGCATCGAGGAGTACCTGCTGGGCGGGCGCGGGATGGGCGCGTGGGTCACGGCGTTGTCGGCCCAGGCCAGCGACATGAGCGGCTGGCTGCTGATGGGTCTGCCCGGCGCGATCTACGTTGGCGGTCTGACGAACGCCTGGATCGCGGTCGGCCTGTTCGTCGGCACGGCCCTCAACTGGCTGCTGGTCTCCCGGCGGCTGCGTCTCTACACCCAGAAGACCGATTCCATCACGCTGCCCTGCTTCTTCGAGGCACGGTTCGGCGATCCCACCGGCCTGCTGCGGACGGTCTCGGCGATCGTCATCCTGATCTTCTTCACGATCTACGCCTCCAGCGGCCTGGTCGCGGCGGGCAAACTCTTCGAGTCCACCTTCGGCGTCTCCTACCAGGTCGCGGTCGTCATCGGCGGCGCCATCATCATCGCGTACACGTTCATGGGAGGCTTCCTGGCCGTCTGTTGGACCGACGTGTTCCAGGGCTCGCTGATGATTGTCGCGCTGGTGGTCGTCCCGACGCTGGCTTACGCGCGGGCCGGAGGCGCCGCCGGCATCCAGGACGGCATGGCGGTCAGGGACATCGCACGGAGCCTCCGCCCGCCCGGCGGACCGGCGGCCTCTCTCGCTGTCGTCTCGGCAATGGCCTGGGGACTCGGCTATTTCGGCCAGCCTCACATCCTCGTGCGGTTCATGAGCGCCAAGTCCCTCGCCGGGCTTTCTCGGTCGATGGCGATCGCGATCGTGTGGGTGTTCGTCTCGCTGGCCGGGGCGGTCGCGATCGGCCTGATCGGCATCGGGTTGTTCCGGACGGTGCCGGGCGGCGACCCCGAGAAGGTGTTCATCTACATGATCGCCGAGGTCACCCATCCGTGGCTGGGCGGCATCATGCTGGCGGCCATCCTCTCGGCGATCATGTCCACCATCGATTCCCAGCTCCTCGTCTCGTCGTCGGCATTGACCGAGGACTTCTACCGCCGGGTGATCCGCCGCGACGCTACCCCTCGCGAGGTCGTGCTCGTAGGACGCATGTGCGTTCTGGCCATTTCGCTCATCGCTCTGATCCTGGCCCTAGGCGTGAAAACGGAGACCATCCTGGAAATCGTCGCTTACGCCTGGGGCGGGTTCGGCGCCGCCTTCGGGCCGTTGGTGCTCTTCGCGTTGTTCTCGAAACAGACGAGTTGGCCGGCGGCGCTGGCGGGCATGATCAGCGGCACCATCACGTTGGTCCTCTGGAAGCAGGTGGGCCTGAGCGAACGGATGTATGAAATCGTTCCGGGGTTTGTCGCCAATTGCGCGGCCATCGCCGTGGTGAACCGGCTCATCCGACAGAGCGACAAGGTCGTATTACAGCAATTCGATGAGGTCGTTGCACAATTGCGAAAAGGAACATCATGAGTCAGATCGCCGTCGACATCGTGCTCCTGCCCGAAGCGAGGATCGCCCGACTGGCGGTCGAGACCAACCGCAAACTGACCGGCAGCAGTTGTCGCGAGATCGTTCTGGACGAGACCACGTGCCTGCCGCACATTTCCCTGGCGATGGGCTGCATCGAATCCGAGCAGGTCGATGCGATCGGAAAGATGCTCGGTGCGGTCGCGAAGGCCTGCCCTGTCGGCAAGCTTGCGATCACAGGAGTCGTGACGGTGCTGAACACACGGAACGAGCCGAACTCGCTCTTTGCCGTGGCCAAGACCGAGGCCCTTCAGACGCTGCACGAGCAGATCGTGGAAACGATAGAGCCCCATGCGAGCCACGACGTGACGGCCGAGATGATCTGCGGCGATGAAGAGGTGGCGCCGAGCACACTGGCGTGGATTCGGGACTTTCGCCGCAAGGCGGCGTTCGCCGTGTTCTTCCCGCACATCACGATCGGGTATGGCGTGGTGACCGAGCCGATGACGTTCCCCATGGATTTCGTCGCCCCGCAGTTGGCCCTCTGCCACCTGGGCAACCACTGCACGTGCCGCAAGGTGCTCGCTTCGGCGTCAACGATCGATCAGTGAGCGATCACGCTGGAGACCCGGAAGACCGGCAGCAGAAGCGCAATGGCGATCGTTCCGATGACCACGCCGAGAATGGTGATCATCAGCGGCTCGATCACCGTCATCACGCTCTGGATGGAAGCCTGGAGCCTCTTCTCGTAGAAGATGGAGACCTTGTCGCACACCTCGCCCAGCCGACCGGCCTTCTCGCCGGCCCGCAGCATCTGAATGATCCCGGGCGCAATCAGCTTGGCGCGTTCGGAGATCAGAATGGCCTCCGAGAGCTGGTATCCATCCTGGACCCTTTCGTCCACTTCTTCCCAGAGCTGCTGGAAGTAGTAGTTGTCCACACAGCCCTGGATCACGCGGATCGCGTCCAGGAGCCGAACCCCGGTATTGACCATCGTGGCCATGATCCGCATGCTCCGCGTGACGACCATGTCCACGAACATGGTGCCGATGATCGGGGTCCGAATCTTCACCCCGTCGAGGACGCGCCGTCCGGAGACGGTGTGCGACCACCAGTACAAACCCACCCCCAGCAGGATGACGCTCGTCACCAGGGCCGCCATGATTGCCCCGTTGCCCACAATATGACTGATGTGAACGAGAACCAGGGTGAGCTTGGGCAATGCCGCCTCGCGGGCTTCGTAAATCCGCATGAAGCGAGGCAGCACGAAGAACATCAACGTACCGGTGGCGGCGATCGCCATCAACACCATGATCAACGGATACGTCAGAGCGCCGAGGACGCGCTTGCGCGTGTCGGCCTCGAAATTGAGGTATCCCGTCAGGACGGACAGCATCTCGACCATTCGTCCGGAGGCCTCCGAGGCCTTCACCATACTGATGAACATCTTGTTGAACGTGTTCGGATAGAAGGTCAAGGCCCGGGAGAACATCTCGCCGCCTTTGACGCGTTCGGAGAGATCCAGGATGATGGCCTTGAATCGCGGGTCTGCGGCCTGTTCCCCGATGGCATCCAGGGCGTCGCTGAGGATGACGCCGCTGTCCAGCATGACCGCCAACTGCGTGGTGAAGAGAATCAGGTCGCTGGTCTTGACGCGCACCTTCCCCATCGGCGCCGGGTCCGCGGGACCGTGAGCAGCACCGCCGGCGCCCAGCTTCGATTCCGTGGGCGACGCCAACGTCGCGCCGCCGTCCTCGGTACCGGTCTTTCGCATCTCTGTCATCACAGTTGCCATAGGTCTGCTTCTTCACACAATCGACGTCACGATTCGCCGCCAGCCGATGCGTCCAGGGCCGTGATGCGCAGAATCTCCTCGATCGACACGATCCCTGCCTTGACCTTCTCGATGCCGTCGAAGTGCAGCGGAGTCATGCCTTTGGCCAGGGCGGTCGCCCGGAGCTTCTTGGCGCTGACGCGTTCGTTGATCATCTCCATCATCTCGTCGTCCGGGACGAGCAACTCGTGAATGGCGATTCGCCCGACGTACCCGGTGTTGCGACACTTCCTGCACCCCACGCCCCGATAGAACTTGCAGGTCTCGCCGCCCTGGGCTTGGACGGACCTCTTCAGACTGGGCGACGGATCGTATTCCGTCTTGCAGTTCGAGCAGATCTTGCGGACCAGCCGCTGCGCCAGCACGCCCTTGAGGGAGGCGCTCACCAGGTACGGAGCCACCCCGAGATCGAGCAGACGGGTCACCGCGCCCGGCGCATCGTTCGTGTGCAGCGTGGACAACACCAGGTGCCCGGTCAGTGCGGCCTGGACGGCGATGTTGGCCGTGGCCTGATCGCGAATCTCGCCGACCATGATGATGTCGGGATCTTGTCGCAACAGGCTGCGCAGGGCGGTGGAGAATTCGAAACCCACCGCGGTGTTGACCTGGAACTGATTGATGCCGGAGATGTTGCACTCCACGGGGTCTTCCACGGTGCAGATGTTCACCTCTTCGCTGTTCAATTCGGACAGCGCGGCGTACAGTGTGGTGTTCTTGCCCGACCCGGTCGGGCCGGTAACGAGAACGATACCGTTGGGCACCTGAATGATCTGGCGAAAATGCAGCAGGTTGTCGTACGTGAAACCGAGCGACTCCAGGTTGTAGAGGATCTTCTGCGGATCGATAATCCGAATGACGACCTTCTCTCCAAAATTGCCCGGCATGACGGAGACGCGCAAATCGATCGGGCGGCCTTCCACCAGGACGTGAATGCCTCCGTCCTGCGGAAGACGTCGCTGCGCGATGTCCAGCTCGGCCATGATCTTGATTCGGGAGACGACGGCCGCGTGCATCTGGTGCGGCGGACGCATCTTCTCGTAGAGCTTGCCGTCGACGCGATACCGGACGCGCAGCCGCTTTTCGTCGCACTCGATGTGGATGTCGCTGGCGTTCTCACGGACGGCGTTGTACAGCAGGTAGTTGACCAGCTTGACCACCGGCGACTGGCCGGCCACCTCCTCGAGATTGCTGATGTCCTGCGTGATGCTCTCGATGAGGGTGAATTCCTCAAGCCCCTCCTCGTCGATGATGTCGTCAATCACGAAGACATTGGCCGCGGGGAGATACGACTGTAGCGTGGCCCGAATGTCCTTGGCGGTCGAGCAGACCACCCGAACGCGGCACCCGCTGATCCGCTCGATTTCGTCGATCAGAAAGACGTTCGTCGGCTCGTTGACCGCCACGGTCAGGACATCATGAACCTTGAACAGAGGCAGGACGATGTGCGCTTCGAGGAACTCTCGCGGCAGCAGTTCCACGGCCTTGGGGTCGCACAGCTTCGGGCTGACCTGCGCATAGGGGACCCCGTAGGCTTCCGCCAGGGCCGCCGCGATCTGGTTCTCCGTGCAATGGCCCATCTCGACGAGCAACTCGCCGAGAAGCTTGCGATGGCCCTTCTCCTGCTGTTCGGCCAGGGCCCTGTCGATCTGCTCCTGACTGACCACGCCCCGCGCCAGCAGAAGCTGGCCGAGCTGCATCTTGTTCTCAAGCAGAATCTGACTCATACCCCGCCTCTCCACATCGTGTCCGGCACGCTCAGGCAAAGCTCCGGACCGCTTCGGCCAGTTCCGCGTGACGATCGAATTCGGTCTGAAGACCGGTAATCTCGAGAATCTTCTCGAGGGTTTCGTCCAGCCCGGCCAGCTTGAGCTGCGTGCGGTTCTGACGGCAATACTGCCGCACCCACAGCAGCAGTTCCAGCCCCTGGCTGTCCACCCCGTTAACGTTGCTCATATCGACCACGATCCGCTTGCGTCCCGCAGCCGTCGTCTCCGTCACCGTATCCTTCAGTGATGCCGCGATGTCCCCATCGAGTTCGCCCTGCAACTCGACGACCGTGACATCGTTGTAGTTCTGCCTGTTGATCTTCATCGCAACAACGTCCCTATCGCCGTGGTCCCATATTCGCAGACATGTCCCCCCTCGTACATCGAGGGGCCGTTCCCCTGGATCAGGTCCCAGAGATGGTAGATGTCGCTCTCGAGGAAGATGGTCCCGATCTTCTCATCGAACTGCGTTCCCAGCCCCTTGCGGATTTCCTCCAACGCGCAGTCCACGGTCATGGCGTCGCGATAGACCCGTTTGGACGTCATCGCGTCGAAGCTGTCGGCCAGGCCGAGAATCTTGGCCATGAGCGAAATCTGGTCGCCGACGAGACCGTCGGGATACCCCTTTCCATCCACGCGTTCATGGTGCTGAAGCACGCCGGGAACAATGTCGCGCATTTGCTTGATGCCGCGGAGAATTCCCGCCCCGATCGATGGATGACGCTGGATGATCTCGCGCTCCTCGGGCGTGAGCCTGCCGTTCTTGCGGAGCACGTTCTCGTCCACGCCGATCTTGCCGATGTCGTGCAGAAGGCCCGCCAGGTAAATTCGATGGATCTGCTCGTCGTCGAGCGGCTCCCGTTCCGCGACGCGTTCCGCCAGCCATCTCGAAATAATGGCCACCCGCTCGGAGTGGCCACGGGTGTATTGGTCCTTGGCGTCGATGCTGTCCGTCAGGGCCTTCAAGGAACCGAGGAAGAGTTCCTTGAGATCATTGAAGAGACGTCCGTTTTCGATGAACACGGCGCAGCCGCTCGCAACGGAGCCGAAGAGCTTCATGTCCGTGCTGTCGAAATCGGGCTTGTCGATGCGGTTGACCGCGACCATGTATCCGATGATCGTCACAGCATTCTCGTCGCGCGCCGCCCGTCGCGAATGCTGCGGCTCCTTGGCACACAGCGGCACGGCGATGACGTTGCGAATGCTCGCCGGCCACTCATACCGGAACGGCGTATCGACATCGCTGTCCAGCAGCGCCTCCTGCCCGCGGCGGATCTCTTCCGCCAGACGACTGTGCAGCAAGGCCGTCATGCGCGCGTCCAGATCGATCAGACCCGATCCGGCCGCCACCATGAATCGTTTTTCCCCCTCCACGATCCGCTCCAACACGACGGCGATCCCTTCAACGAGAACGATGTCCGTCAGGCTGTCACAGGCCAACTGGAGGAACGTACTGTCAGATTCGGTGAGCTTCATGTGCGTGCTGATCTTGTGCAGCAGCACCAGCTCCTCGTACACCTGGGCCAGCTCCGTGCCCATCTTTTCCATCTGTTCGTCGCTGCGCGCGGACATCTGAAGATTCTGCGCCGCCAGCCGCAGCATCTCGCCGAGGCATGCCGCCGATATGGACGAATCCCCGGTTCTGCCCTCTTGCGCCGGGTCAGACGGCCGCTCGACGCAAGCCTCCGGGCCCTGATCGGCCACGATCACGCCAGCCAGCCGGTGTTCAGCGGTTGCCACACGAGGCAAACACAACGGGACCGCCAGCAGCGTGCCCGCGTCGCAGAACTGCCACACGCGGCCCTCGCAGCTCTCGGCCGTGTGCCTGCCCAAAGCTTGCGAGACGGCGCGGGCCGCCTCCACAATCGCCTCCATGTCGCTGTCGAACTGCCCGGCGTTGTGCAGAACCACAATGCCGCCGCTGGGGTCTACCACGGCGAGATTCACGCCAAACCGCCCGATACGCTCCCCGAATCGCTCCAGATCGCGTCGTTGCTGGCAGGTCAGTCCTGGTGTCGTCGTATTCGGCATGGCCCTCTCAAGATCCTTCAGAACAGGCAGTGCTCCGGCAATCGCCTTCGGGTCAGTTCTTCACCGCCACCGCACGCTGATAGAGTATGTCCTCGATGGTCTTGAGCAACTCCTTGGGGCTGAACGGTTTGCTCAGGCACTCCTGCACGCCGAGCGAGTCCTGCATCTCCTGCGTGATCGCAAAGCTGCGCGCCGTCAGCAGGATCGTCGGAATGTGCATGGTGGCCTCGTTCTTCCGCAGCTTCTCGATCAGCTCGATTCCCGTGACGAACGGCATCTGATAATCGGTCACGACGATGTCGGGGTGCTCGCTGCACGCGAGTTCATACGCCTCGGCGCCGTTGTTGGCCGCAATCACCTCGTACCCGTTGTTGCGCAACTTGATCGCGACGACGTGAATAATGTGAATCTCATCATCCGCAATCAGCACCTTCTTGCCTGTCATCTTCATCCACTCCAAAACTGGGTTTCAGGAATCCCCCCCGTGAAGAGGCGCGAACTCCCCCGTTATCGGGCCGTGCCCGCCAGCTCGGCCGCCGCCAGAGGCAGTTCGAATCCGAACGTGCTTCCGACGCCCACCTCGCTCGTAACGAACACACGACCGTCGTGTACTTTCTCGACGATTTGCTTGACGAGGTTCAGGCCAAGACCGGTCCCGCTGGCCTGCTTGTTGTTGGCGCGCACGCGATAGAACTTGTCGAACACGTGAGCGACCTCGTCGGCGGGAATGCCGACGCCGGTATCCGTAACGGTGACGCGGACCACCTCCTCCGTCTCGTTCACCTCCGTTTTGATCCGCACGGTCCCGCCGGGCGGAGTGTACTTGACCGCGTTGCTCAGCAGGTTCACGATCACCTGTGAGATCATGTCCTTGTCGGCCAGAACCTGGTCGTATACGATAGGGTTCTGTCCAACGACCGTGATCTTCTTCTCTTCCGCGAATCCCCGGATCATCTGCATCTGTTGTTCGATCAGAATCGTCAGACTGACCGGCTCCTTCTGGACCTTGATCAGTCCCGACTCGATTCGTGACACGTTGAGAATGTCCTCGATCAGGCGGTTGAGCCGCTGCGCCTGAGTCTGAATGATCTCGTAGAATTCCTTGCGCGTCTGCTCGTCGTCCGCCTCTCCGTCGGCCAGCATCTCGGAGTAGGCCGTGATGGATGCCAGCGGCGTCTTCAACTCATGCGAGACGTGACTGACGAAATCGTTCTTCATCTGCGAGACTTCCTTCTCTCGCGTAATGTCATGCAACACCGCGACCACACCCGAGACCTGGTTTCGCTCGAAGACACAGGAGACAATCGTGTCGAACGTATGCGGACCCTCGGGCCGGGCGAACTGCATCTCTCGGCGCGTCGCCTCCGTGGCGCTCTGCCGGCTGGACTGAATCAACTGGACGAAATCCTCGTGTCCTGGGTTGATGCTCTCGGCGAGCGGTTTGTGGCGCGCCTGCTCCGGGTCAAACCCGAAGAGCCGGGCGGCGGCCGCGTTCGCCATCAGCAGCCGATCCGCCTCGTCCACCACCACCACGGCGTCGCGCAGGCTGTAGATAATGGCCTCGGTGTGCTGCTTCTGTCGATCGGCAAGCTGCGATCGAATGCGGAGATCCGTAAGCTCGGTCTCCAGCGTGCGAAGAGCCTCCTGCCCTTCCCGGAGGCGTGTCTGAACGGCCTGGGCCGCCCGCTCAATCGCCTGGAGATCCATCAGGCCGGCCGGGTCGCCGGAAAGCTGCCGGGCTATGGACGCGACCGTCCCGGCCAGCCGATGATAGGCCAGACCCAGGAAGATCACGCCCACAGCCCCGATGCAGCAGGCAATAAGACGCCACGCAACGAGATGGTTGCGCCACCCTACTCCGATGCCAGAATGGAAAAGCCCAGTCAGGGCCGCGATGCACAGCGAGGCCATCACCATGGCAACCGCGGCCCAGACTAAGCGTCTTTGACGTCTCACAACAACTCCTCCGAACCCGTGAACTACGGGTGTAACGTCCGATCATGGAAGCACGCGTTTAGCGTCTCTTCCAGTTCTTGGCCTCTTGCTGATCGATCGCCTGTTGAACGATACTGTCGATCCGCTCGAGTTCATCGGGATCGGTTTCGACGATAATCCGTTCCCTCAGCCGCAGCGCCTCCAGATACGACGGACGCATCATCAGCGCGACCTTGACGTTGTACACGGCGCTGTCGACATCGCCTTCGAGATAGTATTTGGCCGCTCGCGCGTAGGCGTCCTCCGCCATGCGCGAACGATCGAGGGCCTGCAGGTTGTGCCTGGCGCCGTCCATCTTCAGCCGGATGTCGTCGGCGCGATCTGCGCCACCCGTCTCGGAAGGCTCTTCGATGATATGAGGCGTCAACATGATGATCACCTCTTCGCGCCCAACTGTGTCCGTGGTACCGCGGAACGCGACGCCGATCAACGGCAGGTTGCCCAGCAGCGGCACCTGGTTTCGTGACGTATTCGTATAGTCACGGAACAGGCCCCCAAGAATCACCGTCTCACCATCCTTGACGATCACATTGGTCCGGAGCTCCGTCGTCTGCTCTTGGGGAAGAGAGTTCAGAATCTGTCCGTCACTGTCTTTCGGATAGATGTCCATCCGAATATAACCGTCGCTGCCGATGTACGGCCGGAAGATCAACTGCGTACCGGTATTCAAGAAGGCCACCGACTGCGTGGTCGTGGTCTGGGTCTGGGTCGTCTGGTCCAGGTACCCCAGCTTCTTACCGATCAGCACAGAGCCTTCCTGCTTGTTGACCGCCAGGATCTTCGGGTTGGCCAGCAGCGTCGTGTCCGTGACTTCTTCCAGAGCCGTGATAATGGCCTGGACGTTGTCAGACGAGAACCCTATCCTCAAGCCCGTTGCGCCACCCTCACTGGCCTTCGCCAGGAAGCCGGATGTCTGCCAAGGTGTGCCCTGGCCCCCGACGATACTGGCGGGATAGCCGGTAATGGCGACGCCGCTGAGGAGGTTCCAGTCCACGCCAAACTGCGTGGTATCTTTCAGCCGTGCAGCGAGGATCGTCGCTTCGACCAGCACCTGCTTGGGCCGAACGTCGATCTCCCGAATGACTGCTTCGGCCCGCTCGATGTTCTCCGGGAAGTCGAAGACCACGAGCATGTCATTGGCGGCCATTTTGTCGCCACCGCCACCACCGCTGAGAGATCCACCCCCTGCGCCTGCGCTGCTGGCGGAGGAGATCTTCTCTTCGGCGGCCGTCGTCTTGGTGATCTGCGCGCTGGCGCTGAGCACCGGGCGGACCAGCTTTTCCGCCTCTTCGGCGGTCGTGTAGTACAGCGTGATCACCTTGTGGACCATCCGTTCGGGGTCTTCCTTGATCTTCTTGTGCTCGTCCTTGGTGCGAATGTGAATCAGGTTGCCCTCCTGCACCGGGACGAACTTGTCGCCCAGCATGGCCGCCAGCGCCTGTTCAAACGTCACATCGCGCAGTTCCGGACAATTCAGGGGACCACTGACACTGGCCGAAGGAACAATGTTCTTGCGGCACAGCTTGGCCAGCAGACGCAGCCCATCCCGCACATCGCCGTCCTTCTTGAAGGCGATGAACTTGATGATGACTCCATCACCGGAGAAGTCCACCTGGGCCTGATCGGGTTCAACGGCCAGGGTGTCCATCGCCGCCTCAGAAGTCGCTGCCGGATCGCTCTCGGCAGCCGTCACCGGTCCGGCCAACAGAGCCAGCACCGCCATAACGCAAAGCCATCGGCCCCACCGGGCCTCCAAAGGTTTCACTGTTGTTCTGTCGTAGTACATAGCGTTACTCCTTTTCTTTCACATCCTGCTTGACCGTACTGATTTCATTATCGTTCTAAGACAAAATCGTCACTTTCTTACGTCGGCGGGCGACGACAGCTTCAACGTCCACTGTCGGTCGCGGCATGTCACAAGCACGGCATCTTCTTTGATCTGTACTACTTCGAATACGTAGGCGTCGGAACCGTCCGAGAGAGCAATGGTGTCCCCGAGGCGCACCAGTCGATCGTTGACGAACGCCTGCGGGTCCGCGCTCCACAGCACGGCCTCCAGCCTGAGACTCTTGGCCAGTTTGTCGATCACGTCATTGGTTCTCTTCGATGCAACCGTTTGTACTTCTGTTTCAGAACCCGTGCTCTGTGGTTTGGACACACTGGAGAAACGGCTCCAGTCTTGCGTCGTGAAGAAATCTCTGTGGATGCGGTCGTTCCGCCCGGGCTCCAGCGGCAAATCGACGAGACGCACCGTGGGCGGTTGTTTCTGCGGTTCATCGGTCGGCGGCGTCCCATCCGGCCTGGCTTCCGCCGCCCGGGGTTTCTGGCCGGTGAACACGCGGATCCACATCACGGCCATCACGATCACCAGGGCGATCGCAAAGCCCGTCCTCCTGCCACCTCGGATCAGGTGGCTGGCCATCTGAGAAACCGAGCCCAACGTGTTGGTCGCATTACGCTTCATCGTTCACGGCATCCGTTGTGTTCTGGCTCGCGGACAGATTTGCGTTCTGCGTCTTCCGCGTCCGATAGAAGATGACCGCGTCGGCGTCCATGGTCACACTGCCGGTGAAGGCCTTCGCATTGACCAACGTGGTCTTCTCAATTCGCACAAGCCGACCGAGATTCTGAAGGTCCTGAAAGAACCCGAAGATCCCATTCAGGTTGCCCACACACTTCATGTGGACGGGAATGCAGATCAGGTCATCGGAGATTCGTTCCTGACCGAGAACCACATCCTGGTCCGACAGGTTGTTCTTGGTCATGATCTGGGCGATCTGCCCCAGAAACTGCCCCAAGGCGCTTTCGTAGGGAATCCAGTCTTCGTAGTTCCGGACGTACCGATCGGTCTCTCGGAGGCGTTCGGTCAGGGATGGCAGCACGTCGCTGTGCGCCTCGGCGGCAGCGATCAACTGCGTCCGGCGCGTCTTCGCTTCGACCAGAGATCGGAGTCTTTCACGCGACGGCAGATATCCGTACAGCACAAAGTCCGCCAGGAACAGGCCGCCAATGGCGAAGACCCACAACTGCTGCCGGCTCAGCCAGGAATTGGATCGTTTCTCACTCATCGCTTGCCCTGTTCCTCGTAGTTGGCCAGGTAGCACGTGATCTCAAACTCCGTGACATTGACCGATCGCGCATCGGTCCGCTGGGGCTCGCTCTCATTCGCGTGCGAGGCCGCAGACACAGCGGCGCCGATCTGAATCGTGTTGTCGCGATACAGCGGGTGAACCTGCCGGAAATAGGGGGAATCGTCCAGCCGATGGACCAGGGCCGCGACCTCGGCCGAATCGGCCGCGATTCCCGCCAGGGCCACCCGAAACCGGACCTTGCCCAGAGAGGCTGCTTTTGCAGGCGCACGAGAGGCGCTGGCGCTGCGCACCGCGGCCGCGTCGCGTTCCGGCGTCTTTTCCTGGGCGGCCAAGGGCTCGGATATGAACTCCAGGCGGCTTAGAAGCACGCGGTCACTGATGATGTAGCTGATCTCCGCCAGCACCGCCGCCACGTCGATGCGCGCATCGACCTGCTCGACCGAAGCCACCTTGGCCCGGCGCGCTTCCAGTTGCTCGGTGACGGCGCCATACTCACGCAGCATGCCCTCGGCCCAGAACCGTCGGTCCTCGAGCCTGGCCAGGTCCGCGTTGGCTCTCGAAATCCTGTGCGTCGCGATCGCGTTGTATGTCACCAGGACCAGAAACAAGACCATCAGCGCGGCATACTGCCGGCGCATATGAAGCCGACGGCGCCTGCCTTCTTTGTGCCATTCTGGAAGAAAGTCGATCTCTTTCACTATGGTGCACCTTCCAGTATGGATTCCAGTCCGACATCGGATTTCACCAGGGCCACCGTGGAGGCACCCCATCCTTTAAGGCTCAGTCCGACCGCCAGCGAGAAGTCCGCTGCCGGATGGAGGTCCTCCGTATTGGCCCCAATCGACGTGAGATCGAACCCGCGCAGCGGTTCGGCGATATCCGTCTCGATGGCCAAGTGATGTCTCATTACCGTGAGCAAGGCCTCCTCGTGGACACCACCTCCGGCCAGCAGAGCCCGCTCGACTCGTTTGCCTCGGAACGTCACCGTGTAGTACCGAAGGCACAGCGAGATCTCTGCGGCCAGTTGCTCGGCCGTGCCGTGCAGCACGTCGGCAACGAGACGACGCGTCGCCGCATCGACCGAATCGCTGGACGTCATCTTGCGGCGCAGAGACTCGGCGTCGGCCACAGAGATCGACAGCCGGGCCGCAATGTCTTCCGCGAACCGCGAGACCCCGAACGCCATCTGTTTGACGAAGCAGATCTCACCGGCCCGCCCCAGGACGACGGTGGTGTACCGATGGCCGACGTCCAGAAACATGATCGTTCGTTCCTTGTCTTCCTGGCGCCGCAGCACCCGCTCGAAACACCGGAACAGGGCACAGGGCGATGCGTCGATGCCCACCGGCTGCAGGCCCACCTCTTCCACAAGGGCGATGTGCTCTCGAATCACCTCGTCGTCACCGGCGAACAGGATGTATTCGTTCTTGAGTTCATCCCCCTGCCGAACGCTGCCGGCCAGCACGTAGCTTACCGAGTCGATCTTCGGGTTCAGTGCGAATCGATGGGCGGCTTCTCTGCGAAGCGTCTGCTCCACGTCATCGCCCGGCGTCTCCGCCAGTCTCACGGATGTGATCTTCAGATCGTCCGCCGGCAGAGCCGTGACCACGTCGGGTCCCCTGAAGGCCCCCTCGGCCAGCAGGCGCCGGACGGCCGGAGCCACCCGACGTCGCCACGAGTCATCGTCGCTCGCCTCATTCGAACCGACGACGGCCCTTTCGGCCGCGAGCACCCGGACCCCGTCCTCGGATACCGCCAACTGGATCATCTTGACAACGTTGTGTCCGATATCCAGTCCGATGGGCAGGATCTTCTCTCTTCGATTCATCCAATGAGACAGTCGCATATCCAAACACTCACTCAGAAACGGAGATGAACCCCGTCACAGGCTCGACCGTCACCGTCCGCGTGAAATCCCCGGCCTTCAGCACCACGGTTCCACCATTGTCCGGGCTGCCGAGCGAATCGAACTCCACGAAATCGTTGTTGGAAGCACCGAACGCGGCACTTTCGACCTTCACCTGGTCCAGTCTTCCATCCGTGGTGAAATTGACGATGTACCCATTCTCCTTCTGGGTCACCGGGTGCTTGATCACCGCACCGCTCTGGTCCTGAATCTCATACCGTTCGTTCGCCGGATCGAAGACAACCTTGTGCTTCTGGCCCCGGCTGATCGCCATGCTCCTGGCGTATTCGAGATCGGCTGCCACGATGCCGCCGGCGGCGCGCATCTGCGAACTCGCGGCCGAGGACATCATCGGCACCGCGATCGCCGCGGAGATCGCAAGAATCACGATGACGATCAACAGCTCGATCAGCGTGAATCCGGCACGAGACCTCACGGTCTGCCCAACAGATTGTGCTGTCGTATTCCTACACATGGTCAACCTTGCCTCCGTTTCTCTTTCGGCCCGTCGGGAGCCGGGCTTAACCTGCGACTGGACCGACCTGCCGAGACACTCGGCGTTTGACATGGCCGGCGCCCAAGCGCTGCCGCGACCGCCGTCTGCCGGCAGACCAAGAGACCCCCGACAGACCCTACAGGCGTCAGGAACGCGACGCGACGCGGCCAACGTCCCGAAATATGCCTCCTGGATCGCCATTCGTTCTTGTGTCAAACACGTGGCCTCGGCGGCGCCTTTGACGCACGACCATCTCCCGCGGGCGGCGGCGAGTCGCGTTTTTTTCCTCCGCGACGCGTTGGGACCGATAAACCGCTCTGTGTTTTGGGACCTGGCCATCTGCTCCGCCACCTCACTATTCCACGCGATGAATGCTCTTGAAGAACGCGCCCCCCGCCGGACTCCAGTCCACTCGCGACCCGGAAGCCCACGTCGTGATCGCCGCCTTCGTCGGCGACGCAACCACGTTCAACGCCGAGCCGCTCCCGGCAAAGGTCCAGTGTCCGATCAGTGAATCGCTCGGCAGGGCGAAGATCTCAGAGGCGAGCAACGCGCGCTTATAGACCCGCACTTCGTCCAGCAGGCCTTTGTACACGTAGCTGGCCGAACCGGTGCGATCGGCGCCGATGTTCAAGTGCCCGTCTCCACTTCCGGGCATGTTCGAAAAAGTGCCCGTGGCGCGCTCCGTCCAGTCCAGATATGACTTCATCGTGGTTCCCTGGCGGACCACCACCACATGGTGCCAAATCCCGTCCGTCAGCTCCGTGCGCAGAATCCCTGTGGACCAGCGGACCGAGTCATGGCCGACGATCAATTCCGTCGCGGTGCTGTCGAACTGGAGCACCCAGTGGTTGATGCTTCCGGCCGGATCGGTCTTGCACACGATTGCCGCCCAGGGGTTCTGCGTGACGGCAGGCGCGAGCAGAACGCTCAAGGTGTAGTCACCGGTGACCTGCAGACTGTCCGCATCGTCCAGCGTCTGCATATATTGGCTGACCCCGTCGAGCGTCAGAACGCCCGTGGCCGGCCACGTCGGAATATTCCGAAGGATGGCGTCGTTGGGAATCCACGTGGAATCGATGGCGGCCTCCGCAATCTCGCCGTTGGCAAAAAGGCCGCCGACGATCTCGGCGTCCGAGCCGTGTCCCACGAGAACACTGCCGTCCACGGCGACGAGGCCCTCGATCTGGAGGTCGGTCGCGCCGTGAAGAAAGAGGTTCCCGGTGACATAGGCCGCCGGGAGGTTCTTGGCGGCCGTGAGCCTTGCCCCAACGCCCTTGATGACAAGATCGCCTTCGACCAGCAACATGCCGTTGATGACGAGCGCCCCGTCCAAGGTAAGATTTCCGCTACACCGCCAGATCTTTGGCGAGCTGTAGCTGCCGCCGCTGACCGTGCCGGGTCCGATGGAGGAGATCACGTAGTCCGGATGGCTGTAACCCGCCGTCACGGGGGGCCACGTCATGGCCAAAGTCCCGGCGTCCTTGTACGTTCCGACGATGCCTCCGCTCAGACCGCCGGCGAAGAGGTCGCCGTCTACGGCGCCGGCAACCCCCAGATTGGTGAACGTCCCGGCCGCATACGCGTCCCCGACCACACTCCAGGCCGCGCGATAAGACAGATCGCTGCCACACCACAGGCCGATAGCGGGGTCCAGACGAACGACCGCCGCAAAACTGCTATTGCCCACCTGTTCCGCCTGGCGGAGCCGATAGGCCTCGCACGTGACATCGAAAACGCACTCATCGCTCGGATCGGCGGTAACGGTCACGTCGTAGAAGTCGTTCGTGTTGGGGTCCAGTTGGATCGATGTGTCTCCGGTCCAGTACGCACCCCCGGCGTCCTGCGGATTCAGAAGAAGACCACGGGCGTGTTCCAGGGCCGAGACCGCCATCTGGTCCATCTGGACGCGGACAGCCAGGCTCCGGCCCGACGCCAGCTCCACGTCACATCGGGCGATGAACCCCAGCGACAACAGGGTGATCGCCATGATGATGCCCAGGACCAGCAGCAGCGCCACGCCTCTGCGACAAGGCCGAGTTGTCCGGATTCTCCTATTCATCGTCGTCTCCCGTCACGAGACCGTCGCCGGTAGCGTTCAGCAGGTGGCCGGCCCAGGCCAGCAGTGTCACATCCACTTCGTGCGTGCGGGCGACATGGTCCTGCGTCAGCTCAAAGGAGATCGTCACGCGCCGGGTCGATGGAGCAGCGGGGTCGCACGCCAATTGCACATTGCCGCACGCGGGAAGAAGCGATACGGAGGCAACCGCATTCCCGCTCACCAGGCTGGCCTGGCTCACGGAAAGGACGCCCGAACTGAGCGTTACCGACGGATCGCTGACGGAGTAGAATCGCACCAGGCGAAGTGTGTCGTGCGTCGCGGTGCAGTCGAGGAAGGCCAGTTCATTCACGTTGATGCCGGCGTCCCCGTTGTAGTCCGCCAGCCAGATCGCCAGCTCGGTGTCCGACGCGGTCAGAATCATCCGGCAGTTTCGAATCACTTCGACGATGCGCACCATGCCCAAACGAAGCCGGGCCTGGGATGACGCGGTGTCGCTGCCAGTCGTCGCCGCACTGTTCATCGCGAACGCCAGCGTCGCGACCGCCGACAGAAGGATCCCCGTGATGACCAGGGTCACCAGCAGCTCGACGAGCGTGAACGCCTTGATGTTTCGGCTTCGGTTCATTCGATCTTGTCCGGCGCCTGCCGTTCTGATCTCGGACGCCTTGGCCGCTCTACCGGGCCTCGACATGGCGGCAGGACGCGGATGTCAGTCCGGTCCTCCCGTGAATCGCCGCCCGCAATCGGATAGGGGTCCGCCTCAATTCAAATCACTGGACTGCCTTACTGATCAGACGATAGATCGTCGCTACGTTCCGCCCCTGATGGGCCACTCGCACCATGGCGAGGACAAAGCCCGGCTGAGCGTCGTCGCTCTGCGGGGGCACATGCACGTATTCGCACCTGGCCTCGCGGCTGTAATCGGCGTACATCGAATCGGTATAGGGGGTCCCACTGGCGTCCTGCACCTGCCCCTGGGATTCGATGCGGGTCCCATAGATATCGACGATGTCGTCGAACGGGGTGCTCACAATCCGCTCGATCAGGTCGTTGGCCAGCCTCGTGCCGAGCGTGCGGCGCACGCCTTCTGCCTGGACGGTCGCGCCGCCTGCAAACGGCAACAGGACGCCGGCGGCGGCCATCCCCAACAGCACCGTCGCGAGCGTCGCCTCGGCCAGCGTGAAACCCCGCCGGACCGCGATGCCTCGTCGTTTGGGATCAATAGGCATAGTACGCTCTTCCCGCGTCGTCCGTCCCGGAGTTGCCGGGTCGGATTTCGCCCGTCCGCGCCCTGTAGATCCAGCCGTGACCATTATCGGGCGCCGCCGGAAAGTCCTCCCCGTCAGCCAGCATCCGGACCGTGGCCCGTCCGTTGCACGGATTCCTCGGCATATTCGACAGGTAAGGTCCGTATTTGTAGCCAGCGGTTCCCCGGGGGGCCGTCTGGCCCTCGGCGTCGCTGGCGAGCAGCGCCTGGGCAATGAAGACGTCGGCATCGACCGGCGAACCGCGACCGGCGGTATACCCCGGCCCGACCTCCCCATGCTGGCTGGTGTACACCAGCACGAACCGCCGCAACACGTCGAGGTTGGCTTTCAGCACGCCGGCGCGAGCCGTGGTTCCGCTGTTCGCGACAGACGGAATGACCACGGCCGCCAGAATGCCCAGCAGAACCACCACAACCAGGATTTCCACCAGCGTAAAGGCCTTTGCTCTACACATGGTTCTCCTTCTGATTCGTACGGCACCCGCCGTATATGGGCAAACCGAACGGACGCGAGGTCCTTCGGATGCTTTTCTACGTTTCGGCCCATCACAATCCGGCATGATGGACGCTGTCATTGGCAAAAATCTCGCCGGTCCCGGGCACATAAGCCCAGCCGGCGTTTCCCGGAACGGGAACGTCGTTCCGGTCACGCACCACAACGATGGCCCCGCTGCCGTTGAACGGATTGGCGGGAACCTCTTCGAGATACGGACCATAGCGGAACACCTCGTCCCGCCGGGTCCTCGGCCGGTCTGGCTTGACGTTCCCGTCGGCGTCGGTGCAGTAGAGCATCTGATCGAATCGGCCATCGGCCGCGATCGTGCCATCGACCACCCGCATCGGGGGATTGTCGCTGTGCTGCACCTTGTACAGTTCGATCTGCGAGCGGAGCAACTGAAGGTTGTTGCACAGCTCGTCCATCCGGTTCTCCGCGATCCCCGCGCCGCTGAACCGGGGCGCTACAACGGCCGCCACCACCGCCAGCACCATCACCACGATCGTCGCCTGGATCAGCGCGAAAGCCCTTCGGCGAGCCGTCCCATCCCTCCTCGGGCGACGGGCAGAAGGTCGCGTCGCCGTGCCGGTCGAGACGGCGCCGACAGCCGGCGCGACGTTGATCGCCTGAGCCGCGGCAAATCCATTGTGTTTCGTCATTCCCTCTCCTCCATTGGCATTACAGGATGAGCGTTTGCTCATCGCCTCGGCATGAAAACGCCGAGGAACCTCTTCGTCGTGATAAAAAAAGCCGGCCGACTCCATGGGAGCGGGCCGGCCGGCTGTCAGTCTTGCTTTGTGCTATCAGCCCTCTTCTTCTTCAGGAACAAGCGCATCGCCAGCCTTAAGCGACGCCAGCACAGCGGCATCATCCTCATCGTCGAGGCACGTGGCGTCCAGATACATGGCGCCGGTGTCCTGATCGTAGATCCAGCCATTGTTGGCCCCCCCGGCCGCCGCAACGCCTCTCTGGTTGTTCCAGGGATTCACGGGAAGGATCTGCATGTACGGACCATACGGATATACCGCCTTGTCGCGTCCCTCTACTTCGACATATCCGTCCCCCGAGAGGGCGGCATTCGAACACATCGTCATCGCATCCTCGAAGTCCGCCAGTGTAGGCACATTGTCATTGTGCTGAATCCTGTACAGCTCAATCTGCGACCGCAGGCTCTGCAAGCTGCTCAGCGAGCTGCTGACCTTCGCCTCGGTGCTGGCCTGGGTGAACTGAGGAACCACGATCGCGGCCAGAATGCCCAGAATGACCACGACGATCAGGATTTCCACCAACGTAAAGCCTCTGTTTGCCTTCATGTCATTGTCCTCCTCGTTGTGCGTAAGAAAAAGAAACATGGAAAACGATTGGTTGTTTCGACGTTGTTCGTCGCTTGTTCCGTGAACCTTATCGACAGGATCGCAAGGTCACTTGATTCACCGCTCTTCTCTTGAGCCGCAGACCCTTTCAAAAAGCATGACCGTGTGAAAGCCGCCTTCCTCTACGTCCAACATGAGTTTCGTTCCCTTATGGATTCCGGAGCCTTTAACTTTGCCGCCCAAACCAAGTCGGGCAGCGTTATCTGCGGCTCCTCTCAGTCCATCCAAACCATAGAAAACGCGGTACGCGCGCCAAAACGCGGAGAAGAGAAAAATCGCATAAAAAAGGAATGGGGGATCGGGGGATGAATCGGGGCGTCTATTCCGGGACCTTGACGTGCGGCGGCAGGTCGGCGATCCGGATGGTGCGGGCGCGCGGTCCGGCGTGCGCCAGGGTGATGCGCATAGGGTTTGTAGCGGCAATCGCCGGCTCGACCCGGTCAGCCCATTCAATCAGCACGACCGATTCCGGATAGCACAGGTCGTCGAAACCCAGCCTCTCGAACTCGGCGATCAAGTCCAGGCGATAGGCATCGATGTGATAGAGGTCCAGGCGGCCGGCATAGTGGTTGACCAGGACAAACGTCGGGCTGTTCACCTCCCGGCGGTCGGCGGCGCCGGCGCCTTCGGCAATGCCCTTGATCAGATGCGTCTTGCCGCTGCCGAGCGGACCGACGATCGCGATCACCTCGCCTCCGGCGAGCTGGCGACCCAAGGCCCGGCCCAGCGCGATCGTCTGTTCCGGCGAATGGGATGTGATGGTGATTTCCCTCATAAGTACCAGAGCGCCCGTCGAGGCGAAAGTCCGAAGCACGAAACTCGAAATCCGAGACAAATTCGAAACCCAGAGCACGAAGGCCCCAAACGCCGGCGGCGGTCAGACATTCGTTTTGGACTTTCAGTTTTGAACATTCGGATTTGTTTCGGATTTCGTGCTTCGGATTTCGGATTTCAGAATTCGGTCGCCAGTTGCGCGGGATAGTAATATCCCATTGTCTGGGCGACGACACCCATGCGATACTGATGATCGGTCAGCAGGCAGGGACGCCTCTCGCGTGTCGGGATCGTCGTCGTGTAGATGCGCACCTCGCCTGCAACGCTCGTGACAACCTCTTCGCGGTGATCGCCCAGACAGTCCATCACGACGATCACGCGGCCCTCGATCGGCTGGATAGCGGGACCGTTCCACTTCTGGATCGCGCGGCCGAAGATGACCTCTTTCTGAGGATCGGCGTCCCACCACAGCGGCCGGGGTGTCAGAGGCCGCTCGCCGCCGGCTTCGATCAACTCGCCCGAGGCGCTGTAGAGCCAGCGCTTCGGATAGTCGCGTTCCCCCGCCAGCACCTCCATGCCGGGATGCTCGGCGAGCACATCGGCAGCCATGCCCTGGCCGTGCAGATGGAACGTCGGCTCCTTGTGCGTCCAGAGCTTGCGCCCCGTCCGGGCGTCGACCACACACATGCCGTCGGTCTGCTGACGCGACTCAAACCCATAGAAGATCTCCAGGCCGGGATTGGACGGCTCGACGTCCGCGACGTAACAGACGTCCGGATGGCCCATCGCAAGCGACCAGAGCCCTTTGCCGTTGTCGTCGAGAACGGCGGCGCCAAGGACCAGCTCATCGCGCCCGTCCCGATCCGCGTCAGCCGTGATCAGGCCGTGCGAACCCTGTCCGGCGTATTTCGTCTGCTCCTGCGTCGAGTCCCAATGCCAGAGCCGGCGGAGGTCCTTGTCGAGGGCCTGAACCTTGATCAGGTTGTACGTGCCCCGCTGCATGACCAGCGAGGGCGTCTGTCCGTCCAGATACGCGACGGCCAGGAAGTTGCGGCAGTAATAATTATAGTCGGGGTACCCATCCCGGCTGAGCCAGTCGGTCCGGGCCACGATGCGTCCGGTCTGGCCATCGAGCTTGATCAGGTATTCGGGACCGGTCTGCACGAGGCCCTTCTCGTCGCGCGGGTCGCCTTCGCCCGCCTTGCAGTAGACCTCCGCCTTGCCGTCACCGTCCACGTCGTAGACCACCCAGGGCGAGTACCAGATGCCCGCCTCGATCGACCAGCCCATGTCGTGGCGCCACAGGAGCGTGCCGTCGCGACGGTAGGCCTCGATCTTGTAGGTGGTGGTGCTGGGCTTCCAGTAGCCCGGCCGCTGATAGGGGTCGGTGTTGAAATTCGGCTGCTTGATGACGAATTCGAGCGAACCGTCGCCATCGAGGTCGCCGATGCCTACCTTCTGGAAGTCGTAGTCGCCCGCCAGCGGGATGCGAACGTAGGGCGGCGCGTCCTTCCGGATCGCAACGTGTGCGGTCTCCTTGACAGACGTGCCTTCTTGCGCGTGCACACGAAGCTCGTAGCGTCGCTCGGACACCGCCGGACCCCACGCGCCCTTGTCGATGAGATTCGTCAATCGCTGCGGCGTCTCTGTGAGTCGGACCTCGGACGACGAGCCTTCCCGGCGAGCGAGCGAAAAGCTAGTCTGGTCGACATCCGCCGCCAGCAGTCGCCAACTGAGAAAGACCGATCCATCTCCGCGCGGCACGGCGACCAGCCCGCGATCCAGATGTTCCGCCCCGCCGCAAGCGAGGCACGACAGCAGGACAACCAACGTCACGACAGCCGCTCGACACGTTCTTTGTGCGTGCTTCATATCGGTCTCTCCATTCTGCGCCCTCATTCGGGCCCGCTCAAATGGTCGTACCCGCCGGGCATCAGCTCAACGATCTGCCCATCCGGCATGCGAAGCTGCATCCGGCTGCCTTCGACGATCCGCCCGATCCGCGCAATCGGCGTCGGGTCGTCCCACGTCTGCAATAGCCGTGCCCAATCGCCGGGCGCCAGGGTGAAGAGCAACTCAAAATCCTCTCCATCGTGCAGCGCCGCCGCGAGCGGATCGGCCAGCGTCCTGGCATCGTCCGAAATCGGAATGCTCGCCGCGTCGAGGATCGCGCCGACGCCGCTCTGCTCGCAGATCCGATTGAGGTCCGTGCTCAAGCCGTCGCTGATGTCCATCATCGAGTGCAGTGTCACCGTCTGCGCCATCCGCAGGGCCTCGCGAATCCGAGGCTCAAACTCCAGGTGCTTTCGCAGGAGCGAGCCGCCGAGCGAGCCGGTCACGCAGACGGCATCGCCGACCCTGGCGCCGTTTCGCCGGACCGGGGCGTTCGTCGACCTCCGGCTGAGCATGGTGACATTCACCGCGAAGGGATGATCGTGGCGCCACGACGTGATGTCCCCTCCGATGAGCGGACAGTCGTATCTCTCGGCCGCCTGTGCAATCCCGGCGTGAAGTTCCTTGAGCCGGCGCGCCCCGAATCCAGGCGGCAGCGCCACCGCCACAACCGCCGCCAGCGGCACGGTTGCCATCGCGGCGCAGTCGCTCAGACTGGCAGCCATCGCCTTGTAGCCCACCTGTTCGAGCGTCGCGGTCTTCAGATCGAAATGCGAGCCGTCGAGGAGCATGTCGGTGGTGATCAAGACGGATGCGGCGTCGTTGAGGCGCACCTCCGCCATGTCGTCCCCGATGCCGATGGGAAACGCCGATGGATCGATGCGGCTCTGCTGCCGGAACCACGCCGTGATGTCGTCTTCGTGCGGTCTCATCGCTCGGCGAGATGCTTTTTCCAGTAAGCGACGCGGTCCTTGACCTGCTCGGGCCCGGCGGCGCCGGCCGAGGCATAACGCTCGACCACGTGACGCGCCCCGAGATAATCATACACGTCCGTGTCGATCTGCGGGCAGTGCTCCTGGAACGTCTCCATCGGCACGTCCGACAAGGGCCAGCCTTCCTTCTCGCACAGCGACACGAGCGCCCCGACGATGCCGTGGGCCTGGCGGAACGGAACGCCCTTGCCCACCAGGTATTCCGCCAGCGCCGTGGCGTCGAGGAACCCGGCGTCCAGACCCGATGCGATCCTGGCGGTCTTGAATTGCGTGTGCGCCACCACGGCGCGGGCCATCTCCAGCGAAGCGCGGACCGTGTCGGCGGCGGCGAACAGGTGGATCTTGTCCTCCTGCAAGTCGCGGTTGTAGCCGGATGGCTGGCCTTTGAGGATCGTGAGTATGCCGATCAGCGCGCCGTACAGCGAGCCGGTCTTGCCTCGCATCAGTTCCAGCACGTCGGGATTGCGCTTTTGCGGCATCATGCTCGACGACGTGCAAAAGGCGTCGTCGATCCGGATGAAATCGAACTCATTCGAGGAGAACAGGATCCAGTCCTCCGCGAAACGCGACAGGTGCGCGCCGATCAGCGCGCAATCGAAGATGAACTCGGCGCAGAAGTCGCGATCGCTGATTCCGTCGATGCTGCTGTAGGCGATGTCGGCGAAACCCAACTGCCTGGCGGTGCTGATCCGGTCGATGGCCAGCGTCGAGCCGGCGATCGCTCCGCTGCCGAGCGGCGAGACGTTCAGCAGGTTGCGGCAGTTGGTCAGGCGAGTGAAATCCCGTTCGAGTTGCTCGACGAAGCTGAGTAGATAGGCGCCGATAACGATCGGTTGTGCCCGTTGCAGATGGGTGTAGGCGGGCATCAGGTCGTTGTCGTGCTTGCCGGCCAGTTGGACGAACGCCTGCTGAAGCTGCACGATCGCGGCCTGCTGGCCCTCGATCTCGTCGCGCAGCCACAGCCGGACGTCGGTGGCCACCTGATCGTTGCGGCTGCGGGCGGTGTGCAGCTTCTTGCCCGGCTCGCCAATTCGCTCGATCAGGGCCGCCTCGATCGCCATGTGGATGTCTTCGGTGGCTTTGTCGAACCGGAAGCGCCCCGCTTCGATCTCTTCGCTGATCTCGATCAGGCCGCTCTTGATGGCCTTGAGCTCCGTTTGCGTGATCAGCTTTCGCTCGGCCAGCATCGTGGCGTGCGCGATGGACCCCACGATATCGTATTTGTAGAGCCGCGTGTCGTACGACAGCGACTCGACGTAGTTAACCGTCAGTTCATCCGGTTTGGCAGCCAGCCGTTTTTCCCAGCTTCGTTGCTTGTCTGTCATGGTAACCACTCCAGCACGAGAGGTCTTTCCTGGTACGGCGTCATTCGCCCTTTGCGCCGAGACGCTCGACCATTCTCCGACCCAGCTCGTGACATTGCTCGATTTGCTCGGGCGTTCCTGCGAATCGGACGTCCACCGTCGGCTCGACCAGTCCGAGCCCGTTGTCCTTGACGAAACCGGCCATCGCCTGGACCGCGCCCCCGGCCCATCCGTGACTGCCGAACAGACCGACGATGCGTTTGGCGATCCGCTTGGTGCTCAGCAGCCTGAGTAACGCATCCATCGGCGGAAAGACGCTCGCATCGTACGTCGGACAGCCGAGAACCAGACCTCGATAACGCCAGATGTCCTGAATGAGGTAGGAGACGTGGGTCGTCGAGACGTTGTGCATCCGGACCGACTTGAGTCCTGCGTCGGACAGACCTCTGGCAACCGCTTCGGCCATGATCTGCGTGTTGCCGTACATTGACCCGAAGACCAACACGACGCCCGGCTCGGCTTCGTAGCGACTCCAGCGGTCGTAGAGGCTGATGATGTGCTCCGGCCGGCTCCGCCAGATCGGGCCGTGTGTAGCCGCAATCACCTTCACGTTGAGACTGCCCAGCCTTTGGATGGCCTTCTGCACCATGGGCGAGTATTTGCCGACGATGTTCGAGAAGTAACGGAGAATCTCGTCCTCGAAGTACTCGAGCTGAACCTGGTCGTCGAAGATGCCGCCCTCCAGACATCCGAACCCGCCGAAGGCGTCTCCCGAGAACAGAATCCCGTCGGTGACCTCGTAGGTCATCATGGTCTCAGGCCAGTGCACCATGGGCGTCATGTAGAACCGCAGCGTGCGCCGCCCCAGGCTCAGTTCCTCGCCGTCGTTGACAACCTGAACGTTATCCTCGATCCCGTAGAGATCCTTGAGGAACCCGGCCGTCTTCTTGCTGCCGACGATCGTCATCGCCGGGAAAATCCGCCGCAGCACAGGCACGCTGCCGGAGTGATCTGGCTCCATGTGGTTGATCGCGAGATAGTCGATCTGACGGTCCGGGCCCAGGAGACTCTTCAGTCGCGCCAGGTACTCGTTCACCGAGAGGTCTTTGACCGTGTCGACCAGCAGGGTCTTCTCGTCCAACAGCAGATAGGAGTTGTATGAGACCCCCCGTGGGATGGGCCAGATCGACTCGAACAGATTCGTCTTCCGGTCGTTCATGCCGACCCAGTAGACGCCATCCGCGATGGGAATTCCGTGTCGCACCGCATTGCCTCCTGTCTGAAAATGCGGATTTGCTGTCGTCGTCGCGCGGCGCGTGTACACGCGCGCCACAGCCGGACTCTGCGAGCGTCACGATAGCGGAAACAGGAGACAGGGTCAAACAAAACCGCCCTCCGGCGGAGCCGGCGGCCGGTACGGGGTTGCGGGACGGCAGCCTTGCCCGTATCCTGGTGGTTTGCCCGCGCGGCTGCGGGTCGAAATCATGTAGGCAAGAGAGAACAGGAATGAGGCGATCATGGCATCACTTCTGATAAGAAACTGCAGGCGATACGACGCTCCCCCCACCGATGGGCACAGCAATGTGCTCGTACAGGACGGCTGCATCGGGTGGATCGGCGCCGGTGAGCCCCCTGCGGCGCCCGAGCAGGTTCTCGACGCCGGTGGCCGGCTCCTGGCGCCGGGATTCATCGACGTGCACATTCAGGGCGCCGGCGGCGCCGACGTCCTGGACGCCACGCCGACGGCACTGGCGGCGATCGCCAAGGCCTGTGCCCGCTGCGGCGTCACCTCCTATCTGGCGACGACAGTCTACAAGATCGGTCAGGAGAATCGGCATCTGGAAGTCGCCTCCGAATGCATCGGCCGCGACCTCGGGGGCGCCCGCCTGCTCGGCATCCACCTCGAGGGCCCCTTCATCTCTCTGCGCAAGCGGGGCATGATCCAGCCCGATTGCCTGGCAGACCCAAGCCCCTCGGCCCTGGAGGCGATTCTGGCCAGGACCGGCGACGGCCTTGCCATGATGACGGTCGCCCCGGAGCTGCCCTGCGGACTGGAGGTGGTCAGGGCCCTGGCGGATCGCGGCATCGTCGCTTCGCTGGGGCACACTCACGCAACGTACGAACAGGCGCTTGCCGGGTTCGACGCAGGAATCAACCATGTGACCCATCTGTTCAATGCGATGCCCTCTCTGCATCACCGGGACCCCGGGCCGCTGGGGGCGATCTTCGAGCGCTCGGACGTGACGGTTCAGGCGATCACCGACGGCGTGCACATCCATCCCTCGGTCCTGCGGCTGGCGTTTGCAGCACTGGGACCGAGCCGGTTCGTCACCATCACGGACGGCATGCAGGCGCTGGGCCTGCCCGATGGGCGATACGTCTACAACGGGATTCCATACGAAACCCGAAACGGGGCGGCCCGATACAAAGACGGCACGTTGATCGGGACCGCGGTGGGGCTCAACCAGATGCTGGCCCGCCTCGTGAATGTCACCGGATGTTCGGAAGCGACGGCGATCCGCACGGCAACCGAGAACCCAGCATCCATCCTGGGGCTTGCCAAGAAGACCGGAGCGATCCAGGCGGGATACGATGCGGACATGGTGCTCCTGGAAGAAGACTTCACCGTCTATGCGACGGTCGTCGGGGGTCGGATCGTCTACCGGCGGGAAAGCGATTGAGCGTCAGGAGGCTGCCATCACTCCGGCCAGCGCCGCAAGCGTCTCGTCGATATGGTTCCGTTCGATGCCGTAGTGCGTGACCGCCCGAATGCGACCCGGCCCCGAGCAGAGCATCTTCACACCTCGTTCGGCCAGCAGCGATACGAGCGTCTCGGCCGACAGCCCTTCACGCACCACGTCGAAGTACACGATGTTGGTCTGCACGGCGGTCAGATCGACCTCCAGTCCGCTCAGGCCCGCGATTCCTCGTGCCAGACGCGCGGCGTTGTCGTGATCGTCCCGAATTCTGTCGATCATCGTATCGAGCGCCACGATGCCCGCCGCAGCGATGATCCCCGCTTGGCGCATGCCGCCGCCGAGAATCTTGCGGGTGCGCCGCGCCTCGCCAATGAACCGCTTCGAGCCACAGATGACCGAGCCGACCGGTGCGGCTAGTCCTTTCGACAGGCAAATGCTCACGGACTCGACCGCCTGCGTAAGGGCCTTGGCGTCAACGCCCAGAGCCACTGCCGCATTGAAGATTCGCGCCCCGTCGAGGTGAAGCGCCAAGCCATGCTCTCGGGCCAAGGCCGCCACGGCTTGCGTGTATTCCGCCGACAGGACCGCCCCGCCGCATCGATTCTGCGTGTTCTCCAGGCAGATCAGACGCGTTCGCGGAAAGTGCGCATTGTCCGGACGGATCGCCGCGCGGATGTCCTCCAGCCGCAGCGTTCCATCGCGCTGATTCGGGACCGTGCGGGGGTGGATGCCCCCGAGGGCGCTGATCCCGCCGGCTTCGTAGTAGAATGTGTGTGACTGGTCCCCGAGGATCACTTCGTCGCCCCGGCCGCAGTGCGTCAGAACACAGACGAGGTTGCCCATCGTTCCACTGGCGACCAGCAGAGCGGCCTCCTTGCCGACCAGATCGGCCAGTTTCCGCTCCAACCGTTGCACCGTCGGGTCTTCGCCGAATACGTCGTCCCCGAGTTCGGCCTCATAGATCGCCTGCCTCATCTGAGGCGACGGCAGCGTCACGGTGTCGCTCCGCAGATCGATTGTCTTCATATTCCAACTGCCTGTCATCGCACGAAATTGGCTAAGCGTTCTCGGGAACACGGACGATAACAGTCCCGGCCCGCCCTGTCAATTCACACGTCCAGCCCGAGGCAACAGAAAGTGTCTGTGCAGGTTCAGGGCAAGGCCCATTTCACGCGGACAGCGCCACGTGTGGCAGCCCCAAGCTCGAAGAGCGCAGGCGTGGTTCTTCACATTGGCCACCTTGTGATATCCGCGAGCCGCTAAGGCCACCATCCCCAAACGCTGCGCGTTTGAGGCTGCCACACCTATGCCAGAATGTTTTCACACACGCGTAAGAGACGGGGTGCCCGGCTTTTTTGCTTTGGGCCGGGCCGGACACGGCGTAGGATGGCGAGATGCTGATCATAGCACGGACTATGTATATCCTCGGCGGCTTCCTCATCCTCGGGTCGCTGGCCGTCCATATCTACGCCAGGATATGGCTGCGGCCGCGCAACGACGCCGAGCTGGACGAGGTCTACTATGAGTTCGAGGACGAGGATCCTGGATACGCGAGATACTCTCGCTGGCTCAAGGCGACCACAGCCGCAGGCGCCCTGGGGCTGCTGCTGATGTTCATGGCGGTGGCCATATAGGATGGGCTTTGGCCCATGCGGCGGAGATTCGCGAGGATTCCATGAAACGGCAGAGGCGAACGCTCCGCGAGAAGCGTCCGCCTCGTGTTTCTTTCATTGCCCCGTGGTGACGGATTATCCGATTCGGACCGGCGACATCCTGTCGATGGTTTCCGATCGCCTCTATTCGAATGCAATACCCAGACCGATGACAGCGTCTTTGAGCGTGCCCTGGCGGTCGACCCTGACGACGCGCCCTCTCTTGATCCGAGCGAACTGCCCTTTCTTCTCGGCCAACTCATCTGTCCGCGGGAAGTTCAACTCGACCACAGAGCCCCGACGAATCGGCGTGGTCATTGGAACCGTAATGAAGACTCCCACTTTGCTTATGTTGGCGCTGCGGCCGTTGAAAAAGCGGCCCGCATCGGGAAGCCACACGCTGACCGGCCACGACAGATCCGTCCGAATCTCCCTGCGTTGTTCCACTGACGTCTCCATTGTCTGTGTCTCCTTTCTGAGCGGGTATTCCAACACAGGGCATTATCGCCAATGTGAATATAGGTGGTTTAGTTCAAACAGTGAGAATTTTGACGATTGCGATCGCTTTTCAGTCCGTATGACATAGCGGACATGGTCGGCCCATATTATCGGGCCGGAACGAGGTTTTTCCTCTCGCCGATAGCTGTTTCCGCCCCGATCCATGTTATCGGGCCTGGACAGCCCCCTGATGCACCGCCAACCGCTCTGCCGGGCTTGTCAGCGGCAAGCAGAACAGCGGAACCTGTTGGAGTCCTGATGATACCGGACGTATCCGGTTCCGGTCGCAGGCAATGGAGCCATCCCGGACCGGATCGCGCACGCATTCGAGACGATTTGACGACTGTATGGAGAATGCCGGTTAAGGCGCCGTGCCCTGAGGCCGACATAGCGTGCAGGCCGGGCGGCCCGTGCGGGTCCGGCCCTCGAACAAGACGGCCGATGGATTCTTGGCAAATCAAGGCCCAGTTGAAGGAGCATCCGGCATGGCCCAGGCATGTGGAATCAGCAGTGCGACGGACCGCAGCAAGAACAACCAGACCTCCTACCCCGACCTTCTGCACACCCTCGTGTGGAACGCCATCATGGACAATGCCACCGATGTGCACCTGCACTGTGTGGACGAAGGAGTCCGCGTCATCCACCGGGTCGACGGCGTGATCGTTCCGAAGGCTGTGCTGCCGTTGATGGAAGGCCGGCGTCTGCTGAACCAGCTCAAGAGTGCCGCCGGTCTGACCGTCGTCCGTTCGTTCGCGCCTCTGGAGGGCCAGATGGACTGGCACGATGAGGATACCACATGGGAGATTCGCGTGACGCTGACACCCGTCCGCGAGCGCGAATCGGCGCACCTGCGACTGCTGAGCGCGCCCAGGGACAGTTGGGACCTCTGCGGCCTGGGCTTTTCCACTACCGATCGCGACAGGATTGCCTCAACGGTCCGTTCGCTCAGCGGCCTGGTCCTGGTGACCGGCCCGACCGGATCGGGCAAAACGACCACGATGTACGGACTGGCGTCGCTGACCGACCTGCGAACCACGACGACCTATTCCATCGAGGACCCGGTGGAATTCAAGCTGCCTTTCGCCCAGCAGATCGAGGTGGACGAGCAACACGGTCTGACGATGCACGAGGGTCTGCGCACGATCCTGCGGATGGACCCCGACCTGATCCTGATCGGCGAGATTCGCGACAAGGACTCGGCGATCGTGGCGGCCCGGGCGGCGTTGTCGGGCCGGCTGGTGCTGGCGACGATTCACGCGCGGGACGCCGCCGGAGCGGTCGACGCCCTGCATTATCTTGGCGTTCCGCACCACATCATCGGCAGCTCCCTGCGGCTGGTGATTGCCCAGAACCTCCTGCGGCAGGTCTGCGGCCAGTGCGCCCAGCCGCGAGAGCTGGACGAGAATGAGACAGACGTGTTCGCGCGGTTGGGCATGAACGCTCCCAAAGAGCTGCTGCACCCGGGCAGTTGCGCCGAGTGCGGCTGGTACGGCTACAAGGGACGTACCGGGATCTTCGAAGTCGCACCGATTGACGATGAGGTTGGCGCCCTGATCAGCGCGGGCGCTCGCCATCGTGAACTCGTCGAAAGACTCCGCGTCAAAGGGATACGGTCGATGACCCAGGACGGCCTGGCCAAGGTCGCCGCCGGGATCACCACGATGGAAGAGATCTTCCGTATCAACGCCTACGCCCGAAGCGAAGAACCCACCGGGCAGAAGGACAATGCCGAACCGGTCGAAGCGTCGGTGGGTTAGACCGGCATTCGACCGCCGCCGCAATTCTTGAGCAAACCCCCTCGATAGTCCGAGCGTATGGACCGAAGGCATTGCTGCCCGTGGGGGTTGATACATGGACGTTGCCGGGAAACGTGGCTTCACCTTGATCGAGCTGCTGGTCGTCGTCGCGATCATCGCCCTGTTGATTGCCATCCTCATGCCGGCCCTGCAAAGGGCCAAGGAGCAGGCCCGGGCCGTCATCTGCCTGCACAACCTGCGCCAGTGGGGCTTGGCCACCTCGCAATACGCCACCGAATTCGACGGCATCCTCTGGCCGGAATCCTATCCGCTCGGCGGCGACGTGCAGACCGTCCCCGGCGACTGGATGGAGATGTTGCGCCCGTACTATAAGGATGTGGACAAGAGCCGCGTCTGCCCCTCGGCGAGCCGGCCCTCGGTCGATGACCAGAGCACAGAGATGCGCGGGGGCATCCGCCATGCCTGGGGCCGGCCCCGCCAGGCGTCCGACCCGAGTTCGCGTGACTTCATCTCCAAGGCCGATTTCTGGGGCAGCTACGGCATGAACCGCTGGATCACCGATCCGGTGGAGAAGGACCAGCGGTACTGGAAATATGCCTTCGAGCGAAACACCGAGGGAATCCCGGTCTTTGTCGACTGCATCCACTGGCACCTGCGGCCCCAGGACACCGACCGGCTGCCGAGCCAGCCGCTGGTGGTCTTCAGTGATTTCCCCGAGAACGGCCAGGGTGGCACCCAGATCTGGCGCACTTTCCTTGAACGCCACAACCACGCCACGCAGGCCAGCTTCCTCGACGGCTCCGCGCGCAAAATCCCGCTGTGGGATCTCTGGAACCAGCGCTGGCACCGCCAGTTCCGCCGACAGGAGTACCATCGCTCCGACTTCGCATTCCTGCGGTGATCGGCCCAGCCGGCGCGCCGAGACCGCGATTCACCGTCGGATCTCGTCCAGATGCTCCAAGGCCTGAATGCCACGGTCGTCGTCGACGTGCTTGACGCGGACGTACAGGTGCTTGCGGTGGTGCCAGAGGATTCTGGCGGCCTCGTCCAGGCTGTGGTGCGTCACGAGTCTTCGCGGGTCGGACCACTGCGATTCGCAGCAGTCGCACTGGCCGCGGTGCCGGTCGTACCACCAGAGCTGGAACCCGCCGAAACCGCGAAACTGGTCCCCCTTGATGCCGAAGACGCGCTCGGCATAGAGCAACTGCTTGATGTGCGTCTTGTCTCTGACCTCGATCGGCTTCATCGCTCTGGCCCGCCCAAGTAACGCTCCCCTCAGACAGCCCAAGAATCGAAGCAGGATCACATCGAAGTTCGGCAGTCATCGTATCGCCCTTGTGCCCGAGAGTCAATCCTGTCTCATCCTGGTGGTTTCAGGCCAGGTGCAAATCACCCATAGCTCGGTGCAGTTTTGCCTTGTTTCTCAGCGGGATGGACTGGATAATGAGGGTGGTTGGAAGCCAAAGGCCAGGCAGCGGAGAACATGCGATGAACAGAGTTGTTGTGCGCATCACGATCGTCGGGGTGATCCACCTGCTGATGTTTGAGGCCCTTTGCCAGTGGTCCGTCCACTGGCGTGAGAGCAGCGAGGAGTTGGTGGGCCTGCTGCTCCTGCTGCTCTTGCTCGTCGGCCTGGTGTGGGCGACGTCCCCGGCATTCGGGAAGGTGAGCGGACGAACAAGGCGAGTCCTGTGCCGAGCTGCCCTTGTCGTGGGGCTCTTCGCCGGCCTCTATGCCGTGGACTGTTTTTACTTCTGGCACATCCGCCCGAACCTCGGGCTATACGAAGAACCCGACTGGGTGGCCCAGCACCCGGGCTTTCAGAGATCCTTGCGGGCGAGGATCGAGGCCAACATGTGGAGTCCCGCGACAAAGGTCAACACATCCCCGTAGGTACATGTTTCGCCCACGTGGGTCCGCTCCCTCAGTTTGGACGGGAGTTGCCCTTCCTGGAAGGCGTGCGGGCCAGTCGGACGAGATAGCCGTAGATCGCGTTGGTGTGATTCGGGTCCTTTTCCATCATGGCTTCGGGATGCCACTGGACGAACAGCCCCAGGCCGCCGTCAGTCCGTTCGAGGGCTTCGACCACACCGTCGTCGGCGCGGGCGACGGGCTTGAGCCCTTTGCCGATCCGGTCGACCGCCTGGTGGTGCGAGGAGTAGACCATCGCGGTCTCGGCGCCGAGGAGTCGGGCCAGCGCGCTATCCGGCGAGATCGTCACACGATGATAGACCTTCTTGTGGTTCACATCGGTCCCGACCAGCGAGGGGATGTCCTGGATCATACTGCCGCCTGAGACGGCGTTGGTGAACTGCATCCCGAGGCAGACTCCCAGGACCGGTTTGCCGCTCGCCATCCAACGGGCGATCAGCATGCTGTCGAACCGCGTCCGTCGCTCGGGCAGCACCTCGGTGGTCTCGTGGGCCGTCTGGCCGTACATCGAAGGCGGAATATCGCGCCCGCCGACCAGCACCAGGCCATGCAATTCCTTCACGTAGCGATCCACCGCCTCCTCGCTGTCGATCGGCGGCAAGACCAGCGGAATGCCTCCGTTGCGAAGCACCGCCTCCACATAGGAGATATCGACCTCGCTGACCTGACGTTTCTCGTCGAAGACCGTCGTGATGCCGATCAACGGCCTGCCCGAGACGTGCGAGCGAGCGTTCTGACACCCGGGGGCACATGCCCATACGACCAGCAGCAGTATGACAGCAACCTTTTTCATAGACCTGCCTCAAACCTATTGGATGGGGTCAACATTACAACGGCTTGGCGACGGCCTCGACGCAGCGCCACAGACGCAGCAGGTTGCCGCCCCAGATCTTGCGGATGTCCTCGTCGCAGTAGCCCCGTCGGATCAATTCCACCGTGACGTTCAACGCTTCGGCATGGTTGGCAAATCCGCTGACGGCTCCGCCGCCGTCGAAATCCGTTCCGATGCCGACGTGGTCGACGCCTGCGACGCGGACTGCGTGATCGATGTGATCGACGTAGTCCTGGACGGTCGCAATGGGAACCGTTTCGGCCAGCTCCTCGTAGCGCCGGTAGTACTCCTTCAGCCGGGGTCTCATCGCTGCACGCTGCTCGGTGGACCACTGCTGTCGTTCGGCATGAGACGGGATGCCTAACTCATCGCGGAGCCGGCGAACGGCTTCTTTGCGTTCAGGCGTCTCCGGCCTCAGGTAGGCGTCGAGAGCGACGATCTGAATCACGCCGCTGTTGTCACGCAAGGCCTCAAGCTGCTCATCGGTGAGATTGCGATCTTGCGGATGGATTGCCGAACAACCCGAGTGCGACACGAGGACCGGCGCTCGCGTCACCTCAAGCAGGTCGAAGAACGCCTTCTCCGAGATATGCGAGGCATCGCACATCATGCCCAGCTCATTCATGCGCTGGACCACGCGTTTGCCGAAAGGCGACAAGCCGTTGTGCATCGGGTCCGGCGCGCTCGACGAATCGCAGATCTGGTTGTGCTCCGTGTGACACAGCGTGACGTACCGGGCCCCTCGGTCGTAGTATCGGTTCAGCAGATCGAGGTCCTCGCCGATGGGGAAGCCGTTCTCGATGCCGATCATGATCGCCTTCCTGCCGGTCGCAACGATCCGCTCTGCCTCGTCGGGACACATCGCCAGGGCGCAGCGGTCCGGATACATGCTCTGCGTCAGTCGCTCGATCGCCTCGAACTTGCTGTCAGCCATCCGCTGCGCTTCGGCATACGTCTGGGCGTTCAGTTCGGGTGCTTGCCGGACGTACACCGCCAGGAAAACGCCGTCGACACCACCTTCAGCCATCTTGACCAGGTCGCATCGGAGCGCGGGGTTGTCGACGCCCGGATCGAGGTCGGGCGTCGCGTACTGCTCATCCGCGATGTCCACGTGCGAGTCCAGGGTGATGGCGGCCTCGTGGATCGCCCTGGCCCGGGCGATGATCTGCACGTCAGTCGTTGGTTGCCTCATCGCTGCGTCCATCCCTTCCAGGGCCGAGAGATAGAGCCCGTAGGAGAAATTGGTCAGCAGTTCACCTGCGCCGATCCGGCCGGTCTGGTGGAGCCGCCGGGCGGCGTCTTCCAGGGGCCTCTGCATCGCGACCGCGCGGCTCTCGATCCGCTCGGCGCGGTTCCTGGCGGCCGCGACGAGGGCCGGCCCCTGGCGTTCGGCCTTGTCGCGAAAGTTCGAGAACACCCAGAAGGCCTCGCGCGGATCAGGGACGAACGGCGCGCCGACCTTGCGGTCGTAGACGTCGCTCGTCGGCTGTTCCGGCTGGGTGCGAAAGCCGGCCGGGAAGTCCGTGATGCCGAAGTGAAACGGCAGATAGACCGAGGTTCGAGGCTCCGCGAGACACACCCAATAGACCAGGCCAGTGTCGAGAGGCAGCTCACGGCGCAACTGCGCGACGAAGCTGGTCTGCGTCGCGCCGCTGCACAGCGCACAGCCGAAACCTGAAGCCGGCGATGGTTCCGGCGGGTTCCCCTCATCATGGCGAAGGATCTCCATAATATCCGTTACGCCGAGCTTGCGCTTGGGTGCTACGGAGAACGGCAGGTCGAAACCCGGTGCAATCTCCCGGCTCGCGACATACCTCAGTCCGGCCCACTGCCGGCCCGCGTTGTTCGGATGAGAGGCCGAGGCAGGATCGGCGTAGACCGCCGCGAAGTCGAACGGCCCATGCTTCTGCGGATCATACCAGCCGCGCTCGATGGCATACGTGACGATGTCCTTCGACGCCAGCACGTTGTCTTCGTCCGCGAGATCGACCTGACGAATCGTGTACGTGTTGGCAACCATCGCCACTTCGTTGTCGGGGACCCGCCTCGCGAGCCAATGCTTGCCTTGGACAGCGCAGAATAGCCAGCCTTCGTTGGGGTCAGCGACAATGTAGGTCCGTCCTGAAGCGACATAGCCGAACCGCTCCACCAGCCGGCCAGCCAGCAGCACGCCTTCCCGCGCCGAGCGTGCCCGCTGCGCGATCAGCCTTCGCAGCGTCCAGCCGATGCCGCCGTCGGTGATCTTGGGCCGGTCCTCGCGCGAGGGGCAGCCGTCCGACGTGACGGTCACGCCCCATTCATTGACGCAGGTGTCGGAGAAGAGCATCCCAGGCATTTCGGACCACAGGTATGCCCAGGTTTGCTCGACCTGTTCCAACACGCCCCCGTTGTGGAGCACCACCGTGGCCCCCGGTCCATGCATCTGCCTGGGCACCTTGTAGTGGTTGACCACTTGCGGCGGGTAGTCGTCCTCGTTGTGGCCCACGAGCACGCAGCCGTCGGTTGACGCGTCCTTGCCCACGACGATGGAAAAACACGCGCCGCACGGGGCCGCCCACAGCATCAGCAGCGCCAGGGCGATCAGGATGAGGCCTCTGCTCTTGTCGATCATATTTGCGACCTCCCGTTTCTGATGCAACCGATGCGACTTACTCCCCCGTGGGCGCACGGCGAACCTGATTCTCCGTCGAGGCCACCACAACGGCACAAACGGCGTCCCCGGTGACGTTCACGACGGTGCGGCACATGTCCAGGATGCGGTCGACGCCCAGAATGATCCCGATCCCCTCCAAGGGCACGCCGATGCTGCCCAGCACGATCGCCAGGGTCACGATCCCGGCGCCGGGCGTGCCCGCCGCACCGATCGACGCCAGCGTGGCCGTCAGCACGATCGTCAACTGCTGGGTGCAACTCAGGTCCATCCCATAGAGCTGGGCCAGAAAGACGGCCGCAACGCCTTGGTAGAGGGAGGTGCCGTCCATGTTGACGGTCGCCCCGAGAGGCAGAGTAAAACTGCAAATGTGGCGCGGCACTCCCAGGTTTTCAGCGGCGCACTCGATGGTCACCGGCAGCGTGGCCGAGCTCGAAGCGGAACTGAAGGCAATCAACTGGGCCGGACGAATGCCTCGGAAGAACCGGCCCGCCCCCATCTTGCTGAATAACCTCAGGCACAGGGAGTACACCAGCAGCATGTGCAGGAGAAGCCCGGCCAAGACCACAGCGCTGTACTTGGCCAGCACCAAGAGGATGTGCAGACCGAAGTCGGTGACAACCGCCGCGATCAGGGCGAACACGCCGAACGGCGCGACCTTCATGATCAGGTGCACCATCATCACCATGGCGTCGTTGACGGCCTCGAAGAAGCGAATCGCCGGCCCGCCCCGTTCGGCGCCGATCAGCGTCAGGCAGACGCCGGTCAGCAACGCGAAGAAGATGATCTGGAGCATCTGCCCTTCTGCAAAGGCCCGGATCGGATTCGTCGGGATGATGTTCAGCAGAACGTCTTTGATCGAGGCCGATTCGCGAGGCGTCTTGCCGGCGGCGTCCTGCTGTGCGGCTCCTTCGATCAGCCTGCTCTTGGCGTTCTCCGACAGACCCGACCCCGGCTGCACGAGGTTGGCCAGCAGCAATCCAATGCTGATGGCAACAACGGTCGTGCAGAGGTAGAAACCAATGGTCTTGGCCCCAATACGTCCCAGGCTGCGGACGTCGCCCAGGCTCGTGGTCCCAACCACCAGCGAGGCGAACACCAGCGGCACGATCACCATGCCGATCAGCCGCACGAAGGCCGTCCCCACCGGTTGGACGTACGTCGCGACGAAGGAAGCCAAATCCAGGCGGTTCGCCAGCAGACCGAATCCTGCCCCGACGACCATCGCCAGCAGGATCTTCGTATGCAGTTGTAGCTTGCGCATCGCCATCCGAGCTTTCCGCCAAAGATTCCGGCATCTGTTCAGATCATAGCCCCGCCCGCCTCCCCCGTCAAAGAAGAACCCTCGTCACTGACGTGTCAATACTCTGTGGCAGCAGGCCTGGGCGAAGAGTGGAGCCGGCTGGCGCCACACCCGAAGGCAGGACTACATCAGCAGCACGACCTGAAGGACGAACAGCAAGGCGACAGCGCCAATCTGCCCGTAGGTCCGCCAGGGTACGGGACATCGGGCGAACCAGGCCAGCAGGAGAAAGACGACGATCATCTCCAGGATGATCACATCGAAACCCACGAGCATGTAGAGAAAGACTCTGAACTGCTCGAAGTACACACCGTGTGCCAGCATGGTCAAGGCCGTCATTACGAGGAAGACCCTCTGCATGGCCGCGAATGTCTCCGCACCCAACCGGTCGGAGCCCCAGCCGCGGCAATACGAACGAAAGACCGCGCCAGCCAAGCCAGCGACCCCAGCCAGACGATCAGCTCCACGAACACGCCGGCCAGACCGCAGATGCCCCCCAACACAGGCAAGAGCAACACGGCCACGATGAATGAGCCGGTGGCCGCGATACAGAACCAGACGCTCATCTCGGCGACCGTACGATCCTCGAAGTTCTCCTTGAGCCACTGATGCCGCGTGGGTCGCCGGCCGGGAGGAACCAGCAGATTGTCATCCATCACGTCCAGCCCCTGTGCAGTCACAATGCCAACTCGTCTCTGAGAGCCTCATTCTCACCCGGGTCTGATTATACCATTGTCACGCAGAACAGGCTCTCAGGAAACCAAGACACATCGTGCAGCCGTCACACCCATCTGAAGCTCGACCCGACAGGCGGATGGCGTCATTTCTTGCCGATTGCCCTTCTAACAGGACACATGGCGTGATAGAATCGCGTCTGTGACAACATAACGCGTGGTCGGTGGTCCTGTTCCATGGCAAGAAAGGAAGGAGGCAGAGAATGCGGCGTGACAGAGATTATAGCGAGTTGGTGCGTGGTTTGGTGTGTGCGTTGGCACTGGTCCTGATCGCAAGCACCGCCCGAGTGGAGGCGGCCGGGCCGGACGATCTGGCCAAGAAGATCGAGCAGACGCTTTCCGGCGTCCAGCGAAGGATCGCGACCGAGTCGGCCCGGGCGGAAAAGGAACTGCTCGAAGCCCGCAACCTGCTGGCCCAACTGAAGGAGGCGGCACCCGACCATGCCAAACTCGCGACCCTGGTCAAACAGGCCGCCGATCTGACGACAAAGCTGGAAAGGCGGCTCGGACGGCCCGTCGGCGGCAGCGCCGAGAAGAAAGAAGAAGCCAAGCCGGCCGAAGCGCCGAAGCCGGCATCATCAGACCTGCCCAGTGCCGTCGTCTCGCAGCTCAAGAGACTCGACGACACACTCAATGCCCTGGTCACCGCTCTGGAGAAGGATCAGTTGCAGACGGCGACCACCCGACTGGGGCAGGCGAAGAAGCTGATGGACGAGCTCCAGAGCCGATATGGCCAGAGGATCCCGGCCGGCAACGCCGAGTTCAAAGCCGCCACCGACAGGCTGGCCGCCGTCGAAGCCCAGTATACGCAGGTCAAGTCAACCGCCGATGCCGCAGCCGCCGCGGCCGCCGAAGCCGCCCGGCACAAGGAGACTCAATCCAAGGAATGGCTCGCCAAGTTCGCTCCCTTCTTCGACTCTCAAGGCGACCAGTACCTGCTCATCGGGTCGTCCTTCAACAACGCCTCCGAGACCGATCAGGAGAAATGCCGCCAGGCCTATGCCGAGGCCAACAAGCTGATGGCCGCCTACAAGAAGACCGAGTTCCCCCACGGCAAAACGCAAGAGCTGATCTACAGAGAACAGTCGCTGGCGGGAACGCTCGCCATCTACAACGAAGGCGCCGCCCGCGCCCGCCAGGAAGAGGCCTGCCGTCCGTGGGTCGAGAAGCTGCGTCCTTATGTCGACGTCGGCGCCGGCAGTCCGAAGTACCTGATCGACGGCGTCACGCTCAGCGAATCCGATATCCAGGAGCGAACCACCCTGCTGGCCGAGGCCCAAGCACTCTGGCCCGATTATGAGAAGGCCGAATTCCCTCATGGCAAGACAGCGGAGCTGTTGTCCCTCGAAGAGACCATGAAGCAGCGTCTGCGGGATATGCCTGAAGTGCTCCAGCGAAGCCGGGCTCTGCTTTCGGCGGATATAGAGAAGGAGTTCGACCGCATCCTGACCTACCTGAACCAGGATACCGGCTGGCAGAGCGACCCGACGAAAAAGCCCAACCTCGTCATGGAGCGTGACGTGCTGCCGTTGCAGCAGGCGATCGAGCGGTACGCCGGGACCGTCGGGCCCGACGACTCCAAGCTGGCGACCCTCAAGCAGAAACTCGGCCAGATCAAGGAGCAGGACCAGAAGAACCGTGCCGTGCGAGCCGAGCGGACCTATATGAACGCCGACCGTTTCGAAGGCGAGGGAATCGACGAACTGCGTCAGAAGGTCGAGGAGATCGTCAAGGAGAAATCCGCCTCTGGAAAAGCCCTCCGCATCACCCTGCCGGCGGGAAACTGGCAGGAGGAGAGCGTACTCGAATGGACGGACACCACGCGCACCGAACTGCGGTACCGCATTACGCGATTCATGACCGCCCAGGCAGCCGCCAAGGGGGCCGACGGCAAGGTCTACCTGCACGGCGTACACCTGGCGAACGACCGGAACTCCGATGGAAGCTGGGGCCCCCTCCACGGCCACATCATGTGGTCGGACTGGATGGCCGAGGCGAATGTGAGCAAAGAGCCTCCCGCCGCCCCATAGCGGCGCCGGCCTCGGCTCTCGCAGGATCCAGGGATTTTCCTTATGGGTCGCCGGCGGATTTCCCCTATAATGAGGTGGACGGAATGGAGGTCGAACGGGTCCGGCATCGCCGGGTGGCCCGAACCACATCGGCGACGGAGCCCCATAGGTCTTCGGCACACTGACACAAGCAGAGTTGGAAGGAGGTCTCACCATGAGCAAATCGCGATTGATCATCCTGTTGGCTGTGGGCCTGGTGGCCGCACAGACTTGGGCTGTGGACAAATCCCTGGTCCTGTACCTGCCCTTCGACGACGGCGCCGGCACCACCGCCAGGGACGCCTCCGGTTACAGCAACCCCGGCACCATCGTCGGAGACGCTGTCTGGGTCGCAGGTCATAAGGGCACGGCGCTGGAGTTCGTCAGCGGCTCGCACGTGACGGTGCCGGAGATTCCCGAGTACGACGTAACCGCCGAGGTCAGTCTGCTGGCCTGGGTCAAGGCGACGACCGTGCCGAACTGGGGCCGCGTCATCGACAAATCCCAGTGGCAAACCACGGGTTTCGATCTGGTCCTGACTCAGAACGTCGGGCTGCCCCGGCTGGAGTTCTTCGTCAACAACACCACCTCGCTGGCGGACGCGACGACGGTGGTGATCGACAATGAATGGCATTTCATCGCAGGCACGTTCGGCAACAAGACGATTCACGTCTACGTGGACGGCCAGATGGAAGGCCAGGCCCAATCCGTCGGGCAGGTGGACATGAATCCGAACGATTGGCCGATCATGATCGCCGGAGAGACCAGCTCGAACGGTGGCCAGCAGTTCTTCGGCACGATCGACGAAGTCGCCATGTACAACCGCGAGCTTTCGGAGCAGGAGATCGCGGATATTTTCGAAAACGGCATGCCTCAGGCGGAAACCGCAGGCAACCCTCAGCCGGAGAACGGCGCCGTCGATGTGCCTCGCGACGTCGTGCTGGGCTGGACACCGGGAGCACTGGCCGCGGCGCACGATGTCTACTTCGGCACCTCGCCGGCTGAGGTCGAGAGCGCCACCCGCGCCAATCCGATGGGCGTACTGGCCAGCCAAGGGCAGTCGGGCACCACATACGACCCCGCCGGACTTCTCGATTTCAGTCAGACATACTACTGGCGGATCGACGAGGTCAACGCCGCACCCGACAATACGATCTTCAAGGGTGAGGTATGGAGCTTCACCGCCGAGCCGTTCGCCTATGCGATCACGAACATCGTCGCAACCAGCAACGGCGTTTCGGAACCGGACTCCGGCCCGGAGAAGACCATCGACGGCTCCGGTCTCAACCCCGCCGACCAGCACTCGACCCTCAACGCCGACATGTGGGCCGCCACTACCGGCGGCGCCGAGCCCGTGTGGATTCAGTATGAATTCGACCGGGTCTACAAGCTTCACGAGCTTTGGGTGTGGAACTACAACGTCGTGTTCGAACTGATGCTCGGCTTCGGCTTCAAGGACGTCACAGTGGAGTACTCCGCTAACGGGACCGACTGGACCGTGCTTGCCGATGTTCCGTTCCCCCAAGCGACGGGCAAGACGACCTACACGCACGGCGCCACGGTGGACCTCCAGGGGGTCGCAGCCAAATACGTACGGCTGACCGCCAACAGCGGCTATGGCCTCACCGGACAGTTCGGGCTCAGCGAGGTCCGGTTCTACTATCTGCCGGTGCAGCCGAGAGAGCCGCAACCGGAATCCGGAGCAACCGATGTTGCCATCGATACGGTCCTCGACTGGCGAGGCGGCCGCGAAGCGGTATCGCACGAGGTCTACCTCAGCACCGACGAAGCGGCCATAATCGACGGGACAGCCCTGGCCGGCACGACAGACCAGAGCAGCTACGATCCGGGCACACTGGACCTGGCGGCCGAGTACTTCTGGAAGGTCGTTGAAGTCAACGAGGCCGAGGCCATCAGTTCGTGGGAAGGCGAGGTCTGGAGCTTCTCCACCCAGGGGTTTCTCGTGGTGGACGATTTCGAGAGCTACACCGACGACGTCGAGGCGCACACGACGATCTACGATGCATGGATCGATGGCTACACCAACGAGACCGGCTCCACGGTTGGCTACCTCGACGCGCCGTTCGCGGAGCAGGACATCGTCCACGGCGGCGCTCAATCGATGCCGCTGTTCTATGAGGGCAACTCGCGGACCGACCACACGATCGACGGCGTGACAGACTGGACGGCGGGCGGCGCCACGACACTCGTGCTGTTCTTCCGTGGCGACATGGCCAACGCCCCCGGACAGCTCTATGTGACGATCAACGGGACCAAGGTGCTGTACGACGGCGCCGCCGGCAGTCTGGCGACCGCGTTGTGGAAGCAATGGAACATCGACCTGGCCTCGGCGGGCGTCAATCTGCGGAACGTCACCGAGATGAGCATCGGCATCGACGGTTCCGGCTCCGGCGTGGTGTACATCGACGACATTCGCCTGTACCGCGTAGCTCCGGCGGTCGTGGTCGCCCAGGACCCGGGCGCGGCATCTCTGGTGGCGCTGTACGCGATGGAGAATAACGTCCAGGACAGCTCCGGCAACGGCTACCACGGCACGGCATTCAACGAGCCGACCTACGGGCCGTCGCTGGCCGCCCAGGGCCAGGCGCTTCAGTTCGATGGGTTCGCCGATTACGTAGAACTGCCCATCGGTCCGGTCCTGAGCACGCTGACCGATTCGACGTTCGCCACCTGGGTGGACTTCTCGAGCACCGGGGGCGACTGGCAGCGGATCTTCGACTTCGGCACGAGCAGCACCGCCGGCTACATGTTCCTTTGCCCGCGCATCCCGGCCGGCCAGATCCGGTTCGCCATCACACCGGCCGGCGGCAGCGAGTCGGTCATCCAGACGACCACCATGCTGCAAACCGGCTGGCACCATCTGGCGGTCGTGATCGACGCGGCGAACATGCAGGTTCAGATCTATCTCGACGGCGACGTGGCGGCCAGCGGCGCCACGGCGACTCTGCCAAAGGACCTCGGCAACACGACCCAGAACTGGCTGGGCCGCTCGCAGTACACCGCCGACGCGTACTTCTCCGGTTCGCTCGACGAATTCCGCATCTACAACCGGGCCCTCTCGGCCGGTGAAGTCCGCTATCTGGTCGGAGATCGGTAGCCGCTCGCGTCCATATCGAGGACGCACCAACGTGGATCATCAGGGCCTGCACCGTGGTTCGAGGGCATCTTGCCCTCGAACCACGGGCAGGATGCCCGCGACACGCAAGGGCGGGACGCCCTCGCCACGTCAGGGAGATCGCGATGCGTAGACTCACGCCGGTACTGCTTGCCATCCTCGTCGCCTGTTCATATGCCACAGCCCGGGAGACAGCAACCGTTCGGCTCAGTCCGTCCGTGCGCCTGCTGCCCGGGCCAGTCAACGGCGTTTGCATCGAACGCGATGGACACATACTCGTCGTCTATGGCGACCCGTCCGGGACACTTCAACAGGCGGATGTGGTCCTGTTCACGCACGGCCGGCGCGACGTGGTCTGGGCAGGACAAATCCTCGTTGAACGCGGTGCCAGGGCTATCGTGCCTGCCGCCGAAGCAGCGGCGTTCGCAGAGCCGCAGGAGTTCTGGAACACCTTCGTACGCGCGCGATTCCACGACTACCATCAGCAGACAACCAAGGTCCCCGTGGTCCCGCTGCGAGTCGACCGCTCCGTGGCGGATGGGGACACAATCGAGTGGCAGGACATCTCCGTGCGAGTGATGGGCACGCCGGGCTATACGCGGGGCGCCGTCAGCTATCTGCTGGAGGTCGATGGTCTCAAGTATGCCTTCGTCGGCGACCTGATCTACGGCGATGGACAACTCCTGGACCTCTACAGCCTCCAGGACGAAGTCTCGGACCTGCGGATCGGCGGCTACCACGGATACGCCGCCCGCATGATCCAACTGATCGCGAGTCTGCGTGCAGTCGCCTCCGAGAAGCCGGACATCCTCGTTCCGGCCCGTGGCCCGGTCGTTCGAGATGCTCAGGCTGCCATCACACATCTGATCGACCGGCTCCAGGCGGTCTATCGCAACTACCTGGCCATCAGCGCCGGTCGCTACTATTTCAGCCGCAGCTATGACGCTCTGGCCGAGCGCGTTCTCGGCACGCCGCATGGTGTTCCATGGATGCGTCTGGCAACGATCGACGAGGACCCGCCGGGTTGGATGCGGTGCATCGGAAACTCCCGGCTGCTGCTCTCGCAGAGCGGCGCCGGCTGGCTGATCGACTGCGGCTCGCAGGCCATCATCGACGAGATCGCCAAGCTGCGCGACGCCGGCCTGCTGACATCCCTGGAAGGTGTGTTCATCACCCACTACCACGACGACCACACCGAGAAGGTCAATGCCCTTTTGAAGACCTTCCCTTGTCCCGTATTCGTCACGCCGCTGATGGCCGACGTCGCGCGCCGACCCCAGGCGTATCGACTGCCCTGCCTGACGACCGAGTCGATCACGGACGTGACCGTGGTCCTCGACCAAAACACGAGACGTTGGCGCGAGTTTCAATTGACCTTCTACGACTATCCGGGGCAGACCCTCTACCACAGCGCCCTGCTCGTCGAGCACGACAACGGCGAAAGGCTTTTCTTCCTCGGTGACTCCTTCACGCCATCCGGAATCGACGACTACTGCCTCCTGAACCGCAACCTAATGCACGAAGCGGAGGGCTACCTGCGCTGCCTGGACATCCTGGCCACCCTTCCCGACAACTGCATGCTCGTCAACGAGCACGTTTCGCCGGTCTTTCAGTTCGACGCGCCCCAACTGGCGCTGATGCGCAAGACGCTCGCCGAACGCAAAGCCCTCCTGGCAGAGCTGTTCCCCTGGGACGAAGCCAACTACGGCATCGACGAGCAGTGGGCTCGGATCTACCCCTATGGACAGACAGCTCGTCCCGGCCAGACGGTGGAGGTCGAGGTGCGGATACGGAACCACTCGGGCCGGTCGCACGAGTATACCGTGACGCCCCATGGGCCCGAGGGCTCGCGTGTTGAACCCCCATCAGCACGCCTGACGGTCGAACCACGGACGGAGGGCGCGATCGCCATGCGAATCGGCGTTCCCGCCTCGGCGATCTCATCGGCCTGCGTCATCACCGCCGACATCGCCTTCGACGGCTGGAACCTTTGCCACTGGTGCGAGGCTCTCATCGAAATCCGCCCATAGCAGCGCCGGCACAACCGGCGTAAAACCGCCGATTCGACATTCTTTGCCTCTTCCACGCCCCTATCCATCCGGGCCAAGCTTGGCGGCTGCCGCCACGGAATACGGTTTGACATTCCACGATGGGAATCGTATACTGGATGGCCGCAGAGAAGGGAGGTCTCTGCGGCATTCTTCCGCACGCGCGGGCAGAGTGCTTCCTTTCCTTAGTTTTCCCAGGGATGTGGTAGCGATAGGAGAAGCTCGCGGGCTCCCCCGCGACGGCATTTCTGTCGCCCGATGTACAAGGAGTGGGGTATGCGAAGCGAAAGAAGAAGAGCCACCGTCCATCGATACAGCGTCTTCCTGGGGTATCTGTTCCTGGTGATGGCCGCCGCGGGCCCAACGATGGTGCAGGCCCGCTCAGCCTATGTGATCGCAGAAATCACGAACTCCGCCGAACCGCTTCCCGTGCTGGCCTACGATATCGGTCTGGACGGTTCGCTGACGTTTCAGGCCCGGCAGACGATTCCTTTCCGAGCCGGCGGCGCCGTCGGCATGGCCATCGACTGGGAATCGGGGTACATCTTCGTGACCTACGAGTTCTCCGACACCCTGGAGATCCTGGACGCACGAACCATGGTCGACGTGGGCAATGCCTCTGCTCCGGGCGCCGAGGATCTCGCAGGGATCGTCTACGATGAGACGAAGGACCTCCTGTACACGGTCGACCGAGGCACCGACAAGCTGTATGTCTATACGTGGGACGCCGGTACGGGAAAACTCCACTTGTCTCCGGGCGCGCCGTTCACGCTGGAAGGCTCCACGGCATACGGCATCGACCTGGATGAGGCACGAGGTTTGCTCTACACGGCCAGCGGCAACCGGACGGTTCGCGTCTACGAGACCTCCACCTGGTCCCCCGTTCGGACGATCGAACTCGATCGATCGGCGATCAGCATCGCTCTGGACTTCTACAACGAGCTGATCTACACGGGCGCGGGATACTTCGGCGACACCTCGCTGAACCAGTACGATATGGTCACGGGCCAGAGCAAAGCGGTGCCGGTGGATGAGAAGGCCGGCGTCATGGGGATTGCCGTCGATCCGGTCAGCAATCTGGTCTATGTGACCACGGGCCTGAGCAACCTGTCCGGTGGCGACGATCTACTGTGTTATGACTCGAACCTCGTCCTGGTCTCGTCGATCCTCGACATCGGCAATCCGACGGACATCGTGATCCCCGCCAGGGACATCGGCTACAACCCGCTCGGCTTTGCCAAGAGCATCGCCACGGACATCGAGCCGGAGGAAGGCGAGGAGATCTATGTCAACCTGGGCGAGACCATCACGTACCAGCTCACGTTCGCGAATCTGAGCCTCATACGGGAAGTCTCCATCGTGGACACGCTTCCGAGCGAAGTGACCTTTGTGGACGCCGACAGCGATGGTGTCACGGGACACTACGACGCCGCAACGCACACCTACTCGTGGCTCCTGCCGTCCGTGGAGGCCGGGTCCCAGACCTGCCTGGAACTGCGGGCGAGCGTCAATCCGCAGGTTCCGGTCGGAACCCGCGTCCGCAACCGCGCCACGATACGAACGCGGGTCATTCCGCCCACCTCCGTAAGCGTCGATGCGCTGGTTCGCGGCAGCGAGTGGAAATCCCTGATGCTGAGCAAGGTCGTGGCCGGAGGTGTTCAGCGTCAAGACGGCATTGCCTATGCCAACGCGGGCGAAACCGTTTCCTACACCATCTCCTTTTCGAACGAGACCAACGACTATCCTGTGACCAAGGTCTCGGTCGTCGATGCGCTGCCGCGGGAAGTGACGTTCGTGGGCGCCGAAAGCACCTCGGGCACCGCCTCGTATGATCCGGTGAATCACACCTGCACCTGCTCCTATGCCTCTCTGGCGCCCGGGGCAACGGGGTACATCACTCTCACGGCGCAGATTCACGAGGACGTGCCGGCCGGAACGATCCTCACCAACACGGCGGTCCTCACCACCGAGGAGACCGAACCCACCACCGCCACCGCCGACATCACCATCCGGCAGAGCGAGTTGCTGCCGCTGGTCCTGACCAAAACCATCACCGCCGGTGGAACCGAGCCGAAAGAAGACGGTGTACGGTACGTCGAGGTCGGGGAGCATATCACGTTCCGCATCTGCTGCGAGAATCGCGACAACGCTGTGCCGGTGGAAGATATCACCCTCGTCGACTTCCTCCCAGCCCAATTGCTGTTTATCAGTGCCGAAGGAGACGGGCAGTTCGGCCGCTACGATGCACAGAGCCACACGTATGTCTGGTCCATCGCTTCCCTGGCGGCCGGCGAGAGCCTCTGCCTGGAGATCGTGACACAAGTCAGGGCAGGCACGCCCGCCGGAACCACGATCGTCAATCGGGCGACCGTAGATAACGATCAAATCGAGGCGACCACGGACAAGATCGAAGTAACGGTCAGACCCGTCGATCGGGTCCTCAACGTCACCAAGCGGATCAGCGCCGGAGCGACAACAGACGACGGCAAGACCCTGTATGTGGGGATCGGGACCGAGATTACCTACGAAATCGGTTTCGACAGCAACGGCAGCAGCCACCGCGTAGAGGGTCTGTCCCTCGTGGATGTTCTGCCGCCGGAAGTCACGTTCGTCGCGGCCGACGGCGACGGCGTCTACGGCGCCTATGACCGGGACAAACACATCTACACGTGGTCCTATCCTTCCCTGTTGCCCGATTCCGCTGCGCGTGTGACGATCACGGTGAACGTCCGCGAGGAGACCACGCCGGGTACAGTCGTCGAGAACTCGGTGACGATCGACAGCGACGACGCCGATCCACAGACCGCCCGCGTAACGGCTGTCGCCGGCCAGGCAAAGCCCAAGCCGCTGGAACTGACCAAGACCGTCACCGGCGGCGTCCAGGGGATGGACGATCAAGGGACGATGTACGTCGCGGCCGGCCAGGAGATCGCCTACAAGGTGTGCGTGCGCAACGACAATCGTCAATCGGCCAGCAGCGTGGTGGTCGTGGACACCCTTCCGACCGAGGTGACGTTCGTCTCCGCCGGCGGGGACGGCGACTTCGGATCGTACGACCGCGTCAACCATACCTATACGTGGCGCTATGACATACTGGGGCCGGGAGAGACAATCTGTGTGGACCTGGTCGTCCGCGTCAATGACGACGCACGTCCCGGATCGACGATCACCAACCACGTCCGCGCCGAGTGCAACGAGGTCGCGCCCGCCGATATCGACACGCTGGTCGTCGTGGAGCTGGAACCGCCCCTCGTGAGAAAGACGGTGGTGGCGTCTGCGGACGGCAAGACCGCCGCGGGCTGCGTCCATCCCGGCGGCGAAGTCACCTACGAAATCTGCATCGAGAACACGCAGAACGTCGTCGTTACCGGTGTGTTCGTGGTCGACCACCTCCCCGACGGCGTGACATTCGTCCGAGCCGAAGGCGACGATGGGGCCGGATACTACGACCCGCCGTCTCACACGTTCACCTGGGCGTACCCGGTGCTGCGGCCCGGGGCGGTACAGTGCGTGAGGTTGACGGTCCGGCTGAACTACGACCTCGCACCCGGCCAGATCGTGGTCAACTCCGTGACTCTCGACGCCGCTCAGACGCCGGTCGTGAATGCCAGCGTGGAAGTCTGCGTGGGTGACGCGCCGTTGGCCGCTGCGTTGACGTTCAGCCCGCTGATCCTCGGCCGCACCGGCTACAACCCCTCGGACCAGCTCACCGCCCTGCTCGAGTTCCCGGCCGAGATCAAGGAAAGCGACATCAGTCTGGCAACCCTGTCGCTCGATCCCGGCGGCATCGCCGCCAGCTCGCGATCCATGACGGTGGTCAAAGGAAAAGTGCAGGTGCGCGCCACATTCGATCTGATCGAGGTCCTCGATGCCATCCCGGACAACGGAATCACGACCTTGTACGTAGGCGGCAAGTTGCAGTCCGGACTCCCGTTCGTCGGACAAGGGACGGTGCTCGTGGTTGCCGAGAGGCCATTCTGAAGTTTGAAGTCTCAAGTTTGAAGTACGGCGAAGCATCACACTTCAAACGTCACACTTCACACTGAAAACTTGAAACTGAATAAGGAGCTTTGAATGAAACCGAGAACGACATTCGTCAGCCTCTGCATCTGCCTGGCCGTCGCTGTTCCGTCGGCCCTGGCGGGCGCCCCGATGGGACCGACGCTGCCTGTCATGGAGAAGGGACAATGGGCCTTCGGCATCGAGTATGCATATGAGAAGATCGACGCCGAAGCCGACGGAAGCTGCACGGAGAGCATCGTCGGCGGACTGTCCGAGAAGTATCACCAGGAATTCATGATCGACGGTATGAAGACCAACATGCTGTTCGGGCGCATCGAATACGCCCTGTGCCGGGACTGGGATGTATTCGTCCGTCTGGGCGCGTCCGATGCCGATGCAGACATCAAGGCATCCGGCCCCGGCGTGGTCCTTGGAGGCCAGGGCGGCAAAGTGGGCTTCGACGGCAGCTTCGGGTTCGGCGCCGGCGTGGGCACCCGCGCAACGCTCTACCGATGCGGACCCTGGCGTGTCGACGGCCTGGCCCAGGTGACGTGGCTGGACCCGGACGACAGCGATTTCCGGATCACCAATCCCGAGAACCCGGGCGAAATCGCTGCCGGCACCGCGAAGCTCGACTACCTTCAAACCCAGATCGGCCTGACCGCTGTCTATCGAGGCGACGCCTGGAGCGTCTGGGCGGGTCCCTTCCTCCAGATCATTGACGGCGACCTCGACATGAACGCGCGGTTCCTCTTCGACGGCGTGACGCAAGGTCGGATCCGTTGCTCCGGCGACGTCGAGGAAGACTCGCAATTCGGCCTGAGCCTCGGCGCCAATTGCGAGGTGAACAAGAACTTCCTCGCCTGGATCGAAGGCCAGTTCACGGGTGATTCATGGCTGGTGGGCATCGGCGGAATGATCCGCCCCGACCAGCTTTTCGGCGAGTGGTAAGAGCTCGTAGTGTGCCCGTGAGGGCATAGGGTGGAATAGCGTCTTACGACGCCACTACTAACGGTCGTCCTTGAACCTCTTCATCCACTGCGGCCAGTCGCCGGGCCGCACGCCGCCGGCCTTCGTCCAGGGTCCGGCCGTGTCGTACTCTCGATGCCACTTCAGCGTCCATAGCTGTTTGAGCCCCACCTTGCGGACCGACCAGTCCATGAACACCGCGTGGATTCCGCCCTTGTGCCGGTCCATGCAGACGTTGCTGCTCTCATACAAGAGCGGATCGGCATCCTCCTCCGGCGGCGGCCCGTCCAGCGTCCCGCTGTAGACCGAACGACAGCAATCGAAGACGAGCGGCGCGTTGGCAGCCTCCTTCACGTCGGGCGTGGTCCAGCAAGCGGAATTGGGCCTGGCTTCGTCCGGCTGCCGGCCGAGGCCCACCCAACTGTTGACGCCGTAGCTGCCCAGGAATTCCCGCTCCACCTCGCCCCAGCCCCCTTCCGGGAGGCGTTCGGCCCCCCGCATACCCCGCCAGGCCCGGAACCTGGCGCCTGTCATGCCGTCGGACGACGGCGTCCTGGCCATCGGGCACAACCAGATGTCCCGGTAGTTGCCGAACTGGGTGAGGAAGATATACCACCAGCTCTTGACCCAGACGGTGGCCGGCTCCGGCTTGGCCCAGCGGTCCACAAACGTCAGCTCGTTGAAGAACTTCCCATCGTTGGCCGTCACGTAGGTATTGAGCAGGATGCCCCATTGCCGCAGGTTGGACTGGCAGGTCATAGCCGCCGCCTGCTTGCGAGCGCGGTGCGTCATCGGCAGCAGGATCGCCAGCAGCAGCGCCAGAATCGCAATCACCACCAGCAGCTCGGTCAGCGTGAACCCCCGGCGCTCGCCTTGCCATGGCTCTGTCCGCAGGGGCGTCCCGGCGCGCCGGGATGCCCCTACTGGTGATGTGCGTCCGGTGCTCATCGCATGTGTCCGTCCGAAACGCCCCGATCCTACCGGCGCCCGACCCGACGCGTCAAGGACCCAGCGCCGCCGTCGGCGCGGAGGGTGGCAGCCTCAAGGCGCAGTGAAACGGAGCCTTGGGGATGGTCTCCAGGAAGAAGCCATCCCCAACGCTTGAGGCTGCCACCCGTCGTTCTGGTCGCTCCTGCCGAGAGTATGGTGTTTTTTGAATGGTTTTGGCTGGGGCTGCGTCCTGTCTGGTAGAATACACGATGAGATCGCATTGGCGGGAGGCTTCGTCATGGGACCGCAGGAGTCGGCACTGCTGAGACGGTTCGGTACGGGTGGGGACGCAGAGGCATTCGCCCAGATGGTGCAGCTCTACGCCGGACTGGTGTATTCGACCTGCTGGCGGGTTCTCAAGGACGAAACCGATGCGGCCGATGCGACCCAGGAGACCTTCTTCGAATTGACCCGCTGCGCCAATCGCATCACGGGATCGCTGGCCGGCTGGCTCCACAAGGTCGCCACGCAGAAGTCGATCGATCTGCTTCGCCGTTGCGCCAGCCGCAAGCACCGCGAGGAGGCTTATGCCCGCACGCAGCCGGTCGAGGTGAACTCCTGGCAGGACTTGTCGGGCCACATCGATCAGGCGTTGGACGAGCTGGATGACGCGACGAGATCACTTCTGCTGGAGCGGTTCGTGCTGGGAAAGAGCACGGTGCTGATCGCCCGTGAGTATGGCACATCCCAAGCCACCGTTTCGCGGCGGATCAGCGCCGGCCTGACCCAACTGCGCGGCATCCTCCGCCGCAAGGGCCTGCTCGTTGCCGCCGGAGCGCTGGCAACGATACTGATGGAAAGCGCCTCGCAGGCGGCTTCCACCACGGCCCTGCACGGGCTGGGCAAGATGGCGATGGTCGGTACGACCGAGGCCGCAGTAACAACAGCCAAGGTCGGACTGGCCAAGGTTCTCGTCGCAGCCTCTGTTGCCGCCGTCGTGTCGGCGGGGGCGTACATGCATCTCGGACGGTCGGCCTCTCCCGCCGCAACGACGCCCGTGCGCGTCAATCCCGTTTCCCCCGCGAGTGGAGACGCACCGCTTCCCGGCCTCGACCACATGGCGATGACCGTCGATCCGGCGGAGAAGGCCGGGGAGCCAGCGTCCGAACAAATACCGCCGACAGCGGAGAGAAGCTGGACGAGCGAGCCCGGCGTCAACCCGTTCGGCGTCTTGGCAGACCATCGCCCCTTCGGCGCTGCGATGGGCGGTGCGATTCGACAGTCCGAAGGGACCCGGCCGGACCGCCCGCCGACGCCCGCCCGGACCCTGCGCTTCCCAAACGAGCAGTCGATTGGTGCGGTGTACCTCCAGGACGAGGACCTCGTGGTGCCCGAAACCGTCAAGGGCTTTCATCCGGGTCATGTCTACGCAGAGATGGAGAACCACAGTTGCGCTCGAGGCGAGGTTCACATTCCGGCCGGAAAGAGGGTCACTCTGTGCATTCGGGGCATCGGTGTGACGCCGCAACGCTATCTCGCCGCGATCGAATCGCTCGGCCCGAATGATCTCTATGGCCTGCAGTTCTTCAGTCTCCAGCCCGTCCATATTGAGGACGATCTGATCGCACCCGTCGCCCGATTGACGGGCCTGCGACACCTGGGCCTGGCCAGCGTCAGCGTCAGCCCGAAGGGTCTTTCGTCTCTGGCCCAGTTGCCCCATGTCGAGCAGCTCACCACGCCCGAGGGACTGACGGACGAAGGAATGGCTCAGATCGCGAAGATGTCGTCGCTGCGAGTCCTCCACGTGGCCCGGGACCGACTGACCGACGAAGGACTGCAGTCGCTGAGCAAGCTGACCGGTCTGGAGAGCCTGGACCTGTACGGCAATCCCTCCATGACGGACGACGGCCTGCGTGCCCTGATAAATCTGCACGGGCTTCGACACCTGCGGCTCGGCATGGAGGGACGTTTTACCGACCGGTCGATGACGTACTTGGCCGCCCTGCCTTCCCTGAAGGTGCTCTGGCTCGATACGCACAACGTGACCGACGAGGGGCTGCGGCAGCTCTCACAAAGCCGGTCGCTGGAGCGCCTGTGCGTCCACTGGCTGGAGAAGATCACCGGGCGCGGCGTTGAGTGCTTGAGAGCAATGCCACAATTGAAGGCCCTGGATATCACCAGCGCAGCGTTCACGGAGGCCGATTTGGCCGGCATTACGTCCATGCCGAATCTGGAACATGTGGTCCTGCCGCACTGCGCCTTCAGCGATGCGGCCATCGGCCAATTGAGCTCGCTCGATCATCTCAGATACCTCTGGGTCAACTGCTCGGACAACTCGCCGTTGACCGACAAGTCGCTGCTGGCCGTCAGTCGTATGCAGGAGCTTGAAGAGCTGTACATCGGCGGAACCGAATTCACGAATGAAGGGATCGCCCTGCTGAGGAACCTCAATCACCTGCGCGCGCTGCACTTGGCGTTCTGGCGCGGACTGGATGATGACACGCTCAAGCTCATGGCCCAGTTCCGCACGTTGCGGGAACTGTCCTGGAGTTCTTCAGATCGCGTGACGATGTCGGGCCTCGGCGCACTGAACGATCTGGTCGGCCTCGCAAACCTCTCGGTTGACAACGTGCGACAGGACCACAAAGGGCTGGATTTGTCACGGCTGAAGAATCTCACGAGTCTGAGAATCACCCTGCGGCGCCAGACGAGGAAAGTCGGGGACGGGTTTGTGACAACCAGCGATGTTTTTCACGACAGCGATCTGGCCTGCTTGAGCGGACTAACAGGCATGGAGACCCTCAGCCTCTGCGGGCGGGGCATCGGAGACGAAGGCATGGCGCATCTGGCGCCGCTGACCAGGGTGAAATACCTGGACATCGAAGGCAGCGCCGAACTGACCGACGAAGGCCTCAAGGCTCTGGCCGGCATGCACCGGCTCGACTGCCTTCGCATCTACCAGAGTCGAATCAGCGAACGGGGCCTGGAGGCCCTGTATCCGCTGAAGACGATTCACATTCTTGACATCCGTTCGACGCTGCCGATCGACGCCCAAGCCATCGCCCGGCTACGGACGGAACTGCCCCACCTCCAGAGCCTGAACATCGGTCGTCCTGAATCGGCGAACGTGAGGGCGCGAGGGCAGGCCATGTCCGAAAGACCGATCCGCCGGCAGGCGGCCGGAAACGCGAGAAGGTGGTAATGGCGCACGTGGATTTGCAGCAGGCGGCGTGAGCGAGAAGCGCTTTGCGGAAGGGAAATGCGAGATATGGAGCGATTCCGACAGTGGATTCTGCCGGTCCTGGCGGCGGTTCTGATTCTGGGCGCGGCGATGACGGTCCTGTTGCTTTCGTACCCCTGTACACCAGACTCCCTCTCATTGGCGAGAAAGCCGTTCCGCCAATCCACCGGGGCGAAGCGGGAGTCAGTCCATTCGGTCACGTACCGGTTTCTCTTCCCGGACGAGGCCCATGCGGCGCCGGGCAAGCTGATGCTGGGCCGGTTCGCCGACGGCCACCTCTGCGAGGGCGCGACCTGGGAGTTTGACAGTATCGACCAGTGGCATGGCTGGGCTCCGGCTATCTTCGCCAGAGAGAAGCACTGGACCCCCGAGGAGCAGCCCGGCTGGCGAATCAGCCGATGGCTGGTCGAGAACATCGATTCCGCCTACGACTGCGACCACCTGTTTTGGAGTATCCAGGCGCTGCAATACCTGGACCCGGATAGCTTCGCCAACGAGATCGACATGATCGAGCATTCCGGCGGCACGGTGCAAAGTCCTTTTGGTCTCTTTGGTCCCTCAGGTCCTTCTTAGGCCAAGAGAACCAAAGGGATCTGAGGAACCCAAGAGAGGTTGCCGGGTACCTATAGGCGCCCGACACCGCGAACGACACCACGTCTGGCTTGACCGGCCGGGACGGAAGAGGTAGCATGGTGCTGCGGACCGGCAGAACGTGAATGGATCGCACCGCACTGGTGCACACGACGTAGCAGATAGAGTCGGCGCCAAATGTCAATCTCTGCACGGAGGTCTGTTATGGTGTCAAAAACACTCTTGCCGCGTGTGGGTCTTGGATTGTGGCTGGTCGCCATGCTGGCCGACGGGACCGTCTGGGCACAGAATCACTACTACGGGCCCGGCGTGATCGTGATTCACCGGTATCGGCCGGGGGGATGGCTGTACTACGGTCCGAACACCTACACGTATGTCCAGACCAACCCCTATGTATATGGACCGTTGGTCAGTACGCGTTCACGGCCATCCTACCGCCAGCCCATTCAGATGCCGATCCCGACCGATGTCGGCACTGGAGCCGCGGCGCCCAACCCGTACCAGGAGTATTACAGCCCGCACATCCCGCGCTATTACAGGCAACAGGATCAGGCCGCGCAGACCGAAACCCCGCTCGCACCCGCTCCCCAGAGCGACCCGGCGCCAAGTCCGGCGATCCGCGAACTGACGCCGGCAGCAGGCGAATCCGAGACTGTCGTACCAGGCAGCGCAGCGGAATCCCCTCCGGCCCCACCCGAACAGGTCAAGCCGGCAGGAGAGGATCAGCTCCAACCAAGCCCGCCGACGCCCAGCGAGCGAACCCGGAAACCCGCGCGTCGAAAGCCGATCCGCTACCGCTGAAGACCGCCTGGGGCCCAGATTTCGGATGGCGGATTCGCAGCCAGAAGCCAATCCGAAGTCCGCAGTCTGCAATCCCCAATCCGCAATCAGGGATCGGGTGGCTGGGTGAGAAAAGTCCGTGCAGGTGTTGTCGTCGTGACGTATAATCGCGGCTTATGAAACTGCCAGAACTTGAGAGACCCGAGAGGTACACAGGGCTGTACATCTTCGATTTCGGCGACCAGGCCGGAGTCGGGTTCACAGCCGAGGAAGTGGCGGAGCTGCTCGAAAGCGAACGCTACCGCGAGGGAAAAGTCTACAAGATCCACCGGGCTTACCCGGACGGCCGGCTGGAAATCAGGGGTGTTCCCGCCCAGACCTTCCAGTTGGAGTCGGGAATGCTGTTCTACTCGGCGAAACGCCAGCAGGCCCAGGACGACTTCAAGCGTCTGATCGCTGCGGCGGTTGTCGCACAGCCCCCCTGCCGGGCGAAGGTGCACCTGGTCCGGTACGCCGACGACAGATTCGCAGTGGCCCTGATCTATCCGGCGGAATACGAAGAGGAGGTCAGCTCCTGGTTGCTGGCCCACGCCTATCGGACCGCGGGCGCCGCCGAGGCGGGAACCGGGGCCGTCGAGCGGTACTATCGTGACGCGCCGGAGATCCTCGAACGCCACCAGCTCTTCGGTGCCGGCGAGGCTGTCAGCCGCACCGGCGATGAGCTGCTGGTTTCGCTGAAGCGGGCCGTGCAGAGGTAATTGCGGACAAAGATGGCCCGTAGCGTGCTCCAATTTCGACCCAGGACCCGCGGACCGGATAGGCGATCCGAAGCTTCACGCCTCGGTCGTCTTGCGGTAGCCATCGCTTCGGTGTTTCGGCCCGGATGCCGTCCCATCGGCCCAGACGACCTCAAGAGGCACGACTTCCCGGTGTGTACTCAACAGATCGGCGTGCGCTTCAGCGAGCGCCTGCGCGACGTGTTTCGGTTCCGCTGGCTGAAGACTTAGGTCCCTGGAGACCAGAAGGACCTAAAGGACTATCCCCTCCTACCAATCGGCTTTCTTGGTGATCCCAGCATTTTCCCTGGTACATCCGGCCTCATGGACCCATCGCACAAGCTCCACCACCGAGGCGACCCCGGTCTTGGACAACACGTTTGTGCGATGGAAATCCACCGTCTTCTGACTGATTCCGAGTTCGTAGGCAATCGTCTTGTTCGATTTGCCGATGACCAGCAGGTCCATCACCTGGCGTTCCCGCCGGGTCAGATGCTCCACCCGCGATTGGAAGCCCTCCGACTGCCGCCTGGCGGCGCGAATGCGCCGGTCCAGCTCAACCGCCCTCTGAATGCTGTCGAGCAACACCTGATCGCGAAAGGGTTTTTCGATGAAGTCCATCGCACCAGCCTTCATGGCCTCGACGGCCATGGGGACGTCGCCGTGGCCGGTGATGATGACCGTCGGAATCTCCATGTTCAATTCGCGGAGTCGGGCCTGAAGCTCCAGGCCGCTCATCCCCGACATCCGCACGTCCAGCACCAGGCAACCGGGTTGCGAAGGATCGTAGTGGGCCAGGAATTCCCGCGCACCACCGAACGTCTTGACATTCAAGCCAATGTCCTCGATCAGCAGGCATAGAGACTGACGGATCGCCTCATCATCATCGACGACAAACACCGTGGGGTTCGCGCTGCTCATGTTCGACTCCTTCCGCCGGTAGCGTGAATCGGAAAACTGCTCCCGAGCCTCCGTCCGACTGGGCCCACAACCGACCGCCGTGAGCTTCGATGATCCGTCGGCTCAATGACAAGCCAATGCCTAATCCCTTGTCCTTCGTGGTGAAGAACGAATCAAAGACCCGCTCGGTCAACTGCGACGAGAGCCCGCGACCCGTATCGGCGACCGCAACCTCGATTTCGCCGCCGTTCTCCACGGTGCGCGTGGACAGGGTCAACGTCCGTGACGGAGCCCGGGTGCTACTCATCGCCTCCATAGCATTGCGCACCAGGTTGAGCACAACCTGTTGCACACCTACGGCGTCCGCTCGGACGATGGGCAAGTCTTCGGCCAAATCGCGAACGACGGTGATCCCGAGCCGGGCGATCTCCGTCTCCACCGTGCTCATCGCCTCGTCCAACGCGTCGCGCACGTCGATGCGGGCTCGCCGAGGCTCGCGTTTCGCGACCAGGCCGCGGATGCGTTTGATGATGCCGGCCGCCCGCTCCGCCTGGTCCGCGATCTGTCCGATGGAGTTGCGCAGCGTCTCCATGTCGACAGGCTCTCGTCCGGCCAACCGCAGGCAACCGCCGGCATAGTTTACAATCGCGCAGAGCGGCTGATTGAGTTCGTGGGCCAGGCCGGAGGCCATCTCGCCGAGCGTGTTGGCATGCCAGGCGCGGGTCAGCTCCACCCGATGGTTCTCCGCGGCACGGGCGGCCTGTACGCGTTCGGTGATGTCCCTGGCCACAGCCAGAATGCGGTCGTGGCCTCCGATCCTCGCCTGCTTCAGATTCACTTCCGCCCAGAAGCAATCGCCGTCCTTCCTCCGGCACAGCCACTCCAGCACCTGGGGGCCGTCCTGGATCGCCTTGGCGAACCACTTTCGGGTCGCGGCCGCGCTGTCGGCGAGCGGCTCGGCGCGCAGGTCCCCCACGTTCATATGCTGCAATTCCTCGTAAGAATAGCCGAACATTTCGAGCCCCGTCCGGTTCGCATCGAGGATGGTGCCGGCAACCGGGTCATGGACGAAAATCACCTCGTTGGCCGCGTTGAATATCTCGCGGTAGTTGCGCTCCGATGCAATCGACGCTTCTTCGGCGCGCAGGCGGGCGAGGGTCGTGCCCATCTGCGCCGCAATGGTCTCCAGTGCCGGACGCGCCTGTCGGGGCACCGCATCGCAACGGTTCGAGGCAATGGCCAGAACGCCGGCAAGGGCGCGCTCATCACGGATCGGCAGCGCCGCGTAGGCGCAGAGTCCGGCCTTCCTCTGGGCCGGACTGAGAGGCATGTGTCGCTCGTCGACGCCAAAATAGACCGCCTTGCCCTGCGCCAGCAGACGCATCTGGGCCGAACTCCCGCTGACGCACAGCACGTTCGGAGCAAGGTCCCCCGACATGCCACAATGCGTCAGAAGCTTCATCTCGCCGGATGCCTCATCGGCCAGATAGACCCCGCCACAATCTGCACGGGACGCTTCGATCGCCGCCTCCAAACACAGACGCGCTCCTTTGCGGACCTCTTCGACCGTGTTCAACCGCACCACCAGATCGTGCGTGATTCGCGACAGATGCTCGGCCCGCTTGCGGGCGCTGATGTCGCGCACGATCGCGATGACTTCGTGCTCGCCGCATGCCACCACCCTGCACTCTTCATCGCAGATTCCCGTCGGCGTCTGTAACTGGTATTCGAACGTCTGGATCTGTCCTGTCTCCAGGGCCTGCCCGATCAGGGCCATCAGAGACCGCGACACGGCGTTGGGAAGAACCTCGTCAATCCTCTTTCCGGTGAACTCGTCCGGCGGGAAGAACAGAACCTGGCTCTTTGCTGCCCGACAATCGCGCACAGCGCCGTCTGCGCCAAGCCGGAAGATCAGGTCGGGGATCGCGTCCAACAGGGCGTGCGTTTGCGCTTCGCTCTGTCTTAGGGCATTCTGCGCCAGGACACGCTCGGTCACATCGGCGCACGCGGCATGGATCGCGGGACGGCCTCGGTACTCGATGCGGCAGGCATGCAGTTCCACCCAGCGGACAGTTCCGTCCTTGCGGACGATCTGGAACTCGTAGTTCTCCGGAAGAGGTTCTCCGTCAAGGCGCGCATGATGATTGTCAACCACGCGCTGGCGGTCCTCGGGATGTATGAAGTCCCACATCTCTTCGGGCGATTTCGCCAGGATCTCCTCGACCGTGTAGCCGCTGATTCGGCTCATGGCGCGGTTGGCGAACACGATCCGCTCATCCTGGATGACGACCAGCCCCTGGAGCGAGTGGTCGACGAGAGTCCGATAGGCCTCTTCGGCGCGTCTTCGGTCGGTGATGTCCCGCCCGATCCCCACCAAGCCGATGATCTCGCCGTGTTCGTTCCTCAGCGGCACCTTCGTCGTCAGGCTCCACGTTCTCGCCCCGGAGTTCGCGTCAAGCGCACATCGTTCGTAGTTTATGATGGGTTGGCCGCTGGACATCAGCTCCTGCTCGGCCCGACAGACCCGGTCGGCCACATCCTTCGGGTAGAAATCGTGGTCCGTTTTGCCTACGATCTCCTCGACGGTCGCCGCACACTTCTGGCGCAGGACCTGCGGATTGCACAGAACGAAGCGGCCTTCCCGGTCCTTCACGTAAATCGCATCGGGCAGGTTGTCGATCAGGGTGCGCAATAAGTTCCGCTCCGTGTCCATATCGGAATCGACGCGCGCCGCATCTGCGATCCGGGAAGTCTGGCGGAACTCGTCTTCGGCCATGCAGGAAACCACGTCCGGCTGCTTCATCAGAGAGGCTTTGCTTTGCCTGGAGCGGAGTTGCTGAAGGTTTCGCTGCGCGCGCAAGTGCCTCTCCTTCAGCCCTGCCACGACCGCGCCAACGACAACCAGGATGAGCGAACGAAGCACATCCGACGGGACAGCCGCATCCGCGGCGCCGTCGGTCAGATGAGCGGTGGCGATGCAGGCCGCGGCCACCGCCGCGACGGCGAACCCACGCCAACCGAACCACAGGCAGGCCAACACTACGGGAAGATAGAGAAGATGAGCCCCATCCACAACGCCCACGTGCAGGTGGCGAGCGTACCAGGCAAGCAGACACGCACCGGCCAGGCCCAAGCCCCCCAACACGGGCTTGTACCAGCCGTACCCACCGCCGACTCCGTTCGGCCTCCGCTCATCCATGCTGACAGCAACCTACTCTTTGGGCCCATGGCCCGGCCAGACGCCGTCCGGCCGAGACAATCCTCTGCCGACCGGCAGTATTCTCCATCATCCCATTATTGTCGAGTCAAAACTGGCGGACTTGACCCGACCGCGGGAGGGATTTCCAGCCCTCCCGTTCCTGCCCCGATTGGCGCGGGAAAATTTCACACCGAATCGCGAACTATCTTCGACACCGCGCGTAATCTTTATTGGACGTTGCCACCGAAATCCGTACAATGCCGAGAACGGCACGTACGGTTGATGATACGAGAAAGTAGAACTAAGATTTTTCTCCCCTCCGGAAAACATCGGGTAGCGCATTGCTGCTCGATGTTTTCTTTTTGTAGACTCCAGCTATCTCGCCCCGTCTACCTGTCTTATCTCGCTTGCACCATCAGGCGTCTTTGCCGTGGCATTTCTTGTATTTCTTTCCGCTGCCGCACGGGCAGGGGTCATTGCGCCCGACCTTGGGCTGCTCCAACCTAATCTGTTTGACCTTCTGCTCGCCCTGAGGCGCCTGGGCGGCCGCACGCTGCCGTTCGGCCATCGCAAACTGCCCCACTTCGTCGTGCGAAGTCTGGCTGACGTTCCAGACGCTCCGCGCCCGCGTTCCGGCTTCGAGATGGACGCGGAAGATGATGTCCGTGACGCGGTCCTCGATCGACTCGAGCATCTCGTTGAACATCCGGTAGCCTTCGCGCTTGTACTCGACCTTCGGGTCCTTCTCCGCGAAAGAGCGGGTCCAGATACTGTCCTTGAGGTGGTCCATCGCGTACAGATGGTCCTTCCACGTGCTGTCGTACACCTGCAGCAGGACGTATCGTTCCAGGTCTGCCAGCTCGCGACGCATGAACTGGCGCCCGACCTCGGCCAGACGCGCTTTGACGTCTGCGCCATCCCCCAGATCACCCGCTCTCAAAGAGGCGTCGAACCTCGCGTTGGCCCACTCGATCAACTGCTCGCGCGGCAGGCCACGGACCTTCTCGGTCACCTCCTCCTCGAGCTTTCCGTCGCTGTAGCTGGCGCTCAAACGCATCAACTGCTCGTGCACGTCTCGCGGCTTGGCGTTCTGCAACCATTCGATGGACAGGTCGGCGCTGTACTTCTTGTTTGCCCACTGCGCCAGAGACTCGAAGCCGTAAACGTTGGCTCCCTGCGAACCATAGGCCATGCTCATCGCGAACTCGACGGGGTACTCGATCTCGCGCCGGCGGTACTTCTCGGCGGTCTCGGCGAGCATCAGCTCGCGGACCTCCTTGGCGTTGAGGTCTTTCAGACGCTCGGTGTCCAGCTTGAGATCGAACTTGGCCCGCGCCCATTCGGCCAGACGACGAACGGCGAAGTCCGCACGGAGAAACTCCGCCAGCGGCGAGCAATCCCTCTTGTCGACCTGCTCGCCGGCCGCAGAAGCAAGCTGCTCTTCGATCTCCTCCGGCGACTGGTTTTTGACCTTGCCGGCGCTGAGGTTGACCTTGAACGCCGACATGGCCCACTTGGTCAGGCCCGCCACATCCCACGTGCTCGGGTCCGCATAGTCCTCCAAGTACTCACCGAGAGACAGCGCGATGTTGCTCCGGGCGGCATCTCTGGCACGCTCCTTGACCAGGGCCTCGACCTCTCGGGGCTCGACCTCGGCCACGTCGGAGAGCTTCAGCTCGACGTCGAAGTTCGCCCGCACCCATTCCAGCATGCACTTGTAGGCGTATTCCTTGTCGAGGATGGACTCGCAGTGGCTGGTGATCGTCGCGTCGATCATCTCCTCGATCATCTCACGGAGGTGGCGGCCCTCGAGGACCTGCCGCCGGCGCGAGTAGAAGATCTTCCGCTGGTGGTCCATCACCTCGTCGTATTCGAGCAGGCTCTTGCGAATCTCGAAGTTGCGCTCCTCCACCTTCTTCTGAGCCTTCTCGATGCCCTTGCTGATCCGGCTGTGGTAAATGGGCTCGCCCTCTTCCCACCCGATCCAGCTCAGCGCCTTGACCGTCCACTCGGGCGCGAAGACACGCATCAGGTCGTCGTCGAAACTGAGGAAGAACTGGCTGGATCCGGCGTCGCCCTGCCGGCCGGCGCGCCCGCGGAGCTGGTTGTCGATCCGTCGGGCCTCGTGCCGCTCGGTGCCGAGGATGTGCAGGCCGCCGATGCCGGCCACCCCCGGACCGAGCTTGATGTCGGTGCCTCGGCCGGCCATGTTCGTCGCGATGGTCACGTTGCCGCGCATCTGGCCGTTGCGGGCCTGGTGCTGCTGGCCCGCCTTCAGCACGATCTGCGCCTCGCGGGCGTGCTGCTTGGCGTTGAGGACCTCGTGATCGAGCCCGTGCCGCTTCGTCAGCGCCGTCGAGAGCAACTCGCTCTTCTCGATGCTGATCGTGCCGACCAGAACGGGCCGGCCGGCGGCACTGATCTCGTTGATCTCCTCGACGATGGCGTTGAACTTCTCCGGCATTGACTTGTAGATCACATCCTGACGGTCGTCTCGGACACAAGGCTGGTTCGTCGGAATCACGACGACGTCCAGCTTGTAGATCTTCATGAACTCGTCGGCCTCGGTCGCCGCCGTACCGGTCATGCCGGCGATGGCGTCGTACAGCTTGAAGAAATTCTGAAGCGTGATCGTCGCGAGGGTCTGCGTCTCCTCCTTGACGGTGACCCCCTCCTTCGCCTCGACCGCTTGGTGCAGGCCGTCGGACCACTGGCGGCCGTGCATCAACCGGCCGGTGAACTCATCGACAATGATGACCTTGCCGTCCATCACGACGTAGTCTTTCTCCTTTTCGAAGACCACGTGCGCGCGGAGGCTCTGCTGCAAGAGATGCGGCCAATCGATGTTGGTCCCGGTGTAAAACGACCCCATGCCCGCGATATCCTGCGCCGCCTTCTCGCCCTCGTCGGTCATGCGCACCTGTTTGCGGTCGAACTCGACCTCGTAGTATTGCGTCGCCTGCGTCAGGCGAGCCTGGGCATCCGCAATCTCCTGCTGGGCCTTGTCGATGGCCTGCTGGGCCTTGTCGATCCGCTTGCTGTCCTTGTCCTTCTTGGCCTCGGACAGCTCGCCCTGAGCGTTGGCGATCCTGCGCTCGGCGGCGTCGATCTGCGACTTGATCCGGTCGTAGCCGCTCTGAAGCGAGATCAGTTGCCGCGCGATCTGATCGGCTTTCTTGTACCGCGTGACATCGTCGAAGGCCGGACCCGAGATAATCAGCGGCGTTCTCGCTTCGTCGATCAGGATCGAGTCCACCTCGTCGACGATGGCGTACTGGAGCGGCCCCTGCACCATCTGCTCCAGCGAGGTCTTCATGTTGTCGCGGAGGTAGTCGAAGCCAAATTCGTTGTTGGTGCCGTACGTGATATCGCAGAGATACGTTTCTTTGCGTTCCCGGCCGGCGGTGTCCATGTCGGCCTGAATCGCTCCGACCGTCATGCCCAAGGCATGGTAAACCGGCGACATCCACTCGGCGTCGCGTTTGGCCAGGTAGTCGTTCACCGTGACGATGTGCACGTGCCGCCCGGTCAGGTGCACGAGGTAGGCCGCCAGGGTCGCCACGAGCGTCTTGCCCTCCCCCGTGGCCATCTCGGCGATCTTGCCCTCGAACAGCACGTTGCCGCCGATGAGCTGGACGTCGAAGTGGCGCATCTCGACGGTCCGGCGGGCCACCTCTCGCACGACCGCGAACGCTTCCGGCAGGATCTCTTCCGGACTCCTGCCGGCCGCCAGAGCGGACTTGAACTCGGCCGTCTTGGCCTTCAGCGCCGCGTCGTCGAGCTGGCGCATCCGATCCTCGAACGCCCCGGCCCGCTCGACCATACCCGTGTAGCTCTTGACCAGACGCTCGTTCCGGGAGCCGAAGATCTTCAGGAGGACCTTGCTTACTTTCTCGAAAGCCATTTCGCTAACTCGATCCTCTCCATAAAGGCGCCGTCACCGCTGTCCGACACAGACCGCCGGCTCATGCGCTTCAATTCTTGACCCGCGTAACGTACAGCCCGGTGCGCGTGTCCACGCGGATCAGTTCGCCCACCTTGATGAACGGGGGCACCGTCACCACCAACCCCGTCTCCAGGGTGGCCGGCTTGGTCTGGCTCGTGGCCGTGGCGCCCTTGATCTCGGGCGGAGTGTCGGTCACTTCCAGGTCCACCGTGTTGGGAAGCGTAACGACGATGGGTTTGCCCTCGTACATGCTGACCTGGAGTGGCGTATTGGGCTTGAGGTACTTCGGGCCGTCGCCGAAGGCATCGTCGTCGAGAGCAATCTGATCGAACGTCTGCAAGTCCATGAGGACATGCCCTTCGTTCGAGGAATACAGATACTCGTAGTTGCGCTTGTCGAGTTCGACCTCTTCGACGACTTCTTCACTGCGAATTCGCGCGTTCTGAATCGAGCCGTCCGTCAGGCTCTTAAGCTTGGTCTGATAGACGGCGCCGCCCTTGCCCAATTTGACATGATCGAAATCGACAATCGCATAAAGCTTTCCGTCGATCTTGACGGTCTGGCCCTTCTGCATTTCCGATGCCTTCATACTCCGCTCCAACAGCCACCCGGATGGATATCTTCAAAACTGCGACCGCAAAGCACTTACGGTCGGGCCAGTATGCCAGAATCGCCGAGGCCTGTCAAGAAACCTGATCGGCCCCTTGTGGTGGCGTGTCTGTGCGAATTTCGCGGCAAGGCCCGTTTCCACCACGCAGCGCCCTGTGTGGCAGCGGCAAACGGAGCAAGGCGGAGTTTGCCGATGGCTTCGACGGCATGCGTATCACCATCGGCAAGCCTGCGCTTACCGCTGCCACACGGCTGCCAGGATATTTTCACAGACACTCGCTCGGCGTGTCTGTCAGGATTTCACGGCAGCATTCCCTTGCGGACGCAGACCGCCAGGGGTGGCAGCCTCAAAGCTCGTCCTGAGCGAAGCCGAACGGATCCGCAGGACTTGGGGATGGATCGCCTCGCAGAGGCCTTTCCGTACGGGTGCGCCACTCCCATTCGCCATCCCCAAAGCTCCGTTGCACTACGCCTTGAGGCTGCCACCCACATGCCACGATATTTCCACACACACGTGGCAACTCCTCAAGCCCACAGGACGTGGGGGGGGCAGACACTGGCAACCACGCACGGGCGAATTATGATTCGCCCCTACAAGCCAAACCCCGTATGCCGCCCCTCAAGCTCGGAGAGCTTGGGGATGGGTGGCGATAGCTATAGCTTCTTCTTTTCGAACCAGGCGAGGAGGGCCAGGCAGAGGGCCCAGAACAGGGCGATGACGAGCCACGGGTTCAGGCCGAGCGTTTCGGGCAGGGCGATCGGGCCGAAGTTCTTCCAGGCCAGGACAGTCCGCTGGAAGAACGGGTAGAGTTCCGCATAGGCCGCGGCGCCGAGGAGCATGCCCACAATGGCAAAGACCGCGTGCCAGCGGCCCTCGCCCAGCGCCCCGACGGAGGTGCCGGGGCAAAAGCCCATGACTGCCCAGCCGGCGCCGAACAGGGCGCCGCCGACGGCGACCGCGCCGAGGTTCATCGGCTTGTGCTTGAACGCCAGGATGTCGAAGTGCGCCAGCAGGTGCAGGCCGACCATGCCGACGAGGATCGCGGCGAGCATGAACTTCAGGATCGTCATGTCCTTCAACCGCATCGCGGCCACCTGCTTATCGAAGCGCAGCACGCGGCCCTTCTGGAGCAGGAATCCGAACGCGACGCCCGTGATCAATCCGAGGATCTGTTCATTCACGGCTTCGCCCTCCATAGACCAGCCGGGCCACGACGATGCCCGTGCCGAAGAACATCGCCAGCGCCACAAAACCGCTGACGGAGAGCTGCATCATGCCGCTGAGCCCGTGGCCGCTCGGGCAGCCGTCGGCCATCCGCGCGCCGACCATGGCGACGAGGCCGCCGAGGATCGCTCCGGCCGCCCGCTTCGTCACGCCGGGACCGAACCGCCGCGACCACGTTGGGGGAACCGCCTCGGCGCGGAAGCTCCCGTCCGTCAGCGACGAGAGCAGCGCGCCGAGGAATATCCCCACTACCAGCATGAACTGCCAGTCGACCTTGATCTTCTCCTTGGTGTAGTACTCGTTGGCGGCCACGTGCTCCTGCGCCACCGGCTTCTGGAGCAGACCGGCGGCGCGGACGAATGTGGTCGAGGCGCCGAGGTAGTTGGTCTTCCCCAGTACCCTGGTTGTTGCCAAGGCTGACGCGATCGCCAGGATGCCGGTCATCGCTCCGGACAGATAGGGGTTCCATCCCCCGTCATCCGTTTTCCACTTCATGTCGTCGGTCTCCTCTGCCGGGTCACGGCATGGCCACGCGGCGTCACGCCTTGGCCTGGCGCTCGCCCAGGGCGCGGTCGAGCATGAACAGGCCGCCCTTGTGATCGCCGATCATCTTGATCTTCTGCACGATCTCATCTGCAGAGGCTTCCTCTTCCACCTGCTCTTTGACGAACCATTGGAGGAAGATGCTGGTCGCGTAGTCCTTCTCCGATTGCGCCAGGGCCATGTGCTCGTCGAACTCGCGGGACACCTTGCACTCGTGTTCGTAGGCGGCCTCGAAGGCGGCCAGCGGGCTGGCCCATTTCGTGGGCGGGGCCTCGATGGCCGCCAGGAGGATGCGGGCGCCGCGTTCACGCAGGTGGTCGTACAATCGCATCGCGTGTTCCGTTTCCTCATGCGATTGCGCCATCATCCACTTCGCCGCGCCCGGCATGTTGATCGACTCGAAATAGGCGGCCATCGACAGGTAGAGCCTGGAGTTGAAGAACTCACGATTCATCTGGAGGTTCAGGGCGTTCGTCATCTTCTTGCTGATCATTGCTTCTCTCCTTTCATGATTTTGCGGCCGCTCGGCGCGTGGCGTTCCACGCGGTCATGCCGCCGTCGCCTTGACGCGTTCCTCCTGGCTCATCGCAGCGAGCTTCTTGACCTCGCTGACATTCAGGCCCAGACCCTTGGCGACCTGCGTGCCGTAGTCGGCGTCGGCCTTGTAGAAGATGGCGCATTGGCGGAGCTGAATGCGCTTCTGCGTACCGCCCAGGTGAGCGACGATATTGCCGACCAGATGCTCGCGGTCGGTATTGGTCATTACGCGTCGGTACAGCTCGCCCGCCTGGAAGAAATCGTCGTCGGTCAGCTCCTGCGGATGCCGGGCGGCGACACCCTCCAGCTCGATCGGCGGCTCGGCCACGCTCGGATCGGGGGCCGGCCCGCCCATCGAGTTGGGCCAGTAATTCGGTCCGCCTTTGCCGTTGTCGTCGCAGCGCATGTAGCCGTCGCGTTGGTAGTTGTGGGCGGAACACGCCTTCGGGGCGTTGACCGACAGCAGTTGGTAGTTGGTGCCCAGGCGATACAGGTGAGCATCGTGATAGGAAACCACTCGTGCCTGGAGCATCTTGTCCGCCGACGCCGCGATGCCCGGCACGAAGTTGCCCGGACTGAACGCCGCCTGCTCGACTTCCGCGAAGTAGTTGTCGGGGTTTCGATTGAGCGTCATCCGTCCGATCTCGACGAGCGGATAGTCCGCGTGCGGCCAGACCTTCGTGATGTCGTTGATGTTCCAGCGGTACGTCTTGGCGTCCTTGGCCGGCATGATCTGCACGCACACCCGCCACGAGGGGTAGTCGCCCTTGGCGATGGCCTCTCGCAGGTCGCGCGTCGCGTAGTCGGGGTCCTCGCCCGCCAGCTTGCCGGCCTGCTGCCGCGTGAGGTTGCGGATGCCCTGCTCGGTCTTGAAGTGGTACTGGACCCAGTAGACCTCGCCCTTGGCGTTGTACCACTTGAATGTGTGGCTACTGTAGCCGTTCATGTGCCGGTAGCCGTCGGGCGTGCCCCGGTCGCTGAACAGGATCGTCACTTGGTGGATCGACTCGGGCGTCAGCGACAGGAAGTCCCAGAACATGTCGGGGTCGGGCATGTTGGTGGCCGGGTTGCGCTTCTGCGTGTGGATGAAATCTGGGAATTTCGAGGGGTCGCGGATGAAGAACACCGGTGTGTTGTTGCCCGTCATGTCGTAGTTGCCCTCTTCCGTGTAGAACTTGACCGCGAAGCCGCGCGGGTCGCGGGCGGTGTCGGCCGAGCCTTTCTCGCCGCCGACGGTGCTGAAGCGCGCGAAGACGTCGGTCTTCTTGCCGGCCTTCGCGAGGAACTTGGCGCGGGTGTACTTGCTCATGTCGGCGGTGCACTCGAACACGCCGTAGGCGCCGGCGCCCTTGGCGTGGACCACGCGCTCGGGAATGCGCTCGCGGTTGAAGTGGGCGAGCTTCTCCATCACGTGCACGTCCTGCATCAGGGCCGGCCCCTTCGGTCCGGCGGTCAGCGTGTTCTGGTCGTCGTCCACGGGCAGGCCCGACGCCGTCGTCAGTCTCTTCTTGTCCTTCGCCATCGCATTTCTCCTGTTCCAAAATGTTCTTACATCGTAATTAATCCTATACCGCGTTCACACGGCAGGTTCATCCTCTCCTGGTGGTATCGCCTACCGCTTATCTTTCGCGCAGTTCGTGCAGAGCCCCCGAAGCTGTACCTGGGTCGATTCGACGCGCCCCAGCGCCGAGACGGACTTGGGAATCGGAAGGTCGTCGAGCGTCGGGCTGTAGAAATCGTGGACCCGCCCGCACGCGGTGCAGATGAAATGGTGATGGTGCTCCATGTTGGCGTCGTAGCGGCCCCGCCCGGAGACGATCTCGGCCTTGTGGACCAGACCCTGCTCCTCCAGGGTCGCCAGGGTGCGGTAGACCGTGTCCCGCGAGATCGCCGGCACCCGCCGGCGGACGTGCCGATAGATCGTCTCGGCGTCCGGGTGGGTCTCGGCTCCGGCCAGTTCGCGGAAGACCTCCATCCGCTGGTGCGTGGTCTTCAGCCCGCCCGTCCGGCACGTCTCGGCGAACCGTTTCATCCGCCGCTCGATCTCTGCTTTCGATACCGCCATGCCTGTCTTCTCTAAATAGGAACCATTCCGATTAAAGAACAATACGCACCGGGATACCCCTTCCGCAATAAGGAATTTCCTTATACGCGATGATTTCCCCCAGAGGCGGAGATCGGTGGGTGGGTCAGGACACCGAGGCGAGGGATTCGAGGTGCTCCCAGCGTTCGAAGGCCTGAGTGTGCCGGATTTCGAGGTCGGCGAGGCGTTTCCTGGCGGCCACGACTGTGTCGGGATTGCGATAGAACGCCGGATCGGCCAGTTGGCTGTGCAGGACCTCCAGTTCGTCTTCCAGCGACTCGATCATTGCGGGCAGCGACTCCAGTTCCTTGGACTCCTTGAAGGAGAGCTTCCGCGGCTGGCTGACTTTGCGAGCCTGTCTGTAGAGCTTCTTCTTGTCGATCCTGAGTTTCTCGGGTTCGGGCGGCTCCTGGTCCTGTTGTTTGATCCAGTCCATGTAGCCTCCGACGCATTCGACGATCGTCCCGCCGCCGGTGAAGACCAGCGTGCTGGTGACGACGTTGTCGAGGAAAGCCCGGTCGTGGCAGATCAGCAGCAGCGTCCCCTTGAAGTTGATCAGCAGCTCTTCGAGCAATTCCAGGGTGTCGCTATCCAGATCGTTGGTCGGCTCGTCCAGGACCAGCAAGTTGGCCGGCCTGGTGAAGAGCCGGGCCAACAACAGTCGGTTGCGTTCCCCGCCGGAGAGGTAGCGGGCGCGCGTCTTGGCTCGCTCCGCCGTGAAAAGGAAATCCTGGAGGTAGCCGATGATGTGCTTGCTTTTGCCGTCGATGGTGACGGTGCTGCCATTGGGCAGCACGTTCTCCCAGACCGTCTTGTCTTCGTCGAGCTGGTGCCGCAGTTGATCGAAGTACGTGATCGCCAGTTGCGTTCCCTGCCGGACTGTGCCTGTCTGCGGGGTCAGTTCACCCAGCAGCAGGCGAACCAGCGTGGTCTTGCCGCAGCCGTTGGGACCGATGATGCCGACCTTGTCGCCTCGCGCGATCAGGACGTTGAAGTCCTTGATCAGCGGCTTGGCGTCGTAGCTGTAACCGACGCCCTGGGCCTCCAGCACCAGCGTGCCCGAACCCTGGGCCTCCGCCAGCTCGAGCGTAGCGGCGCCCGGTTTCTCGCGCCGCGCCCGGCGCTCCGCACGCATCTTCCGCAGGGCGCGCACGCGTCCTTCGTTGCGATGGCGCCGCGCCTTGATACCTTGGCGAATCCAGACCTCCTCCTGGGCCAGCTTCTTGTCAAATCGTTCCCACTCCTTCTCCTGCGCATCCAGCGCCGCCTGTTTGCGCTCCAGGAACGTGTCGTAGTCGCACGACCAGTCGAACAACCGGCCCCGGTCGATCTCGATGATCCGCGTGGCCAGCCTGCGCAGCAGCATGCGATCGTGCGTGACGAACAGCAGCGTCTTGCCCAGACCGAGCAGGTACGTCTCCAGCCAGGCGATCGTATCGATGTCCAGATGGTTGGTCGGCTCGTCCAGCAGCAGCAGGTCGGGCCCACAGACCAGGGCCGCCGCCAGCAGCACGCGCCGCTTCTGTCCACCCGAGAGGGTGCGGCTGTCCCAGTCGGGATTCAGGCTCATGCGCGTCGTGATAGCCGCGATCTCTTCGAGCACCGACCAGGCGCAATGGGCGTCCAGTTGCTCGTGCAATTGGTGAAGGGCGCTGTGGTCGGGATCAGGGTGTGCGGCCAGACGCGCTTCGGCGCGATGATAACGCACCATAAGCTCGCCACGCTGGCCCAGGCCGCGCGCGATGATCTCGAAGACGGATCCATCGAGGTCGTGCGGAATCGTCTGCGAGAAGTACGCGACCTTGAGGCCTGATTCGGCCTGGACGGTTCCGCCGTCGGGCGCGACCAGCCCGGCGAGGATCTTCATCAGCGTCGATTTGCCGGTCCCGTTGCGGCCCAGCAGACCGATCCGCTGCTGCTTGTCGATTTGAAGACTGACCCCGTCCAGCAGTGGGGGACCGCCAAAGGCGATACGAATCTCTTGCAGCGATACCAACGCCATCGTTCAGAACATTCCCGCATCACGTCGATTCCAGGGTTCAGCCAAGGGCCACACGCCCGCCATCCTACCGTCCAACCGCTGGAAACTCAATTCCATGTGCTATGCGGGTCTTTGGCTTACACGTCGCAGGCTTTTACGGCCTGGATGAGGGACTCCAGGGGGTCGCGCGTGGGGGTGTACTCGTGCGCGACGTAGCCGTCGTAGCCGGTCTCGACGATGGCGCGCATGACGGCGGGGTAGTAGATCTCCTGGTTCTCGTCGAGCTCGTGCCGGCCGGGCACTCCGGCGGTGTGGAAGTGGCCGATGTGCCGGATGTTCTTCCTGATCGTCGCGATGAGGTCGCCCTCCATGATCTGCATGTGGTAGATGTCGAAGAGCATCTTGAATCGCGGCGAATCCACCCGCCGGCACAGTTCGAAGGCCCATGTGTAGTTATCGCACATGTAGCCGGGATGGTCGACCTTGCTGTTGAGCAGCTCCATGCAGAGGGTCACGCCGTGGTCCTCGGCGATCTTGACCGCTTCCTTGAGGATCGCCCGGCAGTTGTCCATCCCCTCTTCCTCGCCGATTCCGGCCCGGTCGCCTGCCATGCAGATCACGTTGGGCCATTTGTACTCCGCCGCCGCCTTGATATTCGTGCGGAAATCCTCCATGAACTTGGCGTGCATCGACTTATCGTTGAGCCCCTGCTTGATCGACCCGGCGCCCGGCACCATGGTCGCGACCAGATCGTGCTTCTTGAGCACGTCCCAATCGTTCCTGCCGACGAGGTCGCGCCCGACCAGTCCCATTTCGACGAGCAGCTTGGCCGTCTGCTCCTGGTCCAGCCGGACGCCGCGCAGACACCCGCCGCAGATCGACTGTTTGATCCGTCTGTTCTTCACCACTCGTCCGGTCTGCCCCCATGTGGTTTTGGATAGTCCCATCAGCCCAGCGGAGGCGCCGACAGCCGCAGCGGCCAGCACGTCACGACGACGGAGAAGACGTCCCCCAACTGCCGCGTTCGCATCGATGTGGGTATGCGTGCCGTTCATCTCTTGCTCCTTTCAGCAATCAAGGTGCCTCGAATCGGAACAGTCTTGATATGTTACACGGACAAGCCGCCAAGTCTCTCAATCCACGAGCACCAGGCCATAGTAGTTGGGACACTGGCGGGTGCTCTTGACCACCTCGATCGGAAACCCGGCCTTCTTCACGGTGGAGAAAACGTCGATCCCGCAGGCCTCCATCGCCGGTCGTGCCCGCTCGGCATGGCGACACCGCCCCTCGTCCACAGGGCACTTCTTGCAGAGGTAGCACGGACCGGCGCCCAGTCCGAACGCCTTCCACGCGCCGCAGAGGAAGATCTCTCGCTCCAGTTCGGCCACGGCGGCCTTTACGTCGGCTTCCGGATCGAAGTGGATCAGCACGGCTCTGTGGTAGGCGTCCAGCACCTTTCGCATCTCCTCCGGCCCGGGCGTGAAAGGCGGACACACCAGGCACCGCCCGTAGCCGTCACAGCCGAACTGGCACTTCCATCGGACCCAAGGCGCCGTCTCCACGTCGGACGCTGCGATGATCCTGGCGTCCTTGGCGCCGGTCTTCTCGGTGGCCATGCGGCAGAGCATCTCGTCGGAAAGGGTGGAGGTCCTTGCCGGTGTTCTCGGTTTGTCAGCCATTCGCCACCATCGTCTTCTGTCAGGGTGCGGACCTCGCGATGGAATCAGATCGTGTACGGCACGCGCATCGCGCGGGACCGCATCCGGTTGGCTGTCGCGTCGCCCACAAACTCGGCCTTGGCCAGATCGAACGTCAGGTCTCGCTGCAACTGCTCGCAGATGTCGGCCGCCAGGCAAATGTTCATCGACCGCGCCATGACCTCGGGACTGGCTACCGGGGCTCGGCGCGAGCGAATGCAGTCGAGAAAGTCGCGCACGTGATCCAGCGGCCGTTGCGTGCGGGCGGAATACTCGGCCAGCACCTTCGTGTAATCGCGCATCAGCGCCGGCGAAGAGACATCGGTTTGTGCGTAGCCGTCGGCGGCCCCGGCCCATCCTTCGCGTCCGTCGAAGCGCTCGCCGCAGGCGCCATGCCAGTACTCGCACGGGTCCCACACCGAGCCGGCGACGCGGAACAGCACCAGCTTCACGCCGTTGGACAGGCGCGTCACCATCGTCGCATCAGGTCCAGCGTACTCGAACACGATGCGTGAGACGCCTGTCATGTTCAGGCCCGCCAACGCCTGGGCCACCGTGTGCGCGCCCCACATCGCCACGTCGGTCGCCAGATCGTAGAAGTGATACCACCCGCCGCCGTTGACGTAGCCGGCGTTGTAGGGCCGCCACGGGCAGGGGCCGAGCCAGAGGTCCCAGTCCAGCTCCTCTTTGGGCGGTTCGGGTTCGGCGGGAAGCCAGTCGTGACGCAGCCCGTCGCGCCAACGGCAATCGGCGTAGACGGTGTGGATCGGGCCCAGGCGCCCCGACCGAGCCAGTTCCATGGCGAACACATGTGGAGGCTCGCTGAGCCGTTGGGCGCCGGTCTGATAGACCCGGCCGTAGCGACGGGCCGTCTCCACGACCGCCTGGCCCTGCCCCATCGTCAGGCATGCCGGCTTCTCGCAGTAGACGTCTTTGCCCGCCCGCATCGCGAGGATCGACGCCAGCGCGTGCCAGCGGTCGCCTGTGGCGATCAAGACCGCGTCCACGTCCGTGCGTTCGGCCAGGAACTGGCGCATGTCGCCGTACGCCGCACAGTCCTTGTTGCCGTACTTGCTATCCACTGTGTTCTTGGCGGTCTGGCGCTTGCTCTTCACGACGTCGCAGACGGCGACCCACTGCACGTCCGGCTGCGTCAGCATGTAGCCCAGATCGTAGGAGCCCCGGCCGCCCAGGCCGATGCCGCCCATCACGATGCGCTCGCTGGCCGCCACCGCGCCGCCTCGCCCCAGCGCCGAAGCCGGAACGTAGTAGGGCAGTGCCGCCGCTCCGGCCGCCATCGCCCCCCGTGCCAGAAACCGCCGCCGCGTCAGTGTCCTGCTGCTGTCGTCGCCCATTAGGTTCTTCCTTGTCTCTACTATGTCATCGTCTTGACCCAGCTTATGTCGGGGGCGGCCGGAATTCAAGTGTTCTCCGCCGGGGCCGCTGCCAGGGTGTCTGTGCAGATTTCACGGCAAGGCCCGTTTTCCAGCACAGAGCGCCATGTGTGGCAGCGGCAAGCGCAGGCTTGCCGATGGTGGCACGCGCGCCGTCGAAGCCATCGGCAAACTCCGCCTTGCTCCGTTTGCCGCTGCCACGCGGCTGCCAGGATGCTTTCACACACATCTGCCATCTCAGGGCAGCCGCACGTTCACACCAGAGCGGCATCCGTGTACAATGGGCTTTGCGCAACCAGTATAGCATGGAGCCAGCATCATGGAGTACACTTCTGATACGCGTCGGCACGGTTTGCCGTGGGCCGTTCTGCTGGCGATTCTGTGTCTTGCCGCCGGCGCTTCGGCCCTGTCCCTGGACGCTCCCGAGATGTCTGTGCATTTCGATGAAGAGCATGGGTCTCTGATTTCCCTGCTCGACAAGCGCACGGGCCACGACCACATCGACGCGAACGCGCTCGGCAGTCTCTGGACGCTGGAGCTGCCCCCGCAGGCCGGAGGCACGCTGCTTCCCGAACACGCGCGACGATTCGAGTGTCGACAAGAGGACGACGATCCGTGTCGAGTGCGACTGGTCTGGACGGAATTCAACCGAGACGCGATGCCCGCTCTGTCGGTTTCGGTCCTCGTCCGCCTCGACCGTGCGATCCAAGCCGGCCATTTCTCGATCCTGGTGCAGGGTCTGGACGCCGTGGTTCCTCAGGTCGTGCGTTTCCCACGCATCGCGGCCATCAGGCCGCAGGAATCGGAAGTGCTCGCCGTACCCTATTGGGTGGGCGAGAAGACGACGCAGGCCAGGCAGATGCTCTCCCCGGCGGCGGGGCAGGCCCAGCGGCGCGAGTTCGCCTATCCCGGCATACTGTCCATGCAGTGCATGGCGTTCTACCGCGACAACGGCCCGGGCCTGTATCTTGCCGCCGATGACATCGCCGCGCGCAGCAAGAGCTTCGCCGCCTTCGGCGATGGACGCGGCGGCGTCGGCCTGGAGGTCTGCCATTTCCCGGGCGCCGACACCGCAACCGGGGGAGAGTACGAACCGGGCTACGAATTGGAGGTGGGCCTGTTTGAAGGCGACTGGATCACGGTGGCCCAGCGGTATCGACAGTGGGCGCTGCAGCAGCCCTGGGCGCGGCAGAGCCGGCTGAAACAGGGCCGCACGCCCGACTGGGTCATAAACACAGGATTCTGGGTCTGGAATCGCGGTCATGCAGACGGCGTGTTGCCCCCGGCCGCCGCCATGCAGGACGATCTCGGCGTGCCGGTCAGCGTGTTCTGGCACTGGTGGCACGGCTGCGCCTATGATGTCAACTTCCCGGAATACCTGCCGCCGCGCGACGGGACGGACGCCTTTCGCACCGCCGTGCGCCAGGCCCGCCAGCACGGGCTGAATCCTATTGTCTACATGAACCAACGGCTCTGGGGCATGAGTTCCGAGAGCTGGATTTCCAGAAACGCCCAGCGCTACGCCGTCAAGAAGCCGGACGGCACGGTGCAACCGGAAGTCTACAACACCTTCACACGCTCCCCCATGGCGTCGATGTGCATGGGCACGGCGTTCTGGCGCGACACCTATGCGGGCCTGTCCGAAACCGTGTACAACGACCTGGGCGTCAGCGGCATTTACATGGACCAGGCCTGCTCGAGCCTCGTCTGCTATGACACGCAACACGGGCACGCGCCCGGAGGCGGCACGTATTGGATGGAAGGCTTCCGCGCCCTCGAATCCGACATCCGTGCGCGATGTCCCGGCATCGCCCTGGCGGGCGAGGGTTGCGGCGAGGCGTGGCTACCCCATCTCGACCTGATGTTGAGCCTCCAGGTCAGCCAGGAACGCTACGCCGCCCCCGGCCAGTGGGAACCGATTCCATTTTTCCACGCCGTCTATCACGGCTACGCCGTTCTGTATGGGAACTATGCATCGCTGACGCGGCCACCGTACGACCCGCTCTGGCCCAGGGAATTCGCCCCGGAGCAGCCCCTTCCGTTGCTCGACAAGAAATTCCGATACCAGTTCCGTCTGGAACAGGCGCGCAGCTTCATCTGGGGCCAGCAGCCTTGTCTTGCGAACTTTCGGCCGGAGCACCTGGCCGAGCGGAAGGCGGACCTGGCGTACATCAGGCAACTGGTCCAACTGCGGCAGGCGGCCTTGCCTTACCTGCTGCACGGCACATTCGTCCGCCCGCCGCACGTAGATATTCCCGACATGGAGATCGACATGTCTCGCCTGTCCATCTATGCCGGCCAGCAGGGGGCCGTCCAGGAATACCGCAAGCGCGTGCCACAATACCTCGCGGGCACCTGGCGCGCCGATGACGGCGGCGTCGCTGTGGCGATCGCCAACATGGCCGATGTGGAGCACCCGATCCGTTTTACCCTCAGCCGCGAGGAGCACGGCCTGCCCGAGCGGGGGCGCATCTACAAGCGGCTCTCCGAGGGCCGCATCGAGATAGGCTGGTTTGAGAACGGCCAGGCAACCGTCACCGACACGCTCGCCGCCGCAGGCGCCGCCATCTATGAGTTTGTGCCGGGCGCGCGGTGGGACGAGGTCCGGACGGAGGCCGGACCCTGAAGGGCCGATCGCGCCGCCAGACCGAAAGACCGCGCAGTGAGGCGAGGTTTGCCGTACAATGTGATCCGGCCTGTGCTTGGAGACCCACTATGAAGACCGCATCCATCATTCTCGGTGTGCTTGTTGCCGCCGCCTCGCCGGGGACGGCCCAGGAGGCGCCCGTCGTGCTTGAGAACCCCCATGTCCGATACACGATATCCGCCGGCGGACAGAATCTCGCCTTCGTCGACCGCGCGACGGGCGTGGACTACCTCAAACGCGATGTGCCTTCGGCGTGTGCATCGGCTCGACGCCGCGGCGTGGAACACCAGGCGACGTCGGCTCGATTGGCGAACGGCCGGTTGACCCTTGAGTTTGCCCCGGCGGATGTCAAGGTGGTTCTTCGTGTCGCTTCTTGCGACGCGTACATTCAGCTTGCCGTGGATTCGGTCAGCCCGGACGGCATCGAATCGGTCGTCTTCCTGAACGTTCCACTCACGCTGCAAGGCACACCCTCTGAGCCCTTCGGCGCATGCGCCATGTCTCTGAACCTGATCACTCGTGTGGACCAGTTGCCCGCGCTTCAGACGAGCCTGCGGGCGTCGTGCCATGCCAAGTTCGGCATGGAAGGAGCCAAGGTCGCCGTCGTCGGGATGCCGACCGGGAAGATACTGGAGGCCCTCCGCGACGTGCTGACCGATGCGGATCAGATGCCTCACTGTCCGGTCGCGGGGCCCTGGGCGCACGAGATTCCGTTCAACCACGGCTCGTATCTGTTCAACTTCGGCTCGCTCACGGATTCCAACGTGGACGACTGGGTCGCGATGGCGCGGAACCTCGGGGTGACGCAGATCGACAACCACGGCGGCGGCGCGTTTTTCCGGTTCGGCGACTTCGCGCTGAATACCGAGAAATGGCCGCAGGGATGGGACACGTACCGGCAGATCGTCGCACGCCTGCACGACGCCGGGATCGGCTCGATCTTCCACACCTACGCCTTCTTCATCGACAAGCAATCGAAGTACGTCCATCCCGTCCCGGACGGCCGGCTGGACGCCTTCCGAACCTTCACGCTCGCCGAGGGCCTCGATGCGAATGCCACAGAAATCACGGTCAACGAGTCGACCCAGGGCATGACGACCGTCACGGGTTTCTTCGAGCACAACAGCGTCATCCTCCATATCGGCGACGAGCTGGTCACGTTCGGCGCCGTCAGCCAGGAGCCGCCGTGGCGCTTCACAAAGGTCCGGCGCGGCGCGCTCGGAACCAGGGCTGCCGCACACGCGCAAGGGGCGAAGGCTCGCCATCTCAAGGAATGCTTCGGCCTTCTCGTGCCCGATGTGGAATCGACCCTCTTCGAGGAGATCGCGCAGAATCACGCCGAGGTCGTGAACGCCTGCGGCTTCGACGGCATCTACCTCGACGCCATCGACGGCAGCAGCATCCTGCGCGGACCCGACGAGTGCTGGTACTGGGCGGACAAATTCGTCTTCGAGATCCAGAGGCGTCTCGACAAGCCGGTGGGCATGGAGATGAGCGCCATGTGGCACCATTTCTGGCAGTACCGCACCCGCTGGCAGGCATGGGACTATCCGCAACGCGGTCACAAGCGCTTCATCGACCTGCACGCCGAGGCGGTCAACGGCGGGCTCCTGCTGCCTTTGCATCTGGGCTGGTGGAACTTCCAGCACTTCAATCCGCCGCAGGTCGAGCCGACCTATCCGGACGTGATCGAGTATCTCGGGGCCAAACTCATCGGGTACGATGCGGGAATCTCGCTCACCGGCGGGATCGACCATGCCCGGCTTTCGGCGGTCCCGCTCTTTCGCCGCGCGGTGGACATTCTCCGCACTTGCGAGGAGCTGCGTCGCGATGGCGCCTTCGACGAGACGATCAAGGCGCAGTTGCGCCAGCCCGGAGAGGAATTCTCGCTGGTCCGCGACGCGAGCGGGGCATGGCGATTCTGCCCGAGTGTCTGCGACTCTCATGTGGCCAGCGGTGCGGAACCGTGGAGCCTCTCGTGGGTGGTGGAGAATCCCTTTGGCGAGCAGCCGGTGCGTTTTCGCCTGGAAGCGCTCATGTCTGCCGGTTCGTATGACGACCCCGGCAACGTCGTGGTGGCCGATCTCTCTGCCGCAAGCCAGTTTGCCGGGCCGCCGCGTGCAGCGGCCGGCGTGACCGCGTCGTTGACGGAGACACCCGATGGCGCGGGACCGGCGGGGATCTTCGCCGCGACCAATTCAGGCACGGTTCCCCGGAATGCGGCGTGGGCCAGATTGGACCGCAAATTCGAACCCTGCCTGAATCTCAAGGGACACGAGGCCATCGGCTTCTGGGTCGAGGGGGACGGCCAGGGACAGATCATCGCCGTCCGGCTGGAAAGCCCGCGTCACATCTCCTACGGCGCTGTGGCGGACCGCTATATCGACGTCGACTTCACCGGCCGGCGGCAGTTCACGCTCGTCGAGACCGAGTCCGCCCGCTGGAGCGACTACGTCTGGAACGACGGCAAAGGAGGCTATAACGTCCACCGCGAGACCATTGACTTCGGCGCGATCGAATCGGTGAGTATCTGGTACAACAATCTGCCCAAGGGCCGGCCGGTGCGGTGTGCGGTAGGGCCGGTCAAGGCGCTGCCGATGCTGCCCTGTACGGTGAAGAATCCCGCGATCACCGTCAACGGCACAACCTTGTGTCTTCCTGTCGAGATGCCATCCGGCGGCTATCTCGAATTCCGCTCGGACCATGACTGCGTGCTTTACGGGCCCAAGGGTGAGACGATCGCGAACGTGACCCCGCAGGGCGAGCCTCCACTGCTCCGGGCCGGACCGAACCGGATCCAGTTCTCCTGCGACGCCGCAGATGGACCCGCTCCCCGCGTGCGGCTTACAGTCGTGCCCCAGGGACCACCCCTGTGAACCAGGCACGCGGCAGGAAGCACTCTCGGCATCGTCTGACGCAAGCCCCATGCGAAACTCACATCAGTCCTCGCAGGATTGCGGACGGCGGATTTCGGATTGGGTTGCCTCGGCCAATCCGCAATCCGAAACGAGCTCCTGCCAGAGTTGGCTCTTGCTTGACAGGGAGCGCCACATATCGCTGGTATGCGGCATGTGATACAGTCTTGCGACGATGGGAGCATTTGGAGCATTTCGACCGTCCCGTTCGGCTGGTGCGAGAGGACGGCCGCCGTCCTGATGACGGACGGCTCTCGGTCGCGTTGGATAGAGCGATTGTTCTGAATCTGGATTTTGTCTGCGATGTGCGTTAGACACGATGGGAGTACAGACAGGGGGTTTTACAGAATGGAGAGAATACCAATGAGACGATGTGCACTTCTGATGGCGTTGATGGTCCTCGCCGCGCCGGGTCGTCCGTGTTCTGTTGCGGATGAGAAGACCCCGGTCACGGCGATTCTCGGAGCCTTCGGGGAGGAAGTGGAGATCATCGAAGGCCAGTTGGAGCAGGTGCAGTTCCATACGCTGCTGGGCATCGACTTCATCACGGGCCGATTGAAACACAGGCAAATCGTCCTGGCACAGACCGGCATTGGCAAGGTCAATGCCGCCATGACCACAGCGCTGCTGATTCACGAGTTCCAGCCCAGTGAGGTGATCTTCACGGGGATTGCCGGCGGAATCGATCCCAATCTGTCCCCAGGCGATATTGTCATTGCCGAAAAGGTGGCGCACCACGATCTGGTCATCTACACCGAGGACGGCTTCGATACCTACCAGGTAAGGAATCCGCTCACCGGCCGGCACAATCCCATATTCCTGCCGGCCGATCCGAAGCTGCTGGATTTGGCCCGGAAGGCCCGAGAAGGGTTACGTCTGGAGAAGATCGTCACGAGCGCCGGCGAGAGAGTCCCGCGGATCGTGGCCGGGACGATCGTCAGCGGCGATGCCTTTGTCGCTTCCGCAGTCAAGCGGGCGGAGCTGCGCCGGCGTTTCCAGGCCGACGCGGTGGAGATGGAGGGCGCCGCCGTCGCGCAGGTCTGCTTCCAGCAGCAATTGCCTTTCCTGGTCGTGCGAAGCCTGAGCAATACCGCGGACTCGGATGTCCGTATGGACACGGCACAGTTCAATGAACTCGCCGCCCACAACTCCGCGCGTTTTGTGCTGAGCATCGTCGAACGGCTGGGAAATCTGGGGACCCTATCGAGTGCCGGTCCGTCAAGGAAATCATCAGCGTTCGGGCATGTTTCGTCGCTCATCGCTCGTGATGCTTGTTATGATCCCGGCGCGCCGGGACGGACCGGTACGGGCGAATAATCATTCGCCCCTACGTCATTCGTGCTTCTGCCCCCCGGCCCATCCGTGTTCCTTTCCTCAGCCCGAACGGGGGGGATAGAATCAACTGGCGCCACGGAGGCTCACTTTTCCAGCAGCCCCGGCATCTGGAGCCAATCGGCGAATCGATCTGCCCACGTGTCGCAGGGGAGATCCTGCTTGTTCATGCCAAAACCGTGTCCGCCTTTCGCATACAGGTGAAGCTCCGCCGGTTTCTTGGCGGCCACCCATGCCTGGTAGATCGCCACGCTGTGAGGCGCCAGGCCGAAGTGATCGTCGGTCGCGGCCACCACAAACAGAGGCGGTGCATCGCCACGAACCCCGTCGCCCTGGATCACTAGGTCGTGAGCGAGATATATGGGAGCGACGAAATCGGGGCGAGTCTCGGCCGTGTAGTTGTACGCCACCGAGGCGGCTACGATGCCGCCGGCCGAAAAGCCCATGACGCCGATCCGGTCCGGGTGGACTCCATAGTCCTTGGCGTGGGTACGGACGTGCGCCATCGCGGCCAATCCATCGGCCAACGCCAGTTTGATGATGGGAGCGACCTTCTCCAGGAAGTTGCCGCCCGACGACGCTTCCAGCATCGGGTTCTCGGTCTCGCATTGCAGGAGCCGGTACTTCAGGACAAAACACGTCACTCCCCTGGCTGTCAGGTAGCGCGCCACATCATATCCCTCGTGATCGACGCAGAGCATGCAGAAGCCGCCGCCGGGGCAGATCACCACCCCCGTGCCGTTCGCGGTCCCTGCCTGGGGCGCAAAGACCGTCAGCGTCGGCTGGACCACGTTGACGATCACTTGCGTCATGGCCGGGCCGAACTTGATTTGCCGCTCGGGCAGCTTCCAGGCTTCCGATCCGGGCGCGGGCCCGTCGTACAGACGGACCACCTTTTCCTCTGCTCCCTGCGCCATGGCTCCCAGGGCCAGGACTGCCCCCAGCATCAACAAAGTGAGATTCTTCATGGTAAGTACCTCTTAAGATCAGGGTCTTGACCTTGACGCACACCACTGCAACCTCCGTACCGTCAACCAAAAAGGCGTTCCACTCTGGGATAGTCGTGCGAGAACCAGGTCTGTTTCAGATATCGCCACCAGATATCCGAAAATCGTCTCCGAGGGGTGTAGGCGCATTGACATGCGAAGCGCAACGCGGGAGGGCCACACTCCCTTACCCATCCGGGAGCATTTCCCTCACCAGCACCTCTTCGGAACAGGGCGGACCGCTCCCACCCTCGAAGCCTCGACCGACGGGATCCTCACGCCCCACCGCTGGGATACGAGATACGCCCTTGACTCCGACGCGGCATTGCTGTAGGCTATAGCCGGATGTGCGAAGGGAAGCTATGCGTGGAGAGGTTCCCACAATCCGGCCCATTGTACCGACGCCGCGTGGCGACGCCGAGTGGTTCGCCCAGTCGGTCGAGTACTACGCCGACAACGACGCCGCACAGAGCGGGACCATCGGCTCGGGGCAGGAGACCTGGATGCAGACGACGGTCGTCGGGCCGGGCAACGTCAGCTTCCGGTACAAGATGTCCTCGGTCAGC
>JAAYBV010000098.1 GCA_012744475.1 Phycisphaerae bacterium
AGGCCGCCAAGAACACCGCCAGCATGATCGAGGAATCCGTCAAGAACGCCAACCACGGCGTGGACATCGCCTCCGAGGTCGGCAAGGTCCTCGACGAGATCGTACACGGTATCGGCAAGACCACCGATCTGGTCAGTGAGATCGCCGCCGCCTCGCAGGAGCAGGCCCAGGGCATCGACCAGGTCAACACGGCGGTCTCGCAGATGGACAAGGTGACCCAGCAGAACGCCGCCAACGCGGAGGAATCGGCCAGCGCGTCGGAAGAGCTCAGCTCGCAGGCCGAATCGATGAACGACATCGTCGGTGAGCTGATCGCTCTGGTCGGCGGAGCAACTTCGAAGGCCGCCGGCCAGCCCACCGGCAAACCTGCCCCTCGGACGGCGCCGAAGCAATCCAAGGCGCACCCGTTGAGTCCCTCGGACAAGACCTGGCACAAGATCGCGGCCGGCAAGACCGCTCGTCAGGCCATCCCGCTGGGCGACGGCGACGACCTGAAAGAATTCAACTCCTGAAAGCACACGCAGTGCCGAAGAGGGGCCGGCCTTCCCGGGGACACCGGGATGAGCCGGCCCCTTTTCTGCCGTTGCGGCCCTCTCGTCGGCTTATGGGACCGTCATGCGACAATCCGCTCACGGATTGTCAGAATACTCCCTTATCAAGAGAATCCAGACCTCCGACCTTGGCATCCTCCCCTATGGCCGCACCCCAGGCGGCTCTTATCAAGGCGATTTGACAGGGCCGTCGGCACGGCGAAGAGAATCCGCCCGCTTGCCACGCAACTGCCGTGCCCGCCTATACGATAGGAAGATTACGTTGCTCGTATGGGGGTTCGGCAGAAACCAAATCGGGTATTACGAAGCAGCCGATGCCGTCATCTGGGGCACACCGTCTCGACAGGGAAACACGGAGACTCCGTCTTTCCGTCCCCGTTCGACGACGGAGGTGTGCCGAATCGATGTACCGGCACGCAGAATCGCGTTCGTTCACAAGGGAAAGGCACAAGACATGGACACCGTCATCGAGACGCGGGCCAAGCCGGGCAAGTACCTGACGTTTGCCCTGGGGCCCGAGGAGTACGGCCTGGAGATCCTCAAGGTCCGCGAAATCATCGGCTACATCGAGGTCACCGCCGTCCCGCAGACACCCCACTATGTCAAGGGCGTGATCAATCTGCGCGGCCAGGTCATTCCCGTCGTCGATCTGCGCGCCAAGTTCGGCATGGAGACCACCAACGTGACCGAGGAGACGTGCATCATTGTCGTCGAGATCGCCCAAGACCAACGGAAGTTCAGTATGGGCATCGTCGTCGATCGCGTCCAGGAGGTCCTCGACATCGCCGGCTGCAATATCGAGGAAGCGCCCCAGTTCGGCGCGTCGGCAGACACTGGTTTCATCCTCGGCATGGCCAAGATCGGTGAGTCCGTCAAGATCCTCCTGGACATCGACAAGGTGGTCGGTGAACCGGTTCTCAATGAGTTGGCCGAGGGCAAAACGTCGCCCCGGCAGAGGGTTTGAAGCTGAATCATATGAGAAGAATGAAAGGGGTACCCACCATGCAACGACATCGTATTGCCCTTGTGGCGTCTGTTCTCACGTGTATGATTCCTTTCGCCGCCATGGCCAACAATCAGAATCCCAACCTGAACTGGGGATACACCGATTTCATGGACGCGGCCATCGCGGGATCGGGACTCGTCTTCAATCCCAAGATCGCTTTTTACCACGCGGGCTCGCTGAGGGACGGCGACGGAGATTCCCTCCCGGGAACGAACAAGCTCTCCCTTACGGCTTTTTCGCCTCAACTGATCTACGTCGGGAAGACGGAGCTTCCGGGCCACTTAAAGTGGGGCGCCCAGATGATGGGCACGATCGTCAGCCTCAATGCCGACTCCAGCCTCGGGCTGGAGGCCGGCAACGGCATGCTGGGTGATTTGTGCTTCGGTCCGTTTGTTGGACGCGCGCATTCTTTGGCGAAGGACTGGACCTTTCACTGGTTCGGCGAGTTTGACATCTACGCGCCCATCGGTTCTTACGATGAAGACGCGGCCTTCAATGCCGGCGCGAATTTCTGGACGTTTGAGCCGTTTGTCGCGATGACACTTCAAATGCCGCACGGGTTTGAATTCAGCACCCGGCAGCATCTGACCTTCAATACGCGGAACAACGACTATGTGAATCCAGGTGTCACCGGCGATTTCGCTAAGCACGACCTTAAGGCCGGGGAGCTCTGGCATTTCAACTGGACGTTGTCGAAGTCGCTCGACTTCATCAGCCCCATGCTGCGCCTTGGCGCCGTGGGCTATTACGGGCAACAGCTCAGCAACGACGAGGTGGACGGCGACACCCTGTCGGATTCCAAAGAGAGAGTCCTCGGAATCGGCCCAGGCTTGCAGTACGTGCATATCCCCAAGGGGGCGAAGGCTCCGTCGGTGATCTTCAACCTGAAGTCCTATTGGGAAACGGGTGTTGAGAACCGGGGAAAAGGCAACCGGACGGTCTTTCGTATGATCATCCCCTTTTAGATCGTAGATGCATCCGAGGCATACGGAGGCGGAGAGGTGTGATACTCGATCCTTGTGCCTAAGGGACTTCGGAGCCTGGCGCAGGGTGCCACCTCCGTATGGCCACCATTCTATACGAGTAGTGTGACACTCGTGCGACAACACGAATAAGGAGACCGTTATGGCTTTCAGACATTTGCGGCTGGGTGCGAAAATCGGGTTGGGGTTCGGCATCATGATCCTGCTGATCCTGCTGCTGGTTGCCAACCAGTACTTTGCCCTTTGGGGCGTCACGACGAAAGTGTCCACCGCTTTCGCGGTCGAACCGAGAATTACCGAACTCTCGGCCAAGCTGAGGGCGGGCGCTTTCACCATGAGGCTCTTTGAAAAGGATATCTTCTTGGCTATCGGACAGGCCGACTCCCAGGCGGACTTGTATGAGCTATGGGGATCAGAGAGGACCGTCATTTCGACGCTCCTGACGGATCTCGACCAGCTTGTTCAACTGCCGGATGAGAAGGACATGGTCAGGTCGATGCAGTCGGGCCTTGAGACGTATACGGCCGGATTCACTGGAATCTACAAATCCATTCAGGACGGACAGATCAAGACGGCCTCGGAAGCCAACGAGGCCATTGCCGTGTATCAGGATGGCATTCGAAACACGGCGGATATGGCCCAGAAGCTGGCCGAGAATTCTGGCAAGCGGATGGCGGGAGCCGACCAGGACATACGAAAGACAGCAGCAAATATTAACACGATCAGCAGCGTCCTCTTTCTTGTTTGCCTTTCGTTGGGCATCGCGATGGCCGTGATGATCACGCTGAGCATCGTCAAGCCGATCAAGCGCATCATCCAATCGATGACCGCCAGTTCCGAGCAGGTGGCGGCCGCCTCCGGACAGGTCTCGGCGGCCTCGCAGTCGCTGGCCGAAGGGGCGACCGAGCAGGCCGCCGGTCTGGAAGAGACCTCGTCCAGCCTCGAAGAGATGTCGTCGATGACCAAGCAGAACGCCGACAACGCGCAGCAGGCCAACACCCTGGCCGCCGAGGCCCGCAAGGCCGCCAACACCGGTGCCGAGGCCATGACCCGGATGAGTCAGGCGATCAACGACATCCAGAAGAGTTCCGATGAGACCGCCAAGATCATCAAGGTCATCGACGAGATCGCGTTCCAGACCAATCTCTTGGCGCTGAACGCCG
>JAAYBV010000099.1 GCA_012744475.1 Phycisphaerae bacterium
AGGCCGCCAAGAACACCGCCAGCATGATCGAGGAATCCGTCAAGAACGCCAACCACGGCGTGGACATCGCCTCCGAGGTCGGCAAGGTCCTCGACGAGATCGTACACGGTATCGGCAAGACCACCGACCTGGTCAGTGAGATCGCCGCCGCCTCGCAGGAGCAGGCCCAGGGCATTGCCCAGGTCAACACGGCGGTCTCGCAGATGGACAAGGTGACCCAGCAGAACGCCGCCAACGCGGAGGAATCGGCCGGCGCATCGGAAGAGCTCAGCTCCCAGGCCGAAGCCATGCACGACATCGTCGGCGAGCTGATCGCTCTGGTCGGTGGATCCGCCTCGGAGGCATCGGGCCGGCACGTCAACGGGCTCGCCCGCCAGACAAAGAAGAAGCAATCCAATGGACGTCTGTTGCGTCCCTCGGACAAGACCTGGCACAAGATCGCGGCCGGAAAAGTCGTCCACCCGGCGATCGCGCCGGGCGACGACGCCCTGGATACATTCAATAGCTGACGACGCGAATGCAGGAGGCATCGACAAGGGGTCGGCCTTCCCCATGGACACCGGGCCGGGCCGGCCCCTTTTCTGCCATCACAGTCTGTCGCAACCTCGCCTGGCACCGCACCCAACCAGAAGGACAGGACGACCGCCACTCGTCCGGAAGGCCGGGACGGTCGTCCGGGCGCCCCGCAGGAACGGATCGACCTGCTCACGATGGCCTTCTCCTCGGCTTATTGGACCATCGTTCAACAGTCGGTCCGCCGATTCTCAAAACCTTCCCTTGTCAAGAGAAACCAGACCTCCGACCCGCTCACCGTCCCCCATAGCCGCATCGCAGTCACCAGGTATCAAGGGCATTTGATGGCCTTCCCGCCGAGCAGGACGAAATCCTCGCGTTTGCCACACAACTGCCCCACCCCATCTGCACGATAGAAAGGTCACGCCACTCGAATGGGGGTTCGGCAGAAACCAGATCGGGTATCACGAGGCGCAAGATGCCATCTCTTTGGCGTATCGCCTCCACGGAGAAATGCGGACAGCCTGCCTACTCACCCCCGTTCGACGATGGACCCGTGCCGGATCGGTGGACCGGCACGCGGGAATCACATTCGTTCAAGAATGAAAGGCAGAGGATATGGACACCATCGTCGAGACGCGGGCCAAGCCGGGCAAGTACCTGACCTTCGCTCTGGGGCCCGAAGAGTTTGGACTGGAAATCCTCAAGGTCCGTGAGATTATCGGTTACATGGACATCACGGCCGTCCCGCAAACCCCCGAGCATGTCCGAGGGGTCGTCAACCTGCGCGGCCAGGTCATCCCGGTGGTCGACCTGCGCACCAAGTTCGCCATGCGGACCGAAGAGATCACCTCGCAGACCTGCATCATCGTGGTGGAGACCCGCCAGGGCAACCAGAAGTTCAACACGGGCATCGTCGTCGATCGCGTGCGAGACGTGCTGGACATTGTTGCCAGCCAGATTGAGGATGCGCCAAGTTTCGGTGCCTGTGTGGAGACGGACTTCATCCTGAGCATGGCCAAGATCGCGGACTCCGTGAAAATCCTTCTCGACATTGACCGGGTCCTCGGCTCGGCCGAGTTGGAGACTTTGCATGCCACGGCAGCATGATACGAGCGTCGGGTCGGCGCTACACAGGGACGTCTGAGCGGATCCACAGAAAGAGAAATCGACGCCCGGGCCAGCCGGCGCGATCGAGCAAGATGATAGGTTTTACTTCAGGAGAGCAGCGATGTTCAAGAACATGAAACTGGCAACGAAGATGGGGGTGGGCTTCGGCTTCCTGGTCGTGATCTCGGGGATTCTGGGGTACGTCGGATGGCGCGGCCTGAGCAACGTGACCACCAATGCCGAACTGAACCGTCAGGGAAACGAATGCCTGCAAGGGCTGGACGAGTGCGCCTCGCTGCGTAAAGAGTTTTCCATCCGCGGCTTTGATGCCTACGGCGGCAACAACAAGACGGCCGCCGACAACTGGCACGAGGCATACAACGTGCTGTTGTCCAAGCTCCAGCAACTGGAGGGTTCGAAAGGCCTGAGCGGCGCCGACCGCGCCACCGTCCAGGAAGCCGCCGGCAAGATGCCCGCGTACCTCACGTCGTTCGAGCACCAGAAGAGCGCCCGGAAGACGCGGGATGATGCGTTCAACAGTTGGAGCAAGATCGGCTGGGACGTCACACAGGAAGTCGGCACCGTTAACACCAGTGTCATCGCTCCGGCCCGCCAAGCGGCCGAGCAGGCCAAGAACGCCGAGGAAATCGCCAAATGGGCTGCCCTTGGAACCAGCCTCGACGAAAGCGTCTTTCAGGAGTTCCTGGTGCTGCGTGTGAACGCGGTCTACCTCATGGCTACCAACGCGGAGACTCAGTGGGAGGACTATCAGAAGCAGCTCGCCAAGGTCAAGGCCAACGTCCAGACCTGGGCAGAACACGTCAAGGGCAACGCCGCCCTGGAAACAGCGGCCAGTCGTATCGCGGGCTATCTGGAAGCCTACCAAGAGGTCGGCCAGCAGTACCGCAGCGGCATGCTGGCGCAGCAATCGGCCGACACCGAAATGGGGGCCGCCGCCGCCGCGATCATCGAGACGATCCACAAGCTTCAGACGTCCTTGAAGGACCGGATGGAGAGCGCGACCGCCCGAACGAACGTCATCATGATGGTCGTGGCGGTCTCAGGCATCGTCCTGGGCATCGCGATGGCCGTGGTGATCACGCTGAGCATCGTCAAGCCGATCAAGCGCATCATTGACGCCCTGACGGCCGGCTCCGAGCAGGTGGCGGCCGCCTCCGGACAGGTCTCCGCCGCCTCCCAGTCGCTGGCGGAAGGGGCGACCGAGCAGGCCGCCGGTCTGGAAGAGACCTCGTCCAGCCTCGAAGAGATGTCGTCGATGACCAAGCAGAATGCCGACAACGCCCAGCAGGCCAACACCCTGGCCGCCGAGGCCCGCAAGGCCGCCAACACCGGCGCCGAGGCCATGTCGCGGATGAGTCAGGCGATCAACGACATCCAGAAAAGTTCCGACGAGACCGCCAAGATCATCAAGGTCATCGACGAGATCGCGTTCCAGACCAATCTCTTGGCGCTGAACGCCGCCGTCGAAGCCGCTCGCGCCGGCGAAGCGGGCAAGGGCTTCGCCGTCGTCGCCGAAG
>JAAYBV010000100.1 GCA_012744475.1 Phycisphaerae bacterium
ATCGCCGGCCACACCGTCCGAGGCAGGCTCTTTCGAGCCCGCAAGCAGATCGAACAGACACTCAGACGAAACGGGTTTCCCGAGAGGTAACGCCCATGGTACGCCCCGACAGAGCCAACTGGTTGGATGAGGCAATCGCCCGGACAGCGCCGGGCCGCCCGCCCGAGCCGGACTTTGACGCCTGGCGACGTCGCTATCCCGGCGCCATGGAAACCCTGGCTCAGCGAGCACAGCGGAAAACGCATCGCTCCGGCCCCCTGCCGGCCGCGATCGCGTTCGGGAGAGAACTCATGAGAAACCCAATGATAAGACTGGCTGCGGCCGCCATGCTGGCGGTTGCGGTATTCATCCTGGTCAGGCACCTGAGCGGCCGGGAGACAGCGCCGGACGATCGAACCGCGATCGTGGCCGATGTTGCACGGGCCGAACTGATCCGTGCGGAGGGACTGTTCCGCCAAAACGATGTGTCCGGCCTGCTGACGCTCATGGAGACTGGGCGGTATGGGACCAAGGTGAAGGTCGCCGGCTACCTCGAACGTATCGGCAACGCATCGGCCCTTTCTGCCCTGGAGCCGCTGGCCGCCCACTGGCAGGGCGCGCCGGACACGAATCCTTTCCAGAAGGCCATCGACGCCATTCACCAGCGGGAGCAACCCGCCGCCGAGCGTGAGCCCGCGCGGGCCGAACCGAATGCGGTCTCCGAACACCAGCCCGAAGGGACGCCATCCAGCCGGAGCGAGAGATCGTCTCCGCAATCTCCGGCAGCCCCGACAGAGGCCATTCAGAAAGGCATGCCAACGACCGAACCGGATGACGTAGGTCGCACCAAGCCAAACAGTATCTCCCTCCGGGAGTCGCCCCCCCTCGACGGGCACAGCACGGTCACCGGCGTTGTGATGGACAAGAGCACGCATGCACCAATCCGTGGAGCTGAGGTCTCCTTCTCGGCACACGAGATCGCTATTGCAGATGCGCAGGGGCAATTTCACCTGGTCTACGCAAGGCCCGACTATGAAGCCCATATCTACGTTGTCGCACCAGGATATGCCGTTCAGAGATTCATGGCACCTGTCGCGCAGAGAGACATTCGGGACATCACGGTTGAACTGGCGCAAGGCTCGACGATTGCCGGCCGGGTCACAGATCAGGCGGGCCGCCCCGTTCCCGGCGCGGAGTTGAGCAGCATCTGCCTGCCACCCCAGCGTCGGACCGTTGTAACCGATGCAGACGGTCGGTTTGAGATCGATGGATTCGATCCTGTTGTCCACGGGTACGCCATCACAATCGCGCACCCCGACTTTCCTCTGACCTCGGCCACCGTCCCGCCCGCCCGTGCCGGACAGACCCGCTATCAAGACATCGTGCTCCAGGCGGGCGCGACCATCCTCGGGCAAGTCACCGATGGCGACGGGAACCCCCTCGAAGGCGTGACCGTCGGCAACACTGGATCGCGCGCCATGTGGGACTGCATCACGGCCCGGACCAATACGCAGGGAGAATACCGACTCGAAAACGTGCCTGTCGGAGAGCTGATTCTCTGGGCCGCTGACTCCAACCACGGCCTGTACGTCGAGCGGGCGGTAATCCAATCGGACACGGCTGTGAAAGAGATGAACATCCGACTCCGGGAGCCGGTGCCCCTGCACGGTGGGATCGTCGACGAGACGGGAGCCCCTGTGGCAGGCGTTCAGGTCATCATTCATGCCTACAACGGCGTCTCCAATCTCACCGATGAGCGGTACGCAAGCGACACAAACGGTCGATTCGTGATTCCGAACGCCCCGGCCGAGGGCAGCATCACGCTTGCATGTTTGCGTGAAGGAATATGCACCGAGGAGCACAACTTCGACCTTGGACTCGAGGAGTACGTTCTGAGAGTCCGCCGGGCGGGACGCGTGTATGGAATGGTCCTTGCCGAGACGACGGGACAGCCGATTCCAGAGTTCACCGTCAAGATGACTGCCAGCGAAATCGGATCCCGTGTGGCCGGCTTCAGAGCGCAATGGTTGGATGAAGGGTACGCATTCGAATCACCCGAAGGCCTGTTCGACACGGGAATCGACCGCCTGCCTCTGGGCAGCATGGTCCGAATGACGGTACAGGCCCCAGGCCACGGTTCTCTGACACTCGACCCCGTTCCGATTCAGCCCGTCTCGACGGATCCCAATCGCACGGTGTTCCGCCTTCAACCGGCGACCGTCTTTGCCGGGCGGGTCGTTTCCCGCGATGGTCACCCCATTGAGGGAGCAACCGTGCTACTGTTTTCCGACAAGAGCGAGCCGAGGCGAGAGTACTGGCCACGTGCAGAAACGGACGTGATGGGCACGTATGTGCTCTCCGATCTGGAACCGGAGCCGTATTGCCTGTTCGTCAGTGCGCCGGGCTTCGCGCCCCGTGTCCATGTCATGGCGGACCTGCTCGAACCGGCCAACCAACTGGCGAACCTCGTGCTCGACATCGCGGCCACTGTGACCGGGCGTGTCATCGATGAAAATGGTGAGGGAATCGGCGGTGTGCGTGTCGGTGCAAGTGTGAGTCTCGGACGAGCAGTGGACGTCCTGACACGCTGGCCGAGTCTCGGGCCCACAACTCACACAGACAATGATGGATACTACCAGTTGTCGGAGGTCCCGACCGGATCGGTGGCGCTGTCTCTCTGCGACAGCGATGGCTACGAGTTGGAACGCCAACAAGTGGCGCTGGAACCAGGTGAATCGAAGGAGGTAGACTTCGGTGGTGAAGGCGGGTATGCAGTCACCGGGATCGTGCGGATTGGCGGTGTCCCCGTTGAAAACGCGCGCATCTCGCTCCGTCTCGAACCAGCGAGGCAATCCCAGAGGAAGACCGATCCACAGGGCCGCTTCCGCATCCGCAGCGTCACAGAGGGGACCTATTCGCTCTGGGTCGTGTGGCAGCCAGGCTTTGTCGAGAAACCCACTCAATGGCCGAAAGAGCAACTGTTCCATGTGCGTCGGACCGTACATGTTGACCGCGACACAGAATTGGACGTCGACCTCGAAACAGGCGGTGGGGAGAACCAGTGAGCCTGCCCTTCCATACGAAGCGGCCACGGTCAACCTGATCGCGCGGCAGGCCGAGGTCGTCCCTCTGGACGATTGATCCCGAGCGTCAATGCACACCCCAGGGCCGAGTCGGAGGGCTCGGCCCTTTTCGTCTGTTCACGTCAGCCAGCAACCTTCGAGCGTGCGCACGATTCGACGGATTCTCCTGGATTCCGTATATTACGCGGCGGGACCGCTGTGTCTTTAGGGTGTTGGTGAACGGTGTCAGGAGATGTGAGTTGGCCGACTCGTTCGTGCAGGAGAAGATCTTGGTTCAGCGTTTCAACAGGGGCGACAGGCAGGCCCTGCGCCGGATCTACGACCTGTACAGGGTGGATCTGATGACCCTGGCAGCCGCCCTGCTCTTTGACAGGAGTCGTGCTGAGGATACGGTGCACGAGGTCTTCGCCCGGCTGCTTCAGGGCTCGCCGCGGATCAGGATCACGACCAGTCTGCGGGGGTACCTGCTGCGAGCAGTGGCCAACACCGCGCGGAATGCCAACCGCCAGCGTCGCGGCGGCCCCTTCGCGGATGCCCAGGCGGAACCGGCCACCACGCCGGAGAGCCCGTCGCCGGAAGGCGCAGCCGTGCGGGCCGAGCGATGCGAGAAACTCACCGCTGCCCTGCAACAGCTACCCTACGAGCAGCGAGAAGTCGTTCTCCTGCGGCACTATGGCGACCTGCCCTTCAAGGCCATCGCCAAGTGCCAAGGCGTCTCTATCAGCACGGTTCAGGGCCGTTACCGTTACGGCCTGGACAAATTGCGGTCCTCGTTGGCGGGTGATCTATGAAGCCGAACGAACTCGACCAATTGATTAAGAGCCTGCGAACCGCGCCGAGTGACCGGCTCGACCAGCGGATCTATGCCTTGCTGGACTCGGGTCCGGCGATCCCTTCGGCCGGCGTGTGGAGACGAATCATGAGAAGCCCGATTACGAAACTGGCGACCGCCGCTATGCTGGCGGTTGCGGTGTTCATCCTGGTCAGGCACCTGAGCGGCCGGGAGACAGCGCCGGACGATCGAACCGCGATCGTGGCCGATGTTGCACGGGCCGAACTGATCCGTGCGGAGGGGCTGTTCCATCAGGCCGATGTGTCCGGCCTGCTGACGCTCATGGAGACCGGGCGGTATGGAACCAAGGTGAAGATTGCCGGCTACCTCGGACAGATCGGCGATTCCTCCGCCCTGCCCGCCCTGGAGCCTCTGGCCGCTCAATGGCAGGGCGCGCCGGATACCAATCCTTTTCAGAAGGCCATCGACGCCATTCAGCAGCGGGAGCAACCCGCCGCCGAGCCGGAGCCCGCGCGGGCCGAACCCAATGCGGTCTCCGAACGCCAGCCCGGAGGGACGCCGTCCAGCCGCAGCCAGAGACCGTCTCCGCGATCTCTGACAGCACCGGCGGCACGCCGCGAGCTCGTCACGTATGCGGGCAGAGTCATCGACGAAACGGGCCATGCCGTGCCGGGTGTCCATGTGTGGGGACAGGCGCTCAGCAACACCTTCCGGAACTCCGTTCTCGCGCAGGAAACACTGACCGATGCAGACGGCACGTTCCGCCTGAGCGATGCTCGCCCGAAGGAAGGCAGCGAAATCTTTCGGGTTCTGTACTTCGACCATGCCGACTATGGCCTGGGTTGGCACAGTCTGGCCGGCTCGGACGCCGACGGGAACGTCCAAGTGACTCTGTACGCGCCCGGCGCCGTGTCTGGAGTCGTGGTCGACACGCACGGCCAGCCGATCGCCAATGCTCGGATCGAGGCAGACGTGCGTCTATCTGCCAACGGGAAGACAGACCAACTGATCCTGTGGGATCTGACCGATATGGCACTGTACGCCAACGACCAGGGCGAATTCGTCCTGGACCGTTTGCCCGCGCCGGCCTCGGTGCGTTTGCGTGTCTCAGCCACTGGGTACGCGCTTTTCACGACACCCCCCAACTCAGAAGGCGAGGCCTTCCCCGTCGAGGTCGGCGGAGAGAGTCTGCGGATCGTGCTAGAGCCGGGCAGCGCGATAGCTGGCCGGATTGTGTACGAGGATGGCACACCCTATGAGCATCGCGCGGTCATCATAGCCGAGGGTCTGGGCATCCACGAACTGGTCTTCGCAACCGAAGACAATGGGACGTTCACATCTTGTGGACTGCCGGCCGGGCTCTATCATCTCAACGCCATGAAGGACGAGTCCAAACCTCTGTGCGCCCCGGTCGAGGTGCAAGTCGATCTGGCGGCGGGCACATCTCAGGTTGTGTTGAAGGTGCTCCCGGCCGATCAGCCGGTGGCGGTGCAGGTCGTGGACGAAACCACGGGCGATCCATTGGAGAACGTCTGGGTCCGCGCGGAGTTTGCCGAAGGCGCAGAGGGCTCGGTCGCCCAGGCGCGAACGGACCGGGCAGGCCACGGCACGCTGGCCATCCCGCCGGGCCGATATCGAATCGTGGCCCAGGGGTGGCAGAACGGCCGGTTCAACGAGTTCGCCGAAGAGCTCACGCTCGCGAGGGAACAGACCGATGCGGCCGTGGTCATCGCCATGACCGCCCGGGCGAATGTCACCGGCCGACTCATTGACACGAACGGCAACCCGGTCGAAGGATTTATCCAGATCGATTCCGACCGCCCGGGCCAGACCGATCCGAACGGCAGGTTCACGATCGAAGAGCCCTTTGGCGACGCGTTCGAATACAAGGGGCTGTGGGCGTACGACAACGCGCAACGAATCGGAAAGACGCTCCTGTTCCGAAAGGCCGATTACGCCGGCGAACTGGTGATCGTCCTGGAACCCTGCGCGACGCTGGCCGGGCGAATTGTGAACGAGGCGAGCCAGGTTCAACCCGACGTCACGCCCAAGCTGGGCATCTGTAAGCCTGGCGGCGGCACGGTATATTACTCCCGTGTGCCCTGGACCGTGACCGTGGACAGGGACGGTCTCTTTGTCGTCGCCGGAGTTCCAACGGGCCTCGCGATGCGGGTCAGCGCCGAGAGGAAAGGATTGCAGGGCTGGGCAGATGTCAACGATCTGCTGCCGGGGCAGGTCCGTGACGTGGGGGATATCGTCCTGCGTGGCTACGGCGGAATCGACGAGAAGACCGACTGGACGGGTATGCTGGAAGGGACCATCACCGACGAGAACAACAAACCCGTCGTTGCGGTGAAGGTCAAGGCTTACACAGGCATCGATCACTTCGAAGCCACTACCGACCGGAGCGGCCACTTCAAGCTGACCGGCCTGCCCCAAGGGGTCCGGCTGAATTTCAGCCTCTATCTCGCCGGGTACGGACACTGCCACAAGTACGTCTACGCGGACACCGACGACGGCGACATGCAGATCTTCCCGCAGGGTTGGGAGTTGCTGGGAAAGCAGGCGCCGCCACTATCCGTCGCGAAGTGGTACAACAGCGAGCCGCTGACCCTGGAGGAGCTTCGCGGGAAGGTCGTGTTGCTGCAGATCGGCGTGCTCGTGCCCCTCTACGGGGAGAATCTGACAACGATGCAGAAGGTGGCGGAGAGGTATGCCGGCCGGGGGCTGGAGATCATCGCAGTCCATCAGCCCCTGGATGTCACCTGGGGCGGCGAGGTCACCGACGACGACCTCTGGAAGTTTGTGACAGAGGGCCACGTGCCGTTTGCCTTCTGCCTCGATCAGGAGCGGCAAACCTATAGCGCGTACGCGCCCAAGGCCACGCCGGCTCTGTATCTGATCGACCGCGAGGGACGCGTGGTCATTTCTCCCACGAACGACAACCTCGAAGCCTGCATCGACCAACTGCTCGGACGCTGACCGGTCAACTCTTGCGGGCGTTAAGAAGGTGGAAGACCAGGGCAACGGCGATCAGGGCGGCGGTGCCGACGGCGCCGACGAGGATCGGCTCGAACGTGGCCTGCATCCACGAAGGCCAGTCGGGTCCCGGCGCGCCGGGACGGACGAAGGTGCCCCAGGTGATGACCGCGATGCTGACGCCGACGGCGACGAGACCTTGCCAGAGCGTCAGCCGGACACGCCAAAGGCTCAGCAGGAACAGCCCGAGGATGCCGCCGCCGAAGATGCCGGAGACCTGCCACCAGATGTCCAGGGCGCTCTTGGCCCGGATCATCAGGATCGCGAAGCCCGTCCCCAGCAGGCCCCAGACGACCGTCGTCACGCGCAGGCACATCAGGCTCGCCCGGTCGCTCACCTGCGGGTTGAAATAGCGCTTGTAGAAGTCGACGAGCAGAACGGTCGCGGAGCAATTCAGGCCGGAATCGACCGTGCTCATCGCGGCCGCCATAATCGCCGCCAACACGAGTCCCTTCAGACCCACCGGAAGCTGCGTTGCGATGAAGTAAGGAAAGGCCTCGTCGCCCTTGGTGACCGCCGAACCGGCCTGGCCGGTCGAGTAGAATGCGAACAACGCCGTCCCGATGTACAGGAAGACCGCCGTCATCGGGATGTAGATCAACATCGCAATCCAGATGGACCGCCGGGCCTGCTGCTCCGTCGATACGGAGGAGTACTTCTGCACGAAGTTCTGGTCGGCCAGCAGATTGCGGAGGTTCTCCGTGACGCCGTAGATGATCATCACCCAGATGGTCCGCGACGAGAGCGACAGGTCCCAACTGCCGAGACTGAACTTGTGGGCATCGACAGCCGCCTGGATCAAGGGCTCGGGACCGGTGCAAACCCGCCACGAGAGGCTCACGACGCAGAAAACCAAGCCACCGATCATGATGACCGATTGCATGACATCGGTCCAGATTACAGCTTCCATGCCGCCGAGGAGGGTATAGAGGATAGTGACCACCCCCACGACGACGATGATCAGCTCGATCGGCCAGTTCAGGAACTGGTTCAGGAGCAAGCCTACGAGGTAGAGGATCACCGCAGTTCGACCCACGATGTAGAGCAGGAAGGACAGCGCCGCATAGACCCGGCCCCAGGCGCCGATCCGCTCTTCGAGAAACTCGTAAACGCTCAGCAGCTTCATCTTCCGGTAGTACGGTACGGCGTATCGGCAGGCCAGCCAGGCCACCGGGAAGATTGCCAGCGAGAAGATGAACGGATGCCAGTTGGTGTCGTACGCTTTGCCCGGCGTGGCGATGTACGAGATGCTGCTGGTGTACGTGCTCATGATGGCCAGCCCGGCCGCCCAGGCGGGAATGGATCGCCCGGCCACCATGAACTCCTCCGCCGTGCGGCACTTGCGGGTGTAGTAGACGCCCATCCCGACGACCACGACGCAGTACGCCGCCAGGATCGCGATGTCGAAGGCCCCAAGGTTTCCGACCATAGTCCCTCTCAGTTCACAGTTCTCAGTTATGGGTTCGCAGTTGTCGGTTCTCGGCAGTCAGGACCCTGCTGGCAACCGGGAACTGTCAACCGGGAACTGTCAGTCCGTTCGCCGTGATGCCAAGCTGTTCGATGTATTTCTGTACGATGTCCCGCTCCGGCCCTCGGAAGCGGTGCAGCGGTTCGGCCATGAAGTCACTGCATATCCCCAGGCACGACAAAGCGCATTTGAGGCCCTTCAAGAAGCTCGATTCGTACCGCCCCACGCGGTAGATCGTTCGGCCCAGCTCGATCACCGTCCGATGCAGTGTCTGGACGCGGGCCATGTCCCGCGCATGCGCGGCTTCATAGAGATCGACGTACAGACGAGGCAGCAGGTTGGCGCCGCCGCAGATGCCGCCGTGTCCGCCGAGCAGGACCGTCTCGGCCAGCAGCATCTCCGGGCCCATCAGCAGCGCGAAATCCGGACGGTCGGCCATGAGAAACTGGAGGTGGCGGAAGTAGATCATGTTCGTCGAGCTGTCCTTGAGTCCGACGATGCCGGGCATGTCCGACGCGGCCTGGACCGTCTCCGGATCGAACATCGCTCTGGGATAGTTCGGAAGGTTGTACAGAAACGCCGGCAGCGGCAGTTGCGGCACGAGATGGCGGAGGAATTCGAGCAGCTCCGGCTGGCCCGCCGGATAGTAGTGCGGCGCCGGCAGCACCAGCCCATCGGCGCCGGCCTCGGCGGCCTTCTGCGCCAGGCTCAACGCCTCGACGAACGACGTGTCGATGATGCCCACCAGGACCGGGACGCGATGGTCCACCTGCGCGCAGACCCGACCGACCAGCTCATGCCGCAGGCGATGGCTCAGGCTCGGCGCCTCGCCCATCGTCCCGAGGATGAACAGGCCGTGAACGCCCCCGGCCAGGATATGCTCGACCAGCCGCTCCAGACCGCGCACGTCGAGCGCATCGCGGTCTTCCAGAGGCGTCACCATCGGCGGAATGATCCCGCACAGCGGCCGGGCCAACCTGCCCATATCCGATCCCATCGCACATCCGCTCCAAAAAAGGTCCCGTTCGTCGTGTGCCCGTGGGGGCGAATAATCATTCGCCCCTACCTGCTTGCGCTTGAGGCGGCCACCCAGCCTTGTCCCGATGTTCATCGGGATCACTACAAACCGATCCGACATCATACCACGAAACCGCCGTCACACCAGCCCCTATCCGCAAAATGACACCGCTTGGCGCTCCGGCGGGATGGGGATATATTCGCCCATGTTCACAGTGAACCATTGACGGGACATGGCGCACCGACCGGAAAGGTGGACGAGATGAATGCAAAACGATACACGTGCGGTCGATTCCTGTGTCTTTCGGTGTTGCTGGTCTGGGGCCTGTCGGGGTTCACGGGCACGGATCGATCCTGTTCGGCGGCACAGACGAAGGACACGCCGGACCGCCAGTATGCACCGGCGCGCGACGTCGATATCATCCGGGTGACCATCGACGTGACGCCGGACTTCGAGGAGCGTACGATCCGGGGCGTCACAACTGTCCGCTTTGCGCCGATCTCTCGGCTCCTGACCGAGCTGAAGCTCAACGCCATTGACCTGAATGTTGCCTCGGTGGTGTCGGACGCCAAGATCGCGGGCTACACGACGACCGACAAAGACATCAAGATCACCTTCCGTCCGCCCCTGCTGCCCGGCGAGGAACACTCCGTCACGATCATGTACGATGCCGAGCCTCGGCAAGGGCTTTACTTCCGCACGCCTGCAATGGGATACCCGCCGACGGACGCGCACCTGTTCACGCAGGGCGAGAGTCACGATGCGCCGCACTGGTTCCCGAACTTCGACTACCCGAACGAACGATTCAGCTCCGAGGTCATCTGCCACGTTCCGCCCGAGATGACGGTCATTTCGAACGGCCGGCTGGTATCCGAGCGAATCGACCCGGAGACGGGCCTCAAGGCCGTCCACTGGCTCCAGGAGAAGCCCCACGTCAACTACCTGATCGCGCTGGTCGCCGGGTATTTCGAGAAGCTCGAATCGCGGCACGGAGACATTCCGCTGGGGTTCTACACGCCGCCTTCGCAATTCGCTCAGGCGGCCAACAGCTTCGAGGGTACCGCCGACATGCTCGCTTTCTACGAGCAGGAAATCGGCATCCCTTACCCCTGGAACAAGTACGATCAGGTCGTCGTGGAGGACTTCGTCGCCAGCGGCATGGAGAACACAACGCTGACGATCCTCACCGACGGGACGCTCTTCACCGACGCGTCGGAAAATATCCACTCGAGCCAGTACCTGATCGCTCATGAGCTGGTGCACCAGTGGTTCGGCGATTACGTCACCTGTAAGGACTGGAGCCACCTGTGGCTCAATGAAGGGTTTGCCACCTACTACGAGGCCTTGTACGACGGCCACAAGAACGGCCGCGATTCGTTTCTGTATGGACTATACCAGAGGGCCAAACAGATCGTGTCGCGCGATGGCAATGCCCTGCCGATCGTCACACGCGACTATGAGAATGCTGACGACCAGTTTGACTACCGCTCGTACGAGAAAGGCAACTGGGTACTGCACATGCTCCGCAACCAACTGGGCGAGACGCTGTACCGCCGGATCATCAAGACCTACGTCGAACGGCACGCCCTGAACGTCGTAGTGACCGAGGACCTGCGTTCGGTCATCGAGGAGTTCTCGGGCCAGTCCTTCGACCGATTCTTCGACCAATGGCTCTACCACTCCGGCTGCCCCGAACTGAAGGTCTCGTACAAGTGGTCGGAAGAGGACAAGCTCGCCAAGATCGGCGTCGAACAGACGCAGAACGCAGGCGAGCACGGCACCGGGGTCTTCTATCTGCCCGCCAAGGTCCGCTTCTGGCTCGGCGACAAGCCGACGGACCGGGATGTCGTGATCGACAGCAAGGAGCAGGACTTCTACTTCGCGCTGGCGTCGGAGCCAAACGTCGTGTGCTTCGATCCCGACCTGACGCTGTTGGCCAAGGTTACGTTCGACAAGCCCAGAGCAATGCTCTACGCGCAGCTCGACAACATGGCGGAGGTGGCCGGCCGGTTCCGCGCGGTCGATGCGTTGAGAGAGGAGAAGGACAAGAAGACCATCGGCAAGCTCCAGGAAGCACTGAACCAGGACCCCTTCTATGGCGTTCGGATCAAGGCATCGGCCGCACTGGGACGTATCCACAGCGACGAGGCGTTCGAAGCGCTGGCTGATTCGATGGACCAGAGCGACGCGCGCGTGCGGCAGCGCGTCATTGAAGACCTTGGCAGGTTCTATCGCTCCGAGGTCCCGTTGCTGATGCAGAGCGTGCTGGCCCGCGAACAGAACCCGGAGGTGTTGGCCGCCGCCATACGCGCCACCGGCCGCTACACGGGACCGCAGACGCGAGATGTCATCGATAAGTACCTGCGATCGAAGTCTTATCGAAACGAACTGGCCGGCGCCGCCATTGCCGCCTTGCGTACGCTCGATGACGCTTCGTACGTCGAGGAACTGATGGCAGCGCTTCGCAGCAGCGAGTGGCAATACCGTTCGTGGGACTTCGCCGCCGCTCTCGACACGCTGGCCTCCATCGCGCGCAACGAGGAGGACCGCACGCCGGTGCGTCAGTTTCTGGCCGGCTATTTAAACGATTCCCGGCAGTCCATTCAGGCCGGCGCGATCGCCGCCCTCGCCACGCTCGGCGACCCGAAGGCCATTCCGATCCTCGAGACCTTCCAAGGCCGCGAGCCACGGGACTGGGTCGAGCAACGCGCCGTCGAGGCAGTCGACAAACTCCGCGAGAAGAAGCCGCTGGTCCCGGAAGAGATTGTCGAGTTGCGAAAGACACTGGATGAACTGAAGGAGCAGACCAACAAGCTCAAGGAGGAAATCGAGGACCTCAGGAAGAAATCCAGCGCCGGCGAAACAGATTCATAGGTCCTGGTTCTATGGGAGACGCCCGGGCTGTCCGGCTCAGACCAGGCGGGCGAGCACGTCGTCGAGAGGCACGGTCGCGAAGCCGGCGGCCGCATCGCTGATCCCGTAGGGAATCACGAGCAGGCCGTTGTGAACCAGTCCGCCGCAGGAATAGACGACGTTGGGGACATAGCCTTTGCGTTCCTCGAGGTTGGCCATCAACAGCGGCTCTTGGAGCCGGCCGAGCACCTTCGTCGGATCGTCGCGGTCCAGCAGTGTCGCACCGATGCAGTAGTGACGCATGGGACCGACCCCGTGCGTCAGCAGCAGCCAGCCGGCCGCCGTCTCGATGGGCGAGCCGCAATTGCCGATTTGAATGACCTCCCAGGGGAACCAAGGCTCCTGGACTTTGACCGCCTCGTCCCAAATGAGAACGTTGTCGGATCGGAGGATGAACAGGTTCTCCCCGTCGATGCGGCCGCTCATCATGAAGCACCCGCCCACCTTGCGCGGGAACAGGGCCAGCCCCTTGTTGCGGGCGCAGCGTCCGTGCAGAGTGCGGACGCGAGCCACGCTCGGCTCGCGCATCTCGACGATCTGCGGGAGGATCTGGCGTCCGTTGTAGGCGGTGTAGGTGCCATAGTAGCGCACCGAGCCGTCGTCGTCGGTGAAGCGGACGATCCGCATGTCTTCCATGCCCTGGCTCTCGGCTTCGCAAATCGGGAACAGGACGGCATCCGTGATCCGGCCGTCCGGACTGGCCTCGATGTCGTAGTCACAGCCGGCCAGCCACTCGAAGCCGGCCGACTCGCTGTCGGGACGCAGCAGGCCTTCGACGACGGCCTGGGGGCCGTTGATCGCCTCGCGCAGGTCCTCGGCGGTGAACCGCTCGCCCAGCCTCCGCAGGACGACCTCCATGATCGTGTCGCGCACGCCCAGCTCGGCCAGTTTGACGCGAAACTTCGCCTTGCTGAATCGCTCGTACTCGGCGCGTCGCATGGGTTCCTGGTACGGTCCGGCCGGCTCCAGAGCGATCTCGCCGCCGGCGTTGATTACCCCTCGCCGAAACACAATCGAGCTGAGATGCCCTTCGCCGACGGCCCGTAGACTCATGGCAAAGCGAAGAGAGCCTGGTTCCAGACCGCTCTGATCGATCGCAGGCGTCATGGACGGATTGAACATGGCCGCCGAGGCGAAGGCGTATTCCATGGTGAAGCACGCGCCGATGTAGAGCTTGCGTTCCTCGCTGGCGTCCGGCGGCATGGCCACCCGCTTGGCCGCCTGCTCGTAATGCGCCAGGAAGATGTTGTCCAGGCCCGCGGGAAGGTGGGCGAAGTTTGCCCGTGTCGAGTCCAGCAGACGCCGGACCTGCTCGTCGTCCAGCGCGTTGATGCGGGCGATCACATTCTGCGCACGGTCGGCCCCCAGCCAGAAGAAGCGAGTGATCGTCAAGCTGGCATCCGCCTTCAGTCGCACCGGCGACCGTTTCACCACCAAGGGCCCTGTCCTCATTCTTCTGCCCTATTCGAATTCACGATTTATGATTTATGATTTGCGATTGAGCCACGCCTGAGGCGCACGACGCCAGATAGTAAACTGTAAATCGTAAATCGTAAATCCCAAGGTGGAGCGGTCAGTAGGTGAACAGGTCGGTGCGGCGGTACTGTTGCTGCGTCGCGCCGTTCAGGGCGGCCAGAACCTTGGCTTGGGCGTTCGGGGTCAGACGGCGGCCCTTGCACGCGCGGGCGACCATCTTGTGCGTGAGCTGCTCGGTCGAAGCGGCCACGAGGTCGTGCGGCGTGAGACCGTGCTCGGCCATGATCCGCCCGATCGGCTGCGGGCCCAGGTTTCTGACGATCTCGTCGCACATCGGACAAAAGGCTTTCAAGAAGGCCTCGGACGTTGGTTCGGACTCGATCCGCTCGCAGGACGCAAAGGCCGTTTGCCTGACTTGAGCCATTTCAGAGCCGCGGTCACCTCCGTGAAGAGGCGAACGGGAAAACCCCGATTGAAGAACACGGTTTCGACGAACAGGAAGCTGTCCATCTGTTCCGAGTTGTCTGCGATCACCACCGCGACCCGGTGGGACCGCGTCAGCCCGAGTCCACCAACGATCTCGGGCAGACGATAGAGTTCTGTCGTCTGGGCGGCGAGCTTCATCTGGCGAGCATCAATCAGGATCGCACCGGTGGCGCGTTCGCCGGCCACCACAAGGCCTCGCGCGACCGCTTCCGAGATCTCCCCGATTCCCACCGTGGCGGAAACCGTCGCCGCCACGACCTGCTGCTCTGCCAGGTAATCGACCTGCCATGTCATTACTCTTCTTGCTCCATTTCAGGACCGCCGCGCAATTCGATACCACCGCCAACGTCTGCCGTGCGCCCGCAGGAGCACGGGGTGATTGACGACCGCAGGGGCGAATGATGATTCGCCCGTACTCCCGAAGGATGCCGGGATCGCTGCGACGCGTGACCATATGTTGGGATCAAATGTCTATTGCCCACCCCAGACGAAATGACTGCAACTTCGCCGAAAAGGCGCATCGTATACAACCGCGCGGGCACAGCCGTCAAGAAGAAAACTCTCGGGACGCAAAAGGCCGCCGGCGATCCGACGGGAGTACGGGCGAATGATTCCGCCAGAGGCGGATCGCCCCTACAGCAAGAAGGCGCCGAGGACCCACACGGCCATCGCCGCGGCGAGGCCTTCGACCAGAGTCCCGAGCGTCTGGAGCCTGTAACCCTGGCGAACCGTCATCGTAGACAGTTGGGTGACGATCCAGAAGTAGCTGTCGTTCACGTGGCTGACAACCATGGACCCGGCGCCGACGGCCACAACGGCCAGCGCCCTGCCGGTGGGCGTCGCCAGGCCGAGCGGATCGAGCATCGGTGCGACAATGCCGGCGGTCGTGATCATCGAGACCGTGGAGGAGCCCTGAGCGGTCTTGATCGCGGCGGCGAGCACAAACGGCAGCCAAAGGCCCCATGCAGAGGCATCGCCCAGGACCTGCGAGACGACGTCGGCGATATGCGAGTTCTGGAGGACTCTGCCGAAAGCGCCGCCGCAGCCGGTGATGAGGATGATCGTCGCGGCCGCCAGCACCGCCTCGCCGACCCAGCCTGACGTCGAGAGCATGTTCGTCGTCAGTCTGGCCGGAAGCAGAAAGGCCAGAAACGCCCCGATCAGCAACGCCACCACCGGCTGCCCGAGAAAACCGATCACCTCGGCAACCCACCCCTCGACCAACGGAGCGCCCTGGAGCATGCAGACAGACCGGAGCAGGATCAGCACAATCGGCGTCAGGATTGGAGCAAGGGACTTGGCCACTGACGGTCCATCAGTTGCCAACAGCGGCGCATCGGATTCCAACGACTCATCGGGCGCCAGCTTGACCCGCGCCGCGATCTTGACGCTGAACAACCACGAGACCACCAGCGTCGGAACGCCAACGATCAGACCGAAGAGGATCACACGTCCCAGGTCGGCCGCCAGCACAGCCGCGGCCGCCACGGGACCGGGTGTGGGAGGAACCATCGTGTGCGTCGCATAGAGACCGAGACTGAGCGACATCACGCCGGCCGCCAGCGGGACCCGGGCCTTTGACGAGAGCGACCGGGCCAGGGGAGCCAGGAGGATGAACCCCGAATCGCAGAAGACGGGGATGCTCACGACAAAGCCGATCAGTCCCATCGCCAACGGAACGCGTCGCGGGCCGACCAGGTCCACCGTCCGCTGGGCCAGCCGGGCAGCGCCGCCCGACTTCTCCAGGAAAGTGCCGATGATCGAGCCGGCCAGAATGACGATGCCGATCTGGCCGATGGTAGCGCCGAAACCGTCGTTGACCGAATCGACGACGCCCTTCAGGGACATCTGCCGGCTGAGAATCCCATAACCGAACGCCGCGATCAGCAGCGCCAGAAACGGATGCAGCTTTAGTTTGCTCGTGGCCAGGACAATGAACGCTATCGCAACCACAAGCAGCACGATCCGCCACATCGCCGAAGAACCTCCCATCATCCCCGAAGCGCGCAATCAGCGGGCCTGTATATCGTAACAGAGCAGTTGGTTCTGATCGCGCAGGTAGAGCTTCTTTCCGGCCACGACCGGATGCGGCCACGTCTTGGGTTTGCCGAAACCGGGCTGTACGAAACGCCCGGTCTCCTTGTAGCCGTCCGGCGTCGCCTCGATCAGAGCGACGATCCCATCGTCTTCGGCACGCAAGTACAAGCGTCCGTCGGCACACATCACGGAGCCTTTGCCGACCTGCCTCTTCTCGGTCCACGTCAGTTTGCCCGTCGCCAGCTCCTGGCAGACCCAGCCTCGGCTGTCGCAGTAGCCGTACACGTGATCGCCCACCAGCACCGCGCCGCCGTGATGGCTGGCGATGCTCCGCTCGGCGTAGACCTGCCGAACCTGGAGCTTTCCGCCGGCGCGCTCGACCACAAACAGATGGCTGCCGGCTCCATACCCGCTGGTTACATACACCTTGTCGCCCTTGACAACGGGCGTGGGAATCACGGCGGTCTTGCCCTTCCGCTCGATGCGCCACAGCACTTCGCCCTTCGGACTGACGCCTACGACGCTATCGGCGGTCAATTGGACGTACTGCTTGACGCCGGCGATCTCGGCACAGACGAGCGAGGAGTAGTGAGCCGGATCGGTGAAGTCCTTCGTCTGCCACAGGAGCCGGCCGGTGCGCTTGTCGAGGGCCACGATCGCACCCTTGGACCCGCCGGGGGTGCAAACCGCCTGATCGCCATCGATCAGCACCGATTCGCTGTAGCCCCACTCGGGCCGCTCGCCCCCGAAATCCTTGGACAGGTGTTTGGCCCATACTTTGACGCCGTCGGCGGTCTTGAGGCAGGCCAGCTCGCCATACTGCCCCATGACGTACAACAAATCGCCATCGACGGTGGGCGTGCCGCGTGGTCCGGCGAACCCGCCCCAGCCGGGGGCCCCGGCCTTGCCGAGCGGCGTGCTCCACAGCAGCTTGCCGTCCGCCCGATTGAGCCCATGCACGTAGCACACGTCACCTTTGTCGCCGGTGGTGTAGATCCGGTCGCCAACGACCGAGACGCTGGAGAATCCCTCACCGAGGCCTGTGGCCCTCCAAGCGAGCGCCGGCCCGCCTTGGGGCCACTGCTGGAGCAAGCCGGTCTCCGGCGACAGACCGTCGCGTTTGGGCCCTCGCCATTGGGGCCAATCGTCTGCCCGGCACAGGGTGGAAACCAGCGTCAGGGCACACACGCATCCGATCGTCAGTCTCAGTCGCATCACACATTCTCCTGTAGTTGAGGTCAGAATTCTTCGATTCGGTCCAGTCTACCGCAAGCGGTACCGAGCGACAACGTTTATCGCGCCATGGCGCGGAATCTCGTCTGCACGGATTTTGCCGCAAACCCTACTGTCGTGTGTGGCAGGGTGTTTTCACACACACGGAACGCGGCCCGACCCCGAGGCCCGACGCCGGCCGGCGACCGGCGTCGATCTGCGACCGCACAAAACACCTCCAGTTGGCGTATAAGAGAAACGAGCAATGGAACAGCGTTATTGCACGTATGTTTCCAGTCGAGGGCAAATACGGGAGGCATGGGATGCGGGTTCCACTACAGCTATCGTTCAAGGGTATCCCCAACACCACCGTACTTGAAGGGCTGATCCGGCAGAAGGCCTACAAGCTCGAACAGGTCTGCGACCATTTGTCGAGCTGCCGCGTGGCCGTGGAGAAGCCACCGAAACGCCCGGAGGACGGCAATCCGTATCGGGTGCGGATCGAAATGACCGTCCCGCCGGGACACAAAGTAGCCGTCAGGAATGAGCCGGGAAGAGGCAAGACGAAGGACCCTCTCGACGTCGTGATTCGAGACGCCTTCGACACAGCCTCGCGCCGTCTGAGAAAGGTCGTCTCGTTACAGCAAGGCCGAAGCAAAGGCCGTTTCCGTCGTCAGCCGACCGGGAACCGCGCCAGCGTAGACAGCCCGTTCCGGGCGTACGTCCCGCCTGTGGCAAGGCGCCGATGACGGCTTGCCTTGTGCGCTCACTCGACGGCGATCTTGAGCACCGCCTTGTGGATCTGTCCGGCGCCTGCCAGAGGCGCATGGGCGTCACGCGGGAAGAAGATGGCGAATGAGCCGGCCCGAACCGGCGTCCAACGTTCGGGCGCGTCCTTGAAGAATTCGATGTCCTTCTCGGGGTCGTAGCTCACAGCGGAGATGGAGCATGTCCCGGTGGGCTTCCACCCCATTCCGTCCGTCCCGCTGATGACGTATTGGATGTCGATGTACTTGCGGTGCGCTTCCAGCGGCGCCTCGGCACGCCGGCGAGCCGGGCTGTGGCTCATCAGACAGAACAGACGGTCTCCGTCGATCTCGTGACGGCCGTCGGGCAGCTCCGCCAGATCGCCGCGACGCAGGAACGCGAAGGCCCTCTCGAACGCCGGGTGCATATCATAGTATTCCTCCGCGTTCGCCAGACGATCGACAATCATACGCTCCCGTTCCATAGACCGCGACACCTCCTTGTCTGTCGAACAGCCGATCAGGCTCCCGATGGCGACCCACACGACCAGCCCAATCCACACGATGCGAACCATCCAGTCCTTGCTCATAGCCATTCTCCTTGGTGACTCCGAAAAACGCCATTATGGACCGGATCGCCCGAAAGGGCAAGGAAGATGCCCGACACGGGTGGCAGCCTCAAACGCCTTGGCGTTTGGGAATGGCTCGACACCTTGAGATTTCTCCTGCCATCTATGCCACAGAGAGGTCCGCCATCCCCAAGCTTCGCTTGAGGCTGCCACCCAGTTCCACACATTGGACGCGTGCTTGACGCCTCTCGAAGGCCCGATACAATGCGCCGATGTCGTGCGTTCGCGTTGAGCTGCCAATCGGCACGCAAACAATGAGGAGCGTCCTACCATGAGAACGTCTCTTATCGTCAGTCTGTGTCTGATTCTCGCAACCGTTGCGGCCACGGGCGCTGTTCGTCCGGTCATGGAGGTCGAAGAGGACGTCTATAGCTACAACTCGGCCGACAACGGCGCCGGACCTATGTGGTGCCACGGGTCGACCTGCCTGGTGCGCATCGGCGAAGCGGTGTTCGCCGGCGGGTTGGAGACCATCGCGGACGCCAAGCCGCTGAACAACTGCCGCTGGATGCTGTTTGTTCGCGGGGACCGGGGCTGGGAGAAGACCTGCTTCGACGAATCCGGGCGGACGCGCGAGCCCTGCCCGCTGGTCGGCTTTCCCGACGGGCGGTTGTTCCTGTCGTCCAACCCGACGCTGGATGCCGAGGCTTATGCCGGTCCGGCTCGGCCCGAGGTGCTCCAGTTCGACGCGAGCAACCCGCGCGCGCCGGCGCGCACTCTACTGCCGACCTGGTCGGGCCAACCGAGGTTCACCGAGCATTCCTATCGCAGCTTCGCCGCCGATGGACCGAACCACGAGCTGATCCTGTTGCAGAACGTCGGCTATACGCACGCCGAGTGGTCATTCCTCGACCGCGATGGACGATGGAGCGCGCAGGGGCGGCTTGCGTGGCCGTGGGGCACCGAATACAGCAAGCCGCAACCGATCCGCGTGTGCTATCCCAACGTCGCGTTGAAGGACCGGGCGGTCCACTTCTGCGGAGTCAGCGACATTATTGAGCCGAACGAGACCTGGCGGGCGTTCAAGCAGGAGCTGACCGGCCGCGAGTGGGACTACGATTTCCGCCGGCTGTTCTACACGTGGACGCCCGATATCACGAGCGAGCCGTTCCGGCCGTGGGTCGAGATCGCCAGCCGCGAGAAGACCTGCGGCTGGGTCACGCCGGGCGACATGTGGATCGCCCCCAATGGCGATGTGCACCTGCTCTGGACCGAGCGGGCCCTCGACGAGCGGCTCCGCGAGAAGTTCTTTCCGAGCGTCCGGCAGAGCCACACACTGAACTATGCCGTCGTGCGCGATGGGCAGGTGCAGTCTCGTCGCACCCTGCTGGCGGCCGAAGAGGGCCAATCCGACGAGCGGCCGGGCCGGGGCCGGTTCCACGTCACGCCGGACCATCGACTGTTCGTGTTCTTCTACGTCAGCGGGTCGGACGCGGGCGGCAAGAGCGTCTCGGAGAACCGCCTGCTGGAGATCGGACCCGACGCAGACGTCGGTCCGGCGGTCCGCGTGCCATTGCAGAAGCCGTTCACCGATTCCTTCACCGCGACCGTCCGCGCCGGGTCGCCTCCGTCCCGAACGCTGGAACTGCTTGGGATCAGACAGGGTTCCGGCAACACCATCAGCTACGCACGAATCCGAATCGACTGACGCGCGCCCCCGTTTGAAGGAATGCACATGGGCCTGTTTCTGGACATCTTCACGAAGGTGTTCTTTATCCTCTCGCCGTTCTTCTCGGTCTCGATGTTCCTGCTGCTGTCGGGCGACATGGACCGGCGCACCCGCAACTACTGCGCCCTTCGAACCAGCGTGGCGATCCTGGTCATCTGCTTCGTGGTCTACTTCTTCGGCAACCTGATCTTCAAGGTGCTGGGGATCACGGTGCCGGCCTTTCAGGTCGGCGCCGGCACGCTGCTGTTCCTGACCGCGATCAGCATGGTCTCAGGCAAGCGGTCGGAGGTCGGGCCGGACCGGGAGAGCGATTTCGCGGTGGTCCCGCTGGCGATCCCGATGATCGTCGGGCCCGGCACGATCGGCACGGTCCTCGTGCTCGGCATGGAGATCGGCGATGCACGCGAGAAGGTCGTCGCCGCCGCCGCGATCCTGCTGGCGGTGCTGATGATCTCGCTGTTCCTGTTCCTGGCGGTGCCCATCGGCCGGCTGCTGGGCCAGAAGGGCCTGCAGATGATGATGAAGCTCACCGGCCTGATCCTGACCGCCATCGCCGCCCAGATCATCTTCACCGGCGTCCGCACCTTCCTGAACATCCCCACCCCCTGAGACCTGCCGCCGTTTGTTGTGACACCGTCAGGCGTCAAACACGCCCGTTTGTGGCGATCCGCATGCACGGCATTCAGAATGGCCTTATGGACTCGCTGCGGGCGGTTCACTCGCGAGGGATTTCGTAGGGGTGGCAGCGGATGTCGGCATAGGCGAAGCCGGTGCCGGCACGTTCGCGCTGTTCCGCCAGCCAGGCGTCCAGGCCGATTTGTTTCATCCGCTTGCCGTCGGCGATCAGCGTCGGGTAACCCTTGGCGATCGCCTCGATCCGATGGCACGGATAGTCCTGGCAGTCAACGCACACATCGACGCCTCGCTCACGGGCGCACTTGCGGATGCCGCAGAACGGCGGGCCGCCCCCCTGCCGGCAACCAGGACAGGCCTTGCTCAGGTCGCTCAGTCGCGTCAGGAACGCCCAGAACTCCTGGAACCCAGGCATGTCCTTGGCCCAGAATTCGTAGCCGTCTCTGGCCATCGTGCGTCGAAGCGCCTCGGCCTGACGAGGCGTTCGCGCGCGGGCCGTACACAGTCCGCAATACAGGCCGCAATACGTCACCAACTCGTGTCCATTTTCGCTCATGGTGTTCACTCTTCTTTCTCCGCACAGGTTCTATTTTGATTCGACCGACTGCTGCATCTTGCGGCGGAGGCGGTCCAACAGGTGCGTGACGAATCGCGAACGGGCCAGCTCACCGACGCCGCGAAGCGCGACGCGCTCGCTTTCGATCGCTCCGGCCGGCCGTCGGAAGGCCACCTCCACAAAGCCATCCTCCTGCAATGGCCCGACGGCGACCGCCCACTGGCTGGTGGCTGCACGAGCGGCCGCAGCAGCCAACCGCTCCACCGCATCCCGGCCGGATGCACGCTGGGCCCAGTTCGCATCGTGAACGTCGAGCAGATGGTGCAGTCGCTCCATGGTCGGCGCGACGTAAGCGCCGAGCACGGCGTCGCCCGCGCCCTCGGCGCCGTTCAGTGCGGCCGCCACGGTCCCGCCGCTGCCCACTTCCGCCAGCGCCAGCGTGGCGCCTCGCGCCCGCAGCAGGCCGATCACGACCTGCTCCAGCGACGTCTCGTCGGCGGCGTAGATGTATTCGCCCAGGTGCGCAACGATCTTCTGTCTGAGCGCATCGAGTCGTTCCTTCTCTCGCGGCGTGTCGTCGGGCAGCGTGAACATGAAATCGACGCGGCCGCCCTGGAACTGCGACCCGGTCACAATGTCCGGGTCCAGTGTCACGTGCTCCTTGATTCGCTGATCGATTTCCGATTGGCCGAGTCCGACGAAACGCAGCGTCAGCGAGCGTCCGGGAAGCCGCGTGCCGAATCGCCGGCTCAGATAAGGGATCAGCTCATCGCGGACCATCGGCTGCAATTCGCCCGGCGGTCCCGGTAGCGCTACGATCGCGCCCCTGGTCAGTTCAAAGACCAGGCCGACCGCCGTGCCGCCAGCGTTGTCGAGGTACGATCCGCCTGCGGGCGTCCGGACCTGGCGGCGCAGGTTCGCACGAAGCTGCTCGGGCGCGACACCGAAACGCCTCGCCATCCTTTGAACCAAGTCCGGATGCTCGGCCAGCGAAATTCCCGTGAATTCGGAGATCGCCTCGCGCGTCACGTCATTGTCCGTGGGACCGAGCCCTCCCGTGACGATCACCAGCGGCGCCTTGCCCATGGCGAAACGCAGAGCCTCCTTCAGATCGTCCCGCTTGTCGTCGACACACATCGACCCGACGCAGTGCAGGCCCAGCGGATACAGCGTTCGCGTGAGAAAATGCGTATGCCCATCGGCGTAGCCGCCGGAAAGCAACTCGCCCCCGGTGACAACAATCATGTAGCGGACCGCTTCGGCCGTCCCGGTTGCCGCCGCCCCGGCCCCAGGCAGCACAGCCAACGCCAACAGAAACCACAGCAATCTCCGTCGGACCATTCGCTCTCGCATCCTTCGACCTCCTACGATCATGCATGCGCCATTGGATCGGCCGTCATCCCCCGAGGGCATCGCCTCCCGCAGAGGAGAACCCCCGAGCCACGGCATCCCGCTCGATGTAACCGATCAGCAGCGGGAAGTGGATCGCCGGATCGAGCCTTCTCGGTCTCCCATCGTACTGCGGGAACACGAGTGTCATGATGCGGCGTTCCTCCCACACCCTCGGTTCGATCTCCAGTTGCATCGCGAACCCATGCCGCGCGAGGCTGTCGAGAGCAGGAACCGGTAAAGGCCGGGGCTCCGGCTCTTCGCAGGCGGCCAAGGACGGGACCAGACGCGGCGTCACATAGCCGTCGTCGATCCCCACGTCGAAGTTCCTCTCGTAAATCCACGTGTAATGCCACTGGTGTGAGAACCACCGGCCCCTCAGCGCCTCGGTGGTTTCGACGGCCATCTGTGCCGGCTGGACTCCGAGTTCCGCCAGCCGGACCCCAAGCAAGTGTGTCACCGTTTCGCTGAACGGACGGGTCTCGTCTTGGAGAGCGGCCACCGCGATGTGGGTCCCGAGCAGATTGGAATAGTTGTCTTCCCAGGAGAATGCCGACGGGAACTCGGACTGCCAGACCTTGAACCGGTAGCCGAACCACGTGAGAATCTCGTGCCAAGTCAGTCCTGTCCAGGCAAGATACTGACCGAGATCACACGAGACCTCCCTTGCGATCCGCTCGCGTTCGGCGCTGTCGAGGTCGTTCCAGTTCTCCGGGTACGTCAGCTCAACATAGTACAGCGACGGCTCGACCTGCTTGACCTGAAACGAAGTCCTACCTTTCTCCAGATTTTCGAGCGCGACCGCCGCAAGGTACCCCGTCCAGTCGGCGGCCTTGCGAACGTGGGAGACATCGACGTGTCCGGCCCGGCAGGTGTACACGATGCCGCTCTGCTCGGACGCGCTGAACCGGTAACCGTGGGGTCCGAGGTCGGCGGCGCCGAGGAACCGCACGCCGCGTGTGGCGGTGGCATACGAGCCGGGCCGAAGTCGCGGCAACACTCGCGCATCCAGTCCGTTGTAGGTCCAGTCGGCGGACGGCCCCATGCTGCGCAGCGGATTCTGACGCACCGCCGCTCCGGCAAACCGGACGGTCTGCCGGCACCCGACCGCGCCGAACAGGAACACCGACAACGTGCAGATCAGAAGGACACGCAGACCGCCAGACATCGACACCCCAAACCAATACCATCAAGACGGTTGTTTCATGATCGAAGCGCGTATCGTAACCCGGCGCGCTGCCGATGGCAATAGACTCACGGAGTGTACCGTCAGCCGCTTCACGACGAATGGCGCGCTTCAGGACGCCGGTTGTCCCACATCTGATTGACGCGCTGGATGTACTGCGCGGCGTCGGCCTGGATGGGAGCCAGAGGTTCTTCGAGCCGGGCGACCGTTTGTTCGGAGAGCCGGCCGGCGGTAACCACCTGGCGTCCGGCGTCTCGCAGCAGCCGCCCGTAGGCCTCGACGGCCGGACGGAGCTCACGGATTGGCAACGTCAGAAGCGCCCCGCCACCCCGGTAGATCTCGCCGATCAGCTCGCAGTGGAGGTTCCGCGCCATCCGCCGATACAGCAGACGCAGGACCTGGAAGTGGCTCTGCTCGGGATATCCACAATTGGAAATCGCGACGATGCGTGTCGGCCTGTCGTGGTTGCGCCGGTGTCGCGTCTCCCCGGCCGGATCCGCTTCCATGTGCGGGTCGGCAACCGGGATCAGCCGGTCCATGAACATCTTCATCGGCCCGGTGACATTGTCCACGTACACCGGACTGGCGAACACGACGGTATCCGAAGCCAGAAACTTCGCCAGCAGACCGGCCATGTCGTCGGTCAGACGGCAACGGCCCGGCGTAGCCGTCCAGCAGCTATAGCAGCCGGTGCAGGGCTTGATCTCATGGTCGCAGAGAAACACGTTCTCCACCTCCGCGCCTGCCTCCCGCGCCCCGGCAAGAAACTCTCTCACCATGACGTGCGTATTGCCCCGGTCCTTCCTCGGACTGCTGTTGAATGCCGTGATTCGCATATTCTTACGTTCTCCCAAGTCGCGCCCCGAAATGCGATCTCTCTGCTATGTCGTTCAAGGTCTTCATGTCCGCTTCAAGTTAGTGCAGTGTGCCAACATCGCCCGCCCAAAGCAAGGGAAAACCTTGTCTCACCGCCATTACCCGAGCACGACGATGAGAACGCCCTGGCGGAATTGGGAGGGCTTGTTCGGCAGAGGTGGCAGGGGTATGATGTTCCGAGGTCCATGGAACCAGTCCATTGTTCAGCATGAGAGGGTATCATGAGTGGCAAGCGATCGAGATTGACACGGCGGCAGTTCCTCGGTTCGGCAGCAGGCGTAGCGGCGGGATTCACGGTCGTGCCGCGATTCGTCTTGGGAGGTCCGAAATTCGTTGCGCCCAGCGAGAAGGTGTACATCGCGGTCATCGGCTGCGGCGGACAGGGACGCAGCAACGCCCGAGGGCTGTTCGCCCACGACGATGCGCAGATCGTCGCGGTGGCCGATCCGATGGACCGGGCGGACTATAGCCAGTGGTACTATCAAGGCGTCGCCGGGCGTCTGCCGGTCAAGGCGGAGGTCGAGAAGCACTACCGCCAGGGCAATCCCGCCTTCCGGTGCAACGACTATCTCGATTTCCGGGAATTGTTGGACAAGGAGAAGAACGTCGACGCCGTGCTGTGCGCGACGCCGGACCACGTTCACGCCTATGTGACGGTCTCGGCGCTGCATCGCGGCAAGCACGTCTATTGCGAGAAGCCCCTGACGCTCAATATCTACGAGGCCCGCACCGTTGCCAGGGCGGCCGCCGAGGCGGGCGTGGCCACGCAGATGGGCAACCAGGGCCGCAGCGACGACGGCAACCGTCTGACCTGCGAGATGGTTTGGGACGGCGCGATCGGCAAGGTCCGCGAGGTTCACGCCTGGAGCAATACCGGCGGCTGGTCGAGCGGTCGCGGACGCCCGACGGGTCGGCCCCCGGTGCCGGCTGGATTCGACTGGAGACTCTGGCTCGGACCCAAGCCGGACCGCCCCTACCATCCCGCTTACGCCCCGTACAACTGGCGCGGCTGGTGGGCGTTCGGCACCGGCGCCGTCGGCGACATGTCGGTCCACAACCTCGATCCGGCGTTCGCCGCCCTGAAGCTGGGCCATCCGATCAGCGTCGAAGCCCTCCAGACCGACTTCGTCGACACCGAGGTCATCGGCGGCAACAACCACGTCGTCTGGCAGTTCGACGCCGAAGGCGATCGCGGCCCGGTGACAGTCCACTGGTACGATGGGGACCTGACGCCGCCACGCCCGAAGGAGTTGGAGGAAGGCCGGCGGCTGGGCGAAGACAGCAACGGCATCCTGCTCATCGGCGACAAGGGCACGATCATGGGCGGCGGCTGGAGTCACTCGCCCCGCATCATCCCCGAATCGAAGATGCGCGCCTACGGCCGCCCTCCGCAGGTGCTGCCGCGAAGCAAGGGCCACCATCGCGACTGGCTCGATGCCTGCAAAGGCGGGCCGAAGGCGTGCAGCGATTTCAGCTACGCCGCCCGCCTGACCGAATTCGTCCTGTTGGGCAACGTCGCCGTGCGCGCGGGCCGCAAGATTCTCTGGGACGGTCCCAACATGAAAGTCACCAACGCGCCCGAGGCACAGGCGTTCGTCGAAGCCCAGTACCGCGACGGTTTCGACCTGACGAGGGTCTGATCTGCAACAGCGATCTCGACCGCGGGGGCGGTGATGCGAGCGCAAGACCACCTGCATCGCGGCCTCTGCTCGCGTCACTGGAATGGGTGGCAGCCTCAAGCGAAGCTTGGGGATGGCGGGTTTGTCTTGGGCGTGGATAGCGAGGAGTTCCTCTGTCTTCAAACCATCCCCAAGTCCTGCGGACTTGAGGCTACCACGCAAGACCCTCCGCCGTGTCGAACCACACCCTACGACGCATGGCGGCGGAGAAATCTCTCGGCCTTCTTGACGACGGGTTTGCGGGTGTTCTTGAGCTGGCTTTTCACGAACTCGAGAACGGACGCCTTGTCGCTGATCTGGTCGAAGAACCCGTCGAACGCCTCGACGGCGTGTCCGATGGCCACATTGCGGCACTCGGGTGAAGGGCGACCGTGGCTTTCGTATTTCGCCTTGCGGACCCTGAGAACCTCCCGGGCGATCCGCTCGGCAAGGTGCGGCTTGGCCCGCGCGATCTTTGGTGAGCTGCCGATGATGTTGGCCGCCGTGACCATGACCGGCCCGCGGATCGGCGCATAGTACTTCTCGAAGATCGCGTCGAACTTACCCTCCGAATCGACCGATGCCAAGTTGGCGATCGTCATGATCGCACCCCACTTCAGGAAGCTGTTGTCGTGGTTGAGCATCGCAGCGAACACGTCGAACCAGGGATACACCAACTCGGGTCGGCGCTCGCTGACCCGACGCAGCACCTTCTCGTACGTGTATCGAGCGGTGCCCTTCTCGCTCTGCAGAGCCTCCACCAATTCGCCGATGCATTCGGGATGCTCGACCACCTGTTCAGCGACGGCCTCGATGTCGGCCCCCTTGTGAACAAGTTGCCCGAAAATATCCGCCTTCGCCATAGCCCCTCTGTGTCTCCAAAACCGGATCAAAACCGCACTGGATTCGCTCTGAACGCCCGCATTATAATCAAAGCCCTGCGAAGGAACCAGTCCAAAGAGTCCTGGAGCACGGGTGACAAACGTCGGCTTGACGGTGAGACGCAGACACTGATGATCGTGGTAGGTCCTGCATGGATAGAAAACGAAGACCAGGACAAGGGAGGCACGAATGATACACAGACGACTTCTCAGATCGGTATGTGCCGCAGCAGCGATGGGGCTGGTGTGGGCCGGGACGGCGGCAGGCGAATTTCGCGCCGCGATTGCGGTACGCAACGTGACGCCCGAGCCGCTGCTGCCGGTCTCAGGCGGGGTTGGACCATCCAGTCCTACAACGAGGAAGATGGGCGAGCTGACCGTCCGCGCGCTGGTGCTGGAGCAGAATGGGACCTGCGTCGCGATTTGCAGCACCGACTTCCTCGGCTTCCCGGGCGTGTTGTGCGAGAAGGTTCGCGCGCAGGTCTCGCGTGTGCCGGCCGACAACATCCTGATCGGCGCGACGCACACGCACAGCGCCCCCGACTGCTACGGTTTTCCCGACGAGTCGGGCAACACCTCGTGTGACCTCGCCTATCTCGACACGGCTTGCGCTGCGATGGCTCAGGCGATCGACGCCGCAGCAGCCAACCTGCAATCGGCGGCAGTCAAGATCGCCACAGGAATTGCTCGAGGCAGGATCGCCTATAACTACTATGCCGAGAAGCTCTACGATCCGCGATGTCACGTCCTACAGGTGGTCGGCCGAGACCGCAAACCGATCGCCACCCTTGTCAACTACGCATGCCATCCCGAAGTGCTCGGCTCGGACCAGGGCATCCTCAGTCCCGATTTCGTCGGGCCTCTGTACCAGCGGATCGAGGCGAAGGGAGGCGGCACGGGAATCTTCGTGAATTCCGCACAAGGCGGCATGGTCACCGCCGACTGCCGCGGGCCGGACGGCAAAGACATTCGGACGTGGGACGAGTGCATTCGAATCGGCAATTTGCTGGCCGATGAGGCGCTGCGCATCGTGGGCGATGCGCCGATCCAGGACGATCCATCGCTGCTATGCGCAAGCACGACCGTCCGCTTGCCGGTCGAGAATGACATGCTGCGCGCCGTCGTGCAGCTTTCGCCGCTGGGCTTCAAGCTCGACGAGGAAGGCGGCGTCGCGACGCGAATCCACGTCGTGAACCTCGGCGACGCCCAGATGGTGACGATCCCGGGCGAGGCGCTGCCCAACATCGGTTACTACCTCAAGCGTAAGATGCACGGCCGGCACAACTTCCTGCTCGGCCTGACCAACGACGCCTTCGGCTACATCCTGACCAAGGAAGACTTCGACAGCTTCGACCGCTACGACTACATCACCCGCACGTGTCTGGGAGAGCGAACCGGCGAGATCCTCGTCACGCACATCCTCGAACTTGTCAACGCTAGTCCGCGTCCGGCGGCCGCGTCGCACTGAATGTCCCGTGGTCGATCGCCCGCAATTCAAACGGGCGCACACGCAGCTTTCTGGCCGAGGTCGATCAACTCCCGGGCGGCTTCCTCCGACAATGGCGTCACCTTGTCACCGCCTTCGATGATGATCCGGCAGGCCAGCTCGAAGAACTCGGCGTTCTGGATCGCGCGATCGAGGTCGCGAGCGACCGTCACCTGTCCGTGGTTGGCCATCAGCGCCAGGTTGCGACTCCGCATGACCTCGACGACCGCACTCGCCAGCTCCTGCGAACCCGGTGGAAGATACGGCACGTGTCCGATCGGGCCGATGTAAAACGGAACCTCGACAATCACAAAGTAGTTGACGTCCCGCGCATTGCGGCAGGCCAACGTCGTCGCGTGCGGCGACTGGAAGTGCAGCACCACATTCATTTCCGGCCGGGCGCGGAGGATGCCGGCGTGGAGGTTCACTTCCACCGTGGGCCGTCTGCCGTCCAGAGACGCACCGTCCTCGATGTGGCATAGCGCCACATCGTCGCTCGTCAGTCGGCCCAGCCAACTCCGCGTCGCGGTCACGAGCATACGCCCGTTGTCGATGCGCTGCGAAAGGTTTCCACTGCTGCACCGCACCAGCCCGCGCCGGCCCACCTCCCGGCAAGCCTCCACGAACCGCGTCACTACATCCTGCGACACCCCTGTCACCATAGTCCGTGCCGACCCCACAAAACGACCACGCCTGTACCGCCCTCTCGTCCCACGCGCCAAGCATGATAACCCGCCCGCCCGTTGCAGGCCAGCCCAATGGACCGTATCCGCGAAATGACGATTGATTTCGGACGATTGACTGTCCCGGATACCCGTCGCTCTTCGAATCGCCAATCATCAATAATCAATAGTCAATCATCAACTCCAAAGATAGAATGTCTCCATGATTGAACTGCGAAATCGAACCCTGAGCAACGACGGCGGCGATCTACGATGACCAGGAAGCTATTGTCTCTGGCCGTTCCGCTCGCCGCCTCGGCGGCGCTGCTGAGTATGATTCAGGCGCCCGTCGACTGGTCGTTCCTGGCGTGGGCGGCGATGGTTCCGTTCGCCCTGGCGTGCCGGCCGGAGGTGCAACCACGGACGCTGGCGCTCGTGGCCATGCTCGTCGGCACGATCTACTGGCTGGCGAATATCTATTGGATCGCGCCGATCACCGTTGCCGGCTGGCTGGCGATGGGCATCTACCTAGCCGTGCTCTGGCCCCTGCTGGCCCTGGCGATCCGCTTCTGCCGTGCCCGGAATATCCCAATGGCGCTGGCGTTGCCCATTCTGGTGGTCGGCGCCGAACGGCTCCAGGGCTTTCCGCTGGGCGGCTTCTTCTGGCGTCTATTGGGGCACAGCCAGCACGCGAACATCACACTGATCCAGATCGCCGACCTCTTTGGCGTCGCGGGCGTCTCGTTTCTGGTCGCGGTGGTCAACGGCGTCCTGGCGGACTGGGTCATGTGGTGGATAGCAGGCGGGTGGCAGCCTCAAGCACAGCTTGGGGATGGTTTGTCGAACACACCATCACTGAAGGACGCAGGGCAACCACGGGGGGTTGCCCCTACACGCACGCTCATCGTGACGACGGCAAGCGTCATTGCCATGATGGTCGCGGCGTGGTTGTACGGGCACTGGCGCATCGGGCAGGCCGCCGAAGCTGTCACGGACGGTCCGCTGGTGGCGGCGCTTCAGTCGAACGTGCCCCAGTCGGTCAAGATCAGCCACGCGGCCAGCGATGAGCTGTTCGCGGAGCTGCTGGAGATGAGCCGAGCGGCCGCGGCGGCCGGCGCCGAGCTGATCGCCTCGCCCGAGACGATGGTCCAGGCCTACCTCCAGCCGGAGCTTTGGCGTTACTTCGAAGACCCCAACGAGGACAGGGCCTTCCATGAAGCCCTGATCGCCCACGCGACCGACACCGCCTATCTGCTCGTCGGCGCCTACGGCGGCGAGATCATGAAGGACCCCCAAGGCAAGCTTTACATAGGCCAGTACAACGCGGCCTATCTTTATCGGCCCGACGGGACGAAGGACCCGAACCGCTACGACAAGATTCACCTGGTCCTGTTCGGCGAGTACATCCCCTTCCGGCGGAGCTTCAACTGGCTCTACCAGCAGCTCAAACGCTTCGCGCCCGAGGAGTACAACTACGACTACTCGCTCGAACACGGCAGACACTACACCGTCTATGAAATGACCACGCCGGTTCGCGGCACAGAGCCGAACGTCGCATCGCAGACGTCCGAATCGACGTATCGCTTCGGCACCATCATCTGTTATGAGGACGCAATCCCTTACGTCGCCCGGAATTTCACCCTCGACGACAAGGGCCGAAAACGCGTCGACTGGCTCGTGAATATCAGCAACGACGGCTGGTTCGTCCGCTTTCTGGACGCGCCGCCCCGCGTGGTCCCAAGCACCGAACTGCCCCAACACGCCGCGATTTGCGTGTTTCGAGCGGTGGAAAACCGTCTGCCCGTGCTGCGCAGCGTCAACACGGGCATCAGTTGCCTGATCGACTCTTCCGGCCGCATCCGCAATGCCCCAATCGCATCGAGCGAGGGATTCCCTCCGGAGGCGATGCGAAGAACCGGTTTGTCCGGATGGTTCCTCGAAAAAATGCCGATAGACAGCAGGGTGACGTTCTACAGCCGTCACGGCCAGTGGTTGGACACCGGCTGTGCGGTCGCGTTCGTCACGGTCCTGATCGTACCGGCCGTGATCGGCCTGGCGCGACGCAGGGCCCGAAAGCCGGCGAAGAAGCCGGCCTGACCCCAGAGGAACAGTCCAGGTTTGCAGGGTGTTCGACATGCACATACGCGCGTTGCTGCGGTTCGTATCCATCACTTGCGTTCTTACAGCGGCCTGCGGATGCCAACCGGCGGCGCAGAACCCCTCCTCAGGCCAGAGCGATATCATCTCGCCGCCCTTTCAGCCCATACCGGGCGACCCTCCGACGGTAGCGCGGCAGATCGTCTTCGACGGCCTGATGCACCCGGACCCTCGCATCCGCTCGAACGCGGCCGAGGTGGTCGCCATGACGGGCGAGGTGCGCTTCATGCCAAGGGTCCAGCCGCTGCTGCGTGACCCCACTGTCCCTGTTCGCTTCCTTGCGGCCCTGGCGGTGGGCGACCTCCAGTACAGTCTGGCCAGAGATGATGTCGGTGTGCTGCTGAACGACCAGGACCAGAACGTGCGGATCGCGGCCGCCTACGCCCTGATGAAGCTGGGTCAGCCGGGGTACTTCCAGGTGATTCGCGATGCGGCTGCCAGCCCGGACCAGACCGTCCGCGCCAACGCCGTCCTCCTGCTCGGCAAGAGTGGCCAGCAAGAGGCTTTGCGATACCTCTACTGGACCTTGCAGAGCACGGACTCGGCCGACAAGGTCATGCTCCAGGCAGTCGAATCGATCGCCATGCTCAAAGACGTTCAGATCTACCCCAAGCTCTGGGCGCAGTTGATCAGTGCCTACGCCGACGACCGGATCGTGGGGATTCGTGGGATGGGCGCTCTGGGCACGGAGGAGGCCAGGAACGCGATCGCCACGCTGCTCGACGATGCGGTGCTGGAGGTGCGTCTGGCGGCCGCCGCCCAGCTCGGCAAGCTCGGCCAGACCACCGGCGAGCCCCAGGTTCAGGCAGTGTTCGACAAGAACCTTCTGGCCAACATGGATCCGACCAGCGCCGAGCGGGTCCGCGTCTGGACCGCCCTGGCCATCGGCGAGATCGCTACGACCAACCTCCTGCGGCGTCTTCCCGACATGCTCCAGGACCCGTCCAACGCGGTCCGCCTGGCCGCCGCCAAAGGCGTCCTCCTCGTCGAACGCCGCCGCCAGCCGAGAATGCCATAGTAGGGGCTGCCCCGAGCCCTACGCAGGTCGGCGGGAAGCTGTACCACACCTTTCACTTGCGCAACCACCTTGACACAAACCACCCTTGCGTCCTATAATGAGACTGTCCTTGGCGGAGATCGGCGACGGCCCACGCACCAGTGCGGTCCGAATCGCATAAACCCGTTCTATTTGGGCGATTTAGGAAAAATGACTTGACCTTTGGTGGCCTCGGACGTAAAATTATAGTACGCAGTTGTAGCATCGGGACGTGGGCCGGAGTTAGTGAACTCTTGCAGTAACAAGGCTCTCCCAACTGCCCTGAGGAACATGGCCCCAACGTCCGATAGCATGGGGCCTCGCAGCTATGCAAGAACGTACTGATTGGTGAAAGGAGCCTGTCTTGAGTACCCTTACGAAGGTTCTGATTGTCTTGCTGACGGTCTTTTCCATCTTCCTCTGCGGCATTGTGGTAACCTACGTCGCCAATGCGGACAACCAGAAGAAGATTGCTCAAGATGCCACTCGGGACCTGCGGGCCGCCCGGACCGCGCGGGAGGCCGCTCAGAACGACCTGGCCGCCGCCAAGGAACAGGCCGATCAGATGCGGCGGGACCTGGAAGCCCAGATGAACCAGTTGACGGTGACCATCACCGATCTCCAGGCCAAGCTCGAAAGCGTCCAGCGGGAGAACACCCAGATGAGCCAGCGGGTGCGGGACATGGGCGCCTCGGTCCAGCAGGCCAACGAATTGCAGGCCAGTCAGATGCAGCAGGCCCAGGCCGCCCAACAGCAGGTGGCCGCCCTCGAGGCAGAACGCACGCGACTGGAGAAGGAGTTGGCGGAGACCGACCAGACGCTGATGGAGAAGATGGCCATCGTCGCGCAGTTGGAAGAGAAGACCCGGCAACTGATCGAGGCCAATCAGGAGCTGGAGATGCGGTTCAACCAATACCTGCGGCCGTCCGGCATGACGACCGCCGCCCCGGCGACGGTCACCGCACAGACGGGAATTGCGGTCCCGGCCGCCCCGGTCGCCAGGGACATCGGCCTGAACGCACGCGTCTCCGCCGTCGATATCAAGAATGCTCTGGCCGAGCTGTCCATCGGTTCGGCGGCCGGTGTCCGGCCCGATATGAGGTTCCACGTCACCCGAGACCAGCAGTTCGTCTGTGACATTCGAATCCTGGACGTCGGTCCCGATCAGTCGGTCGGCATTCTCGAAAAGATCCAGGTGGCGCCTCGCGTCGGCGACGTGGCCGCAACCAATCTGTGATGGGAACCATTCGCGAGCCGGCCCGCCGGGGCCCTCGCGTTGAACCGGGAGGTTGATCCACCATGAGTCCGATGCCTCAACGCTCAGCGAAGCTGTCCGTGCCCAGCAATCTCTACACGGCCATCCTGGCCGTCGCGCTCGGAGCCGTGGTGGCGACAGCGGCCTTCGTCGCCTTCCAGTGCTACAGCCAATACGGCACGATTTTTGGCATGCCCCAATAGAATCCTCTTGACGATTTCGCCCCCGGGCCACGACAATATCCAATGGCCAACTGAGAAAGGAGTCGCTTCGTGCTATTGGATTCAATCCTCGGCATGTTCAGTATGGATATGGGTATCGACCTGGGTACCTGTTCCACCCTGGTATGCGTCCGGGACAAGGGCATCGTTCTGAACGAACCGTCCGTGGTCGCGGTCCGTAAAGGGACCAATATCGTTCTGAACGACGGGGAAGCGGTCGGCCTGGTGGCCCGTGAGATGCTCGGCAAGACTCCCGGCTCGATCAGCGCCATCCGTCCCCTCAAGGACGGGGTCATCAGCGACTTCGAAGTCACCGAGGCGATGCTGAGCTACTTCATCCGAAAGGTCCACGGCCGGGGCGGCCTGGTGCGTCCCCGTGTGGTCATCGCGGTCCCGAGCGGCATCACGGCCGTCGAGCGTCGCGCCGTGGTCGACAGCGCTGAGCGTGCGGGGGCCCGCAAGGTCTACCTGGTGGATGAGCCTATGGCGGCCGGGATCGGGGCGGGCCTTCCCATCACCGAACCGACTGCCTCGATGATCGTCGACATCGGAGGCGGAACCACGGAAGTGGCCATCATGAGCCTGGCCGACATCGCCACTGCCGAGTCGATCCGCATCGGCGGCGACGACATGGACGAGGCGGTGATCAACCATCTCAAGAAAACCTACAACCTCCTGATCGGCGAGGCGAGAGCCGAAAAGGTCAAGATCGCCATCGGCTCGGCCGCCCCACTGAGCGAAGAGCTGACGATGGAGATCGCCGGACGAGACACCATCTCGGGCCTGCCCAGGAAGATCGTCATCACCAGCGAGGAGATTCGCGAGGCCCTGAAGGACCCCATCACCGCGATCATCGACGCGGTGACGGCTACGCTGGAGAAGGCCGAGCCGGAACTGGCGGCCGACCTGATCGAGAACGGAATCCATATCTGCGGCGGGGGCTCCTGCCTGCGCGGGCTGGACATCGTTCTGACCAACGCCACCGGACTGAAGGTCCACACCGTTGAGGATCCGCTCAGTTGCGTGGCCAGAGGCACGAGCGTCTATCTCGAAAACCTGGAGATCTGGAAGGACACGATGGATCACAGCGAACGAGGATGGGAGTAGCCTCGTAGTGGTATCGGTTTCCCTCCATGGGCTGGGGTTTCTTCGGGGCTGTTCACAGCCCCCAATGAGTCGAGCGTTATGAAAAACAAGTGGGTCAAGACATCCAAGCGAATGATGTTCCTCTACCTCACGCTGGGAGGCTTGATCTTTCTCTTTTCGCCGGCGCATCTGACGGGCAAGCTCCAGTTGGCCTATGCGCGCGTCTTCAGTTGGCCTCTGTCGACGGGCCGACAGTTGACGCTCGCCTCTCGAACCGCCCTGCCGGCCGAGGTGAGCAGTCCGAGCGACTACGCGCAGGCCATCGAGGTCCATCGGCAGTTGCAGGACAGACTGGCGAGTCTGGAGACCCAGCACCGCAAGTTGCAGAATCATCTGGCCAACCGCGAAGCCCAGTTGCAGGAGGCGCAGCGCAAGATCGACGAACTGGCCCGTCTTCGGACGGTCCCAGAGTGGGGCCGCATGCGATTCCAGCAGGCCGGCATCATCTCCGTCAGCGGGCAGGGCCAGAGCGAACTGATTGTGGACCGAGGGCAGCAGGACAGCCTGGTGGTCGGGCAGTACGTGCTGGGTGACCTGAGCATGATCGGAATCGTGTCGGACGTCTCGCCGCAGACGGCGAGGATCAAGCTGATCACCGATCCGACGTCGAGGATCCCGGTTCGTCTGGCCGAACTGGACGCCGGCGGCGTCATGCAAGGCACGGGGTCTGGAATGGCCGAGATCGCCAACGTTGACACCAAGCGAAAGACGCCGCGGGCGGGCGAGCGTGTGTATGCGGTGAAGACGCCGGGATTCCCAGGTGTCCCGATCGTCGTGGCCGAGGTGGTCGATTCGCGCCGCGATCCGGACAACCCGATACTGTGGACCATCCGGGTCAAGCCGGTCTGTGATATCGCCAGCCTGACGGACGTGGCTGTCATCATCTCCGACAGGCCATGATTCCTGACGCTTCCAACACAACCCCGACGTCGACCAGCGAGAGGTGCGACTGAATGCGTTGGTTTCGGTTTGCGGTGCTTGTTCTGGTGGCAGCCATCCTGCAAACGACGTTCGTGGATATGGTCTGGATCCTCAACGCCAACATCAAGCCCGATCTGCTGCTGATCCTTCTGGTGTTCTTCGCGGTGCGATGCGAGCCGACCGACGCCGTGATCGCGTCGTTCGCCATCGGCTTCGCCGCCGACCTGGCCAGCCCGGCCACGGGGTTCATGGGACCGAGGATCATCAGCTTCGGCGTGTTTGGGACCCTGTTGAACGATCTGCACAACGTGATCTCGATCCGGCGGCTGCCTTACCAGGCGGCCGCCATCTTCGTCATGGGCATCGTCACCGCGATTGCCAGCCATCTGCTGGCCTATCTGCGGGCCGAGCCGGCCGCGTTCAGCGTCGCCCGACAGTGCTTCTGGCAGCCGGCCCTTTCGGCGATCATCGGGCCTTTTCTATTCTTGCCCTTAGCCTGGCTGATGCGCATGGACAGGTTGAGGCGCAGGCGTCACGCATCCGTGGCAAGGACAAGATGAAGCCGCCACCGGCCTGACGCAAGCGAGTAAGGTTATGTCCGCACGACGAGACTATCAACCGTTTGGAATGTCGAATCGAGTCGGCATGTACGACAGACGGGTCAAGATATTCATTGCGGTGAGTCTGTCGTTACTGTTGATCTGCGTGCTGCGGCTGGCACAGATGCAGTTGCTCGCCAGCTCCTCCCTCCAGGACGAGATCGCCGCACTGAAGCTGCAGCGCGGCAGGTCCAGGCAGCTCAACACCCTTCGCGGCCAGATCCTCGACCGACACGGCAACGTCCTGGCCACCGACAGCCCCCAGTTCCAGATCGCCATCGACTACCGTCTGACTCGCTTCTGGGACGACCGCATCGTTGAGGCCATGAGACTGCTCGCCAGGGACAAGACCGCCAACCCATCCCTGTACGACCTCGAAGAAGAGATCGAGACCAAGCGGAGCGATCTGCGGCGCATCATCCACGATTGCAGCGCGTTCGGCGCCAGCGCCACCGACATAGAGAGTCGAATCAGGGAACTCAACGATACCAGATGGGATTTTCGAACCTTCATCGCCTGGTACCGCAGCGGGCCCGACCCCAACCTCATTGCCCGCTACCAGGGGCGTGTCAACAGCATCCCCCTGTCCGAGGCGCAAGCCGACTTCGAGCGACGTTTCCCCGACCGAACCGAGAGGCTCAAGCGCATCGTCCGCGTCGACGATCTCGCCGGCCTGTATGGCAGCCAGCCACTGCTCGACCTCAAGAGCGAAGACGACATCTTCGCCGCCCAGATCGAGTTCATGGACATCAACGACGTGAGCGTGGTCCCCAAGGGCCAGCGGCAGTACCCGTATGGCTCCGTCGCCGCCCAGACGATCGGCTGGGTCGGGCCGGCCACCCGGGACGACGACAAAGAGCTGTTCAAGCACGACCGCCTGGCCAAGTATCTCGAAGGCGAGGTCTGCGGCCGCCGGCCGGGCGTCGAGTACGTCTGCGAGGCCATCCTGCGAGGCCGGCGAGGAGAGCTGGTCTACGACATCGACCGCAAGCTCATCCGCCAAAGCGAGACGGTCTTTGGACAGGACGTCCAACTGACCCTCGACATCAAACTCCAGCAACGCATCGAGAACTACCTCACCGACCGCACGCTCAACCCCAACTACTCAGCCCCGTCGGCAGTCGTGGTGATCGAGATCCGTTCCGGTGACATCCTGGCCCTGGTCTCGACCCCCACGTACGACCTCAACCACGTTCGTTATGACTATGGCACATTACGCAATGACCCGAACGAGCCACTGTGGAACCGGGCGATCAGCCAGCAGTATCTGCCCGGCTCGTCCGTCAAGCCCATCATCCTGGTCGCCGGACTCGAGGAAAAGGTTGTCGCCGCCGACGAGATCATCCATTGCCCCTCGGCGGCGCCGCCTCAGGGCTGGCCCCGCTGCTTGATCTACAGGGACCATCATGTCGGCCACGACACCAAATGGGACAACAACGGCCGCAACGCACTCAAGGGAAGCTGCAACATCTACTTCTCGCGTCTGGCCGACCGGATCGAACCGGAAGTGCTCCAGCGGTGGCTCTATCTTTTCGGCTACGGGCACGAAGTGCCGCTGAATTACCCGCCTGTGGAGTCGGACGAGATCAGGCCACGTCAGTTGATCCAGGCCCAGGGTCAGATCAGCAGCACGCGGATTCCGGCAGGGACACAGATCGATTCGCTGGCGCAGATCCCTCCTCTTACCAAGGGCAACCGAAGACTGTTCGGCATCGGGCAAGGCAACCTCTGGGCCAGCCCGCTCCAGGTGGCCAACTCCTTCGCTACGCTCGCGCGCGGCGGTCTTGCCCGCCCGGCGCGCCTGTTTCTGCAGCCCGAAACACCCGGACGGCTCGAAGAAGCCGTCGATCTGAACATCTCGCCCGAGACCTTGCAGGTGGTCTACGATGGCATGGACGCCGTCGTCAACGAGGCTGGAGGCAGCGCACACAACGCGTTCCGACCGAGCGGCCTGGTGGCACAAGGTGTGAAGGTCCTGGGCAAGACCGGATCGACGGAAAAGCCGTACAACGCATGGTTTGCCGGTTTCGCCGAGGACAACGACGGCGCCAAGATCGCCATCGCCGTCCTCATCGAAGGCGGCCAGCACGGTTCGAGCGATGCGGCCCCCCTCGCGCGGGACGTCATCCAGTTCTGCGTCGATGCCGGTTACGTGGGAAAGCCATCGGACCTGACGATTCCGATCCGCGCCGACGCCATCGGCCGCTAGCAGCCGGACGCGACCGGCTCGGCCGCACCTGGACTTCGAGCGGACGCCGGCACGATACTCAGCGGGCGGGCCAGATGTCCCAGCACTCCTTCCAGCACGTCGAAGAACCCCTCGTTGTCGGGCCATAGAATGCGGTCGTCGTGCGGCATCGGCTCATCAAGCCGGCCGAGGAAACGACCCAGCGTCGCCTCGTCCAGTCGCCGAGCCGACTGGCCCAGGCCGAGCTGGTCGATGTAATGCGCGTTGATCGTCTGCTCGTACTGCCCAGGTAAAGGCAGAATGAGCATCTTCTTCCTCAGGTACATGCACTCGCTAATCAGCGACAATCCTGCCGAGGCCACCACACCCCGCGCCGACGCCAGGTCTTCGAGAAAACCTTCCGTCGATGCCCGCTTGAACACGCAGTTGCCGACCCTGAACTTCCTATCGAAGCCGTAGACGTAGAACAACTGATCGGGGAACCTCCTGAGCACGGCTCGAAGGCGCGACTCCTCGGTCCCGGTCGTCCAGTAAACGATCACGTGCCCGCCATCGGACGCCGTCAGCTTCATCACCGCCGGGCGGACGATCGGCGGCGCCAGAATCGCCCGATCCGTCTTCAGAGGAGCTTTGAAGAAATTGGGCACCACGTACGTCGCCGCCCGGATACCGACACACCGGGTTACTGCGGTGGCGCTGGCCCGTGACACAATGTGCCGCCAGCGATGCTGCAACCGGCAGACCGTCAGGATGTGCTCGTTATCGAGGCTGATAAACGGAACGCGATGGCGCCAGGCCCACCAGCCGGTGAACGGCTCGAAATCCGTCACGACCAGATCGGGATCGAACGGCTCGAACGCGTACTTGAATAGCCGGTGGTTGCCGCTGTGGGATTGCATCGACTTCAGCAGGTTTCGCAGAAACGTCCGCGGGGCATCGATGCGGCCCCGGCGATAAGTGAAAGACAAGCCGAAGATCTCCCGGACCCGCTCGCCATAGATCGACCGCAGATAGAGCAAGGCCTTGTGCGAGGCCACGAACATCACCTCGTGACCCGCATCGAGAAACCGCTGGCCGATCAGATGCGCCCGGCTGCTGTGGCCGAACCCCTCTCCCGCCACCGCATAGATGATCCTGGCCATCCCTCGATCTGCTCCTGTCCGTCGACGGCCGCCCCGACCCCATGCCAGAGACCCTGAACCGCCGGTGCTCAGTGTACCACAACTGCCCGGCAACGCCACCCCGGCAACCGCGAAATGTCATGGCTACGGACGCAATGAGGTGAGGTTCAGCGGGCGCGGGCGACGGTCTCAGAGGGAGTGGGTTTTGGGGGGCCTTCGAGGTAGGTCAGGGTGCGTTCGATGATCGCGCCGGCCACAGGGGCCGCGATGGTGCCGCCGGTATAGCCCTTGCGGAGGGCGTAGTTGGGCCGCCGGAAGGAGACGAGCACGACGATTCGCGGGTCCTCGGCCGGTGCGCCGCCCATGAAGGAGGCCACATAGGCACGTTCCTCGTAGCCCCGGCCATCCTTCTTGGCCAATTGAGCGGTGCCGGTCTTGCCGAAGACCTGCCATCTTTCGAGCTTGGCTCTCTTGCCCGTCCCGTCGTTGACCACGGCGGTCATGGCGTCCTGGACGATCCACCTGGCCACTTCGGGCTTGATGATATACCCGACGCGAAGCGCGGGAGGCCGGATGTCAACCACCGAGCCATCGGGCTTGACCACCGCCTTGATCGCGTGCGGGCGGATCAGACGGCCTCCGTTTGCCAGCATACACAGGGCCCGAAGGAGCTGAATGGCGGTAACCGAGATCTCCTGGCCGAACGGGATACGCGTAACGCTGTAGCCGGTCCATTCCGAGGGCGGTCGCAACAAGCCCTCCGCCTCACCAGGCAGGTCAATGCCCACCTTCTTGCCGAATCCGAACAAAGTCAGGCCTTCATAGAGCCGCTCAGCGCCTACCCGCTGGCCGACCTTGGCCATCCCGATATTGCTGGAATTCTGGATGATTTCGCGAAGAGTCAGATCGCCGAAACCCTGGCGGTACTCGCCGATGTGGCCGAATCCCCGTCCCGAGTAGTGACCGTTCTCGCAGAAGATCGTCTCGTGCGTATTGACCGCTCCGGTATCGAGGGCAATCGAGGCGGTAAACGGTTTGATGATGCTGCCCGGCTCGTACTGATCGGTGAGGACCCGATTGAGGAAGTTGTTTGGATCGGTGCGGCTGAAATTCTCCGGTTCAAAATCCGGCAACGAAACCATCGCCAGGATGGCCCCCGAGCGCGGGTCGGCCACCACTGCCAGGCCGGCCTCGGCTTCGAAGGCCTTGTACTGCTTGAGCAACTCTTCCCGGACGAACTGCTGGATCGTGGCGTCGATCGTCAGGATGATGCCGTCGCCGTTGACGGGCATGCCGTTGTCGCCGCTCTTCTGCTCGACGCAGAACGACAGCGGGCGACGGTGCACATCGACGAAGAAGACGTGCCGGGCCCCCTCCCCGCGCAGTTCGCGGTCGAATTCGTATTCGATGCCGCCGAGCCCGCGATTGTCCACACTGGTGTAGCCGACCACATGCGCGGCCAGCCGGCCCATCGGATAGTGTCGCTGCCAACCATACTCGATGCCGATGCCCTCAATGGCCCGCGCCGACTCGGCCTGTTCCGCTTCGACTCCGACGGCAACGGGCGCGTAGCGGGAGCCGGCACGATCCAGGATCATCTTGCAGATTTCGTGGGCAGGCAGATCGAGAACCGACGCCAGAGAGTTGGCCGTCTCCTTGGGGTCCTGGATGATTCGCGGATCGGCGAAGACGGTGCGAATCTGATTGCTGGCCGCCAGCACGCGTCCTCGACAATCCAGGATCGCGCCGCGCTGAGGTTCCAGAGGCAAATAGGCGCATTGCTGTCGCAGACTCAACTGGGCGTAGTGGTCGGCCGATGCGTATTGCAGATGGTAGCACCGCCAGCCCAGACCCAGGAAGGCGCAGAGGATCAGCACGCCGAACACGCTGATGGCGATCCGCTCGCGTCGCGCATCGGTGCTGTCGGCTGTGGCGAGCGCCGCCTTGCCGGCCTCTTTCGTTCCCATCACGTGCAATCCTGCTGTATTGCCCCCGGCATTCTCACAGGTCCTATCAATCCAATAGGTCCCATCCTCCTATTGCCCCAACCGCTGAGACACCGACGCGGGATTCGTCAGCACTTCGATCTGGAGCTGTTTGCGCCACAGCTCCTGCTGGAGCCGGCGTTGTTCGGTCGTGCAGGTCCGCAGCGTGTAGAAGGCCCGGCGGTTGGCGCCGCGCATGTAGACGGCCAGAATCAGCGTGGCCGCAAAGAAGAAGATGACCAGTGCAAAACACAGTCGAGAAGCCATAGGTCAGCACCGCCGGGGCCGGGATTCCCATGTCGTTCGGAAGACTCTCCGCTTGCCGACCTCACTTGGCGGGCATCCTCAGCTTCATCCCAATCACCAGGACAGCATCTTTGCTCTTGAGCGTGTCCGCATTGAGCTTGATGATTTCTTCCCAACGGGCACCGTTGCCAAGCTGGCCGGCGGCGATCTTCCACAGGCTGTCGCCATCCTGGACGACGTACAGAGGTCCTTCCGGCTTGCTGCTGGTCTGCTTGACCTCGGCCACATTCTTCTTGCCGATCTGCTCGACCTTCTCGAACAAGGCCGCGGAGAGCTTGCCATCGTCGGCCTTGCCGACTTCGGGTTTGGCGGCCGGCAGAGGTGGAATCACCAGTGTCTGACCGGCGAAGATCTCGTCGGGCGTCTTCAGGGTGCTGCGATTGGCCTCGAAGATGCGATTGATATTGACCAGACGGTTGCCCTCTTCGGGTCCATAGGCCTTCTTGGCCACCGTAGCCAGGACATCGCCCGCCTGGACCACGTAGGTCTTTGCGGGCGCCCCGGCCGCCGGCTTCTGGGGTGGCGTACCGGTGGGCTTGGCCGGCGTCGACTGGACCGCGGCCACCTCGACCGGCGCGGTCCGGCTCGGTTCGGCCGGAGCCGTCTCCGGCGTAGACGACTCGATCAGCGGGGCCGGTTCCGTTGCCGTTTCCTGGGTCGGCACCGTCTCGATCAGACTCCGGACCACATCCTGGATCTTGCCCGATACGCCTCCCACCCAGCCGTCCAACGTATAGATGCGGCGAACTCCACCCGCGTCGGCGACCGGCGTGCTGTCCGTCGACGCCGCGGGCGATTCCGGTTCACCGGCCGTCTCCGGAAGCGCCACGAGGTCCTCGCCCTCCTGGTCGATCAGGTCATCCCAATCAAGCCGCGCGTCGCCTGCGACATCGAGCTTCTCGGTAGTCATCATCTGGGCCGCTTCCGCTTTGGAACGATCGCCGAAATTGGGCAGGCCGTTGATAATGAAGGCGATGACAAAGATGAACACCAGTCCCAGGAGCAAGCCGATCTTCGCATCTGACGTCATGGTAGCACTCCGTTTCTCTTTTTCCACTGAACGCGCGGGTGAGGAACCCACCCCGCTAATTTCTCTGCGCGATCCTGAGCTTGGCGCTTCGGGCGCGTCGGTTCTCGGCGATTTCCTTCGGGTCGGCGACAATGGGTTTCCTGGTCAGCAGCCGGTACACGCCTTCCTGCTGATTTCGCTTGAAATCCCATTTGACTCGCCCGTCTTCGAGACTGTGAAAGCTGATGACGGCCAGATGCCCGCCGGTCTTCAACACTCTCGGAGCCATCGCGAGCAGCCGATCCAGGTTCTCCAACTCGCGGTTGACCGCAATCCGCAGCGCCTGAAACGTCCGTGTGGCCGGATGCTTCCGCGGCCGATGCTTTCCCCCAGGTGTTCTCAAGGCGCTGCAAACGATTTCCACCAACTGACCCGTCGTGGTGATCCGCTCTTGTTGCCGCCGCCGAACGATGTACCTGGCAATCCGTCGAGAAGCCCGATCCTGGCCGTATTCGAAGATCAGGTCGGCCAGAGACTTCTCGTCGTATCCATTCACTATATCGGCAGCCGTCGTCGTTAAGCTTTCGTCAATTCTCATATCCAGCGGCATATCCTCAGCCCGAAAGCTCAATCCCATCTCCTCGTCCGCCAGTTGGGCCGAGTTGAAACCCAAATCCGCCAGGATGAAGTCCGCCTTCTCAATGCCCAATTCGCCCAGACGCTCAGCGAGGCAGGCGAAGTTGGATTTGACCAGGAACACCTTGCAGGTCAGCGATGCCAGTCGTTCACGGGCCCGCTCCAGCGCCAGCGGATCGACGTCCAAGCCCACCAGCATCCCCTGGGGGCCCAGACTCTTGCCGAACAGAAGACTATGACCACCGTGTCCAACGGTCGCATCGACCATCACCCCATCCTGAGGTAAGTCTATCTGTTCGGCCAGAGCTTTCGACAGAACCGGAACGTGTTCCACATCCGAGCGATCCACCCCTGTCCTGCACGCCTCTCAGCCGACCGACACCGGCTCACAGCGTCTCCTGAGCTTCTGAACGTGGGGTGAGAATTCTATCGCGGAAAAAAGCCCTCCCTGGCTCCTGAGCCGTTCCAGGCGGTCGGCCAGCACCGACAACGACAGATGGGTCTGCTCGTCAATGGGCCTTTGGCCGGCCAACGTCCTGGCCACTACTTGGCAATGGCTTCCGTTCATCCGTGTCTGTTGCCTCCTGTGCAGCGCTAAAGCTCCTTGTGTTGTTTCTGCAGCACCAACTGCCGCGCCTGGGTCATCTGTTTCTGGTACTGGCCCATGTGGTCCGACAGGTACTGTTCCCAGTCTTCGCTGTTCCACAGCTCGATGTGGTCTCTGACGCCGACGAGCGTGATGTCGTCCTTGAGACCCGCCCGTTTGCGCAGTCTCTCGTTGAGCAGGATTCGCCCCTGGCCGTCCAGCTCGATCTTGCTGGCCATGGCGAAGCTGATCCGCTCGAAGGCGACCGCCTCATCGGGAGCCGTCGCCCCCGGGGCCACCGACAGCACGATCTGCTCGAAATATCGCTCCGGATACAGGCACAACACCCCGTTGGCGCCGAGAACGAGATAGAAGTCGCTGCCATGCTCGTCAGCGTCAATCTGGTTCCGTAGCTTGTTGGAGACGAGCACTCTTCCTTTGCCGTCGACAACGTGCTGGTACTCACCTGTTAATAACAGCATGGCCACTGCTCCACTCGTCTGTCACCATTTGGGAGATCATACCACTTCTCCCCACTACGTCAATCTTCAAAACCACTTTCTGCGGATTTTTTTCGCAACGCAGATCGCCACCACGTCACAGGGCATTGCCTAACTCTTTGAAATGAAGACATTTACAGAACCAATGCGCGATGCGCGTCCTATAATCTCTTCCTAACAGCCGGCCTATCATCGAAGAGGCATGCCCCAAGGGGGAGGCGGCCCTGCGACTTCAATGAAGGGACTGTCACCACCTACCAGCAGGCAAAAGACATGTCACACGTGACCCGAGGCGCTGCGCCAAGCCGTCTGCCGGATATCCAACAACGGGCCTGTGACTTTCGGTCGATAGCAGATGGAGCCAATAGCGTGCAGGCTCAAGTCGTCTGGAGCGACTTGAGGGCAAAACGGTCGGTCATGCCGGCGATGTAGTCGCACACGGCACGTTCGAGGCCGTGTTGGGGAATGAACCGCTGGAAGTAGCCCGGCATCAGGTCGGGCCTGGCGCACAGGCGCTCAAACAGCTCGGCCAACCAGTCACGAGCCTTCTGGGCGTTGCGGATGAGCGACTCGTGGTGATAGAACCGATCCAGGAGAAACGTCTCCAGCTCCTCCAGCTTGCGGTCGCACTCGGGCGACAGGCCAATCACATCCTGCGGACTGTCGCAGGCCTCGTGCGGCGTTCTTATACCTGCAGCGGCGATGTTGCCGGCGCTGGTGTCGATGCAATCGCCAACGAGGGCGTCGATAATGGCCTTGGCGATCCGGGTGCGTCGAATCGTCCGGTCCTCGATCGCATCGGCGCCGATCTGCCGAGTCGCCCTCGTGAAAATCTCGATGTGCTGCATCTGCTCGCTGTCGAGCAGTCGAGCCTTCATCCCGTCTTCGAGATCGTGGCAGTTGTAGGCGATGCGGTCGGCCAGATCGACGATCTGGCCCTCCAGCGTGCAGTTGGCCTCCGGGAAGAGGTCGCCCTGCGGCACGTCGTAGCGGCTCTTGTGTTTGGCCAGGCCCAGCCGGGTCTCGTACATGAGGTTCAGGCCCATGAAGGCCGGATAGGGGTGTTCGAGCAATTCGACGATGCGCAGCGACTGAGCGTTGTGCTCGAACCCCCCGTACTGCGCCATCAGCTCGTTGAGGGCCGCTTCGCCCGCATGCCCGAACGGCGGATGCCCGAGGTCGTGTGCCAGACAGATCGCCTCGGTCAGCGCTTCATTGAGCCCCAGGGCTTTGGCGATGGTCCGGCCGATCTGAGCGACCTCGATGCTGTGCGTCAGGCGGGTGCGATAGTAGTCGTCGAGCCCCGGCGTGAAGACCTGCGTCTTGCCCTCCAGCCGGCGAAACGCCGAGCAGTGAATGATCCGATCCCGATCCCGCTCGAAGTCCGAGCGATACCGATGAGGCGTCTCCGCGAACGCCCGCCCCCGGCTGGCCCCCTCCGTCACCGCATACGATCGAAGTCCGTCCGTCATCTCTCCAATCCGGGAAGCCCGTGTTCGGCACTGACGGCTTTCAATTCCGCCAGCAGGTCGATCAGCGACTGACTGACCACGTCGGTGTCGCTGCAGACGCTCATGAAGTTCGTGTCGCCGTCCCATCGCGGCACCACGTGGATGTGCATGTGGCCGGGCAGGCCGGCCCCGGCACAGCGGCCGAAGTTCAGGCCCACGTTGAAACCGTGCGGACGGATCGTCATCGACAAAGCTCGTTGCGACTCACGCACCAGCTTCATCAGCTCCACCATTTCCTGCTCGGTCGTGTCGTCAAGATCGGCGATGTGCCGGGCGGGTGAGACCAGCAGATGACCGTTGTTGTATGGAAACCGGTTCAGCACGACCAGAGACCGCTCCGTCCGCCACAGCAGTAGATTCTCGTCGTCGGCCTCCGGATGGGCAAAGTCGTGACAAAGGAAACAGCCTTCGCTCTTCTCAAGTCCTCGGATGTATGGGATGCGCCACGGCGCCCAGATGTTGTTCCGTTCCAAGATGGGATGCCTCCAAAATATCGTCAACATCAGACCTAAGGGGCCAGTAGTTCCGTCGTAAGAGTCTGCTCAATCGTCAGATGCGGATCGGCCCGAATTCCCATCGGCGGCAGCGACGCCTTCATCCGCACCGTGTACTTCTGGCGGTCAACGACAACGCGGCCGTCGTCCACATCGAACGATTCCTGTCCGGCCCCTTCGAGGGCAAGCACCCGGTAGCTGCCGAGAAACCCGAAGGTCCCGCTCATCTGGAACCGCCCGGAATAGGGGATGGGCCAGTCGGTTGGAGCAGCATCCGCGGGCGAGTAGACGCTGTCGATGATCGCCAGAGGCTTGTCCTTGTCGGTGCGGATCTCGCTGAGGCGGTACGTGACATCGCGGGCTCTGCGCGCGACCATCGGCAGAGGCACCGGCAGTCTCGACCGCCAGGTCCGGCCGACCGCGACACCGGAAGCCGGAGCCTCCACGCTCGACATCGCATCCCACAGGAAGTACTGTCCTGCGATGAAATCTCCGATCATGTCGGGACCCTTGACGCGTCCGCCGGAAGGCCCCGAGCGAAACGCCTTGGCGCCCATCTCCTGCACGAGCGCGTCCAGTTCCGTTCGGTCGACGATCTTGCCTCGCGGATCGATCGTGAACGAGAAGGTCTTTCCAGCCGCCGATTCGGCGGCATCGACGCCGTATTGGCGCCCACTGCGCTCCACCGTCACCGACTCACATACCACCCGGATCGTGCTGACACCGTAAGGGTCCACCATCACAGGCGTGTAGGCATTCACCATCTCCAGACGCTCGAATCGCTTCTCCGTCTGGTCTGCTCCGAGGGCATTCGGGTCCCAATCCAGCACCATGTCCCGATGCGAGACGAATTTGTACCGAAGCGTCTGCCCGGGCTCGAAATCCACGGTCAGGAAGATGCGTTCGCTGTCACGAGAGCCTGGCGACTCGTCCGGAACGCCGGCGCTTCGACATCCTGCGAAAAGCAGAAGGACCGCCACAAACCCCACGGCGGATTGGGCTTTCGCTGCCATGATTTTCTTCTCACGCGGCCGCACTACGGAATCCGTTCGAGCCTGTACAACTGGGTCCTGTTCATCCTCACGGCTGCCGGACGGTCCGCACCGTCCTGGACCGCCGCCTGGTCGACCGCTACCCATTCCGTGTTGAATCGCTCGACATACGTGTCGATACAGCCGGTGTCCAGATCGAATTCGAACTGCCCTTCGTACGTGTCTACGTTGTCGAACATGCCGGCCGGAACAGTGTCCGTCTGTCCCTCGTGCAACTGCTTGGCCGCGGCGGACGAAGGAATGCCTTTCATCGTCACGTGGGCGACACGGCCGCCTCCGTCGGCTTCGACCCGGTCGAGACTGTAGAGCCGTTCATAGGCCTTGGCGCCCATTCGCCCGAACGACATGATCGTGACATTGCTCCACGTCTCACCTGGACGAACGATCTTGCCTTCGGAGGCCGTCAGAGCCGGGACTTCATGCCGGTCCCGAATCTCCTTGTCGCTGATCAGTCTCAGAGCCGTCTGGTGTTCGGGCGAACTGCCCTGGATGGAATCACGGATCGTCGCGAGCCCTGCGACAGACAAGACCGCCCCCTTGGACGTCATCTCCACCTCGTAGCTGGTGCCGACAAGCTGCGACAGGGGACTTTCGCGATTGCGGTCGCGCGAACTGTCGAAATCCAGGACCACCGTTTCCCGCGAGCGGCCCAGGTATTTCAGCGCCAGGATCGTGATCTTGAGCATCGCGTGGCCGTTGTCGCTGACGCGGTCGAGGCGCTGCTCGAAGGTAACCTCCACCCGGTTGCCGATCGCACCGCCTCGAAAAGCGGCCGGCTTGCCGGATTCATCCCCTTCCCATCGGACGGAGGCTTCGGTCTCCGTAGTCACCCTGTAGGTAACGAGCCGATCGGGAACGAACCTCAGGAGCAGGTCAATTCCCCCATCGGACGGCATCGGAGCGTTGCTCCCGTCGTCCGCAGGCCGGTCGGCCGAAGCCGTCGGCTCGTTGGCTTGAGTCGTGACGGGTTCATGTGACGAGTCCGGGTGCGTTCCCGCACTCTCACAGCCGGGCAAGAGCACAATCAGGCAGAACACGATGCCTGTCGCAACAACGCAAATGTCTGTTCTTCGTCTCATCTGGGCCCCTGACTGGGAGTCGGATCATCGCACGATTCTTCTACCATGCCCCGGCAGGCAATTATATGGCCCGCAGCGGTCCGAACAACGATTTTCCTTTATTTATGTCCGCCTGCGAGCTAAACTTAGGTGTTTTGATCCTCACGATTCCGATCGACGGCTATGGAGAAAGACAATGAGAAGTGACACCGTCAAGAAGGGCTTTCAGCGGGCGCCCCATCGCGGCCTGCTTCGCGCGTGCGGCTTGAAGGACGTGGACATCGACAAACCGTTCATCGGCGTGGCCAACAGCTTCTGCGAAGTCGTTCCCGGCCATGTCCATCTCAACGAGGTGGCCCGCGTGGTGAAGGAGGCCATCCGCCAGGCCGGTGGCGTGCCGTTCGAGTTCAATACGATTGCCGTCTGCGACGGCGTCGCGATGGGCCACACGGGCATGAAGTACTCGCTGGCCTCGCGGGAGATCGTCGCCGATTCGGTCGAGACGATGGTGCGGGCCCACTGTTTCGACGGTTTGATCTGCATTCCGAACTGCGACAAGATCATCCCCGGGATGTTCATGGGCGCCGTGAGGCTCAACGTCCCGACCCTATTCGTCTCGGGCGGACCGATGAAGGCGGGCAAGACCAGGGACGGCAAGACCGTCGACCTGATCAGTATCTTTGAGGGCGTCGCCCAGTTCAACGCCGGCAAGATCAGCGAAGAGGAACTCAAGGAACTCGAATGCGCCGGCTGCCCCACGCAGGGAAGCTGCTCGGGCATGTTCACCGCCAACTCCATGAACTGCCTGTCCGAAGCGATCGGCATGGCCCTGCCCGGCAATGGGACGACCCTGGCAGTCGATCCGCGCCGACAGGACCTGTACAAGGCCGCAGGCAGGCAAATCGTCGAACTGGTGAAGAAGGACATTAAGCCGCTCGATATCATCAGCGTCAAATCGATGGACAACGCCCTGGCCCTCGACATGGCCATGGGCGGCTCGACCAACACGGTACTGCACACGCTGGCCATCGCCAGCGAAGCGAAAATCGAATACGACCTGGACCGCATCAACGCCATCTCCGCCAAGTGTCCGAATATCTGCAAGGTTTCGCCATCGAGCAAGGTTCACGTCGAGGATGTCGACCGTGCCGGCGGGATCAGCGCGATCCTCAACGAGATCAGCAAGATCCCGAACCTGCTGAACCTCGACTGTCTGACCGTCACGGGTAAGACGCTGGGCCAGAACATCGCCGAGGCGAAGATCAAGGACCCGGAAGTGATCCACTCGCTCGATAAGGCCTACTCCAAGACGGGCGGGCTGTCGATCCTGCGTGGCAACCTCGCTCCCAACGGCAGCGTCGTCAAGAGCGCCGGGGTCGCCCAGGCGATGCTGACGCACACCGGTCCGGCGGTCATCTTCGAGAGCCAAGAGGACGCCTGCGAGGGCATCTTGGCCGGCAAGGTCAAGGCTGGCGACGTCGTCATCATCCGCTATGAAGGCCCCAAGGGCGGGCCGGGCATGCAGGAGATGCTCAGCCCGACCAGCTATATCATGGGCGCCGGGTTGGGTGAATCGGTCGCGCTGATTACCGACGGGCGTTTCAGCGGCGGCACGCGCGGCGCCTGCATCGGCCACGTCAGCCCGGAAGCGGCGGTCGGCGGTCCCATCGGCCTGCTCAAGAACGGCGATGTCATTGAGATCGATATCCCCCACAACACGATCAATGCCAAGCTGTCCAAGACCGAATGGGCCAAGCGGAAGAAGGCCTGGAAGGCCCCCGAGCCGCGGATCAAAGAAGGCTACCTCGCCAAGTACGCCGCCATGGCCACCAGCGCCGACACCGGCGCCGTCCTGAAATGGTAGCACGCAGCCCAGGAGCAGCCATTCCGTGCCATTGAGGCGCACCTGAGACCTCACTGGAACTCGCCTGCGAGGTTCGGTACAATAGGAGTGGCTTTGAGCGATCCATCGGGGAACCCGTCGGCACAGGAGAAGGCAGCATGAACGGACGAATCACGACAGACCCCAACATCTGTCACGGCCAGGCATGCGTGAAAGGCACAAGGATTCCAGTCCACCAGATCGTGCGCATGCTCGCCAACGGCGATGCGGTTGAGGACCTCCTCCAAGAGTACCCGTCGTTGACGCAGGACGATATCTTGGCCTGTCTCAATTACGCCGCCTCTCTGGCGGAAGAAGAGATATCTCCCATCGCGGACACGACAACGTGAAGATACTCGCGGACGAGAACATCCCCCTGATCTGCGTGGAGCTTCTTCGTAAGATGGGCCACGACGTCGCTGACGTTCGGCGCACGTCGGAGGAAGGTCTCTCCGACGAGAAGCTCTGGGACAAGGCTCAGCAGGAAGGCCGCCTGTTGATAACAACCGACAAGGGGTTTGCGCGTCGTCGCTATGCGAGGCACCATGGCATCTTGATCGTCCGCCTCGGGCAGCCGAACCGCCGTCGCATCACACAACGTGCCATTGAAGCAATCGGTTTGTTCTCTCCTACCGAATGGCCCGGCCTTCTGGTGACCATGCGAGACACTGTCATGAGCACATGGCGGGAGGCCAGGGAGTCGTGAATAAGGAGACCGTTCAAGAATGGTATGCGGCGGGGCTGCACTTTGAGTGCACCGGGTGCGGGGCGTGCTGCTCGGGGCCGGGTGAGGGGTACATCTGGGTGTCGCGGCCGGAGATCGAACTGATCGGGCGGCACCTGAACATGACGCCGGGGCAGCTACGACAGAAGTATCTGCGCCGGGTGGGCTTACGCACTACGATCATCGAACACGAAACGACCAAAGACTGTATCTTTCTCAGGAAGATCGACGGCAAGAAGCAGTGCGCGATCTATCCGGTCCGGCCGAGCCAGTGCCGCTCGTGGCCGTTCTGGCCGGACAATCTCTCCGGGCCCAGCGACTGGAACCGAGCCGGACTGCGATGCCCGGGAATCAACCGGGGACGGCACTATGGTGCCAAACAAATCGAGAGGATCAAGAGAAACAGACGATGGTGGGAGAATCAGAAAGACATCGCCGAGTCGTCGCTGAAGTAGCCGTCCTCTACGACTGGATCGATACACAGCTTCAGCAGGACCGCGAACTGGTGGGAGAGTGTGCCGCCTGCGGGGCCTGCTGCGACTTCGTGAGTTACGACCACCTGCTTTTCGTGACGCCGCCCGAGCTGATCTATCTCGCAGCCAAGCTGAATGCCTCGAGTCTCAGGCAGATGACCGGCGAACGATGCCCCTACCAGGAGGAGGAACGATGCGCGATTCACCGGCATCGGTTCACCGGCTGTCGCATCTTCTGCTGCGACGGCGATCGGGACTTCCAGGCGGAACTGACGGAAACCGTCCTGAGAAAGCTCAAGAGCATCTGCCAGCGCTATCAGATCGCCTATCAGTACGCCGATCTGGGAACGGCCCTGGCGACGTTCTCTACCGGTATTTGTCAATCGGCTGCGGGACCTTGTCCTGAGGATCGTAGAGATTGATGTACTTGACCCCGGCGCTGAGCGAGCCGGATTCCTTGTAGTACGTGTACAGCTTGGCCAGCTTCTGCTCGTCTTTGGCCTCCAGGTGCTTGGCCCACTCTCCGATCTCGGCACCCCAGTAGATCAGCGTCCCGTCCTTGCTGTTGAGCACGATGTGCGGGTCGCGGTGGTTTCTCCGTCCCTTGTAGTTGGTCACATCGATGTTGGCGATCTGCTCCAGCAGCGGGCTCTTGGGCGTTACCTCGGCATCCATGCGATTCAGCAGGATGATGAGCTTGACCGCCGCCGCAAGATCATCCCGATCGAACAACGCTCCGGGCGAAGGGGGAAGCCCTTGGGAGACGCCCTCGACCTTCACGATCGGCAGGTGCGCCATCGGCATGTAGTCCAGCACAACCAGGTCGGCGTCGACGTAGAACTTCGACGGACCTCGTTCGATCAACGCCACCGGCTTGCGCCAGCGGGCCTGGACGCATACGGAATCATACGTAACGTGAACGCTGACATCGTCCAGCCAGGACATTTGGGCGAGATTGCGGGCGACCACCTCGGCGGTCTCCTCCTGCACCGGAAATCGATCCCCTCCGGCGGCGGCCACGACCCTGGCCTTCAGGTCCCAGTTGGCCCACGCCGGCACACCGACGAGCACCAGACGCCCTTCCTCCGTCGGCCTGGCCGCGCCGACGTAACCCTCGGCATAGCGAAGAAATGCGCCCGCGGCCACCAGAACGAACATCACCGCCGCCACCTTCACGGCGGTCGTCAGCGTCTGTTTCCGGGCTTGTGCCTCTCTCTTGGTCCGCGTCCCCCACCAGGAGGAAAATCGCTCCGAAAGACTGATTCTCTGCTTCTTTCTGGCCACTGATCGCCTCAATCACTGCCTCATTTGTGTCGTTCCAGACGCATCCGCCCTGAATCTCAGAAACAGACACTATCAGAATCGACCGTTCGGACGTTTTGCTGCACTGGTTTTCGGTAAAAACTCGTCTGGACGATACGCACGCACAACTGGCTCATCGACAGGCCGGCCCGGGCGGCGGCCTTTGGCAGCAGCGAATGCGTGGTGAAGCCGGGGATCGTGTTGATCTCCAGCGCATAGGGCACCCCATCGTCGCTCAAGATGAAATCGACTCGGGCGAAATCCCGGCAGCCGAGCGCATCGAAACAGGCGCTGGCATCGCGGCTGATGCGTGCCCTGACCTGGGCATCTGCCACCGTATCGAACAAGTATTCGGTCCGGTCATCCACGTACTTGGCGTGGTAGTCGTAGAACCCCGTTTTGCTTCGAATCTCGATAATCGGCAGGGTCTCGTGTCCCAGCACCCCCACCGTGATCTCACGACCGCGAACGAACGGCTCGATCATGCAGTCGCCGAACTCCTCGCACACCTTCAAGGCACAGGCGGCCACCGTGGGCAGACCATCCACCACGTAGACCCCCACGCTGCTGCCCTGCCGGACCGGCTTGACGACGAAACGCTCGCCCAGACCAGCGAGTTGCGCCTCGATGTCGCCACGCGGCATCCCCCGGCTGACCTCAATCGTGGGCGCCACGGCCACACCGGCCGCAGCAAATCGATTCTTGCTCACGATCTTGTCAAACGCCATCCGGCTGGCTTCCGGGCCGCAGCCCGTGTAGACCAAGCCCCGGTCCTCCAGAATCTGCTGAAGCTGACCGTCTTCGCCGAACTGGCCGTGCAGGGCCACGAAAAACACGTCGATATCGGACCTGTCGAGCACGCTCATGTCATCGGGCGTGATATCCGAGGCAACGACTTCCATTCCACCTTCGCGAAGTGCCTCGGCAATACACCGGCCGCTCTGAAGGCTCACCTCGCGCTCACGACCGACTCCTCCCTGCAGAACCACCACCTTCATGGAATCCTCGACTTTCGCTGCATGAGACGACTTGACCGACCGGCCCACGCCCATCCGGCCGACGCGTCCGAAGAACAGACGCACCGCCGTTCTACTTCCAAATCTCGATCTCGGGCTGCAATTCAACGCCGGCGTGCTCGCGGACCCGCTTGCGGACCGATTCGATGAGCCGCATGACGTCCCGGCTCGTGCAACCCTCGTTGGCCACGATGAAATTCGCGTGTTTTTCGCTGACCACCGCCCCTCCGATCTGGAGCCCTTTGAGACCCGCGCGGTCGATCAGCGCTCCGGCCGATGCTTCGGGCGGGTTCTTGAAGACACACCCGCAGTTCCTCGTGTTGAGCGGCTGGTTGTTCTTCTTGTAGATCCAGTTCTCCTTCAGCGTCCGCATGATCTGTTTCGGATCGCCCGGACTGAGCGTCAGTGTCGCATTCAAGATGAACGGAGCCCGGATGTTGACGCAACGGTAATCGAAGATCAGCTCCGGCCTGCTCTTCTCGAAGATGGTCCCCTGGCCGTCCATCAACGTCACCGAATCGACCACCGAACCGATGTCACCGAATCGCCCTCCCGCGTTCATCTTCACGGCGCCGCCGATGGACCCGGGGATGCCCGTCAGGATCTCCAGACCCGCGAGCCCCTTCTCGACGCAGTCCAGCACAAGCTTGCTCAACTCGGCTCCTGCCCAGGCGGTGATCTGCGCCCCATCGAACTGGACCGCGCTGAACACCGGCCCTTCCAGCTTGACGACGGCCCCTCGGACCCCTTCATCGCTGACCAGCAAGTTCGATCCGAGTCCCATCACGTGGATGCGGATATGGTTGTCGTTGCACCGCTTGACCACGTCCTGCAACTGCTCGACCGTCTGCGGCCGAATGAAGTAGTCGGCCGGACCGCCCAACCGATACCACGTGTGCGGCGCCATCGCATGGTTGGGCTCAACGATTTCCGCCAAGTCGCCGAATATATTCATCTGCCACCTTCCACACATCGCCGGCGCCCATGGTGACCAGCAGATCGCCGGCGCCGAGTTCTCTTTCCAGGTAATCACACACCGCGTCGAAGGCTCCGATGTATTCGGCATCGGCTCCAGCGGCGCGAATTCGGTCCGCCAGGATCTTGGCATTCACTTCGCTGCGGCTGATGTCCGTGTCCCGAACGAAATAGATCTCGGGAATGATCGCCTTGTCGGCCTGGGCAAAACTGGCCGCAAACGCATCCAGGAAGAATCGCGTGCGGCTGTATTGGTGCGCCTGATAGACGCACCAGAGCCGCCGGGGGTGGTACTTCTGGCGAATGGCCTTCAGGCTGGCCCGGATTTCCGTCGGGTGATGGGCGTAGTCGTCGAGAACGGTCACCCCGTTGACCTGTCCTTTGAACATCAGACGCCGATCCACTCCGGTGAACCGATCCAGCACGCCGAGAATCGCATCCGGTTCCACGCCGATACTTACGGCGACCGCAATGACCGCAAGGGAGTTGAGGATGTTGTGTCGCCCCGGAAGGGACAGCTTCGTAGCCCCCAGTCGACGGCCTTCTCGATAAACGTCAAAGCCGTACGAGCCCTGATCCGGCCGGACGTGGCGCGGATAGAAGCTGCACTTCGTGCCGAAACCGAACGTAACGATCCGCCGTTCGCCGCCCAGCCGGTCAAGGACGCTGGCCACATTCGCATCCTGGCCGTTGGCCACGATGAATCCATCCGGCTTACAGCCCCTGGCAAACTGATAAAACGCCTCTACAATATCGGCCTCGTCGCGATAGCAGTCCAGGTGATCTGCCTCGATGTTCAGAATGCACGCCACCTGTGGCTTGAGATTCAGAAAGCTCCGATCGTATTCGCAGGCTTCCGCGACGAAGAAACTGCTGTCGCCGCTGCCGGAGGAGGCCCCCAGTTGGCTGACCTCGGCGCCGACCACGAAGTTCGTATCCACCCCTGCCTGCTTGAGGCAGTAGGCCAGCCATCCGCTCGTGGTGCTCTTGCCGTGCGTGCCGCTGACGGCAATGCTCTCGAAGTGGTTCATCAACTCGCCGAGCAGTTGGGCGTATTTGTACACGCGGCAGCCCTGCCGGCGCGCCTGCTGCAACTCCGGGTTGCTCTCCTGGATGGCCGCCGAGACGACCACCGCTTCCGTGTCGGGCCGGATGTGATCGCCGCTGTGGCCGACGCAGATGTCGGCCCCCAGACGCGCCAGACGCGACGTGACCGCTGTGGCCGACTGGTCCGATCCGCTGACGATCGCGTGCTTCTCGATGAGGAATTGCGCCAGGCCGCTCATGCCGACGCCGCCGGCTCCGATGAAATGAAACCGCGCACCCGCAATCTTCGGTCGATTCACGGCATTGACCACCTCATAACGATGGGCTGCCCTGACCCTGGCTGAATAGGCTCCGATTTCCGCTCGACTCATTGCATCCCTTCTTGTCGAACACCTTCCGTAGAAGCATCCGGGCAGTGTAGCAGAAACCCATCGTCAAAGAAAGCCAAATCATACTGGGATATCGGAAAAACAGGGCAAGTCGCACAGCTTCGTTGCGACGCCGCCAAGTTTCACTGCCTCCACAACGCCAAGCACAAGCGCGCATCGCACATGCACTGACCGGGCCGGGAGGATTCGGGGAGGAATGCCGTCCTGGAATGACAACGTCCGAGAATACAGCGGGCCGGCGAGCAAACGTCGCTCGCCGCCGGTCGTGCGTCCCCGTCGCGACAGTCGAATGCCCTCGTCGATCGAATGGCCCGTTACCCGCGGCCGGCAGCGGGACGACGCGCACTAGTCTCTGCCCTGCTCTCCTTATTGTGGTCCTGGAGGAGCTTCATGGCCTTCTTGACATCGGAGACCTTCAGAACGCCGGTGGTTCGTCCGCCCTTGCCTCCGGCGGTGCAATAGGCATAGGAGATGTTGATGTGCCCTTTGGAGAGCTTCTCGGCCACGGTCGCCAACGCACCGGATTTGTTGGCCAAATCGACACACAGCACATCCGTCTCGTTGTACGGCATGTTCAGCTTCGTCAGGACTTCTCTGGCAGCCTCCGGTTTCTCGAATACGACCCGCATGACGCCATGCTCGGCCGAATCCATCATGGTGATTGCGGTGATGTTGATTCTTGCCCTGGCAAACTCCCCCAGAACTCGGGCCAGCACACCAGGCTTGTTGACCATGAAAACCGAAAACTGCGGTGCAGTGTACATCCTCTTCGCCTTTCAATGCGTTATTGCACCAGTCTTCTGTTTGTGCTGCGATACTCGCGGTCCGTCTCCGCCCATGCCGAAAGGAAACGGTTTCCTGGAAGTCATCCGCATTATGCACAGCCTCCACGTATCGTTCAACCCTACTGTTACGCAGACTGGATGTGCACGTTCGCTGGTTCGGCTGCGAATGCCTGTCCCACACATGCCACCTTCAAGGTGGCCAGACGGCCACGCAGAAAATGACAATCCGGACGCGTTGGCATCCGGATTGTGGTTTCAAACTGCCTGAGACTGTGTTTCCGCGCCTTTCCGTCTACGGTTGATAGACGATCACCAGTTCGGCCGCCTTGGCGGGACTGCCTTCGTAGGCCCAGAACTTGCGGTCGCTGCCATCGTAATCACTGGCAACATAGGCAATTACGATCGCGTTGCCCGGCGACCACCCGGGTCGGTCGATCACTTCCTGGATCAATGAGCCGATGTCGGGGCTCTCATACCATGCGTCGGCCTCCCACGCAGCGCCGTCCCAACTCCAATCCTGCGAGGCGGTGGTCATTGTCAGGGCGTTCGTACGGTGCACACTGGTGAACGAACCAGGGTTATCCGCCGCTTCGGCGCGGAGCCCGGCCGTGACCTGGCCAGAAAGTCCGCTCGAATGGGCACAGATCCTCAACGTCGCCCGAACGATCTGGCCGCCCTGAGGCACCTCGACGTTGCAGAAACGCATTCCTGCGGTGTACTGGCCCACCGCCAGCGTCTCGTCGCCGAGTTTCTGGTAGGTGCTCCACCTGCTGGAGTGCGCATCGTCCTCGCCGGCCGCCACCTTGCAGACTTGCTCCACCTCGCTCACAACCGAGATGCTCACCGTCGCCACGTTCGACGGTCCGCCAAAGGGAGCGACGCCGCCATCGTCAGCACGGAACGTGAAGCTGTCGTCTCCGATCCAGCTTTCGTCGGGCCGATAGACCACCTGATTGCTCCCCTGGGCCAGCGCAGCCGGAACGGTCGTGATGGCCGAACCGCTGCCGGGGCGCTCCAGCTTGCCATGTCGGGGCAGGGACAGAATGCTGTACGTCAGTTGCCCGGGCGGATTGGGCGCGCCGTCATCGACCGCCGCAAGCGTAATCGTCACGGGCGAGCCGGCGCCGGTGCTGACCGCCGTGTTCTGGGCCGTCGGCGGACCGACCTGTAGAGATTTCAGCGTGAATGTCCCGGAGCCGGAGATGCGTTTGACCACCACCAGGACGGACGTATCGGACTGCGGCGTATAACTGACCGTCTCGGCGCCGCCCGCCTGAGCCGACGTGCTCGCCGCCAGAACGACGGGCGTTCCCGTGTCGCTGGGCGTCATGCTGTAAAGATACAGGTCGAAGTCGGCTGTGGCCGGATTGTCCAGCGACAGGTCGATGCCGGCGCCGGCGCTGAGATGAATCGTGCCGGCCCAGGCGCGACGATCCGTGGTGCCCCCGCCCAGCGCGACCGTAACGATCGATCCGGGGGTATAGACGGAACCGGCGGCCTCCACGGCCGCATCCACGTTGATCAGGCCGTATCCCTCGTATCGATCCTTTCCGGCCGGAAAGCCCTCAGCGCCAGGGGCATTGCGCTCCAGCGATGGATTGCGCTGGCCCCCCTGGCGGATGTCATTTGTCTCGGTCGCGGTGGCGCACAGCAGCATTTTCACCAGTCGCGGATGCCGGTTGGACGTGAAATCCCATGTGAGGCCCGTCCGCTCCAAGGCCTCGATGACGAGACCGGCGGCGCCGGCGACAAAGGGGCTCGCAAACGACGTCCCCACGCCGCTGGCGTAGTCGTTGGGCACCGTGTCCAGATGGCCCATCCCATCGCACGTGCCGCTGTCAACCGACATGATGGCCGTGTAGTAGTAATCGCCTCCGGGCGCAATCAGGTCGGGCTTGAAGTCCTCCGACGCATACTCTCGGGGACTGATGTAGCCGTAGGTGGAATAGTCCGCCAGTCGATGCTCGTCGTTGGACGCCCCCACGGTAATGGCCAGAGCAGCCCGTGCCGGATCCGCCATCTTGCGGAAAAGCTCAATGGAATCGTCCGCACTGTTCCCGGTGGCTGCGACCACGACCACGCCGCTGCGCGCGGCGGACGTGACCTTGTCGCGAAGAGACGCGTCCTCAAGGGGCAACCCCAGGCTGTCCGTCAGTCCGGCGCTGATGTTGATGACTTTGATCTTCTTGGAGACCCGCTGGGCCACCAAGGCGTCAATCCCCGTCCCAAATCCGTCCTGGTACGCCAGTCCGTCGCGGGTCGACACCTTGACGGCCGCGTAGTTGCAGCCGGGGGCGACGCCGCTGAATTTGTTGAACCCGTCGCCCACACCGGGATATGCCGCCACCGACGTCGTGATGACCACGTTGTCGAGCGACAGGTCGTCGTAGTTGGCCAAGACGGGGGAATACACCTTCTGCGCGATCGCGTGAAACGTATTGCTCAGGGAGATCCCGGAAAGCCCTTCTCGGCCGTCTCCGATCCATTCGAAGCCCTGCATCTCGCCATCGCCCCTGAGCCAGGACACGTGATCCAGCCATGCGACCGGACCGCTCCAGTATGCCCACGAGGTTACCGTAGCCATACCGTTAGGAAGGCAGACCGGGTCCACAATGTGAGCCCAGGACGGCCAGTCCTCCACGTAGGTGTACCGCAGCTCCGAGGTGTCGGCGCCGGCGCTCTGGCCGGTCCCGACAGCAACACCGATGACGCGGCTGCCATGCCCGGAGTAGTCCACGGGGTTGGGCTCCTGCTCTCCACTGACATCGCTCCAATAGACGCTTCGTCCGGCCAGATCGGAATGCGACTTGTCGACGCCGGTGTCGATGAAGCCGATCGTGGTGTTCGTGTTGCCTTTGAATCCCTGCACGTGGCCGGCAAAGCCGCCCTTCCAGACGGGACGGACACGTCCAGTCTGTGACGCCAGGTCCATGTACAACTGGACTTCGCGAGCGGTGGGCGCCACCAGAACCAGCGATGGTCCCATAGCCACAGGCAGCGACTCGACCTTGCCCAGGGCGATTCGCCCGTTCCAGCCGTACGAAACAGCCTGGTAGATGTAGCTGATCTGGCCGCCCATCACCAGGAACGTGTCGATCTGCTCCTGGGTCACCGGCTCGTCAAACACCAGCTCGACGTCGACCATCTTTTCGCTCGCCAGCTCCCCGCCAAGTGATTTGGTTTCTGCATACAGCGACGAGGGCAGCGTTGCCAGCTCGAAACCGCTTTCCAGCTCATCGTCAATGCGATTGCCGTCAAGGTCGCTTTCGTAGGCCCCGCTGATCGTCGGCGGCACATCGGGCCAGGGCGGAGGCGTCAGGGACTGACCACTCGCCATCGGCGCCGCGGCTGCCAGAAACAGCACCACCGACAGCACGAGGGGCCAGGTCCGATAGGAACGATTCTTCCGCATCTGCAATGCGGCACCTCCGGAATGATTCTCGCATGACCTGTGCAGACTCATACTCCCTCCTTTGCACTATGAAATGGGATAAATGCGAACCGGGCTTGGACCCGGGCCGTCTCCGAGAAAAGCGGTCTCCCCATCCGGATTGTGGTGTCTTCGCCAGCCAAAAGGGCCTGTCTTCTCACTCTTCCTGTATCGCCAAGATCGTCCTGATACAAACCATCCGCCGTCGCCTCACCGAGTATGATACCTTTTTCGACCCCTCCAGGTCAAGGCGAATTTCACCTGCGCAGGTGGGAAATCGCCCCCTCGATAAGGGGAGTTTCGTCCCGGCGCGCCGGGATGCTGCCACCGCCGCTCGGCCTACTGGTCCTCGAGAACCTCAGGCTCCGTCCGGACGGAGGCGAGGTCAAACGTCCCGGAGCCCGAGACACGTTTGACGACGAGCAGCACAGCGGCATCCGAGCCGGACGTATAACTGAGGGTTTCACCCACTCCGGCCCCCGGACTGGCGCTCGACGCCAGCAGAATTGGAGTCCCGGAGGCACTGGGCGTCATACTGTAGAGATAGAGATCGAAATCACCCTCTGCCGGGTTCTCCAGCGTCACGTCCATGCCGGTTCCCGCGGCGAGCTGAACCGTCCGCGCCCAGACCCGCCGGTCGGTCAAGGTCGGCCCGAGCTCCCCACCGGCCGAGGTTCCAGGGGTATACGTCAGGCTGACCGCCTCCACTGCCGCATCCGCATTGACCAGCCCGTACCCCTCATGGCGATCCTTGCCGGCGGGAAAACCGTCCGGCCCGCGAGAGGCACGCTGGAGCGTGGGATTGAACTGCCCGTTCTCGCGACGGGCGTTCGTCTCCGAGGCCGTGGCGCACAGGAGCATCTTCACCAGCCTGGGATGGCGGTCCGAGTTGAAGTCCCACTGAAGCCCCTGGCGTTCCAGGGCCTCGATGACCAGAGCCGCACAGCCGGCGATGAATGGGCTGGAGAAAGACGTACCCTGTGCGGCCGTGTAGTCGTCCGGTTCGCGGTCCGGGCCAAGACCGCCATCGGTCGTGCCGGTGTCCGCGGACATGACCGCTGTATAGTAGTATGACCCTCCCGGCGCCACGAGGTCCGGCTTGTAGTCCTCCCCGGTGTACTTGCGGGGATCGCGAAATCCGTAGGTGGTGTACTCCGTCAGGGCGTTGTTGTCGTTGGAGGCTCCGGCGGTAATCGCCAGAGCGGCCCGGGCGGGGTCGCCCATCCCCCGGGCCTCTTCGGAGGACTCGTTGGCGCTGTTCCCGGCCGAAACAACGACGATCACTCCATTGCGAACGGCCGAGGTGACCTTGTCGCGCAGAGACATGCTCTGGACGGGCAGTCCCCAGGCGTCCACCAGTCCGGCGCTGAAGTTGATGATCTTGACGTTCTTCTCCGTGCGGCGGACCACGAGGTCATCGACGGCGGTATCGAACGCATCCCCATAGGTCATCCCGTCCTTCATGGCCATCTTGATGGCGGCAAACCGGCAACCCGGCGCTACGCCGCAGAACGTGTTGAACCCGTCGCCCACCGCCGGATACGGAGACACCCGACTGACGATGGAGACATTGTAGAGATAGTCGTCGTCATAGTCCGCCAGGATCGGGGCGAATGTTTGCCCCTCACTGGCGTCGAATGTGTGGCTCACCGTCAATCCGGAGGTTCCTTCTCCGCCCGTCCCAATCCACTGCGGGCTGTCCAACAGGGTACCTGCGCGCCAATAGATGTGATCCAGCCAGGCGGACGGCCCATCCCAATAGGCCGCCGATGTCACGGTGACCGGACCGGCCGGAAGCGAAATCGGCTCGACCACGTGAAGCCAACTGAACGATTCCAGCGAGTAGGTATAACGAAGATCGAACGTCTCGGCGCCGCCACTGGCGCCTGTACCCAGGGCCACGCCGGCAACCAAGCTGCCGTGCCCGTAGTAGTCGACCGGATCGGGCTCATAATCGCCGCTGATGTCGTTCCAGTAGACACACCGACCGGCGAGGTCCACGTGCGTATCGTCCACGCCGGTATCCACGATGGCGATGGTGGTGTTCGGATCGCCCTGGAAGCCGGCGACGCTGCCGGCGAATCCCGGTTGCCAGACCGGGCGCACCCGGGCGATTTGTGTGGCCAGATCCATGTGCAGGCGGATCTCGCAGGTCCTGGGCGCCACCAGAACAAGCGTCGGCCCCATGGCCGAAGGAAGCAGGCTGACACGGTCCAACGGGATGCAACCGTTCCAGCCGTAGGAGACGGCCCGGAACATGTGGGTGATCTCGCCGCCCAGTTGGCCGAACGCATCGATCTGTTCCTGGGTCACCGGCTCGCTGAAGATCAGCTCGACATTGAGGCTCGTCCCGGCGCGCCCGGAAGGCGCCCCAAGCGATCGACTCGTCTCGTACAGCGCCGACGGCCCGAAGGTCAGGGCGGCGCTGTCCAGCTCATCGTCGACGTGGTTGCCGTCCAGGTCATTCGGATAGACGCCGCTGATTACCGGCGCGACCGCCGGCGGTGGCGGAGGCGTGAAGAGCGCCCCTGAAACGGCTCCCTGTGCGGCCGGAGTGAAGAGGACCACACCCGCCAGCAGCAGAAAAACAGCGGTCACGGGCAGCAGGAGCGCTGCCTTGTGGACCCTTCCATACAAATCGCGGCGTGAAGCAGACCAACGCATGCTCTCCTCCTATCAGAAGTACAAGCAGTCCTCGGACACATGACCGGGATCGAATCCCGGTGCGCCGGGACTCCCAGACATTCCCTATGGCATCTCGAGCGCACGGAGTGTCTCGGGCCGCGCACCTCCGTTGATCCAACCGCCCGCCGCATGCCATCCGACAGCCAACGCGACCTCGATCCTATAATACACCTTTTCGTCGCCCTGGGTCAACCCAAAACCCGGGACGGTACCGCGAATTTGGCTGTTTGACCCCTGAAAGCCCCTGACAGTGCCGCCACGATTTGACGGACATCGCCGGAATCTGTATAATGGTTGCCTGTGGAGTTCTGGTTACATCGGAATCGCGAGGACGCGGAGCGGGACGTGTGCGTACCCGTACGTCACGCGAACGGAAGTGCCCCGTGCGGACCCTGGAGGAGCGGCAAAGTCACAGCCCCCATCGTTGCGAATGACCAGAAGCGGCTGAGCCACCACTGGACTGCGGCGGTCCCTGTCGGTGGAGAAATCTGTCGACGTGCAACACCCGACGGAGAGGAGAGCAAGGCAAATGAGAGTCCCAACCGGCCACCAGGAACAAAGCAGAGATCAAAACGCAAAAACGAGGAAGTCATCCGCCGAAGGCAGATTCCGCTACTTTGATATTTGCCTTTTGCTTTTTGCTTCTTGTTTCGCGGCGGCGCTGAGCCCTGCGCAGACAATCGCTCAGGAGCAGATCCTCCCGGACTCCGCGCCGGAACAAGACGTGTACGCGTTACAGCTCGCCGTCCGCCGCCGGGCCCAAAGAGCGGAGGCGGTGGAGTGGGCCTTGCGTCATCAGGCTCCCATCCGCTGTGACAATGGACGGCGGATGTGCGAACTGGTGGCACTTTGGGACGGACGGCCCGTGTACTATGTCACGTCCAATCTCAATGCGGCGATCTCCCTTCAGACCGACCGGGTCAGAGACCTCCTGCCCTGGGACTTGGACGGCGAAGGCATCGCCGTAGGAGTATGGGATGCCGCCGGCGTGCGTAAGACACACCAGGAGTTCCAGGGGCCCGACGGACAGTCCCGTGTCACGAATCTGGCCGGATCCGTCACTTCGGCACACTCGACGCATGTCGCCGGCACCATCGGCGCCGCGGGCGTGGTGCCCTCCGCGAAAGGAATGGCTCCTCGCGTCCGCATCGAATCCTATAATTGGGACGAGGACATCTCCCAGATGGGCGGACGGGCGGCACGACGGCCGGGACAAGCCGACGCCATCTACATCTCGAACCACTCCTATGGGATCATGGTTGGATGGGAATACCACGCCTCCGACTCCCTGTCCGGACATATCGGTTGGCATTGGTGGGGCAACTGGGCTGGACCGGACTCGGTCGAAACATGGTTCGGCTCCTATAGTGACATCGCGTCCGCGTGGGACCAGGTTGCCTATCTCAGTTCCTACTATCTGGCATTCACTTCGGCCGGAAACGATCGATGCGATGCCCCGACCGTTGGAGAGACCGTCTATTACCGCTCTGTTGGCCGCTGGGTAGCCGTAACGTATGACCCGGACACCTGTCCCCTGGGCGACGGCCAGATCAAAGGCGGCTACGACACCATCTCTTTCTTCGCGGTGGCGAAGAATGTCATGACGGTCGGGGCCGTGCACGATGCGGTCTCCGAGGGCACACGCAGCGTCTCGCACGCCGCCATGACGGATTTCAGTTGTTGGGGTCCGACGGACGACGGTCGCATCAAGCCCGACATTGTCGCAAACGGCACTGGCGTGTACTCCACGACAGACCAGACCGACGACGCCTACGACGGAGGGGACGGCACCAGCATGGCCAGCCCCGTTGCCGCCGGATCCGCTGCCCTGCTCATACAGCACTATGAACGGCTCTTCCCGGGCCAATCCATGCGGGCCAGCACCCTCAAAGGCCTCATTCTCCACACCGCCGACGACCTGGGCCGGCCGGGACCGGACTACGAATTTGGCTGGGGGCTGATGAACACCAAGGCGGCCGCCGAACTGATCACGAAACAGCACGAAGACATCCGAGGTGACACGATCCTGGAAGGTCGGTTCGACCCGGGCTCGGCATACCACACGTATTACTTCTACAGCAATGCCGACGAGCCAATCCGCGTCACGCTGTGCTGGACGGACCCGGATTCGATCCACAAATGGTTCGGGGATGTCACAGCTCACTATGTGGTCCACGATCTGGATCTTCGAATCGCCGGTCCGAGCGGGTCAATTGTCTACCATCCATACCTCCTCGATCCACGGAACCCGGCGGCGCCGGCGCAGACCGGTGACGACTCGCGGAACAACGTTGAGCAGGTCTGCCTCCTGACCCCCAGCGAGCGAGGTCTGTATGAGGTGAGAGTCCATTGCCCGAGCACACTGCAAGCGGATGAGCAGTACTACTCACTGATCTCGAGCCACCCGCTATTCCACGAGCACCCCCCGAAGCCTGAGGATCAAACAGTCGTTGCGCCGTCCTCCGAGCCGACACCGATCACGCTTCACGCGGACGATGACGGTCTTCCCGACCCACCTGGGGCACTGGCCTTTACAGTGGCCTCCCTGCCCGAGCATGGCGTCCTGGAGACCGTTCAAGGCGACACGATCACCAAGCCGAGAGCACTGGCCAATCACGGCAACCAGGTCGTGTACCGAGCCGGTGCTGGTTTCAGCGGTGACGATGGGTTCACATACTACGTTGACGACGGGGGGACCAGCCCTTCCGGGGGCCGGTCGGAAACCGCAAGAGTCACCATTACTGTCGCGAATCTGCTCGGCGCCGAGTACCAGGTCTGCGCATCCAACGATGACGCCTGTGGCAGCAGCGGCTATCAACTTGCCTCGGGCAGGTTCCTCTGGCTCGGACAAGACACCACGGCTGTCCGGTTCCGGGACGTTGCAGTCCCTCAGGGCAGCAGGATCTTCAGCGCTCACCTGAAGTTCTACACGGAGGCGACTGTCAAGGTCGAAGCCGTCGTTCGTGCAGAGGCCGCCGGCGATACCCTCGATTTCGCCAAGAGCAATCCCAAGATATGGGAGCGACCGCAAACCGTGGCGGAAACACGCTGGGACTGGCAGGGAACTGAACCCGATGAGCAGTGGCACACCAGTCCCAACATCGCGCAGGTAGTCCAGGAAGTCGTCTGCCGCCCGGACTGGTCGAGCGGCAACGCCCTGGTCCTGCTGTACAGCGGCCAGAAGTTCAGCAGTCAGGGCACGCACTTCTGCTCGTGGGACGCCGATCCGACGCAAGCTCCAAGGCTGGAGATCATCTACTCGCCGCCGCATGACGTGAATCCCGAGTTGCCGCCTTCGCTGCCGGGGCAGTCCCCTCCGACCGTGCAGGACATCGAGATCTACGCGTCTCCAAGCCGCCCTCTGGTAATCGCGTTCGAAGGACGAGATGACGGATTGCCGATGGCTCTACTCTATACGCTCGCATCGCTGCCGGAGCACGGCCAGCTCAGCGACCGTGGCACTCCGATCACCGAGCCGACGACGCTTGCGGACGGGATCGATCGCGTCATCTACACACCCGATGCAGACTTCGCCGGCGACGACAGCTTCACATTCTACGCCGACGATGGAGGCGCTCGCCCACGGGGAGGAACGTCCACCACCGGCACCGTGACGGTCAGGGTAAGACACATAGTCACGCGTCAGTGTCAGGTGGTCGCTGCGGCCGACGATGCGTCAGGAGCCGACGGCAATCCATTGGTCTACTCTGAGACGCTCACCGTCGGCAAGCACGGCAGCGCGATGCGATTCAGAAACGTCGACATCCCGCCGGGTAGTGAGATCGTCAGCGCCCGCCTGCTGATCTGCATGGACACCGCGGTCATTGGGAAACCGGTTGAGGGTCTGCTCCAGGCCGAAGCAGTGGCAGACGCCCCGGACTTCACCGGCGGCAATCGCCGTATCTTCGGACTGCTCCCGACGGTCGCGTCGGTTCCATGGACCTGGCAGGTCGGCGATGCGTGGCCGCGTCTGACGTTCTGCGCAAGTCCTGATATCCGTCAGGTCATTCAGGAGGTCGTTGACCATCCAGGCTGGTTGCAGGGCAATGCCCTGGCGATTCTCTACTTGCCCGTCGCCTACCACGGGCAAGACCTGGCGTTCTTCGCGTGCGACGAGGCGTCCGGCGACCGCGCCGCCAGGCTCGAAGTCACCTACGCGCCCAATCCCGACGCCGAACCCTTGCCGCCATTGCCTGGAAATCCTCCCACAGCGCATGACATGGAAGTCGAAGCATCAGTGAACGCACCTTTGACGATCCGCCTTGACGTAACGGATGACGGGCTTCCCGAGTCACCGGGTCAGCTAACCTGTCAGATTGTTTCGCTTCCAGAACACGGAACGCTGGAACATCCGGACGGGACGCACATTGAAAGCCCGACGAGACTCAAAGCCTTTGGCAATCAGGTCGTCTACTCTCCTCATGCGGACTTCGCAGGCACTGACAGCTTCACGTTCAGCGTGAGTGACGGGGGCACGCCGCCATCCGGCGGGTACTCCGAAACCGCCACAGTGACCATCCGAGTCACTCGCGACTACCCTCCTTATCCTCTCGGCTACTGGTCCTTTGACGAGAACCAGGGAGAGATTGCCCACGATTCGGCGGGGAACCGCCACGGCACAATCTCTGGCGCCCAGTGGACCGGCGGCCAGGTCGCTTCGGCTCTGGTCTTCGACGGCGTAGATGACTACGTGGCGCTGCCAGCAAACGGTGTCCGTTGGCTGCCAGACAAAGACTTTGCCGTCGCATTCTGGGCACGTTTTGAACGTGATGATCCTCCCGACAGTGAGACAGTGGTGGATCTGGACTATGCGAGTTATGGCACCACGAACTACTTCTCCCGGGAGGAGCGGGCGGGGTATCGCGTGACACGACTGCGAGCCAATCGGAAAATCGCTCTTGAGATGGGCACCATGGATCGGGCGATCGACGGTCTGGAGACGACGGCACCCATCCCCGCCGGCGCCTGGGTGCACATCGTAGCCGTCCGCAGTGGCAACAGCCAGGAGCTGTATGTCAACGGGCAGTTCGACAACAGCCGGACATGTTCATCTGACACCATCTTTTTCGATGGCAGACAGAGTGACGGCAAGGTGAGCATCGGCCGCTACACGATTGCCCCACGTGGGGATGACGCGGAAGTGGTCGCCTACTTTCAAGGAGTGGTGGATGAAGTGATGATCTTCGACCAGGCCCTCCTGCCGGAGGAGATCCGGCGGCTCTACGAGGATGGGGCCGCACTCTGGCCGTAACGGCAGGGCTGATCCTATCGATCTGCGACCGTTGATTCCGACAGAGCGGTCTGCCAGTCGGGGTAGAAGGCGAAGATCTTGTCCAGATTGGTGATCCGGAAGACGCGATGCAATTGGGGGTCCAAGGCGCAGACCGCCACCTGCCCGCCATGCCGCTTCACGTGGCCTCGGGCCTCCAGCAGCAGCCCTAACACCTGCGAGGAAAAGAACTTGACGCCGGAAAAGTCAAAGATGATCTCTCGCGGCGGATTCTCCTGAACGTGCCGATTGACGCGGGACGAGGCGTCCATGATCTGCTCGACGTCGCTGATGCAGCCGCTCGTAAAGGAGACGATCGCGACATCACCCTCCCTGTGGATATCTACACTTGCCACGGTCTTCATGGCTCTCCATTCCTGCCCGGGTCAACCTCGGCCGGGCATTATGTCAGACTTCTACCACGATGTCGAGCCTTTTGTTCCCCTCTGGCTCGACGGCGTGATCGATGGTATAAAACCACAGTTGGATGCCAGAGCTGGTGTCGTGCCGCCACGAGGACCTATGAGAATAGACCGAATCAGGAAAATCGGAAGGGCAAGATCGCAGACGTGCAGGGACATTCTGCGACTGGCCCGCCTGGACGACCTGCTCAGCCAGGCCGGAGCGGTGATGATGCGCGCCAGTCCCAAGGCCACCCTCTGGACGGCCGGTATCGCCGTGTCCGGCCGCCTGGCCAGCTATCTGGGTCTGCCCGGATTCACACGGATCGAGGCCCTGTTGGCGCCGGTCGTCGTCGGGGGCGGGCTGCTCGCCTTGGGCGCTGCGATGCGATATGTCCCCCGTGCCCTGTCCGGACGACTGGCCACCATCGCCGAAGCCAACGACCTGAATCTCATGGAGGACTACCGCAAATCAGAGGCGCACGACCACCTCAACGTCCTCTGGGACAGGGTCTTTCGGCACGAAGCGACGATTCGTTACAGCGCCGCCGAGCAACAGGCGGAACGCGATGCGATCTGCTCCGCCAGGCAGCGCGTCGAGCAGACGGTTCGCCGTTGGGACCCCTCTCTTCGCAAGACCCTTGGAATCGAATCCGATCGGGACGTGGCCGACGTGGTCGCCGCGGTGATGAGCGAACGGCCCCTGGGCAACAACCTGGAGAAGTCACGCGAAGGCTTCGTTGCCTCGGCGCTCTACGCACTGAGGCACAGCCGGCCTCAGTCGAGCGAGGCCTACGACATCGGCTTTCACCTGAACCTGTACGAGGACTTCTGCGACGGCGCGTACTTCGACCCGAGCGACACGAAGATCCCTGAGCAATATGCCGGCAACGTGTCTCTGACCGCCGTCAAACGCGAGGCGAGGTTCGGCCGGATCGACAGCCTGCGCCAGGTCCCTCGACTGGTTCTCTCGAAGTTCTGGTTCTTCCTGATAACACGCGAGATGGCGATGGAAGCCGGCCGAGCCGTCCTGCTGCTCAACAGCAAATACGAGACGGAGGCGTTCAATTCCCAGGTCCTGCTCTGGCCGGGCGAGGAAGACGCCGAATGGCTGGCGGCCTTCGCAGGAGCCAGGGCCGACGTTCTGGCCTTCCGCAAGTCCATCTTCTCTACCGTGCTGGGCAGGGATTACAGCAATGCGGCCTGCATGCTCGAAAGGGCCTTCCTGCCCTGCTTTGAGTTCGCCACCGAGCTGCGAATCCGATACGATCCGGAGTACTGCGACGGGACTCTCAACTATCCCAACGACGCCGGCCGAGACGTCGCCGACAGCCTGGTCGGCGACCTTCAGGCGCTCGGGTACGGCGAGAAGGAGGTGGTCCGCGCGCAAGCCCACGCAGCCAGGATCAAACGCGAGCAGACCGCCTTCGTCGAGTACCTCTTGGCGCGACCCCGAGGCCTTTCGGAAGAGATTCTGTCGGATGGGCCGGCCCTGCGTGCGGCGAAGATCGCCTTTCACATCGACAAGAACGGCTTGAAGAAGACGTTTCAGGCGACGGATGTGTCGGGACGCGAGGCCCTGATCGACCGGCAGATCGAACAGGCGGTCGCCCAGAAGGCGTCCTGCAGCGAACGTCTCGTAGCCCTCCGACTGCACCATCAATTGACTCTGCTGCAACTGGACGGCTACAAAACGCTCGCCCGCCGGCTGGCGTACGAGCCGGACTCGAAGGCCCCGACGTGCGGCCCGCAGGGGCCTTTCCCAGCCCCGCAGGGGACCAGCCTGCCTGCCTGACAGAAAACGAAAGCCGCGAGCGGGTGATCGCGTCCGCCGACCGTTGAAGTGAAGCCCCCGATCGGGTATCATGAACGCGGTAGCATGCGGGGCAGTGCGTCCGTCTACTGCACATATGGAAAGGGTGTCAGATGAGTACTCTCAAGTATTCGCTTGTGGCCTTTGCACTGGCGTCTGTGTGCGTCAGTGCGTCAGCGCGTGTCCTGTACTTTGAGGATTTCGAATCGTTCGACGCGGGCGTCGTTCTTCATGAACGAGCCGGCTGGGAAGGCTGGTATGGGGATGCGGGAGCCGCGGGGATTGTGTCCGACAGATATGCCTTCCGTGGCACGAAATCGGTCGAGATCGACGGCAGCGCAGATGCGGTTCAGGTTCTTGACATCACCGAGGGCAAGTGGGTCCTCACCGCGATGCAGTACATTCCATCGGGGACCAGCGGAGTCACTCGGTTCCACATGCAGAATACATACCGCGATGGCGACATCGGTCGATCGGTGCAGTGGTTCTTCTCGCTGAGCGACGGCAAGATCGGGGACGATTACGACCCCAGCGCGTCCGCGAGGATTATCTACAACGAGTGGATCGAACTGAAACTGGTCATCGATCTGGACAACGATCTGCTGGAGCAGTACTACAACGGCGCGCTGTTTTCCACGCGCGCTTGGGTCTACAGCGGGACCTCGCAAATTCAAAGCATCGACCTGTTTGGCAACGGCGCGTCTTCCGTCTACTATGACGACATAAGAATCGAAGACTATCTCTCCAGTCTGGTGAAGGCACACGATCCCAGCCCCCAGAGCGACGCGGTAGATGTGCCGCGTGATGCCGTGCTCCGCTGGACAGCGGGCCGATGGGCGGACACACACGATGTGTACTTCGGCACTAGTGCCGACGACGTGTCCAATGCCGACCGATCCGGTCCTTTGGGGGCTCTGGTCAGCGCAGGCCAAAGTGAGGCGAGCTTTGACCCCGAGGGTCTTCTCGATTTCGGCCTCACCTACTACTGGCGGATCGATGAGGTCAACGCCGGTCCTGACAATGCCATCTTCAGAGGCGACGTCTGGAACTTCACGGCCGAGCCGTTCGCCTATGCGGTCGAGAACATCATCGCGACGAGCAACGCCGCTTCCGAAGCGGGCGCAGGGCCTCAGAACACGGTCAACGGGTCCGGGCTGGACGCCGATGACCGACACTCGACCAAGAGCACGGACATGTGGCTCGGTTTGCCTTCGGGCGGCGAGCCGGTCTGGATTCAATACGAATTCAGCCGCGTGGTTCAGTTGTATGAGCTGTGGGTCTGGAACTATAACGCCGAGTTCGAGCTGGTCCTCGGCTTCGGGATCAAGAACGCCATGGTCGAGTACTCGGAGAATGGCACGGACTGGACGGCTCTGGGCGACAAGGAGTTCGCCCAGGCGACCGCCAAGGCCACGTATCCGGCCAACACGACGGTGGCATTCGGCGGGGTCCCGGCCAGATACGTCCGTCTGACCGTCAACAGCGGGTGGGGTCCGATGGGCCAGTTCGGCCTCAGCGAAGTCCGGTTCCTGTACATACCCGCCCATCCCCGCCAGCCGCAGCCGGCCGACGGCGCTACCGACGTGGAGATCAACGCCACTCTGAGCTGGCGCAGCGGCCGCCAGGCCGTCTCGCACGAGGTCTATCTGGGCAACGATCCGGAGACCCTCTCGCCGGCCGGCACGGTCAGCAGCGCTTCGTTCGTTCCGGGCGATCTTCAGTTCGCCAGCACCTATTACTGGCAGGTCGTGGAGGTCAACGAGGCCGACGCGGTCCCGGCGTGGGCCGGCGACATCTGGTCCTTCTCGACCCAGGAGTTTGCGTTGATCGACGGATTTGACACGTACAACGACGATGTCGACGCCAAGACGACGATCTACGACACCTGGTTCGACGGCTGGACCAACGACACCGGCTCCACCGTCGGCTACCTCAACGCGCCTTTTGCCGAGCGCAAGATCGTACACGGCGGCCGGCAGTCGATGCCGCTGGCGTACGACAACTCGGCTTCGCCCTTCTACTCGGAGGCGGAGCGGACTTTCGACCGGGCTCAGGACTGGACGGCCGGCGGCGCCGACAGTCTGAGCCTTTACTTCCAGGGCAGCCCCACGAACTCCCCCCAGACGCTGTATCTCATGTTGGAGGACGATGCCGGACACGCCGCAACGGTCAGCCACGGAAACCCGGACGCCGTCCTGGCCGCCGAGTGGCAGCAATGGCGCATCCCGCTGGACCAGTTCGCAGGCGTCGATCCAAGTCGGATTCAGAAGATGGCCGTCGGCATCGGCAACCGGACGAGCCCGACCGCCGGTGGAACCGGCATCGTCTATATTGATGACATCGGCTACGGCCGCCCTGCTGCCGCCGATTGAGCCTGGACTTCGGCAGAACCGGCGCCTGACCGCGATTCGCTACGGATTTCGGGCCCTGGGGCCACGCGACACGGGCCCCGGCCATCTCCCGCGCGTTTGGCGCATGTGATTTTGCTTGATTCCGAACGACGGCATGTCATAAAATAGATAAATCATGTCTTGTGGCTGATGTTGGTGTCGGACCGTGGGAGCGGCGTTTCCGCTCGAGGAGGAGTCACCACAGTGGCAAGCGCAGTCGCATTTCGCAGCCTGTTACTCCCCTCTATCGCAGCAGCGTTCTGGCGATCGGTGTTCTTCGTGTTCGAACATAGCGTAGTACTTTGAAGTCGCGGTATGCTTTGAAGGAGAACGACCATGGGCAAGATGTTGGAAGCGTTAAGATTGTATGTCTTCGTGGCAGGCGTGATGGCCGGTCCTGTCGTGTACGCCGGAGACCCCACGCTGGTCGGCTGGTGGAAATTCGATGAGGGAGTGGGAATGACCGTCCGGGATTCCAGCAGCTACCGGCACGACGGCGCCCTCATGGGCGACCCTCAATGGGCGACGGGCCAGATCGGGTCGGGCGCCCTGAGCTTCGACGGATCGGGCGGTTTGGTGGAGGCATCTGAGAGCTCGGTGCTTGACATCGACAACGCCCTGACCATCACGGCATGGGTGAATCTGAACAACCTCACGACGTACTACTTCATCGCCTGCAAGTCGCCCAGCGGCACCGCGGGGTCGAACTTCCCTGGCAACTACGAGTTCCGCGTCCAGGTGACCGATGGTCTGCTGCAGTTGGGTTACCAGAACACACCGGGGGAGGTATATGTCTTCCACACTTCCACGACGGCGATCGCAGCGGGGCAATGGTATCATGTGGCTGTGACGCTTCTGAAGGGTGGCCAGGTGGAGTTCTTCATCGACGGGGTATCCGCCGGCGCGACTGCCCAAACCGCGGAGTTCGGCATCCTGAACGATGAGCCGATCCGTATCGGCGGGCGCAAAGATAACTACTCCTACTTCAACGGACTGATCGACGATGTTCGTATCTACAGTCGGGTTCTGACGCTTGACGAGTTGGCTGACGTCATGCTCGGCAAGGGCCCTAATACGGAACTGGCCGACGAGCCCAGTCCGGCCAATGAGGCGACGGACGTGCCGCGAGATACGTCTCTGGCCTGGGAGCCGGGGGAGTTCGCAGCGACGCACGACGTGTATTTCGGCACCGCGTTCGACGACGTCAACGATGCCAGCCGGGCCAACCCGATGGGCGTGCTGGTCAGTCAGGGCCAGGCAGCGTCCAGTTACGATCCGGCGGGTGTGCTCG
>JAAYBV010000017.1 GCA_012744475.1 Phycisphaerae bacterium
CCGTCGTTCAGGAGGCTGTTGACATGATTCGTGAGGGCCGTGGAGTCCCGCGACTCGACACTCAAGATGCGCAACTCCTTTTGTTTCAAGCACGTAGAGAGGTGTAGCATTATGAAACCGGTTCCGGAGGTCCGGCAAAGACGAACGTGGCGATGGGCTGCCGGCGATCGTGGTCGGCGCCCGCGGTCACCTGCGCATTGTAGAGCCCTTCGACCAGGGCATGGACCGCGTGATCCTGTCCGAATACTCTCGCCAGAAGGGCCGCCCGCAGCCCGCGAAGCTGGCTGGTCAGCTCTCCGAGCCCGCCTGTGGCGGATTCGCTGTCCATCACCCAGCGGGCCAGCAGACGCATCGCCTGTTTGGAGCCGATGGGCGCGATCGGGTCGCCCAGCAGACTTGCCACCTCGACCGACATCGCGGCCGCACAGATCAGGTGAGGCAACCCCACCAGTCCCGGATGCGTCCGGTCGGGGACTCCCTCCCCGCCCGCCAGTTCGCAAGCCTTGTCGAGGAGCAAACGCACCGCTTCATCGGGCGGCATCGTTCCCGGACAGGACCCCGGCGACTCAAACGACGGGCAGCGGTGTCGCAGATCGGCGACGTTGCCGTCGGTCAGGCACTCCGCCAGCCGCACGCACGCCTCACGGTCGGCCGCGACGGCCGCCAGCAGGCTCTCGACGTCTATGCAATTCCGTCCGAGCGTGTAGGCCCGGTCTTTGGCCATGGAAACGATCGCTTGTGCTTTCTCTGTGAACACGGATCACCTCAATGCAATTCGTTCGGCCCGTACGTTTGAAGTTTGAAGTTCCTTCACACTTCACAGGTACGGGCGAATGATTATTCGCCCCTGCTTCAAACTTCACACTTCACACTGCGCCTCTCCCACTTCGTGGCAAATTCCCGCGTTACAACTCCATACCCACCCGCCGGCGGGGCGAAGGGCTGTGAATCCAGATCTGCTGGAACGTGTTCTTCCAGTCGAGCGGTAGGGGCGGATAATTATTCGCCCGTACTTTGTCGTACTGGTTCTGCGAGATGGCGAAGAGGAATCGGCTGTTCGTCTGCTTGAGCCATTGGACAAAGCGCAGCCGGAAGACCGACGGCGCCAGCTCCTCGCTCAGGTACCGATGCAACGAGTCGAAGAACCAGACGGTCTTCTGATTCGATTCGTCGCAGAGCAAATCCAGAAAGCCGATGGCCGCGACGTTCCCATCCCGAGAAAGACGTTCCAGCAACGCCCGGCTGTTCACCTGGATGACCTTCGGGGGCTTCCGGTCGCCGGGACGGCCGAGCAGATCGATCAGAACGTCGTGCGCGGTCCGGTCCGGCCCATGAATCAGCAGGCACGGCCGTCCCGGCGTGCCGGGATTGGCGAACACGTCGGCCAACACGCGCACAGCAGGATCGGCGAGAATCCGCTTTCTCTCGGCATCCTCGACCACGGTCCCGGCGTGCCGGGACGCCAGCGGGACCAGCACGTCGGTCCACTGCTCCAACGCCTGATTGCGCTGGGCCAGTTGGGATGCGGACGGGATTCCCTGTTGCTCCAATCCGCGGCGAATCCATTCGTCGGACCCGTTCATAAGCGCGCCCAGCAGATCGACGACCCCCAGGCGCTGGCGGCCCGCCTGTTCCGCCGCGCCCTGCGCGGCCCGAAACACCTCGCGTGCGGCGTCACTGCGATGGACCATCCCTCCCGGTCCGCCTGTGGCGGACTGCGCTCGCGGGCCCCTTCGGCTGCGCTCAGGGCAGGCTTCGCCAGGTCGTCGCAGGGCCCGGCGCAGGCGAGTAGAAACCTCGGGCACCGTGATTCCCCACGGGTCGTCGAGATGCGCCTTCAAGTCCTGGTGTTCCTGCGCCAGGTTGCCGAGATTCTCATTGGTCTGGCCGAGGCGTTCCAGATCGGCCCCGTCCATTTCTGCGAACTTCAGAATCGCACACAACAGATGGGCCGGCTGGATCTGCGACCATCCCAGGGCCTGGGCTTCCATCGCGGCCAGCGGCCATACCAGCATGATACCGGCTTCGGGTTCCATATCCGCTTATCCTTTCTCTGATGTCTCGTGCAGTAGCGGCGATTCCTCAAGGTCCAGCGAAGCGATCGTCTGTGCCACCTTGCTGGGGGATACGTGGTCGGCGCGCACAGATTGCACCTCCGCCACGATCACGGTGATATTGTCGTATCCGCCGGCCTCGTTCGCCCGCGACACCATCTGGCGGCAGATCTGCTCGCAGGGCGTCTCGGCCCGCAGGACTTCGGCGATTTCCCCTTCGTCGAGCATGTTCGTCAGGCCGTCGCTGCACAGCAGATAGCGGTCACGCTGCCGGAGGTCGAACGCCCCGACGTCCGGCGGCAGCGGCTGGTCCATCCCCACGAACCGGCGCAGCACGTGGTATTCCGGGATGTCCTCGGCCCCATCGTGGACCACGCCCTCGTCACGCAGGGCATTGCCGAGATTGTGGTCTCGTGTAAGCAGTTCCAGGTGGCCATTGCGAAGCCGATAGGCCCGGCTGTCGCCGAGATGGGCGACCAGAAGCGTGACATCGCTGACCAGGGCGGCCACGACCGTCGCGCCCATGCCTTCCTGTTCCGGCGTCGCACATCCCATGTCACGAAGCTGCTCGGCGACGATCAGCAGCGACTGGCTCAGGAGTTGCGCAGGGCCCTGTGTGTCCTCCAGGCCGGCGGCCCGTCCCATCGCCAGTTGGCGCGGCAGCGCCTCGACGACGAACGCCGAGGCCACCTCGCCGGCCGGATGGCCGCCCAGACCGTCTGCGACGACCATCAGTCCGAGCTGAGGATCGATGCCGAACGCATCCTCGTTCGTCTCTCGCATTCGCCCGACGTCCGTCAGGCCGGCATAGACCATTGTCACCGACATATGCTCCCGTCAATGCCCGACGGTGATCCCGGGCCCCGCGTATCCACTCGTGACCTTCTCCTGGACATTCGCCGGCAGAAGGCCCAGCAGTTGGGCGACGACCTGGCGCAGTTGCTGAATGTCTCCGCGCTGCAGGCACGCGTCACCCTGGCCGATCAGGCGGGTCGCCAGGGTCTGATCGCTCATTTGGGCTCTGTTTCTCTTGGCGTTCTGGAACACCGAGACCCAGAATTCATCCCTCGACATCAGCACCTCGTAACGCAACGCCTGCACCTGCTGAAGCTTCTTGGGCAGACGGTCGTCGCGGTGCTCTTCGATGAGTTGCTCCACTTCGGCCCGCAGCTCCCCGGCGCGCCGGGCGAATTCCGGATTGTCGCCGCCGAGTTGGGAGACGACGTCGTCGAGCTCGTCCAATTGCGTGCGGGCATCCTGCACCATCTTGGGCCAGCCGCACTCGTTCTCCACTCGGTCGAGGCTGGCCTTGAGTTCGAGAAGCCGCGCTTCGGCTTTGTTGGCGGCATCGGGGTCGCTCTGCGCTGTCTCGACCAGGTCTTCGAGGTTGGCGATCTTCGCCTGCTGCTGGGCAACGGCGGGGGAAGGTCCGCCCTTGTTGGCCAGCTCTCGCAGCCGTTGTTTCTCCTCGTTCAATTCGCGCGTGAGACGCGCCGCGTCGGGCGTCCGGGTATCCGGCGTGATGACGACCTCGAACTCCTCGTCCAGCATGGTAATGTAGGCTCGCGCACGGATGATGCGATCCTCGTCCATCATCAGGGTCACCTCGACCTCGGACTGCGCAGGAATGTCGCGGCGAATCTGGTTGCCCTTCACCGTCAGCACGGCCTGGAGGCGGTTGCGGTCGGCCTTGGGATTCTCGCCTTCGACGATGGGAATGCTCAGCATCTCTCCCGAATCTTCTTTGCCCAGCGCCCTGGTCGTGCGATACACCCTGGTCTGTTTGGCCGGGAGCGGCGTGCCCTTCTCCAATAGCACGTCGAATTCGTTGTCGCGAAGCTCCACGCCCAGTGAATTGATCACCGTCTGTTGAGAAGGAGCGGTACCGATGGTGTACACCAGCTCCTCGGGAACCGTTTTCTGGATCGTGCCCTTCGCATCCGCCAGTTGAATGGCAAACGTGTTCCTCGTTCCCGTCTCCGCCAGCAGATCGGCCTTGAAGGTTCCCTCGGACTTCAGAGGGATCTTCCCGCTGTCCCAGCCCGTCGCTCGATTCGAGAAGCGGACCGTGAACCCTGTGAGGTCTTCGTTCTCGGCTGCGACCTTGCCACGGACGCGGAAATCCTCGTCCGGCCCGATGGCGTTGTACTTCAATTCGAGCCGGTAACTGCCCTGTCCCGGCGCGCCGGGATTGCAGACCAATCGCTGCGTGCCGGCGAAGACCGCCGCACCCCGTGCGACAACTGTCAGCGGGTCGATGGAATGGTCGAGCGGAACGCCGAGCTGCTCGGTGAGGATGTTACGGAAATAGGGCGCCAGCGTGGGCCCGCCAACCAGGATGACCTTGTTGACCATGGCGGGCGTCAGGTCCTTCTCTTTGAGCACGCGTTTGCAGATCTCCACCGATTCCATGATGATCGGCGTGGCGACCGCGGTGACTTCGCTGCGTGTCAGCGGGAAATCGATCTCCACCGTCTGGCCGGTTGCGTCCTTGACCAAGCAGTCGGCCAGGAAGGTCTTCTCGCTTCGCGAAAGCTCGATCTTGGCCACTTCCACCGCGTGTTTGATCTGGGCGATCGCCGTGCGCCAGCGGAGGTTCTTGCGGTGCAGCTCGGGGAAGTTGAATTCCTTGGCCACCCGCGGCAGGACGATCTTCTCGACGATGGCCCAGTCGATATCGGCGCCGCCGAGATGATTGTCGCCCCCGTGGTTGACGACGTCGATCATGCCGTCGTCGGCTTTCATCAGGGCCGCGTCGAAGGTGCCGCCGCCGAAGTCGTATACGAGCCAGTATTCCCGCTCGGCCCGGAGCTGGAAACCGTAGGCCAGCGCTGCGGCCACCGGCTCCTGTACGAGCGGACACTGTCGCAGGCCGACCCTTTCGGCCGCCCGCTTGGTCGCGGCGCACTGCTTCTGGTCGAAGGCGGCCGGAACCGTGATCACGGCGGCCGCAACCTCCTCGCCCAGTCGCTGCTGTGCATCGCCGCACAGACTCTTGAGGACTTCGGCCGACAGTTCCTCGGGGCTCTTGTTCACGGCGGCGCTGCGGAACGCATAGACGTGGTCCGTTCCCATCCGCCGCTTGAACTCGATGTATACGTCGCCTTCCGCCGCTTCGCTGAGCAGTTGCTGCCGGGCGCGTTTGCCCACGCGCAGTTGTCCGTGCTTGCTGATGTGCACCGCCGAAGACGTGACATCCAGATCGTCGTTGTTCTTGATGATCTCGGGCGTGACCCCGTTGAGAACGGCAATCGCGCTGTTGGTCGTGCCCAGGTCGATGCCGAAATCGATCGTGCTTCGTTTGCCCATGTTTATCCCTTTCTCATTCGTCTTAGGTCCTTTTTGTCCCTTAGGTCTTTTGAGACCGAAAGGACCTGAGGGACCAAAAGGACTCAAATGACCGGCAGTCCCACGATGATCTCGCCGTTGCAGAGCGGGCGCTCTCTCCAGCGGATGGTGGGGCGGACGGTGTCGATGATTTCCTCTCTGGCCAGGCCCGGCGTCTGCTCGAAGCTGATGACCTTCTCCGGCATGCCCTCGTCGTAGGGCTTTCCCGTCTTGTCGACCACCTGGATGCCCGCTTCGTCCAGCGCGCGGAACAGCCCCTCGACGAAGCGGTACAGCTTGGCGGTCTGTTCTTTCGGCTCGCCCGTCTCGGCGTCGATCATGCGGACCTTCAGCCGCCAGGCGTTGGTCGCGATCTGGGCCAGCGGACCGAGCAACTCGCGAGCCTCTGGCGGCCCGTCGCTGGTCGCTGGTCGCTGGTCGCTCGGGCCACGAGCGACGAGTGACGAGTGACGGCTTTGCGTTGTGCCGCGAGGTTCGTTCTTCTTCTGGGCCTTGGCCCTTTTGCTTCTCGATCGCGTGGATTTTCGCATAGCCGTCTGTTCCTCGAAGTAAGGGCGAATAATCATTCGCCCCTACGCGACGATGTGAAACCCGTCCTGTTTGGCCTTGACGATGCCGGGCCACGACTGGAGGTGGTCCAGCGGTTTGGTGTTGCCTGTCTTCATTCGTTCTCCGAGTCCGCCGGCGGCGGATCCCGCATGGACGGCCGCACACGTGTGACATCGGGGAACCAGGGCCGTCACTTGCTGCGAGCCCACCTCGACCGAGTCGTTGACGAACGGGTCAACGGCGCGCACGGTGGCGTGAATATCTCCGCTGTTGACAACCCCCCTGAGCTGCTTGGCGAGGATCATTCCCACGACATCCATCTGGCCGGTCGCGCCGCCGGAGAACTGGGAGATCAAGTGCTCGGCGATCTGAAAGACGGCTTCGCGGTACGGGGCCGGATTGCTCTTGATGCCCGCCCACGTGACGGATCTGTGCAACGTGACCGGGACGGCGTGTTCGTTCTCCTTCGGGCAGCTTTCGCAGAACCAGCAGAGCTCCCCCTGGTTCTGACGCACGATGCATATGTTCTCCTGGAGCCGGGCGCGCATCCGGCTTCCGCGGGCGATCTGGAGCGTGGTGTCCAGCAGTTCGAGCGAACTGGCCCAGTCCCGGGTTTCGTTGCCGTAGGCGACCTGGCATTGGAGCATGCTCTCGGCCACGCGGTCGCACGTCTCGGTGAACTCCTGCGATTCGCTGCCGAGGAGCACCTCGAGAACATCCAGGATGTGACCGACCGTGTTGAACAGCTCGATGCAGCGCTGCTTTCCGGCGGTCTTGTTGTTGTGCAGTTGGTAGGTGGCCGTTTCGATGGCATGGTCGATCCGGCTGTTGAGCGGTCTGGTCACGCGCCGCAGGCTGGCGTCGACGTCGTCGTGCCCGGCGTTCGTCGCCTTCATGATCCGGATGTGGTCCCGCGCCCGGTCGTACATCTGGTGATCGCAATAAGCCACCGCCAGATCGGCGTTGATGTTGTCAAACGCGATGGGCAGCCACTGGGAGAAGTCGCGCAGGAATCCCACGGTCAGACGCGGATCGTTCAACGCGCCAATCCGGTCGGCCAGAAGCGACCAGAATTCCTCGTTGGCGCAGAGGGATTCCCAGTACCTAAAGGCGAAGTCCCAGTGGGAATCGAACTGCCGGCGGGTCTGTTCTGACAACCCACCAAGGTTGATCGACGTCAGAATCTCTCGCTCCTGGTCGAGGGCCTTCCAGTGCCCCAGGATCGCCAGGTTGTGCCGGGCGGCCCAGGCCGCTTCGCCGTCGCCGCCGGCAAGGTCCTCCCATTGCCTCTGCGCCTCGCTCACCTGGTTGGCCTGAATACACTTGAGCGCCTCGTCGGCATGGCTTTGGCCCCATTGGAGCGGCCAGAACCAGAAAAACTCGTGCACGAATCGCTGCCTGGCGTCGGCCAATACCCGGCCGGCCTGAAGGAGTTCCTCGCGGCTCGGCAAAGGATCGGGCCGGAGAAACTCGCCGTATTCCTCCGCCAGCTCGCCCACCTCGAGAGCGGACTGGAGTTCGGCCTCGTTCCGCTTGATCTTTCGCCCGGTGGCGTCGACGTCCACTGCGAGCAATCGAAAGGCGTTGCGGCTGTAGATGTCCGGCCCGCAGATATCCAGCAACGTATGGCATTCCCCGGTCAGCATACCCTGACTTCTCCTCGGTGTCCGCCGGTGGCGGATTGGCGTTCGTCTACATCTGAATTCCGCGACGCCACAGGGTGACCTTCGTGGCGTACTTGTCTCTCAGTGAGGGCCATTTGTTGAACGCGTCCTCCATGATGTCCGCCGCCTCGTTCAGATTGCCCTGCTCCGTGGCGATTCGCAGCGCCCGGCGGACGAGCGCTTCGGCCTGCTCCTCATCGGCAGCCGACAGAGGGCCGAGGGCATTTTTGGAGAAGCGCGATGCGCTCGTCGATGAGGACGCGGACGGCTCGGGGCCGCAAGCCCCCGGTTTCCATGCGTCGAGCGCTTGGAGCAGCTCCCCGGCGCTGGTGTAACGGTCGGCCGGCTTGGGCGAAAGGCATCTCAGCACGATCCGATCCAGAGCGGCATTCGCCTCCACGTTGTACAGGCTCGGCGCCGGCGGGGGCGTTCGCAGCGCCTGGCCGTTGCCCCATCCGAGGTGTTCGTCGACCTCGAAGGGAATCTTGTCGGTCAGCAGCATGTACGTCATCACGCCCAGCGCCCAGATGTCGCCGGCCACGGAATCCGCTTTGGCCTGGGTGAACACTTCCGGCGGTTTGAACGCCAGCGTGCCGGCGGCTGTGGCCAGGAGGGTCAGGCGGTTGACCTGCCGGGCCAGACCGAAGTCGCTGATGCGAGCCCGCAGGCCATCGGCCTCGTACCCGATGAGAATGTTCTGCGGCTTGATGTCACGGTGAATGATGGGCGGATTCTTGCTGTGCGCCAGACTCAGCCCGCGACAGACCTGCTTGAGAATCTCGACGGTGGTTTCGACCGGAACCAGTTGCACCCCGTGCGACCGCCAGAACTTGTCCAGACTGCCGCCGGGAACGTTCTCCATCGTGAAGTAGCCGCACTCGCCCCGCTCCGTCACGACCGTGTTCGCATCGAATACCTTTACGATGTTGGGGTGGGCGATCTGGGACAGCAGGACCGCCTCGGCCATCATCTCATCGAGTTCGGCGTGAGTCATCCCGGTGCGTTTGAACACCTTCATCGCCTGGCGTCCGAGGAATTTGTGTTTGACGCGATAGACCTCTGCAAAGGCGCCCTCGGCCAGGTAACGCTCCACCTCATAGGTGTCCCGGATGATCTGTCCCGGTTGAAGTAATGGCATCGCTTCTCTGTTCTCCTGCCAGCCCGCGAGCGATATCTGACGTACACCGGGTTCCGCCCGAGAACGGACCGGTGGCGAAACCCGGGATACGTCTTGCTTTCACGTCCTGATCGCCGTCGGCTTTAGACAAGGGACGGGCTCTTGCCGAGGATATTCTCGGCCACGCGGACGGTCTGGTCGCGGTTCACGCCGTTCTTGATTGCCTCGGCAATGCCCAGAATCACGTCCACGACCGTGGACGCATGGAATCCGAGGCCCAGCGCCACCGCCCGGCAGCAGTCCAGTTCCTTCTGATTGATGTTTCCGTCGGCCATCATCATGAACACCACGTCGGCCAACTGCCGGACCTTCTCGGTGGGGTCCTGAGGGACGACGAACTCGATCTGACCCGGATTGGCCACGATCTCGTTCAGTACGCTGGGTTCCAGTCCCAGCCGTTTGCAGATGAAGCCCAGTGTGGCCACTTCGTTCGGCTCCACCTTGCCGTCGGCCAGCATCACGGCCACAGCATTTCGCAACGCGGACTTCTTCTGCACAGTGTCTTTGTCGTTGAACCAACCCATGATTGCTGCTCCTTTCCCAAAAACCCTTTACGTTCCGCACAGCACTGGTCTGGCGGAGGTTGTCCATGGCAGACCGCACTTGTTTCTACGCCGTCAGAAAGCATCGGACAGAACCGGCTCCGGGTTGAGGAACGAATTGCACGGTGGGTGCAAGTACCCATGAGGTTTGTCTGTGGCAAGGACCTGGATTCCCAAGGAGTATCGGACCCTTCGTGCGAAGCGCTGCTGGGGGGCTTGCAGAATCAGGCCGGATTCGTCCCCGACGTCACTTTATCGGAGTACCCGAGGGAACGAGGGAATGGCAAAGGACCTGCCTGGAAGAGCTTCCTTACTGGGCGATACTGGACTCGAACCAGTGACCTCACGGGTGTGATCCGTGCGCTCTAACCAACTGAGCTAATCGCCCGAGAAGGCGGTATTAGAGCAGACGGCCCGGGCGGCTGTCAAGGGGTAATCAAAGCAAAGATCAAACAGCAAAATGCAAAAATGCCGTAGGGGCGAATGATGATTCGCCCGTACTCATCCGCCGAAGGCGGATTCCGCTGTTTGCATGTTTGCCTTTTGCTCTTTCCTGCAAGAAGGGCGGATTTCTACACAGCCACCAGGTTGACCCGGCCGAGTTTGACGCCCTTCATGCTCAGGATGTTCTCGCCGACCTTGTTGATCTCGCCGACCTGGCCCCGCAGGACGATGATTTCGAGGCAATCGTGCTCGTCGAGGTGCACGTGCAGCGAGCTGATCGCATGCAGCAGGTGGGAATGCTGAATGGCAATCAGCTTCTCGCTGAGGTTGGCCGCATGGTGGTCGTAGACCAGAAAGACCGCCGCGACCGCTTCGGACTGCGGATCGCCGAGCCGCTCCTGGCTCAATTGCTGCCGCACCAGGTCGCGGACCGCCTCCGAGCGGCTCTGGTAGCCCTGCCGGGCGATTAGCGCGTCGAACTCCGATAGCAGGTCTTTGTCGAGCGAAATGCCTATGCGTTCGAGTTCAGCCATGAAGACCCCTCCTGCAAAGCACTCCTAATCTTCTCGAATCACGTAAATGACCTGCTCGGCGAGCAGGTTCGGCCATACCCGGACCGGGCTCGGACGGGTCTTGACCAGCGGGACCCGCCTCTCGATTCTGGCGCCCAGGTGCCCGCAGAAATCGTCGAAGTCCTTCAGCGACAGGCAGTGAATGTTCGGCGTGTCATGCCAGCCGAACGGCAACTGACGCGTGACCGGCGCCCGCCCTCGGCACAGCAACTGGACCCGTGAGCGCCAGTGGGCGAAGTTGGGGAAGCTGACGATGACCCTGCGACCGACGCGCAGAAGGTCCTGGAGCACCCGCTCCGGATCCCGAATGGTCTGCACGGTCTGCGAGAGGATGGCGTAATCGAAGCTCTTGTCCGCGTAGCTGCCCAGTCCACGCTCAATATCGTATTGGATGATAGATAGCCTCTTGCAGACGCAGCCCAGGACGAGGTCCTGCTCCAGCTCGATTCCGCGTCCGTCGATTCGCTTGTCCTGTCGCAGCCGGGCCAGCAACTCTCCATCGCCGCAGCCGACGTCCAGCACGGTCGCATCGGGCTCGATCAGCGATTCGACGAGCTGATAGTCGACGCGCGCGCGGTGGGCCTGTTCGTGTCGACCCAGGCGGCGGGTCGGTTTCGGGCAGCAGGCGTCCTCCACTTTGACACACTCCGGGTGGCTCGTGGCGGCGAGGAAACAGCGGATGAACGCACCGAGCGTTTCATTCTCCAGCAGAAAGGCGTCATGCCCGTAGGACGAATCGATGTTGCAGAAGCTGATGTCCTTGCCGTTGGCGGCCAGGGCATCGACGATGGCTTCGGACTGGGCGGGCGTGAACAGCCAGTCGCTGCTGAAGCTGACCACGAGGAACCGCGCCCGCGTGCCGGCAAAGGCCTGGCTCAGAGAGCTGTAGTCTCGGGCCAGGTCGAAGTAATCGGAGGCCTTGGTGATGTACAGGTAGCTGTTGGCGTCGAATCGGTCAACGAACGTCTGCCCCTGGTAGTCGAGATAGGTCTCGACGGAGAATTCCGAGTTGAAGTCGTAGCTGTACTTGCCGGCGCTGCGCAACTCGCGACCGAATTTCTGGCGCATTCCCTCTTCCGAGAGGTAGGTGATGTGTCCGATCATACGGGCAATCGCCAGTCCCCGGGCGGGGACCGAGTTGCCGTGGTACCGGCCGTCGGCGAAATTGGCGTCGGCCAGGATGGCGTTGCGGCCGACGGCATCGAACGCGATGGACTGGGCGCCGAGGTGCGTCGTCGTGGCGATGGGAATTGCGGCGTCCATCATGTCGGGATAGGCGATCGACCACTGAAGCACTTGCATGCCCCCGATCGAACCGCCGATCACCGCCAGCAGGTGCTCGATCCCCAGGCGGTCGAGCAGCAACTTCTGGACGCGCACCATGTCGGCGATGGTGATGATGGGGAAACTCAGCCCGTACGGTTTGCCGGTCTGGGGATCGATCGACGAAGGCCCCGTGGTCCCGGAGCAGCCGCCGAGGAAATTCGAGCACAGCACGAAGTACTTGTCGGTGTCGATGCCCTTTCCCGGCCCGATCATGTCCTCCCACCAGCCGGGTTTTCGGTCATCGCGGCTGTGGTAGCCCGCCGCATGCGCGCTGCCGCTCAGGGCGTGGCAGACCAGGATCGCGTTGTTCCGGGCTTCGTTCAGTTGCCCATAGGTCTCATAGGCCACGTCGATCGGCCCGAGCTTCTTGCCGCATTCCAGCAGCAAGGGGGCGTCCGACTCGACGACACGGAGGACCTTGGTTTGCACCAGACCCACAGAATTTGCATCGATGGCTGTCATAAGCCATACCAGTATAGTCAGGAACTCGTTTCTGTAAACATCCACGCACTGGCTGCCGGTTGGTTCACCGCTGCGCGCAGGGGCGTAGCATGTGCCGATGTCAGGACAGACCATCTCCTACAGGTCCTGTGGGACAGATGGGACCCCTGGGACGAATGGGACCTATGTGCTCGTGCGAATCAGATGATTTCCAGACGGCGGAGAATGGCCTTGGTCCAGCGGGCGCTGCGTGCCTGGGACATGATCAACAGCAGCATGACGAGAAGCCAGTATATGGTGAACCGCAGATAGAACAGGACGCCGTACATGAAGCCGGACCCCTTGTCGGAAACCCACTTGACCAGTTCGGCGGGCGTGTATGCCACACCGACGACGCTGGAGCCGATCAGTTCCTGCCAGGGCACGATCAGGATGAACATGATCAAGGACAGGAAGAACGCCCGCGCGATGTGATTGATGCCTCCCAGCCGCCCGATGAGGGACACCATCAGACTGAAGAACATGGCCAGACAGAACAATCCTGCTGTGATGATCAGGATGCCGTTGACCAGTTCGACGGTGCGTTTGATGTGCTTCCAGGTCAGCTTCTCGATGAAGGGCAGCCTGACCTTCTTTGTTCCGGCCGGGGCGGAGGTCGACGCCTCGTCGCCGGCGGCCACGGTCTGTGCGGCCGCGGCGCTCAACGCCTCCAGGGCGGTTTCCGGCTCGGCGGGCGCCGCGGGGATCTCGACCAGCCTCAGGTTGACCAGCCAGAAGCAGGCCTGCGCCAGCAGCAGGCAAATCACCACCAGCAGGAAGAAGAAGTTCTTCCATCCTCGGAAGACCCCTACCGCTTCCAGACAGTCGGTCGTTTCGATCATATGGCTCTGGTTGACCGGGCCTTCGTTCATCTCAGCGATCTCCAATTCCTCGACCTTACTCGGTAGACACCGGTGGCCATTATGTGGGATGGCGACAGGGAATGCAATGAGATTCTCCGGGGAGCGGGGTTTCTGTGCTGGCGGCGGAGCCGTGTGCCGGCATGCTCGGCCGTTGCGGAACCGCCATCCAAGGTCCACGAAGCCTGACGTTTTGTCATTCGCCGGCGGGAATCGGCTGGCGGCAGGCGGCAATGGCGTGCGACAGCCCGCAGCTGATCAGGTCCACCTTGTGCAGCTCTTCTGCCGTCAATGCCGCGGGCATGGCGCGGCTGAGCAGCAGGAATCCAAGCGGACGCCCCAGGTTGGCCAGCGGCAGCGTCGTCAGAGAGACGTTGCCCAGCTCTGAGAGGTTGCCATGCAGGCCCATGCCGAACAGATCGTTCATCGTGCACTGCCTGTTCGACTTGTAGATGCCGTCGACCAGTTCGGAGCCGAAATAGTCTTCGAGCGGCTGGTCGTCGATGGTCGGCGTCTCGTGGACGTTGACCGCGCGCAGTTGGCCCCCCTCCACCGGCCGCAGAAAGAAGGTGATGCTCACCCCGGGCAGCTCGTCTCGCAGCATCTGGTCCGCTCGCACGAGCAGGCTCCGCAGGTCCGTAGCCCCCAGCAGAGACTTGTAGAAAGTAGCGGCAAAGCCCACGCTGTTGAGCCGTTTGACGAAGGCCCTCTGAGCGCCGATGAGATCGTTGCACAGGATATCGATCTGGCTGGCCTGCCGTTTCCGTTCTCGGTTGAGCTTCTTGACGAGCAGACGCAGTCGTTGTTGTCGTTGGCTCTGACTCATATAACTCCACGTTCAAAGGACCCTTCTCGTCGCGGGAGAAAACTCCTTGCGTATCCTTCGGCTTGGCACCGATCGTGCTTTAGCGGCATACGTCGGGATGCCCGGTCCGTCGGGGCCGCCCCATAAACGAACCCCTATCAGCGGTACGGTTTTTCGGAGTCGTGGTGGGATGTCAGTGCCCGCCGCACAAAGCGATGATGGCGGAGAATGGCCGAAAGATTTTCGGACCTTGTGGCGAAATGGCCCGGGCCGCCTCGACTGGCGGAATTGTGAGGATGTGCTGTTCATCTTGCGGGCGAATCGTGTACATTACCGGCGGGCATCGGCGCCGTTGTGGCGCCACGTTGAATACAGCTTGGCTATCGATCAGAAAGAGAGACGACAGTATGAAGAAGCTCATCCTCGTGGCCGTCGCCGTTCTGGCGACGGCGTCCTGCCAATCGCTGCCGCGACATCGGTCGGTCAGTCTCTTCAACGGCAAGGACCTCCGCGGCTGGTACGTCGACGTGCCCAAGATGGACAACAACCCCAGTGTGGCCAGCCCGTTCGTTGTCCGCGACGGCATGCTCGTCAGCCTGGGCACGCCCGGCGGCCACCTGGTCACCGACACGATCTATCAGGATTATCGGTTGGAGGTCGAGTACCGCTTCGCCGGCAAGCCGGGCAACTGCGGCGTCCTGGTTCACGCCTCGACGCCTCGGGCATTGTACGGCATGTTCCCCCAGTCGCTCGAAGTGCAGATGATGCACGAGAACGCCGGCGACTTCTGGTGCATCATGGAAGACGTCACCGTGCCGGACATGGAAGAGCGACGAGGACCGAAGGAGCAGTGGGGCATCAGCGAGAACAAGCAGCGTCGCATCGTCAACCTGACCGACGGCTCCGAGAACCCCCCAGGCCAGTGGAACACGATGGTTATTGAGTGCCTCGGCAATTCCCTGAAGGTCTGGGTCAACGGCGATCTGGTCAACCACGGGTACGACTGCACCGCCGACAAAGGCCGGATCGCCATCCAGGCGGAAGGCTCCGAGGTCGAGTTCCGCAAGCTCCTGTTGACCCCCATACACGAGTTCAGCGACGGCGCGTGATGGAGGATGGCGCCGGGGCAAGGCAGGCCCTGCCCCCTACTTCACGCAGGGAGGCTTGCATCGACGGCACGGTCGATGTCGCTGCCAGGCCTGGCTATGCCTCATTGGAGTCTTGGACGACCGCACGTAGGGGCAACTGCGCCGGTGGTAGTAGCGATTGCCGCCGGTGGTGTAAACGACGGGATCGTGCATCGTACGAGCGACGCACGCGTCCCGGCAAGCCGGTGTTTCGCAGGCTACCACCGTCGGTGATGAAGGCTTCTGACGCAGGCCCAGGTAAGCGCCTGTCACGACGAACGCCAAGCCTTCCGCAATGGCCGCCGCCCGGACCAGATGATGCAGTACGCCTGTCATCCTATTGCCCCTGCATTCAGCACCGCATCCATTATACACGAATCTGTGCGTTTCTCATAGGTCCTATGAGTCGGACAGGCCCAATCGGACGGATAGGACCCGTGTGCCGTTGAGAGTCGGCTATTCGTAGGGCAGGGTGACGGTGGCGGTGGTGCCCTGGTGGGGGGTGCTGGCCAGGGCGAGGGTTCCCCGGTTCAGTTGGAGCAGGCGGGCGGCGTACGCCAGGCCCATGCCTCGTTTGCGGCCGGCGGGCTTGGCGCTGAAGAACGGATGCGTGGCCTTTCGCAGCGTGTCGGTGTCCATGCCGCAGCCCAGATCGCGCACCTGGAGCATGACTCCATCGGCGCCGGGTTCGACGCTGATCTTGATCGGTCCGGATGGGTCGGTGTACGACTCGATGGCGTTGGCGATGATATTGGCCAGCGCCGAGACGACCTGAGCGGAATCGACGTATACCTCGCCATCGGCTCCGACCGCCTGGACCTGCGCGTTGACGTGCTCGACCCTGCTTTTCTGTCCGGCCAGCTCGAGCGCCTCCTCGATGATCTGGTGAATCGCGGTAGCCGCCGGGCGGGGTTTCGACGGCTCGGCGAACGCCATCAGGTCATCGATCACGCCGGTAGCCTCGCCTACGTTGTCCTGTATCTGCCGAAGGTCCCGCTTTCGCTCCTCATCGGCCTCGCTCTCGGCCAGCAGTTGAGCGCGGCCCGAGATCACCGACAGCGGGTTGTTCAGCTCATGGGCGACGCCTGCGGCCATCTCGGCCAGGGCCTCGATCGGGCTCTCAACCGACCTGGGCTCGGCCGCCGGTTTGGCGTCGCTCATCGCCCGGACGAGCCGTTCGGAGAATCGCGTCTGTTTCTCCTTCGCCATCGCCAGTCCGAGCACGGTTCCCGCCATCGACGCGGCCGTCTGGAACTTCTCGGCAAACAACGCGGCATCGCCCGGATAGTTCAGTTCGAAGGCCATGATCGCCACCGCCCGCCCGTCGCAGAGCAGCGGAACGAGCTTCGTCCGACCGAGGTCGAGGTCCACGTCCACCTGCTCGACGAGCCAGTCGATGTGGTCCTGCGCATCGGTCACGGCGAAACGCTCGGCAATCAAACGCGGCACCACAGGCCGGTCTTCGGGCGCTTCCAGCACCATCCTGTGGCTGTGTCCCAGGGCCTCGACCACGATGGTGTCGATGGCCCCGGCGTGCGTTCCGCCCGCCAGGTACAGGCAGATCGACCCGGTCTGAAAGAACCGCTGCCACCGGCGAGCGAGGTTCTCCGCGATGGCGACAGCGCCGGCGCTGGGACCGATATCGCCGAGGAACTCGCGGGCGAAGTCCAAGTAGCTCGAAGCCATCTTGAGGTCGCGCCCCTCGACACCAAGTGTCGTCTGTCCGGTCGAGAGCTTCGCCGCGACGGCCTGGATCGCATCGCAGTATCTGGCCGCCGCGTTGGGCATGGTAAGACCCAGGGCCTCGGCCCTGGTCGCGACCTCCTGCGCCAGGCCGTCCGCGATTCGGGCCAGCGCTTCCACGTTGGCCTCGATAGTCTTGGCGACGGCGCTGAGCCGCTCGGGCGGATCGAAACTGCCGGAGCGACCGATCCCGACGTGCCGGGCGACGTGGTCGGCTGCCCAGACGATGCGCGCGACGGCGGTTTCGGGCAGGCCCTCCAAGGTGGTGACGGCGCTGCTGTGGTGCAGCCAGATCGCCGTCGTGATCGGGTCGGGCAGGCGCCATTTGCGGGCCAACTGCTTGCCGAGCATGGCGTGGTGGGTGCCGAGGTGCTTCTGTTCGACGGCGTACAGGCCCGATCCGGTGGCTTCCGCCTCCTGGACGATAGCCGCAAGGCTCTTGGGCATGATGTCCTGAAGGGCGAACTTGCCGATATCGTGCAGCAGACCGGCCGAGTAGGCCATGTGCGGGTCCAGGGCCGGTTGGCAGGCTTCGACGATGTGTCTGGCGCAGACCGCCACCGCGAGACTGTGGACGATCAGATCGTTGCGGGCCGGCGAGCCAGGCTGGTTCTGGCCGAACTCGATCTCGAAGCCGGCCGAGACCTTCAGGCCCAGAAGGGCGTCGCGGACCTCGTCAGCGTCGAGACGGTCGAGCACGAGGTGGATCGCATGTCGCTGGCCGGGCGGTGCGGCAGGGCAGCGTTGCCCCAGCGACAGGACACGGGCAGCCAGAGCCGGCTCGCACTGCGCAATATCCGCGATAGAGCTGGCGCAGAAGCGGCCCTGGAGCATCCTGGTGAGGTACTGAACGGCCACGCACGGTGGCACCGACAGGGCCGCCAGCTCACCTGCGGCCAGTTCCACCTTGCGGGAAGCGGCTGCGCTCACACTTCGTTCGGCCATGCCGGTGTCCTCGTTACGTCTCTTCGCTGTCGTTCACCCGCCTCGATGAAGCAACACGCCCTTTCGTCAGTCCAGAGATTCCCCGCGCCCATCACCCCGCAGGGGCCCCGTTGCACTCACGCCAGCTGCAATGCCGCATCGACCTTCTCGGTCAGCTCCGCGATGGTGAACGGCTTGCGAATGAAATTCTCGGCGCCCGATCGCAGGAGCTGATCGATCTCCTCCTGTTTGATGACGCCACTGACGATGATGATCCGTGTGTTCTCGAATTCCGGATTGCTCCGGATGGTCTGACAGACCACGTTGCCATTGACGTCCGGCAGCATGTAATCGAGCAGAATCAGGTCCGGTCGAAACTGCTGCGTCGCCATGCCCGCCTCGTACCCGCTCGATGCCGTCCGGATGTCGAACCGTCCATCCCGTGTCAGGATGTCACTGATCAGCTCGACGATCTCGGCGTCGTCATCGACCACGAGCACCTTTTTCTTGCCCGAATCCAGGTTGTCCAGAGGGATGTTGTTCTCCCTCATGAACTTGATCAGATTCTGGCGGGGAATGCGGCGGAACTTCGATCCTGGTACGCGAAAGCCCCTGAGTCGACCCGAGTCAAAACAGCGAATGATAGTTTGCTGGCTGACTCGGCAGATCTCGGCGGCCTCGCCGGTGGTGAATAGATCCTTCATCCTTGCCCCTTCCTTTTTCGCCAACTCCATTTGACAGAAGGCTCTTCCAGGTTACCTTGACGGCCCACATTAACCTCAGTTCGGCAGTTTGTCAAGTCGAAAAAAACACTGACCCCCGCTTTTTACCATGATACCTAAATTCTTATCGGAGATGGACATCGGGGGGGCCGGATCACCCTTACGCTCTCCAAAAGCAAGGCGCTGTGGAGTTTCAAGTTTGAAGTCTGAAGTTTGAAGTGGTGAGTGTGAAGCAGGATGCCTGGCCTCTCTTCAAACTTGAAACTTCCAACGGCTGCAAACCTGCTCGAGTTCTTCTCAGACCCTGAGCGAAACCTGTCCCGTCGCGGCATTCCGCTGCTTGGGGGGCGGACCGATGCAACACACAGGCAGGGCATTCTCTGTGCTGTCGCGGGCGATGTTATCTGACGTTGCGCGGTCGTGACGCGGCAAAGGGCAGACCGGGACGTCCCGAGGGTGACTCGGCTGGAGAGATCCGGCGCTCAGACCGCAACGTCACGAGGACGCCGACCGTAGTTGTACTGCTTCTCCGTTCGACCTTCTCGATCGTGAATAACCAGAAGACTATAGGGATGCGTCCTGGCCAGGTCTCGCCCCCGGAGGATGGCTTCGGTGCGCGCGCGGTGCGTGCTCATCACCTGACCTGAGTTCTCCTGCACGACGTTCCATCCACGTTCTTCGTCAAAGGCCACGTGGTACGTCACGCGTCCGACTGTCTCCATACCTCCATCTCTCCGTCACGGCCGACGGCGTTTCGTCGGCGTCTATCGACTGTCGTTGGCGCCCTGTCCGCCCACGGGTTCACACGCCCGTGCGTCACGCCGCAGCTTCGCCATTCTGCCAGCAGTCACCTGCACGTCAATACCTTTGCTGTATACTCCGCCCGAAACCGCAATCTTAGCGTCATTGCTTATGCAACCGTTCTTGGTTGGCACACGCTCGAATGGAACAACGAGCGCGACCGGGAAAGCTGTTAAGAGGGGGCGATGTGCGAGGTCTGGGAGATTGCGATGCCAGGGGATGTGGGGCCATGCGGCCTGCGCCGCGTTGGAGTGTGGAGGGCAGATTTCCTTTGTCTTTCGCGAAGCGGGTCAAAGAAGAATAGTATTATAGCTATATTAAGATAAATGAGTTATCAAAGGCCCGAACATGGATAAAGAACTGGCTGTGCAGGCGGCGGAGGTGCTCAAGGCGGTCGCCCACCCCATCCGCCTCCAGATCATCGAGGCGCTGGAGGCGGGAAGGCGGTCCGTGAACGAGATCGCCGAGACGGTGGGGGAGAAGCAGGCGATCACCAGCCAGCAACTGACCATCATGAAGGACAAAGGCATCGTCAGTTCACACCGCGAAGGGGCACACGTGTTCTATCAGATCGAGAACGAGAGCGTCATCCGCGTCCTCGGCTGCGTCTACAACCACTGTCGGAAGAAGACCAGGGGGCGAAAGCAGGCGAGCACAACCGGCCGATCGCCGATGGGACGAACGATATGAAGCTAAGACACAGGATCACGGATTTCTCGGTGCGCCGCTACAAGCTGATCACTGTGGTGATGGTCGTCTTCACTCTGGGGCTGGGAGCCCTGATCCCGCGCATCCGGGTGGATACCGACCCGGAGAACATGCTGTCGGGCGATGAGCCGGTGCGGGTCTTCCACGACCGGACCAAGGAAGAGTTCGTCCTGTCGGACATGGTGGTCGTCGGGATCGTCAACAACGCCCATCCCGAGGGTGTATTCAACGCCGACTCGCTGCGCAGGATCCATGAACTGACCGAATATGCCAGGACGCTGCGCTGGCCGAGCGAGGACGACCCGAACCAGGAGGTCGGCGTGATCGAGGTCGACCTGCTGGCTCCGTCCACGGTCGATCACATCGGCCAGGGCGGTCCGGGCGTCGTGACGTTCGAGTGGCTGATGCCCCGGCCCCCCCAGACCGAGGCCGAGGCGCTGGCCGTTCGCGACAAGGCCATGTCCAATCCGCTGCTCAAGGGAACGGTCGTCTCCGACGACGGCAAGGCGATCTGTCTGTACCTGCCGCTGACGCACAAGGACCTGAGCCATCGGGTGTATCGCGCGCTCAACACGAAGATCACTGAGTTCACGGGCGACGAGGAATACCACATCACGGGCCTGCCCGTGGCGGAGGACACCTTCGGCTACGAGATGTTCATCCAGATGGCCATCTCGGCCCCGCTGGCGATGCTGGTGATCTTCCTGCTGATGCTGGCGTTCTTCCGCAAGCTGGTTCTGGTGATCTCGCCGATGATCGTGGCGATGGTCGCGGTCATCTCGACGATGGGCGCGCTGATCGGCCTGGGCTTTCCGGTCCACATCATGAGCTCGATGATCCCGATCTTCCTGATGCCGATCTCGGTGGTCGATTCGGTGCACATTCTGTCGGAATTCTTCGACCGTTACACGAAGGAAAAGGGGCGGCGCGAGACGACGCTGGAGGTCATGGACACCCTGTTCATGCCGATGCTGTATACGTCGCTGACGTCGGCGGCCGGGTTCGCATCGCTGGGGCTGACGCCGATCCCGCCGGTGCAGGTTTTCGGCATCTTCGTCGCGGCGGGCATCATGGTGGCGTGGGTCTGCACGGTGACGTTCGTGCCTGCCTACATCATGTTCCTCAAGGACCGCTCGCTGGAGAACTTCGGCGCCGCCGCCGCGCACGAAGAAAAGCAAACCTGGCTGACGCGCGTGCTTCATTCTACGGGACGGCTCACCTACGCCGCCGCCAAACCCATTCTGGTGGTGATGATGATTCTGGCGGCCATCGCCGTCTACGGCATTACACAAGTCAACATCAACGACAACCCGATCAAGTGGTTTGCGAAAAGCCATCCGATCCGCCAGGCGGATATCGAGCTGAACCGGCACTTCTCGGGGACCTACATGGCGTATCTGGTTCTCGAAGACGCCGGCGATCCCAACGTGAGCACCGAGTACGTGCAGGCTCTGCGCGACCGCCTCATGGAGAAAGCCGGAGATCTGACGGCCGACCTGCCGGCCGCGACGGCGATAGTCGTCGAAGCCGAGAAGGCTCTCCTGGCCGAGGCCTCGACCGGGCTGACCAGGCTCGCGCTGCTCGATCAACTGGGCCGCTGTGCGCAGGAGAAGGAGGCCTCGGCGTCGCAGGAGGCCGCCGACGTCTGGTATGAGCTGATCGATTTCTTCGACCTCGAGAAAGAGCGTCTGAAGATCTTCAAGCAGCCCGAGGCGCTGCGCTACATCGCGCAACTGGAGAAGTACCTGGAAGAAACCGGTCTCGTCGGCAAGACGAACTCGCTTGCCGGCATCGTCAAGAAGGTCCACCAGGAGCTGATCGACGGCAAGCCTGAGAACTACACGATCCCGGATTCCAGCGCGGCGGTGGCCGAGTGTCTGATCCAGTTCCAGAGCAGCCACACGCCTGACGATCTGTGGCACTTCGTCACCAACGACTACGACAAAACCAGCCTCTGGCTCCAGCTCAGAAGCGGCGACAACAAGGACATGGAGCAGGTCGTCAAAGCGGTGGACGAGTTCTTCGCACAAAATCCCTCGCCGGTGCCGGTCGAGCACCAGTGGGCGGGTCTGACCTATATCAACATTGTCTGGCAGAACAAGATGGTCTGGGGCATGCTCCAGTCGCTGCTCGGCAGCTTCATCATCGTGTTCATCATGATGGCGATCATGTTCCGTTCGGTGCTGTGGGGTCTGGTGTGCATGGTGCCGCTGTCGATCACCATTGTGGTCATCTACGGCGTCATCGGGCTGGTCGGCAAGGACTACGACATGCCCGTCGCGGTGCTCAGCGCGCTGACGTTGGGCATGGCGGTCGACTTCGCGATCCACTTCCTCGAACGGGCGCGGGCCACGTACGCCCAGACCGGCTCGTGGAAGCACAGCGCTGCGGAGATGTTCGGCGAGCCGGCGCGGGCCATCAGCCGCAACGTCCTGGTCATCGCCATCGGCTTCCTGCCGCTGCTGGCGGCGCCGCTGGTTCCGTATAAGACGGTGGGCATCTTCCTCTGCGCGATCATGGCGCTGTCGGGCGTCGTCACACTTCTGGTGCTCCCCGCTATTCTGACCGTGGCGGAGAAGCGACTGTTCAAGACGGCGGTAGATCCGCAGTCCCCCGGCTGCAACTGCGCGTTCTGCTTTGTGGTCTCGCTGTCGAGCGTGGTCGTCGTCCTCCTGAATGTGTATCAGTTCGGGAAGATGGGTTTCAACAGCTTCATGTGGTTCAGCATCGTTGCTGTGCCGGTCCTGGCAGTGATCTGCGGCATCCTGTCGCGCCGACAGGCCTGTCGAATGGTCCAGGCCCAGCAACAGAAGATCGGTCCGGTCGAGAAGGAATAGAGAGGTGCACCATGACGGTCGAAACCATGCTTCGGGGAATTGCCGGATTCTTCGTGGTTGTGAGTGCTCTGCTGGCACACTATCATTCGCCTTATTGGCTTTTGTTCACGGGCTTCGTCGGTCTGAACCTGCTCCAGTCGGCGTTCACCAACTGGTGCCCGATGATGACGCTGCTGCGAAAGCTCGGGGTCAAAGGCTGATATCAAGAAGTGGGAGGTGTTGCATGCTGCGCAAGAGAAGCTTCGTGGTTTTGTCTGCGTTTGCGGTTTTCAGTTTGTTTGCTGCGGCCGGCGTTCGTGCGGCCGACGGCGACGTGCCGGACGTGCAGACGATCGTGAACAAGGCCAATGTCGTCGCCTACTACCAGGGCGACGACGGCAAAGCCACGGTCAAGATGACCATCACCAATAAGGCGGGGCAGACCCGCGAGCGGGAGTTCATCATCCTGCGCAAAGACATTGCCGACGGCGGCGACCAGAATTACTTCGTGTACTTCCAGCGTCCGTCCGACGTGCGGCGGATGGTCTACCTCGTGCAGAAACACACCGGCGAGGGCAAAGACGATGACCGCTGGCTGTACCTGCCCGCCCTCGATCTGGTCAAGCGCATCGCCGCCAGCGACAAGCGGACCAGCTTCGTCGGTTCCGACTTCGTCTATGAGGATGTCTCCGGACGCAACCTGGACCTTGATACCCATGAGCTGATCGAGACCACCGATACCCTGTTCGTCGTCAAGAACGTGCCGAAGAAGCCCGAAGAGGTCGAGTTCAGCCACTACACCGTGGCGATCGACCGCAAGACGTACGTGCCGACGAAGATGGAATTTTACGACAAGCAGGGGCAGCTCTACCGCGTCATCGAGTCGAAGGACGTCAAGATGATCCAGGAGTTCCCCACGGTCACCAAGTCGGTCGTCAAGGACCTCAAGACCGGCGGCCAGACCGAAATGGTCTTCACGGATGTCCATTACAACATCGGCGTCGGCGATGTCTTCGAGGAGCGCTATCTCCGCAGACCCCCCAGGGAGGCCATGAGATGATCGTATCGGCGCGCGGATCGGTGACGTACGTCGTGACCCTTCTGTTCCTCGCTGCGGCGATGGCCCCGGTCGGCGCCGCCCAGGACGAAGAACCGAAGCCCGACCCGGTTAAGGAGTTCTTCGACAAGCTCGACACCGAGTACCACGGCTTCTACGAGGCGCGGGCAGGCTATCGGCTCCAGAACGATCGGCATGAGAAGGACATGTCGATCATGGAGGCGCGATACCAGTTCGACCTGTTCAGCATGCGCGACTGGGGCGACGTCAAGATCAAGGGCGACGTCTACGGCGACGGCGTGGAAGAGAAGGGCGTCTTCGATCTGCGCGAGGCGAATCTCTTCATGCGTCCGGCCGATTCCATGGACGTCAAGCTGGGTCGCCAGGTCCTGACCTGGGGGACGGGCGACCTGATCTTCATCAACGACCTGTTTCCGAAGGACTGGCAGTCGTTCTTCATCGGTCGCGACACCGAGTATCTCAAAGCGCCGTCGGATGCGGTGAAGGTCAGCTTCTTCATGGACTGGGCGAACCTGGACGTCGCTTATACGCCGGAGTCCGACTCCGACCGCTTTATCAGCGGCGAGCGTCTGTCTTACTGGAATCCCGCACTGGGCGACCGGGCGGGCGAGGACAACACGCTGAGCGTCGAACGCCGCCGCGAGTTCCTCGAAGAGGACGAGCTGGCCCTTCGTCTGTACCGGAACATCCGCAACTACGAGTTGGCTCTCTATGGGTACTGGGGCTACTGGAAGAGTCCGGGCGGCTTCAACGATGCGATGACCGCCGCCGTCTTTCCCGAGCTGTACGTCTACGGCGCCAGCGTTCGCGGCGCCGTAGGCAAGGGCATCGGCAACGCCGAGATCGGCTACTACGATTCCGTCGACGACCGCAGCGGCGACGATTTCCTTATCAACAACTCCGAGCTGCGCTACCTCGTCGGCTATACGCAGGAGATCGGACGTGATTTCACCGCCGGCGTTCAATACTACATCGAGCAGATCCTCGATTACGGCGACTACGAGGACAACCAGCCTTCCGGGATGCCCAAACGCGACGAGTTTCGCCACCTCACGACGCTGCGCCTGACCAAACTGCTGATGAACCAGAACCTGAGTCTCTCGCTGTTCACGTACTACTCGCCGTCCGACGAGGATGTCTATCTGCGCCCCATCGCCAACTACAAGGCCAGCGACCATCTGACCGTCGAGGTCGGCTCCAATATCTTCTTCGGCGACGAGGCCCACACCTTCTTCGGCCAGTTCGAAGACAACACCAACGCCTACCTCGCCGTCCGCTACAGTTTCTGATTGCCGGATGTCGGGCCTGATGCGCGTCGTGTAAGGGAGCCTTGCCGGCAAGCTCTTACTCGTTGCTGGCATATGGCGATGCGTCAGTCCATTCAGGCGAGGGGCTTCTCTGGGCCGGCGCAGGCGAACTCGTCATGCGTTTTCAAGACAGTGCAGATTTCACTGTCGGCCACTTCGTTCCCATGACTCTCGAGGAACTCACACGCCTTGTAGGCTTCCGTGGTCTGCGTGTAGCGGCTTTCCCAGGCGCGGTACGCTCGTTCGGATCTCTCGTTGGCCCACGGATACTGATTGGGAGGGTTCTTGGCGCCGCAACGCCAGGGTTTGGCTGTGAGGCGGGCGCGGAAGCATTCCTGCTTGAAGGTCAACGTGCAATAGAGCGGATCGCTGCCCAATTCCTTGAGGATGTGCGCGACCTGATCGGAAGTCGGATCGTATCGCCGGTCCACGAAGAGCAAGCGCAGGCCGGCAAAGGTGCGATAGACACGAAATGCATGATCGGGGCGGCGCGCGGACCATTCGCGGACGGAATCCAGGGTACGCTGGCAAGCCTCCTCCTGTCGCTGCTTCCGTCGGCCGGACGAAAAGCAGAGCACAATCGCATCGAGTAAGCCCTTCGGCCGAATGCGCGGCAAGTCGATGTCAACAAACAGGACGGAAGCCGTGTTGAGCACCAACGCGCCGTACCGGTTTCGCGTGATGATGGCGATCTCCCTGTCGTCCTGGTGCAGGGTGTGAACGATCTCTTCTCGCAGGGGGCGGTCGGCGTATTCGTAGGAGTCGGGCCGCCGGCCGTTGATGAGACAGTCGAAGATGCGCCGGGCCCGCGAGCGCGCGTCGTCCTCGGCTCGGGCCATAGCGTCGAACGACCAGCCCCAGGCTGCACAGGTCAGTTCGTTGCCCTCCACGTCTCTGCCAGTGTAAGAGCCCTTGGTCCAATGCTTTGGAATTCTCATCGTGTCACCTCAGCAAGCCGCCTGACCAACCATGGTTCATCGATCATTTGCATCGGCTCATTTGCGATGCCGCTTGAATCTACGGGTCTCTCCGGGCCCTTTGGGATGGGGCCACTGGTCCCCTTCCCCGTCGGTTGATCGGCCAACCTGCTTCTCGGACGCAGACGGGTGCACTTCACGTTTGTGGGTAGATCTTCACGGGGCGACTGCAATCGACTTTGTCATTCCGACCGGAGCGCAGCGGAGTGGAGGAATCTGGCCGTGAAGGGGACACTGCCTTATCCTCGGCCAGATTTCTCCGTGCGCGCTCCGCACCTAGTCGAAATGACATCCGCCGCGCTCTCCGAGATGACAAAACCCCCTTCCTGGCCTTGGCAGGAACCTACCTACAAAGACGCAGTGCACCCGACGCAGACCTGAGGGTGGGTTTTGGTTTGACGGTAGGCCGGGGAGATGCGTAGACTGGCGGGACAGTGGCTTTCGTCCCAGGGGGCTGTTCCGGGACCCAAAGGAGGATTGAGATGGCCGAGCAGACGCGTCTTTCACGTCGGGGTTTCATCCAGTGTGCGACCGGGCTGACCTTGGGGGCGGTGGCGTTTCCCTACGTGGTCCGGCCGTCGGCGTTGGGCAAGGCAGGCGCGGTGGCTCCGAGTGAGCGGATCACCGTCGGCACCGTCGGCGTCGGCCCGCAGGGCGTCTACGTGATGCGGAACTTCCTCTCCCAGGACGATTGCCGCGTCGTGGCGGTCTGCGACCTGAAGAAGCCGGTGCTCGAAGCCGGCCGCAACACCGTCAACGACTACTACAAGAACAGCGATTGCGCCACCTACACAGATTTCCGTGAGCTGATCGCCCGCCCGGACATCGACGTGGTGCACATCGCCACGTGCGATCACTGGCACGTGCTGGTGGCGCTCGAAGCCGCCCGCGCGGGCAAGGACATGTATCTCGAAAAACCGATGGGGCTCAGTCTGGCCGAGGACCAGGCGCTGCGCGAGGCGTGCCATCGCTTCGGCACAATCTTCCAGTTCGGCACCCAACAGCGATCGGAGCGGAACTTCCGCTTCGCCTGCGAGCTGGTGCGCAACGGACGGATCGGCAAGTTGCACACGATCAACGTCTGGTCGCCCGGCAGCAGCTCCGGCGGCTCGCGCCGGCCGGCGCCGGCTCCGGACTGGGTGGACTACGACATGTGGCTCGGTCCGGCCCCGTACCATCCGCACACGCCGGACCGCACCTCCAATCAGTGGTGGTGGTTCGTCTCGGACTACGCTCTGGGTTTCATCGCCGGCTGGGGTGTGCACCCGCTCGATATCGCCCTCTGGGGCGGCGGGGACGAACTGGCAGGGCCGCTCGAAATCGAGGGCAAGGGCGTCTGGCCCGATCCCGAAGGCATCTGCGACACCGCCATGAACTGGGATGTGACCTGCCGATACGACAGCGGAATACGGATGAACTACACTGGCACGCCCTATCCCGATGAATGGAAACAGCGCTACGGACGGACCAGCGACCACGGCACCGCCTTCGAAGGCACCGACGGCTGGGTCCACGTCGATCGCTCCGGCATCAACGCCCATGCAGGGGCGAATAATCATTCGCCCCTACTTGACATCGAGTGGGGCGCCAACGACCTGCGGCTGTACGAAAGCAACAACCACGCGCGAAACCTGCTGGATTGCGTCAAGACGCGCAAGGAGGCGATCTGTCCGATCGACGCATCCGTCCAGGCCGACATCCTCTGCCACATCAGTGACATCGCGATCCGCCTCGAACAGAAGCTGCGCTGGGATCCGGCGAGAGAGCAGTTCGTTGACAACGATGCCGCGAACCGTCGCCTCGTGCGGGCGATGCGGAGCCCCTGGCGACTCTGAGACCGATCCACAAGACTTTGAGGAGATTTATGACATGCTGAAGAAGACCACACTTGGATTGCTGACCTGCTGCTTAATCACGGTATGCAGCGCCGCCGCCGACGACAGCGGGTGGATTACTCTGTTCGATGGGACCAGGGGCCTCGAAGGCTGGCGGGCCAGCGAGAATCAGGGCACCTTCAAAGTGGAAGACGGCAAGCTCGTCGTGCACGGCGACCGCAGCCACCTCTTCTACGTCGGGCCGGTCAACGGCGGCACGTTCAGGAACTTCGAGTTCCAGGCGGACGTGATGACCACGCAGGGCGCCAACTCCGGCATCTACTTCCACACCGCCTACCAGCAGGACGGCTGGCCCAACAGGGGCTACGAATGCCAGGTCAACACGACCCACACGGATATCAAGAAGACCGGCGGCCTCTACGGCGTGCAGGATGTGAACAGGGACGCCCCCTCGAAAGACGGCGAGTGGTTCCATTACTACATCAAGGTCGTCGGCAGGCACATCGTGATCAAGATCGACGGCAAGACGACGGTGAATTGGATCGAGCCGGAGGACTGGAGCCGCGGGGGACGCAAGATCGACAGTGGCACCTTCGCCATTCAGGGCCACGATCCCAAGAGCCTCGTCTACTACAAGAACATCCAGGTCAAGCCGCTGCCCGACGTGGACTCCGACGGCTGGGTAGCACTGTTTGACGGAACCAAGGGCCTCGAAGGCTGGCGGGCCAGCGAGAACGAGGGTACCTTCGGCGTCGAGGACGGCCAGCTCGTCGTCCACGGCAAACGCAGCCACCTGTTCTACACCGGTCCGGTCAACGGCGCCGACTTCAAGAACTTCGAGTTCCAGGCCCACGTGATGACCATGCCCAAAGCGAACTCTGGGCTGTACTTCCACACCGCCTATCAGCAGACCGGCTGGCCCGACAAGGGCTATGAGTGCCAGGTGAATTCGACGCACAGCGACCGCAAGAAGACGGGCGGCCTCTACGATGTGCAGGATGTGATGGACGACGCACCGTCGACGGACGGGAAGTGGTTCCACTACTACATCAAGGTCGTCGGCAAGCACATCACGATCCAGATCGACGGCAAGACAACGGTGAACTGGATCGAGCCGGAAGGATGGAGTCGCGGCGGACGCAGGATCGACCGCGGCACCTTCGCCATTCAGGGCCACGACCCCGACAGCATCGTCCACTATAAGAACATCATGGTCAAGCCTCTGCCCGATGGCGCCACCGATGGTTGGGTCGCGTTGTTCGATGGCACCAAAGGCCTCGAAGGCTGGCGGGCCAGTGAGAACCAAGGCACCTTCCGTGTCGAGGACGGCCAGCTCGTCGTCCATGGCAAACGCAGCCATCTCTTCTATACCGGTTCCGTCAACGGGGGTACCTTCAAGGATTTCGAGTTCCAGGCCCAGGTGATGACCAGCCCCAAGGCGAATTCGGGCATCTATTTTCATACCGCCTATCAGGAGACCGACTGGCCCGCCAAAGGCTACGAATGCCAGGTCAACTCGACGCACAGCGACCGCAAGAAGACGGGCGGCCTCTACGCCGTGCAGGACGTGATGGACAATGCGCCGTCGACGGATGGGCAGTGGTTCCACTACTACATCAAGGTCGTGGGCAAGCGCATCGTGATCCAGATCGACGGCAAGACCACGGTGGACTGGACCGAGCCGGCCGATTGGAAGCCGCCGCAGGGCATGGCCGGCCGCAAGGTCTCCAGCGGCACCTTCGCCATCCAGGGCCACGACCCCGACAGCCTCGTCTACTACCGGAATATCATGGTCAAGCCATTGAACCCGATCAAGGTCGTCGTCGTCACGGGCGGGCATGACTTCGAGCACGACCCGTTCTTCGAGATGTTCCAGGGCTGCGACGACATCGCGTACGTCGAGGCCGCACAGAAGGACCACAGCGAGCTGTTCGAAAGCGTCTCCGACTGGGACTACGACGTCATCGTGCTCTACAACATGACGGCGAACATCTCGCCCAAGCGGCAGCAGAACTTCGAGAGCCTGCTGAAGGACAAAGGCGTCGGCCTCGTGGCGCTGCACCATTCTCAGGGCGCCTTCCCCGATTGGGACCAGTACCACAGGATCATCGGCGCCAAATACCCGCTGAAGGACCAGGAGATCGACGGCGTCACCCTCAAGACCGCCAGCTACAAACACGATGTGGACCTGACCGTCCGGATCGCCGACGACCGCCACCCGATCACTCGCGGACTGAGCGATTTCGCCATCCACGATGAGAGCTACAAAGGCGTGTGGTTCGCCAAGGACAATCACGTGCTGCTGACGACGGATGAGCCGACCAGCGACAAGACCATCGGCTGGGTGCGGCCGAACTACGGCAAGGCCCGCGTCTGCTTCTTCCAGGGCGGCCACGACTCGAAGGCCTACGCCAATCCGAGCTTCCTCGAGATCGTCCGCCGCGCCATCCGCTGGTCCGCCGGTCGGCTGAACTGAGCAAGTGTGAGGTTTCTCCAAAAAGGAGGACGAGAACGATGTCATCGAATCTGAATCGTCGCAGTTTCATGAAGCACACGTTGGCCGCTTCGGCCGGTGGTACCATGGCACTGAGTGCGGCCCGGGGCGCTGAGAGGGACAGGCCCGCTATCAAGGTGGAGCCGAACTCGAAGGCCACGCTGCCGATGGGCCGGATAGGCGACCTGGAGGTCAGCCGCATCCTGCTGGGCGGCAACCTCCTGACGCACTACACCCACAGCCGGGACCTTAAGTACGTCTACAATCTCTGCGCCCACTATAATACCGAGGACAAAATCCACGAGACGATGGCCTTGGCGGAGGCGCATGGCGTCAACACGCTCTCGATCCACAACCCGCCCGGCATCGTGGAGATGCTCAAGCGGTATCGCCAGCGCTACGGCGGCAAGATGAAATGGATCATCTGTCCCATCGCCGAGATCACCGACGACATGAAAGCCTATGCCGACATGACCAGGGAGTTGGTCGACAACGGCACCGACGCCATCTATCTGTGGGGCGTCCGGGCTGACCCGCTCTGCGCCCAGGGGCGGATGGACCTGGTCCGCAAGGCGGTCGAGATCGCCAAGGACTTTGGCGTGCCCTCCGGCGTCGGCGGACACGACCTGAACGTGATTGTCCAGTGCGAGAAGCACAACATCCCGGCTGATTTCTATATCAAGACGTTCCACCACCACAACTACCCGAGCGCTCCGAAGTCGCACGAGTTGAAGAACGCCTACAACGAGGTTCCGGGCTACTGGTGCAAGGACCCGGCCGAGACGATCGAGGTGATGAAGAACGTCACCAAGCCCTGGATCGCGTTCAAGGTGATGGCCGCCGGAGCGATCCCGCCGCGAGACGCGTTCAAGTACGTCTTCGAGAACGGTGCCGACCACTGCTTGGCCGGCATGTTCGATTTCGAGATCGCCGAGGACGCCATGATCGCCAACGAGACCCTCGCCGCCGTCAAGAATCGCACCCGCCCCTGGCGAAGCTGACACACGACAATCGAAGTGTGAATTCAAAGCCCACCTGCGGCCCATGTGCTCACCGCCATGGGCCGCTCGTCCATCAGGCCGTGTGCTTCCGGCGCTGGACCCTCCGTGGCAGCCTCAAGTCCGAAGGACTTGGGGATGGCAAACGTTTGCTCAGCGAAAGGATGCCTGTTGGCATCGGAGGGGTCGGGTACGATGCTGACTGCACCGGACGAGGCAAGATGGCGACCCCAGCGCGGCATGACCTTCGCGCTCGCTGACGGCACCACCGTCGAACGATCCGTGTCCGAAGCGCATCTGACGCTGCCGCAGGGCCAGGCCCATACGCCCGTGATTCTCGGTGAGCCCAACGATCAGGCGCTGCTGGGCGTGGTGACCCTGGAAATCCTCGGCCTCGTCTTCAACCCCTTCGACCGAACCCTCCAACCCATGCACATGCTCCTGGCCTGAAGCATTGTGTGGATGTGCGTCTCGGCGTTCCCTCCCGATCTTCCCGTTGGCACTATCTGCTGACGTGCTTGTATCGCTCGGGGTGTTCGATGATGTCAAAGGTCAGGTCGATGTCGAGATCGGGCCAGTAGAGATGCGTGCCGTGGGATAGCTCGACGTGGCATATCTGTTCGACCGTGGCCTTCTTGAACCAGGGGAAGTGTCGGTAGTCCAGGAGGTACTCTCTGCCCTCGTGGAACAGCCAGAAGCCGTGTTCGGAAATGTTCGTCACCTCAAGCTTCGAAGTGCTCGTTCCATGCTGCGGCGATCTCATTTTTTCGAGACTCCACAATCCTCAGAAGATCATTCAACTGCTTCTCGGAAAGGCCTGTGCTGGCGGCAACTGATATCGTGGGCTCAAGCCAGAACTTCGCCTCCCCGTCCGGGCAGGTCGCGTGCACGTGCGGTCTTTCCTCCTCGCGAGAGAAGAAGTAGAACCTATATGGACCTACCCTGAAGACCGTCGGGCTCATGGGTTATAGGATATTACAGTGCGCCATGAAATGCAACGTTTCCGTCTGGCGATGCGCGACGGCCTCGCAGGCGAAATCGGATTGACAGCGGCCGGGCGGGTCGGTAGGCTGCTCGGCTTTGTGTGGGCCGCAGGGTGTGGGTCCTGCGGGCCGGATGAAGAGAGACCAGAGGAGAGAAGGGCCGACCACTCCCGCGTACCTCCCTTGAGGCCTGCTGCTGGCGGGTTCCGCTTCCGTATGACCTGGATTCGATCGCCGCTGGTGATCATTGTCGCGACGCAGTTGCTGTTCACGGCGGGCGACCTGCTCGCCCGAGCCAACCTGCGCCACAATCCGTTCAGCGCCTCGACCTTCCTGAGCTGGTGGTTCGTGCTGTACTTCCTGATCCGCCAGGTCGCCATGTTCGGCCAGCTCTACGTCTTCAGCGCCCTCCAGATCGGCAAGACTATGGCCCTGTTCAGCGCCACCTCCATCGTGGTGGTCAACGTCCTCGGCGTTCTGCTGCTGGGCGAGGTCCTTTCCGTTCAGGCCTACCTGGCCATTGGCCTGGTCGTGCTGGGCTTCGTCCTGATGTCGGTCAGTCCGTAGAGCCGCGATTCGCACGTCCTGAGCTACTCGCATCGTGTGCCGGCCCGTCTGTATGGGTCTGGCTCAGGGCCGCCAGGCCGCCCATGGCGCCGAGGTTCATCGTCTCCAGCGCCGAGCTGGGAACGATGATCATCGAGCCTTTCTCCTTCAGACCTTCGAAGAGCATGTTCATGCCGCGAAGGTGCATGGCCATCGGATTCGCCTCGTATTGCTTGGCGGCCTGGGCGAACTTCTGGGCGATCTCGGTCTCGGCGGTCCCGAGGATGATTCGCGCCTGCCGCTCGCGCTCGGCCTGGGCCTGCTTGGACATCGCGTCCTCCAGGTCCTTCGGGATGATGATGTCGCGAATCTCGACGGATTGGACGGTGATGCCCCAGGGATTGGTCTTCTCGTCGAGAATCTCGCGCAGCCGGCTGCCCAATTCGCCGCGATGAGTGAGCATGTCCGCCAGTTCGTGCGTGCCGATGATATCCCGCAAGGCCGTCTGCGCGGACAGCACGATGGCCAGATAGTAATTCTCCACCTCGAGGATCGCCTTCTTCGCGTCCCAGACCATCCAGAAGCAGATCGCGTCCACGTTGACCGGGACGGTGTCCTTCGTCAGGGTCGATTCCGAGCTGAAGTCCGTGGCGCGGATGCGCATGTCCACCGTTTGCACGATGCTCTCGATGATCGGGACGATGAAGAACGCGCCCGGTCCCTTGAGCCGGTGGAATCTGCCCAGGCGAAGGATCACCGCACGGTCCCACTGGTTGGCGACCTTCAGGGCGAACAGAATGTAGACCGCCAGGAAGATGGCCACGCCCGCCACGGCCGGATGGATCTCATCCCACTGCCCCACGACGTAGCGGTTGACGACGAACCCGGCGGCCAGAACGAGAATCGCGGCCAGGAACGCGGGCAGGTTCAACTCCGCGCTGGGCACTTTGAAACTTTCCACGTACTTGCGCGCAATCGCCACAGGTTCTGGGGTCTTACTTCTGAGTCTCATGGTCTGGCCTCCCTTGCAGGTACTCGACGATTTCTGTGAGTGTCAGGTTGTATTGGTGTCCACGGGCGACAAGCTCGTCGCAGATCTGTTTGAGCATGCGGCGTTTCTCAGCATCGCCGATCTCGACCTCGCGGTGGCTCACGAAGGTGCCGGTCCCCTGTTGCGTGTCCAGGATGCCCAGGATTTCCAGTTCCGAGTAGGCCTTGCGGACCGTGTTGGGATTGACCTGGAGCTGGACCGCCAGATCCCGGACAGTGGGCAGTTGCTCGCCGGGCAACAGCCGGCCCGAGGCAATCCCATAGCGAATCTGGTCCACGATCTGACGATGGAAGGGGACCCCGCTCTTCAAATCCAGCTTGAACTCAATCATCAGCGTGCTCCGTCAATGATCCTGTGTTGTAGTTTAACATAGGTATAGTGTACTATATAAATAGCACACCGTCAACAGAAATCTCACTTCCTTTTAAGGAATTATAAACCATTTCATTTAAAGTGCTTATGGATAGCGAGACTCGGAAAACGAGAAAAATCTGTCGCGTCTACTCGTCCTTCATGAGAATAGCTCCATCGCCCGAAGCGACGGTGAAGTGGGTTCCCGTTCGGCCTGTGAGGGAGTCCTTTGCGGGGTGGTCGAGGTCGATCGTGTAGGGTTTTGCAGCGCCCGGCAGATTGACCACGACGAGCGCCTTTTCGTAGCTGCGTCGCCAGACGTGGGAGCTGACTCGCTCGCCGGAGCCGGTCGGCAGGCCGATCTTGACGTCGTACTCGGGATACCAGTCGTGCTGGTGGCTGGTGTTGTCGGCGAAGAGATAGTAGAAATCGCCGACCGTAAGGGCGAAGCAGAGGCTCCAGCGTCTGGCCTGCGGATCGGCAGGGGGCTTCTTGCCTCGGTTGGGGTCGCCCGGCCAGCCCGCTCGCGAGCCGGTGTTCTCGAACCGCTCGATTACGCTGATTGTCGGCTTGCGCAGGAGTGACTCGGTGTGCCGCATCTTCGCGATGCAGTCGTCCCACTCCGTGCGGCCGTGACTCCAGCCGGACTCATACATGATTCCGTTCAGGTACGGAGCCGCGAAGTCGTGCTTGCCCACGGCATAGCCCGAATTAGCCAGGAGCAGGAAGTCGTCCCCTACCGCTTGGCGGACCTCCTTGAGAAACGCGACCCACGGCTCGGGTTCTTCACGCAGATTGTCGTAGAAGACGCCGTCGAGGCCGACCTGCTTTAACGCCGCCGTGAGTTTTGCCACGTGGCGGCGGTACTCGGCGTTGGACCAGTCCATGCGATACGTGCCGGGCCAGAATTGCTCGCGCTTCCCATTCTTGCGCAGCCACCACGGATGGTCCTCCGGCAGCCAGGTTTCGCCATACTCATAGAAGTACAGTTCCGCCAGGATGGGCGCATCCGGATTGAGCGATCGCAGCTCGGCGATGCGCCGCTTGGCCCGGTCGACCGAGTCAGCGGTGAACCCCTCGGCCAGCCCGGTCGGCTCGCGGTCGTATTTCAGGCCGAAGCCGCTGACTCCGGTCATGATCAGATCGTGCCTGGCCATGCTTTCGAGCGAGCGATCGCCCCGGACCGGTGACCAGAGCATGGCGATGCGCGGATAGGGCGTAGCCGCGTCGCATAGGCACGGGGCCCACAGAAGCCATAACAGGCATGTCTTGCGGCGGGATATCGAGCATTCCATCGGGCGATCCTTTCCAGAGCATTGCTGCGGCCATCATACACCGCAGGGAAGGGGGCCTGAAAGATTTCTGAAAGAATCTGGAAATTGCGCTTGCGATCTTTACAGATGTAGAGTAATCTCGTAATCGTTAAAGCGAAAGGAGGTTGTCATGGCGACAAGAGACCACGAGCTGACCGAAGCGGAATGGGAGATCATCCAGGTGGTGTGGGCGCACGAGCCGTGTGCGGCCCCGACGGTCCAGGAGGAGCTCCAGGCCCGCAAGAAGTGGACCTACAGCACCGTCAAAACCCTGATGGACCGCATGGTCGCCAAGGGCCTGCTCACCACCGAACGCATCCGCAACCTGATCCTCTACCGCTCCGCCATTACACAAAAGCAGGCCCGCAAGGGCGAGGTGGCCAAGACACTGGCGCGAGCCTTCGGCGGGGCGTTCACCCCCATGATGCAGTTTCTGCTCGAAAGCCAGACGCTCTCCGATGGGGAGCTGGCCGAGCTGGAGGGCATGATCCGAAAGAAGCGACGCCGCGAAAGAGGTAGGGGCGAATAATCGTTCGCCCGTACGTGGATGTAACAAAACACGTCGGCAAGCATCTTTGGATGCGGAGGTATTGCGATGAATGCGGTCATTGAGACGATCAATTCTGCGGGACGGACATTCGTTGAATTCGCGCTGCCCATGTTCATCCAGTCCAGCGTGCTCATCCTGATCCTGCTGGCGCTCGACGTGGTACTGCGTCGCAGGGTCCGGGCGGTCTTTCGCTACTGGCTCTGGATGCTGGTCCTCCTGAAGCTCGTGCTGCCCCCGTCCTTGTGGTCGCCCGTCAGCATCGGTACCTGGCTGGGCGAGACGCTCGAGCCGCCGCAGATCGCCGTCGATGAGCCGCTGGCGCCTCAGCCGCAGACGCCTCCAGCCGAGTGGCAGCCTCAAGCGAAGCTTGGGGATGGCATGCGGCCCGACGACGGCATCGCCAAAGGTTTTGGCCTCGACACGCCGCTTGCAGACGAAGTCCTGTCACCGTTGTCTGTGCCGGTGGCCCGTAGGGGCGAATCATCGTTCGCCCCTACCCATGCGCCCCCGCATCCCGATACGACAGCGGGAGCGAGCGAGGACTCTCATGCCACGATCAGTTGGCAGGGCATGATTCTGGTGGCTTGGGCAGCCGTTGTGCTGGCCCTGTTGCTGTTGCTGTTGCAGCGGGCGTGGTTTGTTCGAGGCCTGGTGGCCCAGGCGCAGGAGGCTCCCGCGCGATTGCAGGCCGCTCTGGATCAGTGTCGAACGCGAATGGGAATTGCCCGGCCGATCTCACTGCGCATCTCACCCAACGCGAGCAGTCCCGCCGTGTGCGGCCTGCTCCGGCCGGTAATCCTCGTTCCGCAGAATCTGGCGCCACGATTGCAGCCGCACGACTTGCAGGCGGTGCAGCTGCACGAGCTGGCGCATGTCAAACGAGGCGACCTCTGGGTGAACCTGGTCCAGACGCTGCTGCAGATCGTCTATTTCTACAACCCGCTGCTCTGGCTGGCCAACGCGATGATCCGCCGCGCCCGCGAGCAGGCGGTCGATGAAGCCGTGCTCGTAGCGATGGGCGAGACCGCTCCGGATTATCCCGAGACGCTGCTCCACGTCGCCAAGCTCGCCTTCCATCGACGACCGGCCCTGAGCCTGCGTCTGATCGGCGTCGTGGAATCCAGGAGCGCCCTGCGCAGCCGCATCAAACACATCCTCGCCCGCCCCCTCCCGAAGACCGCCAAACTCGGCCTGCTCGGCCTGACAGTCGTGTGCCTCATCGCAGCGTTGTTGCTGCCGATGGCGCGGGCGAACGAGGAGGCCTCCTCCGTAGTCAACAACGGTCCGCTGGATATCCGGCTGCTGGGAGTCTGTCCTGATGGTGACGGTGAATTGTATGATGCGAAAGGCAAGAAACTCGGTGTTACCATGCCCCCGTTGGGAACCTCTGAGTGGTCGTGGGATGGCAACACGATGCGGCGGGACTTCGTCTTCCAAGTGCCCGACGTAGATGGGCAGTTGCTCTTTGCGCACATGCATCCGACCCATACGGGCAAGGCCCTTGGACGCAGTTTCATTCGCTTCGATCCACTGACCGATCCGCCAACCCTGGTTGTCCCTGCCAGACTCGATCGCACCTATCCGGAACCTGGGGTGAGTTCCTCTCCGCATGACCTTCCGGTCCGAAACGTGGACTTGACACTGGAGTATTTCCTTGGGCCACGAGGCGAAGCTCTTTGCATGTTCACAGGGCCATTTGCCGAGGGAACGACGGTTCAAGCGGATGACGGGCGTCCGTACGGATTGACTCCTGCGTCGAAGGAGTCATGGAGCCATTCCACGATCAGGTTCCACCTCATGACGAACCGGTCCCTCGAAGAAGATGTGCCGGTGATCGTCTATGACGCCGATGGAATACGATACTTGGCGACCAGAGAAGCTGACAGTGACCGTCCTCTGCAGTATCGTGCGAACGGCGTGCCGTGGCGCTTGGTGGCAGCCATCACGGTCGGGGAGCAACCCCATAAGATCACATTCCAAGACGTCGTCGTTGATTACCCTGAACATCCGCAGCGGACTTATCCCGAGCATCTGGACCGGGTGGAAGGGCGACTGAAGACCGGATGGCCCTCAACCGACTTGACCCGATACGCCTTTCGAGATGCGCAGGAGATTATCAGCGTGCTCGATGTTATCCGGGGCTCTTACCTGATTGATGGGGTCACCGATGCCGTCCGGTCCGACTCGCCGCGTCTGGATTTCGCTGGCCTCGATCCGGTATCGCGCAGCAAGATACGCGCGACGGCCACGAGGTGGATCGATTCCCCATACCGCACGGACGGCATTGTGCTGGGCCTGGCGGGACATTGGCCTGAGTTCTTCGACGTGGCGGCGGAGAGACTCCAGAGTACTTGTCCGGCGTCTCCATACTACCCCGAGTGCGAAGAGGCTTGGCGCGGAGACAATCGGATCATTGCAGAGGTGCTCCAGAAACGTTGGGGCCCGCTGAGTGCATCCGAGGTTCAGAAGCTGAAGGACTGTATTTGTGAAACGACGGATTCTGAGGTGCTGACCAGCCTGTTTAAGTGTCTGGAAACCACGAAATCGGCCGAAGCAACCGATGCGTTCCGAGAATTGGCACAGGACGAGCATCCCTGGATTTGGTGGCACGCGACGGAAATGTGGTGCGAGCGTGTCTCTCGTGCAGACTGGACCGATGACAGTCTCCCACAGGGGATGAAGCTGAAACTGCACCTTGTCAAGTACGGTCTGGTACATGCCGAGGTGAGGGCTGAAGCCTCTGCGCTTCTGGCGGAGCAGTTGACGCCTCAATTGAGTCTGATGTCTTCGGACGTCTGGATTGCCGTCAGCCACAACATCCTTCTGCAATTCGACGCGAGGGCTGTCACAGATATCTATGTCGACTACCTGCGTCAGATGCAATCGCTATTGAGCGATCACAGATGGGACCCCAGGACTCTTCTTGCGATCTCTTGTGACATCGCGCAGGTCGTATGTCCGTTGAATCTGTGGTATGACATGGACATCGGCAATCTGGGGACATCCTGGGCGCAGGCCGTGTCGGACAAGGCGCCTCGCACCTTCGCTGCTCTCGAGGGTGTCATTTCCGATGTCTTGACATGGTATACCGCCAATCCCGCTCGTGTCCCACGCGAGTTTCCCCTTGAGGTCCAGGTGGTAGATGGAGCGGGGCATCCGATTGTCGACGCCCAGGTGACCCTCAGGAGACTCGAGGACCGCCGGACCGCTTCCGGCGATACTTTCCATCGCGACATCGAAGTCGGCACGTGCCGGACCGATGCCGATGGTCGCTTCACGTTCACCGGACTTGGTACCCACCCCTCATATACGCTTGATGTTGTTGCTGCGGGATTCATGCTGCGAGGGTTCCCGATGGTAGCCCGGCAGTTGGACGGGCGGTACGGGCTTCTTGAAGGCAACATCATCAAGATGCGGAAGTCCGACTTCGCGGGTGGCAGCGTCTCTGGCGGATTCACCCCGCGAACGGGCGCGTTTCTCGATTCAGTTAAGGCAGTATGGGGCCTGCTTCTTGAAGGCGACACCGCGGTGGAGCAACTGAGTGGAGTGCCGATTGCCCTGCCTCTGACCGACCGAGCCCGCAGCGTGATGTCTCTGGCAGACGAGGAGGCTCGGCGACTCAATCATGACTATGTCGGCACCGAGCACATCCTGCTGGCTCTGGCGTGCCAGGAGGACGCCGTCAGCGCGAAGGTCCTGGCGAATCTCGGAGCTGATATCGACACGCTGCGGACCGAAGTGAACAAGTTCGTCCGCCCCGGCGCGGAACCGGTGACCCGGAGCACACTGCCGCGCATGCCGCGCGCCGAGAAGGCGATGCAGTACGCCAGAGAGGAAGCCAAATCTCTCGGCCATGACTACATCGGCACCGAGCACATCCTCCTGGCCCTCATGCGAGAACGGGAGGGCGTCGCGGCCCAAGTGTTCGCCAGGCTGGGCATTACGCAGACGCAGATCAGGGCCCAGGTGCTCACGTTCGTTCAGCCTGGGCGGCAGGACCCGGAAGAGGACAACGACGAGGGCGCTGGCGGAGGCGCCCTCGTCGAACCGCCGGAAGCCCCGTCTTCCGGTGTCGTTGCCGAGTTGCCCAACGGCGTGACGGTGGAGTTTCTGGCGTACTCGCAACTGACGCCGGACGGCCTCAAATGGTGGACGCCGGATGGTAAGCCGACCACGATCTCAGGTCTCTACGAGGCCGACGTCGAAGGGCACGGCACGCTTCTGGCGCTGCGGATCGAGCCGGAACCCGAGGCTGGTGTCTGGGCGTGGCGCTTTCAGCCCCCCGGTGTCAGCGAAGAACTGAAACCCGTCTGGCAAGTCAACGAGAGCGACATCTGGCTTATTCCGCTGGGAGAGGGACGCAGCTACGCCAATGTCGAGATCGCGGCCCAGGTGAGAGATCCGGTCGTGATCAAGACGGCTTCTGTGCAGCAGGCATCTTCGCAGGATGGCTTCTGGGTCAAGGACGTGACGCCCATCGATGCCGACTCGACGGCGTTCACCGCGCACGGCGCCTCGTCCTACTCCGGCGTGCCGATGGGAGTGCAGGTCCTGGCCGCTATCGACTCGGCCGGGCAGATTCACGCGGTCCGTCGGATACCGAGTCGTTCCATCGAGGAGCAACTGGGCAATCCGTTTGGAGAACCGCCGCGGCTTCAGGTGGACCTGCCCGTGGGTCGTTTCGCGAAAGTCGTGGTGGAAGGCTACGGTGAGCGCGCCGGCAGAGTCAAGTTTCGCAACCTGTCCCTGCGACCCGGCCAGCCGACGGAGGTGCACATCGAAGTTGAGGCCGAGCAACGAGGGCCTTGGTGGCATCCCAGCGAATATGACTCGAAACTGGAAGATCTCGGCCGGGTACTCTCAGAACAGGCAAAGGCGCGCGATGGACGATACCCTGTCGATCTTGCCACACTGCAAGCCTATTTCACGGACACGCAGTGGAGTTGGCTCCAGGAGCACGCCGTTTATCTTGTCGGCGGCGAACCGGTGACGAAGGCCGAGACCGTACCTCTGGCTTATGAGAAGACGTTGCGGCCGGCCGGCTTCGGTACCTACGTCCTCTTCGGTGACGGCGCCGTGCTCTTCCGGACACCCAGCGAATTGGAGAAGCTCGGCATCACACGAGGGAGCCAGGTTGTCCCCCACCCTCCAGCGATTCCGGAACCCGCGACTCCAGCGAGGGCTGATGAAGCGGCGTCACCTGCCGTCAAGGCGGAATTGCCCAACGGTGTGACGGTCGAGTTTCTGGCGTATTCGCACTTGGTGCCCAGGGGTGGGCTCTTCTGGTTCGACCCGCAGGGACAGGAGACCACCATCCCCGGCGTCTATGAGGCCGACGTCGAGGGACTCGGCACGATCCTGGCGCTGCGGGTCCGACCGCCGGAAGCACATCTGGGCGCGCAGCTCTATCGTGGTCCCGATTCGCAGAACATCGAAAAGCAGTGGCAGCTTCCCGGTACGGACATCTGGCTTCTGCCGTTGCGGGATGAGCGCAGTTTCGCCAATCTGCGGGTCCTCACACAGTGGACTGAGCCGCCGGCGATCGAGACCATTCCCCTGACCGAAGAGAACCTTGGCCAACTGGTTGAGGTCAACCGGTACGGCATCGCCAGCATCGTCGACCTTCAGGTGGTCGAGAGCTTCTCTGCCGATAGGCTCATGAACGAGATGGGTCAGCCCTCGATCCTGGGGACGGGGGTGGCGACCGCTGAGTCCATGGGCCTTCAGGACGTCGCCGAGCCGCCCATGCTGCAATTCTCCTACCTCCGCGAGCAAGGGTCTTTCCAGAAGGTGGTAGCGTTTCTGGACCAGGAAGGCCGCACCCATCCGGTCGAGCAGGTCAAGGTTGACTCGACCGGGGCCACCTACCAGGGCAGGATCTGGCCGGGTCGCCTCGCGGGTGTTCGCGTAGAGGCCTCCGCTGTACGTGCCGCCGACGTGCGATTCCGCAATATCTCGCTTACACCCGAACGCACAACAGAGATTCAGATCGAGCCCGCAGCCAGCCAGGAGATTCTGTGGAAGCTCAGCTACCGACACTTCGTCCTCGAGGCCTTGACCAACAGCCTGCGCCAGTTCTGCGAACGCCATGGCGGACGCTTCCCCGCCTCTCTGGCCGACCTGCAAAGCAGTCACGACCCCGACGCCTTTCGCTGGATCTCGACCCACATGGCCTACGTCGGCCAGGGCAAGGCGACCGACGACGATCCCCCCAGCGTGATCGCCTACGACAGAAGCCTCCTGGCCCAGGGCCAAGGCACCTACGTCCTCTACTCCGACGGCCAACTCGAATTCGAAGGTCCGGTCGAACTGGCGGAACTCGGTCTCCTGCCGCCGAATCAGAACAGCGTCCCTCCGAATTCCGCCGATCCCTCGTCCGGGGACCGTGTTGGGTCCAATGCCACGGGCAAGCCTCGCTTCACCGTTCATGGTGTGGTGACGGACGCGTCGGGGCGGCCGATGGAAGGGGTGTGGGTGAACGTCGACTGCGGATTCGAGAGGCCCCAGCGGGCGGGGCGGACCTTGACTGATGAGGAGGGGCGCTACACACTCGGTTTCGAGTCGGCGTGGGTGGTGGCGAATGCGGACCCGTATGGCGTGGGGATACAGCCGGCCTTTGTCTACGCGCGGAAGGACGGCTTCTACGAAACGAGCCTGTGCCACAAAGGCAACCTGGCCATGGCGGGCAAGGCGCCCGGGCCCGCCGAGCAGCGTTTCGTCGCCGGTCGCGCCGGCGTGGTTCTGGTAAACGAGCCGTACGAGCTGAACTTCGTGATGGCTCCGGCCGCCTTGCTCACGGGTCAACTGGTGGATGCAGACGGCCGGCCGATGGCGGATCACGATCTGTGGCTCTTCAGCGGGCAGATGTATCCGCCGCATCAACGCTCCATCCGCATCCGAACGGGGTCAGACGGGACGTTTGGCCCATACACGCTTCCCTGCACTTCCGTTCGATTCCACGGTGCACAGCCACCCCTCGCCCACAGTGACGAGATTGCCTTCACCCGCGCCGGCAACTGGCGAGTCACCTTGAAGTATCGCCAGACAGGCCCGCAGACAGCTCAACTCCTGGTCGAGAATCTGCAAGGGCCGACCGATAGGTCTCAGAATTCCTCGCCGTCCGCACCCTTGGCGTGGCAGCGAACCGATCGATACGTCCCGCCCGATCCGAACGGTTTCTTCCCGGACGACCCTCAGGGCGGAAAGCAGCTCGATGCACTCTTCCAGGCCGCCGATAAGGACCAACGATCGGACGAGGAGATTCTCTCGACTGTGCGCCAGGGTTTTCGATGCACGAAGCAGTATCGCACGCTGATTCTCCAGTGGATCGGCAATCGATATATCTGGGGCAAGGACCCGCAAAACCCTTGGGCGGTGGAGATCCTGTACCACGCCGTGCCACTCGAACGGCATTACGCGGTGTACTTCGGCTTGTCCGTCGTTCGCAACAAGACACCAAACGTGCTGAGGACGCTAGCCGACATTTGTATGGAGGGCCAGGAGGTCGGACGGATCACGTGGGGTCTCGGCGACCAGCGAGAGGCGCTGTTGGTTCACATCACTCCCCATCTGCAGGATAGTGACCCCGCCAGGCGGCAGATCGCCGAGGTGCTCGCAAAGCACTTCAAAGGAGAGCTGGACTTCGAGCAGTGGCAGCGCGACAAACAACTGGAGGAGGCCAAGGCCAAGTTCAGCGTCGAGTTGCCGCGGTTCCGAGAGACTCTCCTGACCGGCGGCAGCGGGGCCCGCTACGAGGTTCTGAGCACGATTCAGCGCAACCGCCTGGCGGAGATCCTGGAGGATTCCTTCGTGCCCGCGCTGCGCGCGGCGGGCGGTGACTCGGACCCGAAAGTGCGCAACGAAGTGGCTCGCATCGCCGGCCATCGGTGGGTCTGGTCGGCGCGACAGCAGGATCCGAACGTCATTGAGCTGATGCTCAAGCTCTCCTCGGACAGCAACCGAGAGGTGCGATACAACGCCGTCTACTATGGACTGTCTGTTGTGCGCGACAAGAGCGAGTCCGTGATCCAACGGCTCGTCAGTCTGGCACTGGCCGACCAGGAACAGAACTTCTACCGCCGAATCGTCTGGGGTCTCAAGGGTCCCATGCGAGCAGACCGTCAGTTGGTTGAGCGCGTTCTCACCCGCGAGTTGGAGGACGCCGGAACGGACGCCAAGCGAGCCGCGGTCCATCGCCTCTTCAAGGATGTCTTGGGTGAGGATGCGCCGCCACATCGAGAACTCTCCGGCCGGGTGGTCGATCCGAACGGCGCGCCGGTGGGGGGGATCGATGCGGGTTTGTGGCAGGATGTTGGCGAGGCGGTTCCGGCCGATGCGAATGATGCGCGCACGCTGGGGCCGGGTGTGGTGCTCGATGGGATCGGGCAGGATGTGGAGGGCAAGGTGTTCGTCGCCTGCGTTCGGGATGCGGCCGCGACGAGGGACATGCAATACCGATTCGTGCTGCACCGTAAGGACGGGCAGGTCTTTGAGCCGCAATATTACCTCCGTTTGGACCGGGCCGGCGGCAAGGTGTGGGAGAAGTTCACCTTCGATATGTGGTACGACCATCGCAGTATCGACGGTTTCCGCCTGCAAGTGCGCCGAGCCGATGGCGACCAGCCTCCGAAGATTCCCTTGGCGCGTGATGAGGTCGTCGCCGCCGCGAGCGCGAAGGAAGAACCCCCGCTTTCGAAACAAGGCCCGCCCGGGCGCTACGCGCTGTCCTTCGACGGTCGGGGCGACTACCTGTATATCCCCGATTCCGAGAGCCTGCGCACGCCTGAGCAGTTGACGATTGAACTGTGGATCAAGCCCGAGTTTCCCGAAGGTTCGCTCGAAAACCGTCCCGGCTGGGCCGTCTTGGCCAAGGGCGCCTATACGGGCAGAGGCCGCGTGCGCCACCAGGGCTTTGCCCTCAGAATGGACCGCGCCGACCGTACGTCCAAGACCGTCACCTTCGACCATTGTGTTACCCGCCTCGATGGTCGAGGCTACAACGTGGCGGGAACACGCCAGCGGCTCTCGCAGGACTGGATTTACATCGCCAGGACGTTCCATCGCAGCGAGTTCATCCCCGCGCCGGGCCACCCGCTGGTGGTCGGGCGATTCCTGATCCCCAGCGAGGACCCCCTCATGGGGCAGATCGCGGAGATTCGCATCTGGGACGGCGCCAAGAGCGGCTATCTTGGGCAATACAAGGACAAGGCCCTCACCGGTGACGAGCCGGGCCTTCTCGCCTGCTGGACCTTCGATGAAGGTGCCGGCCAGATCGCACACGACATCAGCTCCCACGCCAACCACGCCCGCCTCGGTAGTTCCGTCGTGCCGGACGATGCCGATCCGACCTGGCTTGACCTCCAGACCCCCGAGTCCGCGACGACGGAGAGTTCCGGTCGGGTACTCGATCCGAATGGCGCGCCGGCGGCGGGGGCGCAGGTGGCTTGGATCGATGCGGACAGGAGCGTGTCGATTACGGGTGGCCGGCTGATGGCGCCTCGGTTTGGCAAGCGTGAGGGAGGGGCGATCATCGAGACGGATGAGCAGGGGAATTTTCGATTCGAAGGGGAGCCAAACGATGGGTTCAGTCTGCTTGCGGCGCATGATGCGGGTTTTGCGCTGGTCGGCTCGGAGCAGTTCGCCAGGGATCGCGTGATTCGACTCCAGCGGTGGGGGCGTGTCGAGGGGCAGGTGGCCAAAGGCCGGCATCCTCTGGAAGACAAGATTTGGATGGGCGGGTTGCCGAACTCGACGTGGTTCGAACATCGCCGCGATTTCAATTACGAGACGCTCTGCGATTCGGAGGGGCGTTTCACGTTCAAGCGGGTGCCGCCCGGCTGGTTCGAGGTCGGATATCTCACAAGGATGGGAGATGCCGTCAGCTCGCTTACCTCGCGAACGCCTATCCTGGTCGAGTCTGGTCGGACGGCGACGATGACACTGGGCGGGGAAGGCCGGCCCGTGATCGGCCGGTTCGTGCCTCCGCCGGACTGGGAAGGCCCCATCTACTTCGGCGCCGGTTTCCGTGCCCTGGACACGGCCCGACCCGATCCACCAAGGCCGGCCGACTACGACCAGATGACGAATCGCCAGCAGCAGGACTGGTACAAGCAATGGCGAAAGACCCCTGAAGCGCAGGCCCACTACGATGCCATCTGGCAGAACCCGGATCAGCGGCACTACACCTTCCGCATCGCCGTCGACGGAACGTTTCGCATCGAAGACGTGATCGCGGGCAAGTATACGTTCACTGTCTGGCTGGAAGAGCGCAACAGCCATGAGGGCCCGGCGGAATTCGGCGGCTATTCCGGAACGGTCGAGGTCCCGCCGATGGAGGAGGCATACAGCGACGAGCCGCTCGACGTGGGTGATCTCGTGCTGAGACTACGCCGGCCGCTGCACGTGGGCGATCTCGCGCCGCTGTTCGAGGCCCAGACTCTCGACGGCAAGCCCATTCGTCTGGCGGACTATCGCGGCCGGTTCGTCCTGCTGAGTTTCTGGCATCCGGCGTCTCATCCCGAACTCGATCGCCTCAAAGAGCTGCACGCAACCTACGGCGCAGCGGGCAAACTCCAAATCATCGGCCTCGGCGGCAGTGACACACTGGACGAGGTCAAGAAGTTCGTAGCGGAGCAGTCCGTCCTTTGGCCTCAGATCTACTTTGGCCAGGAGTGGGACCAGGGCATCGCCAAACAGTATGGCCTCTCCGGCCTGCCCTATATCCTGCTGATCGACCCCGACGGCAAGATCGTCGCCACCTGGCTTCGCGAAGAGAAACTGACCGACACCGTCCGCGAAGCACTGGCGGCCTTCACGCACGATTGAATACAGCATGGGCTGAGAGCCCATCCTACATGAAATCACGGCTCGGCCGCTCGTAACATTCCCTGCGTTCGCGCAATGGTAGCGGTGGAAGAGCAAGGCCTTGCGTGACATTTCGGTGGATACCTCAAGCAGAGACTTCTGTCGGAACGACTGCGGAGATGGTGCGCTCTCTCGTTGGTCCCGGCTGGAGTCGTGGAAGGAGCAGGCCATGAACGAACGCCAGTCAATTCAGAAGATGGATCGGCGGCGCTTCCTTCGTTCTGCGACGGCGGTGAGCGCGGGATTGGTGTTGGCGCCGACGGTTCGCAGTGCCGCGTCGCCGACGGCAGGGGCTAGTGATGATTCGCCCCTGCATGTTGCGCTGATCGGCGCCGGCGCTCAGGGACAGGTCCTGATGGATGCTTGCCGGAGGATCCCCGGCATCCGCTTCGAGGCGGTGTGTGATATCTGGGAGGCGTACAATCTCCGGCGAGGGTATCGCATTCTCCAGCGGTGCGGCCATCCGGCCCGACCCTACACGGACTATGAGGAGATGTTGCACAGGGAGGAGAATCTGGATGCGGCGATCGTTGCCACGCCGGACTGCTGGCATGCCCGGCACACTATCGCCTGCCTCGACGCCGGTCTGCACGTGTACTGCGAGGCGCCCATGTCCAACGGCGTCGAGGATGCCCGCCGGATGGTTCTGGCCGCACGCAGGACCGGCAAGCTTCTCCAGATCGGCCACCAGCGCCGCAGCAACCCACAGTATCGCTTCTGTCACGAGAGGTTCTTGCACGAAGTGACATTGCTGGGTCGGATCATTGCGGTCAATGGCCAGTGGAATCGTGGCGTTCAAGTCCCGCTCGGCTGGCCTCGGCAAGCTCCGGTCGATCCGGCAGTGCTCAGCAAGTACGGCTACGAATCCATGGAGCGCTTCAGGAATTGGCGTTGGTACAAAGGGCTCGGAAGCGGTCCGGTGGTCGATCTGGGCTCGCATCAGCTCGATGTCTACAACTGGTTTCTCGACGCCCAGCCGGTCTCCGTTCAGGCCAGCGGCTACATCAATCAGCCCAACTGCGCCGGCCACGAGTGGTGCGATACGGTGATGGCCATCTATGACTATCGAACACCCCAGGGCGCGGTGGCCGCTTCGTATCAGGTCCTCTCGGGCAATCGGTACGAAGGCTATGTCGAGAAGTTTCTCGGAGACAAGGGGACGCTCGCGATCTCACAGCGGTCGGATCGGACGAGACTCTACCCGGATTGGGTCGGTGGCCAAATGGCCCAGTGGGTGGCGTTTCTGAAGGAGGGATACCTCACGGTTCCCCCGGAATGGCGTGTCTGGCTGGAGCGACAGCGAGTGACGGAGGAACGGCTTGCGGAGGCCTTCGCAGGGCTCTTCGTGCTGGAGAGTCCAGAAGGAATAGACCTCGACCGGCTCAGTTGCTCAGTGCCCATCAAGATGGATACGCCGCCTCACCAGCCTCACCTGGAGAATTTCTTCGCTGCGATTCGAGGCGAGGCTGAACTGGCTTGTCCGGCGAAGATCGGCTACGAGGCCATCGTGACCGTGCTGAAGGTCAACGAAGCGATCGCCGCCGGACGCAAGCTCGACTTTGCGCCCGGCGACTTTGTCGTATAGACCCGCCGGAGCAGGGGCCAATGATGATTCGCCCCTACTGCGCCCACTTGATCAGTTCGGGGTGCGAATCGCGCAGAATCGGGTCGGCCGGGCGAAGGCGCACGTTCATGCTCAGCAGGCCGTGCTCGACGATGTCGAACGAGCAGGTGTACGGACGCGAATGGCCCTGCATCTCGCCGCCGGTCATCGGGATCACGGTGAACTCGTCGACGTTGTTCTGGCTCAGGTACAGCTCCACGCCGAACGCATCGGCCGGCGCCCCGTGGAAGTCGACCATGCAGCGGACCTCCACCTTCTCACCCTGGCAGACATGGTCCTTGCGGTCTACGGTGGTGAACAGGTCGCGAATGACCACTCGATCCCAGTTGTTCAGCAGAGCGTCCCGGCCCTGGAAGGCCTTCCGGAGCATCTCGCAGTCGTTGGCCGAGAGGCTCTGGAGCTGCCGCTTGGCCGGAATGTAGTACTGCCGGGCATAGTCGGCCAGCACGCGGTTCATGTTGAATCCGGAGCACGCGGTCGCGATCGAGTTCCTCATCATTTCAACCCAATGCGTCGGAAGGCCGACCTCGCTGCGGTCGTAGTACATCTCGGTGATGACGGCTTCGAGCAGGTCGTAGATCTGGTTGGCCTCGGCCACCTCCTTCAGTTCGGGTTGCTCGTAGTACTGGCCGGCGGTGATGGCCCAGCCGTTGTCGCCGTCGTAGGCCTCGGGCCACCAGCCGTCGAGGACGCTGAGATTCAGGACGCCGTTCATGGCGGCCTTCATGCCGGAGGTGCCGCTGGCCTCGTTCGGCCGGCTCGGGGTGTTCAGCCAGACGTCGGCGCCCCAGGCCAGATGCCGGGCGATATCGACGTCATAGTCTTCGAGGAAGATCACGCGGTCTTCGAGGCGGTAATCCTTGGCGAAGTGGATGACCTCTCGAATCATCTCCTTTCCGGCCTTGTCCGCCGGGTGGGCCTTGCCCGCGAAGAGCAGTTGGACCGGCTTGGTGCTGTTGGTCAGGATCTTCGCCAGGCGTTCCTTGTCTTTGAGCACGAGGGTAGCGCGTTTGTACCTGGCGAACCGACGGGCGAAGACCACGGTCAGGTATTCCGGATTCAGCAGGCGGGTAAGGTTTTCGATCCGTCTCTGGATGAACCCCTTGGCGGCCAGGTCTACCGCGAGTTTCCGCCGGACAAACGTAACGAGGTTCTGTTTGTTCTTGCGATGCGCTTCCCAGATGTCTTCGTCGGGGATGTGCGCGACCTTGCCGGACAGACCGCGGTCGCTGGCGCAATAGATGTACGTCGGGCCGACGTGCCGGTTGAGCAGCTCCGTGAACGGCTGGCTCAGCCAGGAGCGATGCACGCCGTTGGTGACGTGGCCGATCGGGATCTCGCGGATCTGCAAACCGGGAAACAGGTCCGCCCACATGTGGCGGGAGACCTCGCCGTGGAGCTTGGAGACGCCGTTGACGTGCGAGGCGAAGCGGATCGCGACGGCGGGCATCCAGAAGACCTCCTCGTTCTCGCCGAAGAGGCCGTACGAGGCCAGTTCCTTGAAGGAAAGGCCGAGGGCGGCGGCCTCTGCCTCCAGGTATTCCTTCACCATCGGCATCTTGAAGCTCTCGTTGCCGGCCGTGACGGGCGTGTGCGTCGTGAAGACGGTGGACGCCCGGATGAGGGCCTTGGCCTCCGGCAGGCTGAGCTTGCGGTCACGCGTCAACTGCTTGAGCCGGGCGATTGCCAGCAGCGCGGAATGGCCTTCGTTGATGTGGTAGATCGTGGGATGGATGTCCAGCCGCTCCAGAGCGATGACGCCGCCGATGCCGAGGACGACCTCCTGCTGGAGGCGTTTCTCCCGGTCGGCGACGTAGAGCTCTCGCGTGATGTCGCGGAAATCCGGTGGGTTGTCCTCGATGTCGGTGTCGAGCAGGATCAATCGCGTGCGGCCGACCTGGATCTCCCACAGCTTGACCTTCAGCGGCTCCCCGCCGAGGGTCATGTCGAAGTAGGCGATTTCCCCGCGGGCGTCGCGCACCTCGTGGAGCGGGATCAGATGGTTGTCGAACTCCAGGAACAGCTCCTCCTGAAGTCCGTCAAGGTCGATGCGCTGGGTGAAGTAGCCGAACCGGTAGATCAAGCCGACGCCGATGATCGGAAGGGCCATGTCCGACGCCGCCTTGAGGAAGTCGCCCGCCAGGATGCCCAGGCCGCCCCCGTAGATGGGGATGCACTCGTGCAGTCCGAACTCCATTGAGAAATAGGCAATGACGTCGTTCGGCGACAGGGCGCTCGCCCTGTTCTGCTCGCCGGTCTCGGTGTGAGACATGTACTCCTGGTAATTCTCCCAGACCTCGTTGAGTTCGAAGAGAAAGCCGTCGTCGTGGGAAAGCTCGTCGATGCGCTCCTGCGAAAGGCTCATCAGCAGCTTGACGGGATTGTGCTTGACCTTCTGGAACAAGGACGCGTCGACGCGGTAGAACAGCCGGATGGCCTCATAGTTCCACGTGGACCAGAGATTGTAGGCCAGGCGATACAGCCGTTCGAGGTTCTCGGGGTACCTTGGGTAGACAAACACGTTCCGGAAGGCCATAGGTGTGCTCCTTTACTCTATTGCGAGAAACGCAACGGGCTCCATGCCCGATCCAGGTCCTATGCGCCTGCAGGACCCATGTCAGTTCAGATCAAACGAAATTGTAGTGTTTCTTGACCGCCTCCTCCACATTCCAGACGCAGTCGAGGTCCTGGGGAAAGATCACCAGATCGCCCGGACCGAAGCTGACGGCTCCGTGACGATCGGTGACGGTGACCTTGCCCTCCAGGATCAGGCACGTCTCCTTCTCCGTATAGGACCAGTCGAAGGAACTGGGTTCGCAGGTCCAGATTGGCCAGGCCTTGCATCGGCTGACCTCCTGTTCTGTAGGTTTGCGTACCACGATATCCTTGACTGTCGGCATAACAAACTTCTCCTACCGCACGACCGCTTGTAGTGATCCCGATGTCCATCGGGATCAGGCGTCATCTCGTTCGTAGTGACGCCGCGAAGCGTTAGCTTCCCGCAGTCTTTGTATGCCCTTTCGGCAAGCTCAGGGCAGGCTCTTACGGGCATACTACGAGCGAGCACACTACGAACGAACGGGGCCATTATAGCCTGCTCGAAGCGTTTGGGAATAGCGAGGCGGTTTTTCTTGCACGCGGGGCGCTTTCGGATACACTCTCGGTCTTTCTTCGAGGGCATGGGCGAATGATGATTCGCCCCTACGGATACCCGATACGCATGGAACGAAACCAACTGGAACGATTCAAACGCTGGTTCACAGAGTACAGCGGCCGCTTTCTCGGGGACGACGAATACGTCAATGCCAACCTGCGACTCAAACAGGAGCACACCGCGCGCACGTGCTCGGAGATCGTGCATCTGGCGCAGGAGCTGGCGCTGGACGACAACGAGGTGCGGATCGCCGAGCTGACGGCGCTGTTTCACGACGTCGGCCGGTTCCCCCAGTTTGCCCAGTATCGCACGTACAACGACTTGCGCAGCATCGACCACGGACAGAAGGGCGTTGAGGTCCTGCGCGCCGAGAGGGTCCTCGACAGCCTGCCGGCCGATGAGAGGCAGTGGGTCCAGACCGCCGTCGGCCTGCACAACCGCAAGTCGCTGCCCTCGACGCTGAAGGGCCGGGCCTTGCTGTTCACCAAGCTCGTCCGCGATGCGGACAAGATCGATATCTTTCGCGTGGTCATGGAGTACTACAGGTGTCGCCGGAACAACCCGCAATCCCCCTGTACATTGGAGATCGAAATCGAGCTGCCCGACACGCCGCAGTACAACCCCGAGGTGCTGGACGCGGTCACGAACGAACAGGCCGTCGACTGGGCGAAGCTGCGCACCCTCACCGACGCCAGGCTCTGCCAGCTCGGCTGGGTCTACGATCTGAACTTCACGCCTTCGCTGCGTCGAATCGACGAGTGCGGATACCTGACCGATCTGATCGGTTTTCTGCCCCAGGACGACGCCATCCAGCGCCTCTGCTGGAAGGTCCTCGAGTACGTCGACCTCAGGCTGGGGCGGTAGGGCACTGCACACCATCTCCCTGCGAAGGTTTGCAGTGCACACCTTACGGCTCTGACTCAGGCAGGCTGCTTGGTTGGTGTCCCCGTCTGCGGCATCGGCCCTGGCCCCTCATCGGCCCGCCTGCGCGACAGCTTGGTGCGGGTCCAGCGGCTTCGGGTCCGGCCAGTTCGACAGGGCCGCCCTCGATGGACAGGGCTTTGCCGTGGACGAGGGCGTCGGCCACCTTCTTGTGCGCGGCCTCGAGGATGCGTCCGAACGTCTGGCGAGAGACGTTCATCCGCTGCGCCGCCTCTTCCTGATAGAGCCCCTCCAGGTCGGCCAGGCGCAGGGACTCCAACTCATCGACCGCCAGCTCGATGCACTGGAGCATCGACAGCGGCACGCCCCTGGGTTTGTAATAGGCCACGTGAGGGAGCATGGCCACCCGCCGGCAATGTCTGGGTCTGGGCATGGTGACGATCCTGCGGTTCGTTAATGGTCACAGACATTTTCGCCGGTCTGGAGCGCGCCGGCAAGGTAGTCGCTGACAAGCGCCTCCGGCGTGTCGACGGGAGCGCCGAAGATCACCTCGATATTCTTCTCGGCAAACAGCGTCTGGGCGCGCTGGCCCATGCCGCCGGCGATGACCACGCTCACCCCTTGTTTGGCCAGCCAGGCGGGCAGCACGCCCGGCTCGTGTGGCGGCGGCTCCAGCGTCACCTGACTTCGAATCGTTTTGCTTTGCGGGTCAACGTCGAGAATGGCGAACTGCCCGCAGTGCCCGAAGTGCGCGGTCAGCTTTCCATCAGCCAGGGGGATGGCTATCTTCATGGCGGTTGTCTCCTTCTTCTCTGTGTGTTGCTCCGGCTCGCCCAGCAAGGGTCTGAAGGCGTCCTCGAAGGCCTGTGTCGCGGGATTGTCTTTCTCGAATGCGATCAGCGGCTTGCCCGCGTCGCAGGCGCGTGCAACCGTCGGGTCCATCGGGATGCCGCCCAAGTACGGGACGCGGAAGTCTTCGGCGATTTGCTCGCCGCCGGCGCCGGGAAAGATGTCCGTGCGCTTGCCGCAATGAGGGCAGATGAAACCGCTCATGTTCTCGATGATGCCCAGTACCGGCAGGCTCAACTGCTTGCAGAACGTCACGCATTTGCGGACGTCGACCACCGCCAGGTCCTGCGGCGTCGTTACGATCACGACGCCATGGATCGTCCCGAGCACCTGGACCGCCGAGAGCGCCTCGTCACCGGTTCCGGGCGGGCAGTCCACCACGAGATCGTCCAGATCGCCCCAGGCGACGCCGTCGCAGAACTGCTGGATCATGTTGTGTTTCATCGGCCCGCGCCAGATCACCGCCTCGTTGGGGTTGCTGAGCATGAAGGCGATGCTCATGACTTTCAAGGAATCGTTGTAGAGAACGGGCTCGATCTTCTCATCGATCCCCGTCAGCCGAGTGCCTTCGAGCCGCAGCAGCTTGGGGATGCTCGGCCCGTGAATGTCGATGTCCAGCAGGCCGACGCGCCGGCCCTGCCCGCTGAGCCAGACGGCCAGATTGACGGCGATGCTGCTTTTGCCTACGCCACCCTTGCCGCTCATGACGAGAATCTTGCGATGGATGCGGTTCGCCACGTTGTGTCGCTCCTATTTCGTCGTTCTCAATGACTCTGTGATGGTGTTCCACACCGAGACGATCTGCCGGGCCGTTCCATTTTGAGCATACTCAATGACGGTCTCTTCCGCCACTTGGGCTTGCGTCACCGCCGGATCGTAGTCGATCTTCCCGGCCAAGGCGAGCCCTTTGTCTCGGAGGTCGGCCTCGATGGCCTCTGTGACGTCGGGATTGATGTCCCATTTGTTGATGCACACCGCCGTCGGAATGCCAAAGTGCGCCGTTAGTTGGGCCACGCGATCGAGATCGTGGCGGCCCGACAAGGTCGGCTCGGTCACCACGAGGACCAGGTCCGCGCCGGTGATCGAGGCAATCACGGGACAGCCAATGCCCGGCGAACCGTCTACCAGTAGGGGCGAATCATCATTCGCCCTTGCGCCCCGCTCGTCAGCAATCCGCCGCGTCTGTTTGCGGATCAGGCTGACGAGCTTGCCGCTGTTCTCCTCGGCGGCGCCCAGCCGGGCGTGGACCATCGGGCCAAACCGCGTGTCCGAGACGAACCACTGGCCGTTGATCGCGTCCTTGAAATCGATCGCATCGGCCGGACACACCAGCCAGCACCCGCCGCAACTGGGGTAGAGCTGCTCGAACGTCAGGACCTGATCGCCGATACAGACGATCGCACTGTACTGACAGATCTGCCCGCACCGGCCGCACCCGATGCACTTGGCCACATCCACGTGCGGCACGTCCACGGTCACTTCCTCGCGCCGCCGGCATCGACGTTGCTGTTCTCGACCGCCTGGAATTGCATACTCTCGGTATCGACAACGACAAAGCACGCCGCCCCCCCCGAATCGCGGGTCCACCTGCGTGTCCATCGTCCGGCCGGTTGATGTCACGGCGATCTTCATGCGTTCTCTCCAATCAGGGCGCGCAGGGACTTACTTCGTCTGCGCGGCAAGCTCATCGATGCGTTTCTGAATGTCGGCCAGCGCACTCTGGAAGTAGCTCGCCTGCTGCTTGAGCGTTTCCATCTCCTGCTCGCGGGTCGGCGCTGCCGGCCCGTAGGCGGATATGCGGTCCCCATCGGGGTCCACCCGAACCGACCGGCAGCGAACCCGAAACCCCGGCCCCGACCGCCGATTGGATTCGCGTAGCCGGGTATCGCGTACCCAGCGCAGTATCCGGCGGCTCTTCCCGTCATCGGACCCATGCCCATCGGACCTGTTCCATCTCCACCTGGCATCGCATGCTCCTTTCCATACCGGCGCTTCGGAAAAGGCGCCACATATATATTATGAGCATATGCTCAAAACAAGTTCAATGGAAAATGGCGAATTCGCGAGAGATTCTTCGCTGTGCCCGATTGGCTCATAGTGCCGGGCGTAGTCGTGCGCCGGGATGCGAAGGCTGCGGCTGCGCAGGTCCGGCGGTGGCGAACTGGCGGGTGTACTCGGCGTTTTCCCTGATCTGGTCGTGGTATCGGGGGTACATGCCGACGATGACGCCGTCAGTGGGCTTGATGTGCGCGAAGGCGAACTGGAACGCCTCGCGGACCACCTGCGAATCGTGGCACTTGCGGCCGGCCGCGAGGATCTTGAAGCCCAAGCAGGGCTGCCCGACCTGGCGCACCACCTCTGTCATGGTCGCCGGATCGGAGGCGAAGAACGGATAGCCGATCTGGAGCGTGGCGATCGCCGGCATCCTGTCCAGCTCCTGCCGCGTTCGGGTCAGATAGTAGAAGCACGTCATGAATAAGTCGACGGGCCAGCCCTCGTCGGCGATGCGCTTAATGCAGTCGGGATTGTGGGCCGAGACGCCCGCCAGCGCGCCGGCGTCGCGGACTCGCTTGACGAAATCGCGCACGTCCGAGCTCTTGCCTTCGCGGAACAAGCGGTCGGTCACGCCGCCGTGGTGGACAATGGCAATGGGCTGCGTATCGCGGACCACCTGCTCGGGCGACGCGTTCTGCGATCCTCCGGCATGGAGGCAGATGAACTTCATCTTCGAGCCGCGTTCGCGCAGCGTGCGAATGACGCCGGTCATCATCGCGACGTCGCTGAACTGGTGGGTGTTGATCCCCTCGCGTTCGCAGTTCAGCAGGAACTCGACGACGCGCTGCGGCGTGAAGTACTCCTTCATCTGCCGGTCCATGATCGGACCGAGGTAGGAGTATCCGCTGACGGGATTCGAGCCTGCGACGAGACGCGCGACCTCGTGCTCGCCCAGTCGGATCGTCGGCAGAAGCGAAGCGGGCGCATTCGAGATCGTTTGCTGGGCCTCCGTCGCCCCTAATAGGGCCGAATAATCATTCGCCCCTACCGCCCAGGCCGACCCGGCTACCGCCAGCGGCACCCGCGCCAAGAACTCCCGCCGCCCTCGAATCTCCAAATCGTCTCTACTCATACCGGCCTCCCATCATCCCGACCAAAGCGTTGCCCAGCATGCCAACAGTGCAGATGAACGTTCCCATTCTACCATCCCACGCACCTCTCGCAAAGGCGGATTGCTCCGCGCCGTCGGTCTCTGGGGCTGAGCAAGGCACTTGTTCGGCTCCCGAGTCCCGCCGGCAATCGTCTCGTCTTGGTGTTTGCGGATGCGAGCCTGCTCTCGTATAATGGGTGAATGAACCGCGTGGATTCTGCCAGGCTGGACCGGACGGCCTTCTCAGCCGCGTCGCTTCTGGAGCCGTCGGATGAGAAAGCCTACTGGCTCTCAAGGAGTCCGTACGAACGTTTGCAGGCTGTGGAGCTGATGCGTCAGATCGTCTATGGCTATGATCCATCTACCTGCCGACTTCAAAGAGTTTCTGAGATTGCTCAGCGTCCACCATGTTGAGTACCTCCTGATCGGTGGCTATGCGGTGGGTTACCATGGATACCCACGGGCGACCGCCGATATGGACGTATGGATCGCGCTGGAGCGAGCCAATGCGGATAGGGTTGTCGCGGCGCTGAAGGAGTTTGGCTTCGATCAGCCGGAACTCTCGCCGGAGTTGTTCCTGCGGCCATGGCAGATCATCCGCCTCGGCATGCCACCGGTTCGGATCGAGATCGCAACGACGATTTCCGGGGTCGATTTTGCCGATTGCTATGCCGACCGAGTTGAAGATGTACTCGATGGCGTTCCCGTCAGTCTCATCAGCCTCGCGCATCTGAAGATCAACAAGAGAGCCTCCGGGCGACACCAGGATCTGGCCGATCTGGATGAGTTGCCCTGACGCCATCGATTCATGCGACCTTCGCCACGTTCCCGGGCAGATGCCTCAGACAGGCGACCACGTCAAACAAAGCCAATCTCGGCTTGGCAGGGTGAACGTTCGACGCGCCGAGTCGTGTGGGCGCGCCCGGCCCGCGACGAGGGACGAGCGGCGAGCCGGGCTCCGGGTTGACGTCACGCCCAGAGTGCCTTAGCATGGCGGCTCATACAAAGGACATTCGGAACGGATTGTAAGGACTCGCGATGGAAACCGTGCTTCAGACCAAGATCGCCGGCACCAAGCCGAGCCGGGGCAAAGTCCGCGACATCTACGACCTGGGCGACAAGCTGCTGATCGTGGCGAGCGACCGCATCAGCGCATTCGACGTCATCATGACCAACGGCATCCCGTACAAGGGGATTGTCCTGACGCAGATTTCGAAGTTCTGGTTCGACTTCCTCGCCGGCGTGGTCGAGCACCACCTGATCAGTGACGACGTGGCCGATTTCCCCAAGCCGTTCCGCGACCACGCCGACCAGCTCGCCGGGCGCAGCATGCTGGTCAAGAAGGTCAAAGTTCTGCCCATCGAGTGCGTCGTGCGCGGCTACCTGGCCGGATCAGGCTGGAAGGAGTACCAGACGAACGGGACGGTCTGCGGGGTGAAGCTCTCCGGTGGTCTGAAGCAGTGCGCCAAGCTGCCCGAGCCGATCTTCACGCCGGCCACCAAGGCCGAACTCGGCGCCCACGACGAGAACATCAGCTTCGAGCAGGCCGCCCAGATCATCGGCCGCGACAAGGTCACGTACGTCCGCGACCGCAGTATCGCGGTCTTCCGCAAGGCGAGCGACTACGCCGAGAGCAAAGGGCTGATCCTGGCCGACACGAAGTTCGAGTGGGGTCTGGTCGACGGCAAGATCATCCTGATCGACGAGGTGCTGACGCCCGACTCGTCACGGTTCTGGCCGGCCGACAAGTACCAGGCGGGCCGCGACCAGGAGAGCTTCGACAAACAGTTCGTCCGCAACTGGCTCGAAGAGATCAAGTTCAACAAGTCCGGCCCTGGCGTCGAGCTACCGCCCGAGATCGTCGCCAAGACCAGCGCCAAGTACATCGAAGCTTACGAACGCCTCACCGGCCGCAAGTTTGCTTTCGCTGGTTCGTAGTGTGTCCGCAAGGGCACGAGGAGCGCCTTGTCCTTGCCCATCGGGATTGCTGCAAACCATTATAGAGTATGAAGATATCGCCAGGCCACCTCACAGAGAGGTGGCCGTTTCCTTTTGGCGAGAAGAAGACAAACGGCGGATGTAGCGCGCCGCTTGCGGCCTCGGCGTGCATCGCGACGCGTTTTTCTGTAATCTGGAGGGTTGCGGATTGTCTCTATGGTGGAACCGGATGGCGGAGTCGGCGTTTGGATCGACACAGCGACACAGACCTGGTCGGGGCGGTGCGGCAGGGGGACCGCTCGGCGTACGCCGAGCTGGTCGAGAGGTACTACGGCAAGGTGTTTGTGGTGTGCTTCGCCGTGCTCGGCAACATCCACGACGCCGAGGACGTGGCGCAAGATGCGATGATCGCGGGGCTCCAGAAGCTCCGCCAGCTCCGCGAGGCGGGGCAATTCGGCCCCTGGATCGCGCAGATCGCCCGGAATCTGAGCGTCAACCTCGTTCGCAAGAAGGCGGCAACTGAGAGAGCGTTGAACCGCAAGCCGACCGAGCCCGTCGAGCAGGCCGGACCGGATGATACGTTGCGGCAGGCCGTGGCCAAGCTTCCCATGGAGCTGCGCCTGCCGCTGGTGATGTATTACTTCGACGGCAAGGACGTCAAATCCGTCGCCGGCACGCTCGATATCTCCCCCTCGGCCGTCTACCTGAAACTGAAGACCGCGATCAGGCAGCTCCACGAAATCCTGACCGCAGATGGAGAACAACAATGAGCCAGCCATGCCATGACATGCAGGAACGAATCCTCGATCTCGCGCTGGGCGCCTTGGATGCAGAGCAGACGCAAGAGGTGCAGAGGCATTTGGACACGTGCGAATCGTGTCGGCGCTTCGCGCAGGCGCTCACAGAGCAGGGCGAGTCGCTCGCGGCGCTGGGCCGGCGGGTTCAAGCCGACATGGACGCCCGTCGCGGCAGGGTGATTGAGGCCCTGCAAGGGGTCGCCCCGGCTCGACCGAGAGCGCTGCCGTTTGTCGGCCGGTTCGTAAGGGCCGCCGTCGCGGCGGTGCTGATACTGGGGGCCGGCATTGTCATCGGGCGCCTCAGCTCGCCCAAGTCCATCGATGTGGAGCAGCTTCGCGCCGATCTGCAGACATCCATCGTCGCCTCGCTCCAGCCGGCGGTGCGACAGGCAGTTCTGTCGGATGTGGACGGGCGTCTGGAAGCGGCTCTGGCGGCTCGGGATGAACGCATTGCGACCGAGCTCGTCGAGCTGCTGCGGCAGGACCTTCGTGTCATCGCCGCCGAGTTGACGACCGGTTCCGAACGATTGGTGGACGAGCGGTTCGCCGACGTCGTGCAGCTCATCGAAGCGGCCCGCCAGACAGACCGGCGGCAGGTTGCCAAGGCCCTCGAACAAATCAGGACGCAGACCGGGATGGGGTTTGTGAGATTGGCCAGCCTCGCCGAAAGAACGCCGCCGGCCGGGCCAAACCAGTGAGGACCGGCGCCGACCGATTCAGAGAACGGGACACAACCTGTGAAGGGGTGACATCATGAAGAGCAAGAAAACTGCGATTGCGACTCTGGCCCTGTGCGCCCTGATTGTCTCCGGCATGGGGCAGGCCGCCGATTCCACAACCGATCCGCCGGGCCGAAAGACCCTCACGATCTCCGGGTCGATTGGCCTGCCCGGCGTAAGGCTTGTGGGTTTACCCGGGTCGCCTGTCACCGATGAGAACGGCGTGTACACGGCAGAGGTGGAATCCGGCTGGTCCGGCACCGTCACGCCACTGAAGGTGGGATACACCTTCTTGCCGCCGGCAAAGACATATTCGGCGCTCACCACGAATCTGAATAGCCAGGATTACCGCGCAGCGATAATCACCTTCGCGATTTCGGGCAACGCGGGCTTGGCTGGAGTGACGATGGAGGGCTTGCCGGGCGATCCGATCACCGATGAGGACGGGTTCTACAGGGCGATGGTGGAATATGGCTGGTCGGGTGTGGTCCGTCCAAAGAAGGGCAATCGCAAGTTCAATCCCACCCAAAGGCAATACGAGAAGGTCAGCAAGAACCTCACGGATGAGGATTACACCCTTCAGACGGTTGTCATCTCCGATCGGATTGCGTTCGGCGTCGAGCCGATCCAGGACGTGGTCGTCACCGCCGATCCGGGGGGCTACACCGCGACCACCGATTCGCAGGGCCGCTACCGCGTCGAAGTGCCCTACGGGTGGACCGGCAGGCTGCTGGTGTCCAAACCCGGCTTCGAGTTCGATCCGCCCGGCATTCCCTACAGTAACGTCAGAGCCGACGTCATAAAGGGAGCAGAGCCTGACATGTCGGAACTCGAGCCCTTTCCTGAGCGGATGGATCATCCTCGCGTGTACGGCTCGCCGGTTGCACCGGGCGACGATGTGCTGGTGATCCCGACCGCGAGCGTCTCGGTCGATGAATTCGCCGAGACGAGCGAGGACATTCGCGTGATGCAGCAGATCCTGCGCGACATGCTCAGCGAGCCGCGCATGATCCTGGGCGTGCTGTACGACTACGGCGATTTCCTCGGTGCGGCGGGTCGCCGCAACGACGCTTTCTACTTGCAGGGCTATGGTGTGCTGTTCGTCATGGAGGTGGATTTCCCCCTGTCGCCTGCGGTCTCGCCGGATATCGACGCCGACCGGCAGCCGCAGACGCCTGTCGATCCGGTCTGGCAGCGGGCGCGGCAGAGGTTGTACTCGCCGCGCGATTCAGGTCTTCGGTCGAGAGTGCAGCCCAATCCGAGAGACCAAGTGAGTTTCGAGCAGTTCAAGGAAGACCTGATCGGGACGCTCAAGCACGCCGCCAACATCCGCCACGTCGATCCTAATGAGAGCATCATCCTGACCGTCGTCGGACAGAACGCAGACTACGGGCAGGCGGTCCCAGCGCCGAGCCGGGGCGGTTTCTCCGGCGGCGCGGGCGGTTACTTCGAGGGCGGCAGCTACAGCTACAGCGGCGGCAGTTTCGGCGCCGGCGGCGGCAGTTCCTACGGCGATTCCCGCTCGTACGTCCGCGGTTCGGGACGCGGACAAACGGTCCGCCGCACGCCGTCGGGCTTCGGGACGCCGGCCACCACGGTCCTGACGATCCAGGCAAAGAAGGCCGACGTCGATGCCTTCTCAACCGGCCGAATCGATGCCGAGCAGTTCCGCCAACGCGTGAAGGTTTTCGCCTATTAGGCTCTCCGCATATCGGTATGGAAAGAAGGGAAGTTTGCACATGAGACTGCAAGGACGGATCATGGCGCTATTCGGAACGGTCCTTTGCGTGATGATAGTCGCACCGTTGTCGCTTTCTCAGTCGCAGCCGCCACGAACGTCGGCGGAACAGAACATGAACGAAATCATGCGACGTCAGCAGGAGCAGACGGATCGACTTATCGCACGGCAGATGACGCAGCTCAAAGAGCGGGCCAAGCGCGAGGCCCGTCGGGCGGTCGACGAGTCGCGGCGGCAGTCCTGCGGCGCTACGCCTTCGCAATGGCGGTCGATTCGTCCCAGACTCCTGGCGGTGGAGAGCCTTCATGAAGAGATGCGCGCACGCCTGCGGCCGCAGGTTTCGTACGATCTTTCGTCGGGCCCCCAACCCGTCACGAACTGCGAGTGGGCATGGAAGCCGCTCGTTGACAGGGAGCCCAATGAGCCGTTGACGGCAGCCGAGACCACCTGCCAGAGGCTGCGCGACATGCTGGGCGATGAACAAACGCCGATCGAGTCGATCTGGGAACAGGTCGAACTGCTGCGCGCGCAGAGAAAGGCAGCGGCCGATCAGACACCCGACGCCGAAGAGGCGCTCCGCAAAGTTGCGACGCTTCGCCAGGAGGCGGCGCTGATGGCCCATGGCTGGTTGCAGTGAGCCGTGCGAGGTGACAGTGGAGACGGACGGATCATGAAGACGCGAAGATTCACGGCTGTGGCGTTCGCTGGCCTCATCACCTGTTCGATCGGATTTGCCTCGGCAGGACCAGCGGAGCCGGAGACGCCCGATCCCAACATGATGCGCAATCCGCTCCTGCGTGCCTTTCTGGCCGACCGTGAGCCCCGCGAGAAAATCGAAGGGCAATTTGGCCGTCCCGAAGACTGCCGGAATGCGGTGATGCGCGAGCTGCTGGGAGCGACCGACGAGCAGTGGCAGCAGATCGAGCCGAAGTTCAGCGAGCTGGAGGCGGTGCGCGAACGGACGCGGGCGATTGTAGGCTCGTGGGTGGCCGGCGCCAGCTTTGGCGGAGGATCGGGAAGCAGTCACCGCGGCTCGCGAAACGGGGCAAGTGGCGGGTACAACGATTCGCGGCGCGTCCGGCGCAACGACCACACCCTGCCTCGGCGCCGCACCGTGCCTCCGCGATCCCCACAGCCCCCGGCGGGGGCGAACTACTCGTCTCTGGGGCCGTGGCGACCTTCACAAGGCCCGCCGAGCGCAAAGGTCACTCCAGGCGAGCGCCTCTGTGGAGAACTGCTCGATCTGATCGATCGCGCCGATGCGAGCAGCGAGGAGATTCGCCAGAGAATGGCCCAGCTCGCCGCGTACCGCCGCAAAGCAGCGGAAGAAGTCAAGCAGGCCAAAGAGGCACTGCGCCAGGTCGTGACGCGTCGTCAGGAAGCCGCCCTCATCCTGATGGGCTATCTCGATTGACGCAATTCTGCAAAAAGGAGTGAAACACCGGGCCGTCGGGCGGATTGTACTATGGGGAGGTCGTGTCCGATGGAGATATGCAGGCTGACGGTCAGCGCAGATGGTGGACAAGAACAAGACACGTGCGAGGCGATTCTTTTAAGGAGGCAATGCTATGAGATGCGGAGGTTTCAAGATGCGGGTGGCTGTGGCGCTTTGTGTGATCATCGCGAGCGCCGCGTGGTCGGACGAGCGCGTGATCTATGTGGATGCGGCGGCGACGGGCGCCAACGACGGTTTGTCATGGGCCAATGCGTACCGCGACCTCCAGGATGCGCTGGCCGACGCGAACGAGGCAACGCCCGCCGTGATTCACGTCGCCCAGGGAACGTATAGCCCCGGCCCCGCCACGGGGGCAACTCGAGAATCCCGGGACGCCACGTTCCAGTTGTACAACTACGTGACGCTGGAAGGGGGGTACGCTGGCGTGGCGAGGCCCGATCCGAACATGCGAGACGTCGACCGCCATCTGACCATTTTGAGCGGCGATTTGGCCGGCAATGACGGTCCCGAGGAGAACTGGGATGTGCCCGCGCGACAGGACAACTGTCGACGTGTGGTAACCGCTACCGGAACGGACGAGACCGCTGTCATGGACGGCTTCACGGTCACCGGCGCTCGCGAGTACGGGATGTGGATGCAGCCTGGGAGTCCAAGCATCCACCGTTGCCGGTTCGTCGACAACGGTATCACCGGGCTCTATGCCTGGGATTGCAACAGCGTGGTGGCCGAGTGTATGTTCGAGCGGAACGGGCACCTGGTCTCGTGGGGTGGGTTCTGGATTGGGCACGGCGATCTGACTCTGACGGATTGTGCCTTTGTCGAGAATCAGGGCGGTGGCCTCCAGAGCGGCGGCACACTGAATCTGATTCGATGCTCGTTCATAGCCAACGAGGCTTTCTCCACGGCCGGAATTCGCCATTCGGGCGACCTGACGGCGCGGCAGTGCATTTTTCGATCCAACCGCGGCGAGGCGGTAGAGTGTCTCGGTGCGACCACATTGGTCGATTGTGAATTCGTGGACAATGTGTCGCGTGGTGGTGCAGGGGCGGTTCACGCGTCCAACCGCTTGAGCCTGACCGGCTGCAAATTCATCGGAAATTCAGGATACCATGTCATGGACGGCGGAGCTGTCGCAATGTACGGGGACGTGCTGGAGGCTGAAGGCTGTGTCTTTGCCGGCAACTCGGGTCACAATGGCCCCGGCGCCATCTTCACGCACTCGACGGCCGTCGTACGCCTTTCGAACTGCACGTTCATCGACAATCGCGGGTGGCCCAATGCCATCGAGCATCCGCCGATCGAGCAGTCTCTCGTCGAGTTGAGCCACTGCATAATTTGGAACGGTCCCGAGCCATTCAGGAAATTCGAATCGTTTGAGCCCGGGATCGTGGTCACCCATAGCGATGTGCAGGGAGGACACGAAGGCGAAGGCAATATCGATGTCGATCCGCTCTTCGTCGATCCCGGCTACTGGGACCCGAACGGCACGCCGGACGATCCAAACGATGACGTGTACGTCGCGGGCGATTACCATTTGAAGTCACAGGCGGGTCATTGGGATTGTGCGACCGAGAGCTGGGTCTTCGACGAAGTCACCAGCCCGTGTGTCGATGCGGGCGATCCGAATGCGCCGCTGGGCGCAGAGTCCTTCCCGAATGGGGGTTATGTCAACCTGGGCGCATATGGCGGCACCCCGGAGGCCAGCCGCTCCTATTTCGGCGAGCCTGTCTGCGAGACACACATCGCCGGTGACATCAATGGCGATTGTAAGGTGGACGATCTCGACATGGACATCCTGGTCTCGCACTGGCTAATGCCCGACATCGCAAAGCCCAACATCCCGCCGACCATCCGGTTGATCAGTCCCGCTGAAGGCGACGCGTTTGCTGAGGGAACGCCCATGACATTCCGCGCGGAAGCCTCCGATCCCGACGGCAGGGTAGTTCGTGTGCAGTATACGGTGACCAGCCAAGGCGAAGGCGGTTCGGGGGCCACCGGCCCCGGCCTGGGCGACCCGGACGATGAGTGGATGGTCACCTGGGAATGGTGGCCCAGCCTGAGGATCTATCCGGATCGGACCTACACGGTCCGCGCCAAGGCCATCGACGACCAGGGCGCCGTGACGACCACGCCCGAGGTCGAAATCAGAATACTGGAGTGACCATCGCCGTCACAGGGCGGCGGCTGCCGCCTTCTTGAGGATGACGGATGTAACAGTATGGAATCACGTGCATAGGAGCAACCAATGGTAGTGACGCACAGAAGCATCTTTCGCGTGCTCGTTGTTCTGTCGGCGATCCTGGCTGCTGGCGCGGGTCGCGCCGGGCAACCACGGCCGCCAGGTCAACCTCCGTCCAATGTCATGACGCCGGAAGACTGGGACTATTTCTGGAAGCTGCCGCCCGCCCGTCGCGACGCCTACATGCAGGCCAGGGATGAGCGACACCGTAGAGAGATGGAGGAATACCGGCAGAGGGAGCGGATCGAGAACCGCAAGAGAGCGGAGGCCGCACAGGAAAGGGCCAGGACAGAAGAGCAAAGGTGTTTGAGGCTGGCGCTTGGAGTCTCGGACGAGCAGTGGCAGACACTCGGACCTAAGCTGCGCAGAATCCGGGAACTGAAGAGGCAGGCGGGCCTGACGATGGCCTCGGCGCCGCGATTCGATGCGAACGATGTCCGCGTCCCTTTCGACGAGAAACTCCATGGATACGAGCGGATCACCACTACCAGGAGCGACACAGGCAGCTACACACAGTGGAGCAGTTCCAGCGGTGGCCACAGTCGCGGCGGCGTGTCCGCACGAGGGGGCGGCAGCGCCGGGGGTGCGAGCTCTGGCAGCAGCGCGACCGGAGTGTCTGCCGGTGCAGGTGCAGGTGGAGGATTCGCCGGCGGCAGTGGCTCCGGCGGCGGCATGGGCGGAGGGTTTGCCTCCGGCAGCGCTGGTGGTCGGTCGTTCAGCACGCCGTTTGCCTGGAGGCAGTCGGAGCGGGCGGACTATGAGCCCAGCGAAGGCGAGCGGCTCTGCGAGGAGCTTTTCGTCCTTCTCGAAGACGAGAACGCCGACAAGGTGCAGATCGCACAGAAGACCGAAGCGCTCCAGCGCTTTCGAGCGGAAGCCCGCCGGGAACTGGCCGAGGTGCAAGCGGAACTGGCTCCCATGCTGACGCCCCGCCAGCGGGTGCGCCTGGTCCTGATGGGCTATCTCGATTGACTGTTCGCGGCGAATTTCTCGCATTGATGCGAAGGATTGAGCCGGATTCTGCACAAAAGCGCGAAACGCAGGACGAGTACATGGGACTTAAGATATGAGTGGGACAGGTGCATCTCGCCCTGGCGCAAGGGGGGCCGGATGGACCTCGATTGACGGATGCAAAGGCACAGTCGACGTAGACTGGGCATAGGGATGTACTTGTTACGAGGCGACCTTTTTCAGGAGGGAAAGCCATGCGAAACGAAAGACTCAACAAGTTGTTAGCCATCATTCTGTGCACGGGTGTGCTGGCGAGCGTGTTGGCCGCCCAGGAGCCGCCGGATGCGGCCGAGGCCTTCGAGCCCTACTGGCGCTCGGTCACGCTGCAATCGCAGCTGTACAACCCGGTCGAAGAACCCGACCGCGATCCGAATGCCCAGACCACGTTGCAGATTTCCGGCAGCGTTCGGATCCTCGACTACACCGGCCTGATCGGTGTGGAGATGACACAAAGGGAGGCCATCGTGTGGGACCAGGACGGTGTGGAGATCTATAACTCCGTCGATGGTCCTTCGCTCAGTCGCACGTATCAGTCGATCGAGGACGCCAGACACCTGTCTGCGGTGATTGGAAGAGACGATGAATTCCATTTTGGCGTGAGTTTCCCTGTCGATCGCGCGCTGGGCTATCCGTCGGCGCTGAGCCGTGTAGAGTGGTCTCTGGACGTCCTGATGGCCGATGCGTTCGAGGTGATCGACGTTCCCTTCGAGCCCAATGAAACCGCGATCGAGTTGATGCCCGGGCTGGAAATCCTCGTACAGGAGGCCACGGTCGAGGAGGGCCGATACAGCTACCGCATCCAGGCGAGCTACGACCCCAATCTCGTCTCCTATTCCACGGGATTCTGGCATTTCTTCCGTGACGAGGTTCCCCCGCCCGTGATGCTGGTCAAGATGGACCTGCTCAACGCGGAGGGCAAGTCGGTGTGGGATGTGAGCAGTTCGGGCAGCTCCGGCTCGAGCTCGGGCACGGGCGCTCGTTTGTCCGATGGCCTGATGGTCGCCACGAGTTCCGGCAGCGGCCGGTGCAGCGCCTGCGGCGATGTGACGACGATGCGCTATACGGTCGCCTTGGCCCCCTATGAGCGGCAGGTACCGCTGGCACTGGAGAACATCCCGGTCCCCAGCTTCTGAGAAACTCGTCCCAACAATAACGACCATCCCAGGGGCGGCCAGCGGAGGCGGCCGCCCTTTGCTTTTGTGCACTTCCTGCGAGCCAAGAAATTCTTCTGGAATTTTCATTTTTCCTGTTGGCGCCTTCTACGGATGTAGTAGAATGCTACTACGGCTGTAGAAGGAGTAGCATGTATGAAGCTCACTGAAGCAGAATGGCAGATCATGAAGGCGTTGTGGGAAAAGCACCCGGCGACGGCCCGCGAGATCATGGAGCGACTGCCGGCGGGGGTCAAGTGGGCCTACACCACGATAAAGACCATGCTCACGCGACTGGTAGATAAGCAGGTCGTCAGTGAAGCCAAGCAGGGCAACACGAGCGTGTACGACCCGCTGATCTCGCAGCGCAAGGCCCGGCTCAGCGCGTTTCGCTCGCTGCTGGAGACGGCCTTCGACGGCGCCATGGGACCGCTGGTCCACTTCCTCGTCGAGGAGGAGCAGCTCACCCCGAAGCAGAAGCGCGAACTGGCCAGGCTCGTGGAAGATCAGGCCAAGGGAGAGACCAAATGATCGAGCACGTCAATGCCATTGCCCGCCTGTGGTGGGAATGGACCGCCGCCATGTTCTGGCAGGTGGGCCTGCTGATCGTCCTGATCGCCTGTATAGACCGGCTTGTGCGGCAGTGGGCCTGGCCGCAGTTGCGGTATGCGCTGTGGTCGCTGATCCTGGTCAAGCTGGTTCTGCCACCGACGCTGTCGCTGCCGAGCGGCATGGTGCCGCAGTTGCGCCCGGCCCTGGAGCAGGCCGCCCGGTGGGTGGACTCCGAGAGGTCCATCGCTGCGGAAAGCCCCATTCTTCGCGCGCTTCAGGAGAACGCGGCTGCTGTCGCTGCCGTGGAGCCGGTGCCCCCCATGCGCGTCGGCTCCGCAATGGCGGAATCACGTGGCTCTGTCGAGTCCGTAGGGGCGAATGATTATTCGCCCCTACCCGTTGCCACACCGCGAAATCCACAATCCGATCCGCCTGTGGCGGACCGCAATCCGCAATTGTCATGGCAGTTCCATGCGATGGCGATATGGCTCGCGGGAACGCTGATTCTGGGAATATGGCTGCTGCTCAGATTGCACTCGTTAGTCGGCCGGCACACCAACCGTGCGGCGGAGACGTCTCTGCCGCAATCCTTCTACAGCCATCTGGCCGGCTGCGCGGAGCGTCTTGGGCTGCGGCGGATTCCCAGGGTCATCGTGGTCGGGCAACTGGCCACCCCGGCGGTGTTCGGGGTCTTCCGGCCGGTCCTGCTCATGCCCAAAGGCTATCTGAGCAGGCTGAGCCGACGGGACACCGAGCACATGCTCCTGCACGAGCTGGCGCACATCCGCAGGGGCGATCTGCACGCGCACGGTCTCTACATGCTGTTGCAGATCGTGTACTGGTACAACCCCTTGCTCTGGCTGGCACGCCGGCAACTGCACCATCTGCGGGAGCTGTCGTGCGACGCCACAGTCGCCAACCTGCTGCGTGAGCAGACGAGCGCCTATCGCCAGACGCTTCTGGAGACCGCCCGGCGTTTCCTCGCCCACTCGACCGAGCCGGGCCTGGGCCTGCTGGGCCTGTTTGAAGATGCGAACCGTTTAGTAGTCCGCCTGGACTGGTTGGCTAAGCCAACCTGGAGGTATAGAACCATGAAACGTGCATTCGTACTCGCTGTAGTGGCGCTGATGTTCGCCTGCGTGCTGCCGATGGCGCAGGGCCAGGACAACACGCCTGCCGTCGTGGAAGACAGATTAACCGACCAGATTGAAGAGGAAACCCCGTCGCCTCAGGACCTTGCGGAGTTGCGGGCAAGACTTGAGAAGCTGGAGGTCGAGAGACAGGAGCTCCAGAAGGAACTCCAGACGCTGGAGCAGGCCCGCCGCAAGGCGCTGGAGGGTCAGGCCCAGAGCGTCGAGGCCGGCAAAGAGGCCAAGAAGGCCAAAGACGCTGCCGACAAAGCCCGGCTCAAGGCCAAGGAGGCCCAGGCCCATATGGACACGGAGGAGTATCAGGAGTGGGCCAAGGAGATGCAGACTTGGGCCGAGCAGATGCAGCAGTGGCAGCAGAGCCCTGAAATGCAGGCCTGGCAGAAGGCCGTCGAACAGTGGCAGAACAGTGACGAGTGGAAACAGTGGGAAAAGGACGTGCAGACGTGGGGCCAGGAATATGGCGACGCTTTCGGGAAGGCTTACGGCGGCGCTGATGCTCCTGCCGACGTCCCGCCCGTGCGGCCGATGCCACCGATGCCGGCCATGCCCCCCATGCCTGCGATGCCTGTGGTGCCCAGTGGCCCGGCGCCCGCTGCGCCGCACCCCATGCCGATGCCCATGCCGGTCCTTCCGGCGATGCCGCAGGTGCATGTGCCCGCCATGCCGGAGATCCACGTGCCGGATATGCCCCCGGTGAAGGTCAACGTGCAGCACGACGACAGCAGGGCCAAAGCAGAGGAAACGATGCACTTCACGTCGCCTCTGGTTGATGGTGGACTCCTGATTGTGGAGAACCGGGTCGGGGCCATCAATGTGCGCGGTGGCTCGACGAATGAGTGCCGCGTCGATATCAAGGTCACGGCCCGAGCGGAGACGGAGGAAGAGGCCCAGGCGATGGCCCAGGCTGTGAAGATGAAGGTCGAGAACTCCGATGCCCGGTTCTTCATCAAGCCCGTCAAGCCCGACAATGGCGACTGGAGCAACCTCGACGTGGCCTTTGAGATCACCGTGCCTCGCAAGGTGAATCTCCAGCTCACCACCGACGTCGGACACGTCCATCTCCGTGACGTGCAAGGCCAGATCAAGGTCAAGGCGAACGTCGGCGCGATCAAGACCGAGAACGTGCGAGGCGATGTCGAGCTGGAAACCAACGTCGGCAACGTCGACTTCGTCGCACCGGACGACCTGTCGGCCAAGGTCACAGCGCTAACGAACATGGGCTCGATCAAGAGCGATCTGCCGATCCAGGTGGGCAGCAAGACGCAGGCGGGCGAGGGCCATCCGCAGATATCCATGGGCAGCACCGCCGCCGGCACGCTGGGCGCCGGCGAAGGAACCGTGAAGCTGAAATCCAACGTCGGCTCGATCTCCATCCGTTCGAGGGCCTCCGGCGATCCCGATGTGCGTCGTGACACGGGCAAGACGGTTTCCTCGTCTCACACCGCTTCGGCGTCCATGACTGTGGGTGACGCATCCGGCGTGCGCATGGTTGAGTCGATCAAGGAAACACAGGAAGGCGACCAGTATCTTCTCCGGAGGACGGAACTTCAGACCGTGACCCTGCTGCCCGGCTCTGTCCTCGATGTGACCAACGAGGAAGGTGCGGTCACCGTGCGTGGCACGGACGGCAAAGACTGTAGCGTGCAGGCGATTCTCACGCTACAGGCGCCCACGGCGGAAGCCGCCAGGCAGTTGTCCAAAGCGGTTTCGGTTGACCTGACCCCCTCGGACAAGGGGCTTTCGATCTTTACTGTCACGCCGGAGACGATGCCTGCCGATCACTCCTGCAGCGTGGACCTGCTGATCCAGGTGCCACGCCGGACGGATCCGAATATCACAAACAGTGAAGGCGATGTGAAGATCACCAACCTCGAAGGGCAGATCAAGCTGAACGTGGAGGACGGGAATGTCCACTGTGAACGTTTGGCGGGCGATCTGGATCTTCGCCTCGAAGACAGCCAGTTAAAGATCGACCAGAGCGCATTTTCGGACTGCCGAGTGGCGATGGAGGATGGCTCGGTCCAGTGCGACGCGGTTACAGGGAACCTCAACTTCGAGGTCCAAGACGGCCAGGTCAAGATCGTCTATGGCGATGATGTCCCCGAAACGTGCGCTATTGCGGTGGTCATGGACGATGGCAGCATCCAGCTTTCTGCCCCGAGCGAAATGTTCCCCACGGATGACTCGGCCAAGGTCCGCACGAAGGAAGACGGCGCCGAGTGGAAAACCATCGTCGCCACAGCGCAGGGCATGCGTGCCGTGACCCTTCGAACCGAAGACGGCTCCGTGAAAGTTGACAGACGTTAACCAAGAACCGCAGGGTGGGCTCCACCTCACGCGGTTGAATCTGCTATTCCTGCACGATTCCACCAGAACGTGCATCCCTCACCACCAGGCCGGGGCCACACACCCCGGCCTTTTTCGCCGCGCTGCTCCGGCCACAAGGGTGGACTGCTATTTCCCGATGTCCATCGGAATCTTGCGGACGGTCTGGGCCGCAGGTACAATCTCAAGGTACAATTATCGGGAGGAATTCAAATGCGTAAACGGATGAACACGCGCACAGGACTTCTGTCCGCCGCCTTTCTGGTCTTTACCGCGTGGCACAGCTTCGTTGCAGGCGGGGTCTGCGTCGCGGCGTCCACCGTTTCGTCGCCGGTCGCGCTGGAGACTGCGATACGAGCGGGGGACCTGCGGCTGGTCCTGGAGAAGAAGGAACAGGGCCTGCGCATTGTCAGGCTCACCGATCTGGTCACGAACCAGGAGCTGTGTCCTGCCGAGCCGGCGCCGCTGTTCTCCGTCGTCCTGCGCGACGTGCAGACGAAGGACCTGCTCACCGTCACCGCCGACTCCGGCTGGAGGCAGGTCGATGTGGCATCCGGCGGCGTCACCGGAATGCACACGCTTGCTTTTGCTGCCCCGATGGATGATCGACTCGAAGGTATCCGTGTCGAAGTGACACTCGAAGTCGAGGCTGACGACAGCGCGCTGACGTGGGACCTGCACATCACGAACGACAGTCCCCGATGGGCTCTGTGGCACATCGTATTCCCGCAGGCGGCGGTGCGCGACTTGGGCGAAGGGGGCAGGGTGTTCGCACAGGTCACCTCCGGCGTGGAGCTTTCGGAGATGTGGAGCAAAGGCGGCAAGCGGGGCGGGCCCTACCCCGGCGGTTGGACGGCCATGCAGTACATGGCTGCCTACAACCGGACGAAACGGACCGGGCTTTATGTGGGCATGCACGATCCGTTCGGCTCTACGAAAACCATCTTCGCGGAAGGTCAGCCCGCCAAAAAGATGGTCCTCTTCACGTTCGACCATCCAGCGCCCGACATGGGCAAGCCCGGCGTCGGCTTCGACCTGCCCGGCCACGCCCGTTGGCAACTGCTGCGCGGAGACTGGTTCGACGCGGCGATGATCTACCGCGCCTGGGCGAGCCGAGAAGCGCGGTGGTGGCCTGCGCTCGGGGCCGATGGGCGCGGGGACACCCCCAAATGGATGCGAGAGCTGCCCGCCTGGGTCATGACGGGAGGCGCCGCATCCGACTGCGTTCCGCAAGTCCGCAAGTTCGCCGAGGCGATCGGCCTGCCGACCGGGTTTCATTGGTACAACTGGCACCAGATCCCCTTCGATAACGACTATCCCCACTACTTCCCCGTCAAGGACGGCTTCGCCGAGGGCGTCGCAGAGTTGAAGGCCGCCGGCGTCCATCCGATGCCCTACATCAACGGACGGCTGTGGGACACGCGCGACAAGGGCGCCGAGGACTGGGCTTTCAGCCGGACGGCTCTGCCCGCCGCGACGAAGGACGAAGACGCCAAGCCGTGCACCGAAAGCTACGGCAGCAAAGAGACCGACGGCAACAGCGTCACGCTGGCAGTCATGTGTCCGACTACGCCCCTGTGGCAGGACCGGGTCGGGGACATCGTGCTTCGGCTGTTCAACGAGTACGGTGTCAGCGGCGTCTACATCGACCAGATTGCCGCCGCCCAGCCGCGACTGTGCTTTGATGCCTCGCATGGTCACCTGCTTGGCGGGGGGCACTGGTGGACCGAAGGCTACTGGAAGATGCTGGACGCGATCCGCGCCGCCAAGCCCGCCGACCGCATGCTCACCACGGAGTGCAACGCCGAACCATACATCAAATGGCTCGACGGCTACCTCACCTGGCACTGGCAGCAGCAGGACATGGTTCCGGCATTCTCGGCGGTTTACGGCGGAACCGTCCAGATGTTCGGACGGGCCTATCGCGGTGGCCCGACCCAGGACCTGGCCAACCGCATGAAGGCCGCCCAGCAACTGGTCTATGGCGAGCAGATCGGCTGGTTCGGACCGGAGATCATCGAGCGGGCTGATTGTTGGTCGTTCCTGCGCGACTGCATCCAACTGCGCTGGCGGCTCCGCGAGTACTTCTGCCGAGGCCACATGGCCCGCCCGCCGCACCTGGAAGGACCCGTCCCGACCGTGACCGCCGACTGGCAATGGAGTGGCGAGTGGCTGGTTACGACCGATGCGATTCTGACCGGCGCCTGGCGAATTCCCCAGGAGAACAAGGTGGTACTTCTCTTTGCCAACGTCTCCGATGCCCCCTATGCCGGTCGCCTCGACCTGAACCCCGCCGACTGCGGCCTGACCGGCGAATCGCTCAGGATTACCGCAATCCAGCCTAATGCCGGTAGGGGCGACCCGCCTCTGGCGGATATCGCCCGTACCCTTGCCATCCAGGCCTTCGACCAAGCCGACGTGGAACTGCCCGCGCGAACCATCCTCGCCTGGGAGGTCCAGCCAGCCGCCGGCAGGTGAGGTTCCACGAAAGCGACGGTCGTGCCTGTTGCGGCGTACTGCTTCAGGTCCGCGCTGGCTGCGAGGTGGCCAGGAATTGCATCCTGCGCCTTTCCCATCTGCCTGCCTCGGTTTGTCACGCAAGAAGAAGCTGTGCCGCTAAGGTAAAATGGTCGGTCGTTCCGTCATAGAGGTGACGATCGATCGTAAAACCTGAACGACTGGATGGCCCATGACCGAAGACGCGCAGCTTCTGGAACGGCTTAAAGGCGGCGACAAGGACGCCCTTCGGACGATCTACGAGAAATACCAGGGCACTCTGGCGACGCTGGCGGCCGGCCTTCTCGACGACCACGCGACGGCTGAAGACGTGCTTCAGGACGTGATGGTGAGCTTCGTTCGGTCGGTGCACAGACTGAACATCAGAGGTGATCTCCGAGCCTACTTGGCGACGGCGGTCGCGAATCGGGCTCGCGACCACTATCGAAGGCAACCCCGTCAGAAGGTTGTGGCTCTCGACGAAACGCTGGAGATGGCGTCCGGCGCCGAGGGTCCGCTCCAGATGGTGATTCGCGATGAGCGGCTGCAGCAAGTGCGACTGGCCCTCGAAGAGTTGCCTTACGAGCAGCGCGAAGCCATCGTGTTGCGGCTGCACGCAGACATGAAGTTCAGGCAGATCGCCAGATTCCAGAGCGTGTCGATCAAGACCGCTCTGAGTCGGTACGCCTATGGACTCGACAAGCTTCGATCCCGATTGAATGGTGAGGCAGAACGATGACACGGAACGATCCTGTGGAAGAACTCATACGAGATTTGCGATACAAGCTGGCCCCCGAGGCAAAGGACCGCATCCTGGAGAGAGCCTGCGGGGCAATGGATGAGATAGAAACACCGGCGCCGGCTTTCGGCCGGCCTCGAATGTGGAGAATGACGATGAACAGCAAAGCCGGAAAGTTCGCTCTGGCCGCCGCGGTCATCCTGATTGTCCTTGGCGGCATCACCCTCTGGCCGTTCGCCCGGACCGCAACCGGGCCGTGGTGGCTCGGCCCATCCGCCGCTTGGGGGCAGGAGATCCTCCGTTCTCTGGAGGCCATTCAGGCGGTGGTTTACCGTCAGCGTGCCGGCTACACCAGCGACTACGGCGCGCCGGAAATGAGCAAAGGCTATGAGATTCGCTTCAACGCCAAAGACCGGTACAGGCGGGACCGCTACGATGACGGCGTGCATATCATGAACACGCAGTGGGTTGTGCCGGATGGCAACGGGGTCCAGATGATTGAGGTCTCCTATGAATATGAGTGCTGGTTCTCCCAGGAGAACGAGGCCTATGGTTTCATGGAGAGCATGATCGACCGGATGCGGTGGTACGTTGACCTGTTGGACAGAGCGGATCGCGTCCTGGCGACCGAGACGTTCGACGGGCACGAGTGCGTCGGTTTTGAAATCTGTGCGTCTAAGTACGGTGACAATGCGGAAGGACGTTTTGACCGTATTTGGTTCGACGTGGATACGAGACTACCGATGCGAATCGAACGCTATGGTATTACTATGGACTATGACCCTGCAAGGAAACTGATCCTGATTCACGATCAGTTCGAGTACTTCGCTGAAGTGCCGCCGGATCTGTTTGTTCCGGAGATTCCGGACGGCTACGTCAACGCTCATCCCGACGAGGTGCGCACGGCCCGAGACGCCCAGGTGAAGGGCGAGATGGTCTTTGCTGACGTCCCGCCCGGTCTTGAAGAGAAGATCGTTGGGGGGCTGGAAGCCGTCGAGACGGGAGCCTATCGCCAGGGCGATGTGGTCACGTCGTTTTCAGGGCACGCCTGGCGAAAAGATACGTATTCCGATACCGCGCTGGCACAGACTGTGTGGTTCGCGCTCGACGAAAGTCCTCTCGAAGGTCCGTTCGAAATGCGAGACGGTACGGCCGTAAAGGAGACAAGCGCGGACTTCCAGAGCAAGACGTTCCGCGTCGCCGATCACACGGGCTCTCCGCGGCTCTGGCATCCGATGAGGGACATTCTCTTCGTCGTCGGGCTGCTGGATCAAGCCGACCGTTTCTATGAAGAGGTTGAGATCGATGGCGTCCCCTGTCTCGGCTTCGAGGTCAGTGCGAAGAAGTACGGTGACAATCCGGACGGGATGCTCCACCGCGTCTGGCTCGACAGGGCTACATACCTCCCGGTCAGAATCGAATTCGTGTGGCCTCCGAACGGCACCAGAGGAACCCGCACGGAAGTGAAGGAACAATTCGAATGGAACCCCTTGCTGCCCGACGGCTTCTTCACTCCGCAGATTCCTGGCGATTTCACCTTGGCAACAGACTGAGCGAAAACTCCGCCATTCGCAGTGCCAGTCCAGGCCGGGCGAAACGACCCGGCCTGCCCTGTGCGCTCCAGGAAACGTGCTTGTGCCTGATGCGATGGGGGGATTAGAATCCTTATCATCGTCGGCATCGCAATGGAAGAAGGAGTTGCAGGATCATGCGAAAGAGCAGTCCGCTTCGAAGAACACATCTGCTTGTTCTTTTGTCTCTTGCGATGGGAATGTCTTTCCCCGCCATGTCAAGCGCTTTCGACTACGCTGTCGGCGCGGACCTTTCGTTTCTCAAGCAGGCGGAGGATCGCGGCACGGTGTTCAAGGACGAAGGGCAGGGCAAGCCGGGACTTCAGATCTTCAAGAACCACGGCTACAACTGGATTCGCCTGAGGCTGTTCCACACGCCGACGCGCCTGCCGAACGATCTGGCGTACACCATCGCACTGGCCCAGGATGCCAAGAAGCTGGGCTATAAGTTCCTGCTCAACTATCACTACTCCGACACATGGGCCGACCCGGGCAAACAGTTCATCCCCAAGGCGTGGGAGGGCAAGTCGCACGCCGAATTGGTCCAGGCGGTGCTCGAGTACACGCGCGACACCATCCGCGCCTTCCGTGACGCCAACGCGCTGCCGGAGATAGTCCAGGTCGGCAACGAGATCACTCCCGGCATGCTCTGGCCCGACGGCAAGCTCCCCGACAATTGGGACAACTTCGCCGAGTTGCTCAAGGCGGGCATCGACGGCGTCGAGGCCGGTCGAGGCGATGGGCCGCGACCGCTCATCATGATCCACATCGACCGCGGCGGCGACGTCAAGACGACCAGGAGCTTCTTCGACAAGCTGCACTCCTACGATGTCCCCTACGACGTCATCGGCCAGTCGTACTATCCCTGGTGGCACGGCAGTCTCCTTGACCTGCGGGAGAACCTGATCTTCATGGCCGAGACGTATCGCAAGGACATCATCCTCGTGGAGGTCGCCTACAACTGGCGGCCCGCCGAATACCGCGATAAGCCCGCGCCCTTCCCCGAAACGCCCGAAGGGCAGAGGCAATTCCTGGAGGAAGTCCACCGCCTCGTTCTGGCTACGCCGCACAACCGGGGCAAAGGTGTCTTCTGGTGGGAGCCCGCCGTCGCGGGGCCGCTGGGTCGTCGAGGCATGTTCGACGAGGCCGGCAACGCCTTGCCCGTCATCGGCGTGTTCGACAAATACACCCGCCGGTAGGGGGCGAATGATTATTCGCCCCTACGGCTGTTCATGCTGTATCAGCCGCACAGGCCCAAGCCCATCCCACACACGCCTCAGATTCGCCAGAATCCGTATTTCGGTTAACCATAATCCGCTTTTCGCTCGCGGCCAGGGCTACGGCTCTTGCCTGCGCGGCCGCAATGTGGTACAAGATACTCCGGTCGGAAGTGATAAATCTGCGGATCGCAGGATGGATTCTCAATCCGCGCGTCTGGAAAATGTCTTGATTGCCGCAACGCTTGGGTAGAGAGCCCACCCCACGGAGCATAAGGAGGATTGGTATGTGCATGAGACTGTATCTCCCGATTCTGTGCGTTCTGACGTTCCTCGCAATATCGCCCAATGTGGCGACCGCCGCCGAGCCCGACCCGGTCGGCTGGTGGAAGTTCGACGACGGCGCAGGCGCCGTTGCCCTGGACTCCAGCGGCAGCGGCAATCACGGCACGATCTTCGGCGATCCGCAATGGATTGCCGGTCAACTGGACGGCGCTCTCCAGCTCGACGGGGCCGGCGATTACGTCGAGCTGCCGATCGGCAAGGTGATCGGCACGCTGGAGGAAGCCACCCTGTCGCTGTGGGTGAACTGGTCGGGCGAGGGCGGCGACTGGCAGCGGATACTCGATCTCGGTTCCGGCACCACCAACTACCTCTATCTGTGCCCCAACAACGGTTCGACCAGCGCGATGCGCGTGGCCATCACCGTCGATAACGGCGTCTGGAACGAGTTCGATTCGAGCGAGGGTCTGCTTCCGCTCGGCTGGCACCATGTGACGATCACCGTCAGCAGCAGTGCGAAGAGGATGGAATTGTACCTTGACGGCCAGAGCGTCGGCTCGATGGCGAACATCACCAACACCGTCAATGCGCTGGGCGAAACCACGCAGAACTGGATCGGCCGGTCGCAGTACGACGCCGATCCGTATTTCAACGGTGCCGTGGACGATCTGCGGATCTACAACGTCGTGTTGTCGGACCGCCAGATTCAGACCGTGATGAGCGGCCTCAGTACCGGCCTTGCGTCGGGACCCGTGCCGGCGAACGAGGCGATCGACGTGCCTCGGGAAATGGTCCTGGGTTGGACGGCGGGCCAGTTCGCGGCGACGCACGACGTGTACTTTGGGACCTCGTTCGCCGATGTGGATGCGGCGAGCCGGGGCAATGCGCTGGGGGTGCTGGTCAGCCAGGCTCAGGCGGGCACGACGTACACGCCGCCGGTGCGTCTGGAGTTTGAGACGACGTATTACTGGCGCATCGACGAGGTCAACGCGGCGCCGGACAACACGGTCTTCAAGGGCGAGGTGTGGAGCTTCACCACCGAGCCGTTCACCTATCCGGTGGCGAACATCATCGCCACCAGCAACGCCC
>JAAYBV010000018.1 GCA_012744475.1 Phycisphaerae bacterium
CCCTTGAGCCCGAAGCCGAGAATGATCTCGAACTGCACGTTGTAGTTCCAGACCAGAAGCTCGTGGAGCTTGTAGACGCGATCGAACTCGTACTGGACGTACAGGGCCTCGCCCTCCGGCGCGCTGGCCAGCCACATGTCATCGCTGACCGTCGAGTGCTGATCGGCAGCGTCCAGGCCGGAGCCGTTGACCGTGTTTTCCGGCCCCACACCTGGCTCGGAGCTCCCGTTGCTGGTGGCAACGATGTTCTGGATCGCGTAGGCAAACGGCTCGGTGGTGAAGTACCAGACCTCGCCCTTGAAGATCGTGTTATCGGGGGCGGCATTGACTTCGTCGATGCGCCAGTAGTACGTCTGGCTGAAATCGAGCAGACCGGCCGGATCGAACGCGGTCGTCGCCTGAGCCTGGCTGGCCAGAACACCCATCGGATTGGCGCGGCTGGCCGCGTTGACGTCGTCAAAGGACGTGCCGAAGTAGACATCGTGCGTTGCCGCGAACTCGCCCACCGTCCAGCTCAGGACGACGTCGCGAGGGACGTCCGTCGCCTCCGTGGCAGGGCTGGGATTGGTCGCCAACGCGGGATCCATCCCTCGCATCGCCTCGGCGATCTCTTCCGGCGTCAGAATGTGGTCAAAGATCCGCACATCGTCGATCATGCCGACCAGGTTTTCGCCCCACTGGTTGCTGGCAATGAGCAGCGGTCCGGTGCCCGCGCTGATCGCCGAACTGGTCAACCGCTCCGCTTCCTCGCCATTGTAGTAAAAGATCAGCCCTTCGTTCTGGCTGGGCACGAAGGTGGCGGCGACGTGCTGCCAGGTGCCCGCCTCCAGCGTAATACTGGTGCTGCTGTGGTCCAGAACGCCGGGCGTGGTGAAACGGACACCGGTTTCATGGCCCTTGAGAGCGTAGTTCCCGGTGCGGCCGACAAAACCCTGCTCGCCGCCCGGCGCATCGGGATTGACCCAGCAGGCGATCGTAATCGCCCCGGTGAGTTCGAGGGCGTTGCCGCAGTCTACCCAATCGCTGCCGCCCACCTGCAACGCGCCCCCAAGCCTGCCGGCCACCCATTGAGGCGCTCCCGCAAGCGTGCCGTCGTTTCCGTTTCCGCTGGAATCCCGGGCGACTGTCCCGGAACCCTCATCGAGTTTCCAATGACCAACGAGGTCAGCCGATGCGCTGCCGACCAAATCCAGCAGCAACACAAGCGAAACCAGACATGACAATGTGACGCGCATGATCAGTCCTCCTTCAAGACCCGATGAAACGGTATTACGTGGCGCCCGCACACACGTGAGCACACACCTTCTCCGAGATATGATCCAACTGCGTCCGCTTTACGCGGCTTCTCTTCACCTTCCATCCTGATTCCGGATTGCCGATTTCGGATTGCGGATCAGCCGCCAGATGGGAATCCGAAAACCGCAGTCCCCAATCTGCCATCAGGGCTCGGGTTCCTCGCCCCGATCCCTTCATTCGACTCAGTGACTGGGGGTGTAGCCGAGCTTGCCCCAGCAGCCCTTCTGCATCTGATACAAGTCCTCGAAACCCTCTTGCGTCTCCGGCGTCCAGTTGCCCTGGTGACTGTCCGCGACGAGCCGGGCCCGCTTGATCGTATCGGTGCCTCTCCATTTCCAATGCTCGACATGCCCGTCGGCAAATGAGATGTTGGTCCCGTCGCCGTGCCGCACCGGCGGGTCGTCCCACCACTGCTCCTGATCATAGTTGACGGCATAGGCATCCGACGTCATGTACCCCTCGTCGATGAAGACCAGTCGATACGCCGGCGCCGGATTGCGGATTTCGCTTCGCTTCTTGACGTGAGCGCCGCGCACACCCTGCGTCGCAGGGTGGTTGACGGCGTTCATAGAGAACATGATCGCGTAGTGGAACGCCTCGCCCCGCCTGCCGGTGGGACAGCGATAGATCTTCTCATTCTTGATGTAAGGCCAGAGCGCCCCGCGACGGATGTCCTCTTCCGCCGCCTCCAGGTCCAGGGGATGAAAACCGTCAACCCAGGCCAGCTCGTTGCGGTGGTCGCCCCAAGTCTGGTTCGAGTTGCTGAAGCCCGTGGCGCCGTTGACAATCCGATCGTCGTTCTCATCGGCGTACATGAGCCAGGCCAGGCTCAACTGCTTGAGATTGCTCAGGCAGGCGGCTCGGCGGCCCTGCTCGCGGGCCCGGTGCAGGGCCGGCATCAGCACCGCCATCAGAATGGCGATAATCGCGATGACGACGAGCAATTCGATGAGGGTGAACGCTCTGCGCATCATAGCCCCCCCGCTGAACGTGGACTTGCCGTTCATAGGACCTCCCAATGAATAAGGACTTCATCTATTCTACCATCTTACCACGACAGCCAAGTGTCTCACAAGTGGAAAATGGGCAATCTGTTGGCCATTTCCGGCCGTCGGGCGACCGGCGACGCCGGCGAAGGACCAGCCCCCTTGCACCATACGAAGCGCGGGGATATCTTGTTGGGTAGGAAAGGACCCTGATTTCGATGTTGGCCTGGTTTTCGAGGGATTCCCACCATGCAGCGTATGTCACTCGCCCTGGGGGCCATACTGGCACTCGCGGGGCTTGCCTCTGTGGAGGCGGCGGAAGCGGCCGGCTTCGAGGCGGCCGCCGAATCCGAGGCCCCAGCGGTCCGTATGCGACCGAAGCAGATTCCCCTTCCTCGCGAAGCGATCGATCTGGCGAAGATCCCCTTCAAACTCGTCCACGAAACCTATCGTCGGACCGAGGGAAAGGAGAACTGGGAAATCTTCATGAGGAACGCGGACGGCTCGAATCCCGTCAACCTCACCAACACGCCGGACGTGGACGAGATGTACCCCCACGTCTCGCCCGACGGCACCAAGATCTGCTTCGTCGTCGACGAGGGGTTCGGAAGAAACCGCGTGCGACACGTCTACTACATGAAGATCGACGGCTCCGACCGGGTCCACGTCGCCGAGCACGCGCGCGAGCCCTGCTGGTGCTTCGACAACAAGAGCATCGCCTACCTGACCGACGAGTACGAGCGGTTCAGCACCCGCGAGTATGCCACCGATGCGCTGATGTTCTACTACCTGGAACACAAGTGGACCAGCCCGCACGTGAACACGAATCTGCACCACCTCTATGCCATCTGCTGGTCGCCCGACGGTAGGTGGTTTCTGGCGGCGGTCTCCGGGGGAATGGGATACAGTGACACGATCATCGCGTTCGACGCTTTTGGCCCGCGCGTGTTCGACCTGGCGGTTTGGGGGGTCAAGGGATGCCGGCCCGAATTCAGCATCGACGGGACCCAGATGGTCTGGGGCGAGACCGACTGGAATCTCCAGATCGCGGATATCGATCTGAAGGGCCCGGAGCCCCGGGTCGCGAACATCCGCGAGATCGTCCGCTGCGCGCGCGGATCCAAGGTCTACCACGTGGACCTTTCGCCCGACAGCAAGTACATTGTCTTCAGCTACGGCCCGTCGCGCGGCGGCCAGCAGGTCGGAGGCATGGCCGAGGGCTGGAACATCTGCATCGGCGACCTGACCGGCCGATGGGTCCAGATCACCGACGATGGCTTTCACAACAAGGAGCCCGACTGGGTGCCGGTCCCGCAGACGGCGAGGTAGCAACCTGACCCACCAAGATTAGAGACAAGAGGAGATGCGACATGGCAAGTGCATCGAACCGTTGGCATCACGCATCATGTGTACATATTCTGCTGTCCCTGGTGTTGGTCATGGCGTCCACAACGGCCCTGGCCGACCATGCCGAGCCGGCGGCGCTGCCGGGGGCGCGACTCCAGCCGTATCCCGCATCCGCGCTCGACCTGGCCTCCATCCCGTTCAAAATCGTCTACGAGACATTCCGCCAAACCGATGGAAAGGAGAACTGGGAACTCTGTCTGGTTGATGCGGACGGCTCGAATCCCGTCAATCTCACCCGAACGGCCGACGTGAACGAGCTGTACCCCCACGCCTCGCCCGATGGGGCGAAGGTCTGCTTTGTCGCCGATGAAGGAACAGGCCGCGACAAAATGCGCAACGTCTACTACATGAATCTGGACGGGACCGGCCGGGTGAAGGTCGCCGAGAACGCCAGACAGCCCTGCTGGGGCCCTGACAGCCGGACGATTGCCTACCTGAAGGCCGAATACCGTCGCTACACGATCACAGACTATGCCACCAGAGAGCTGATGTACTACGATCTCAAGACGGGTGAGCACAAACCACATCCAAACAAGGACTTGCATCACCTCTACAACATCTGCTGGTCGCCGGACGGCCAGTGGTTCGCCGCCACGGTCCATGGGGGCATGGGTCACGACCACGCAATCCTGGCGCTCCAGGCCCACGGGATGGCGGTATACGATCTGACGAAGTTCGGCGTCACCGGATGCCGGCCTGACTTCAGTCCTGACGGCAGGAAGATCACCTGGGGCCTGACCGATTGGGACCTGGGCGTCGCCGACATCGACCTGAGCGCGCCGGAACCGGTGGTCACGAACGTCCGGCCGTTCATCAAGTGCGACAAAGAGCACGAGACGTACCACACCGACTTCTCGCCGGACGGGCAATACATCGCTTTCGGCTACGGACCCAAAGCCAATGAGATGGTCGGCGGCCAGGCGCCCGGCTGGAACATTTGTGTCAGCGATCTGGCCGGCAGGTGGGTCCAGATCACGACCGACGGCTGTCAGAACAAGGAACCGGACTGGGTGCCGGCTCCAACAAAGGCGAAATGAAACTCGAACGTTCACCGTACGTAAAAGGAAGACCGATGCCGTTGCACACAATGAAATCAGGGATGATGGCTCTTCTGTTTGTGGCGGGCGCGATCGCCGTTCCAGGTTGTCAGCGGAAAGAGGAAACCTCCCAATCGCCCGAACGGCAAACGACCGCCAGCGGCATCGAGATGGTTCTCGTTCGGGGAGGATCGTTCGAGATGGGCAGCGCCAAAGGTCAGAGCGATGAGTTGCCGGTGCACAGGGTCTGGATCAGCCCGTTCTGGATGGACCGGCACGAAGTGGTGCAAGAGGAGTTTCGGAAGTACGAGCTTCCCGACCCGTCCCATTTCAAAGGCCCCAACCAGCCGTTGGAGCAGGTCAATTGGACCGATGCGGCCCTCTACTGCAACGACCGGTCGATGGCCGAGGGGCTCGAACCCTGCTACGACGAACAGACGTGGGAGTGCGATTTCGACGCCAACGGCTATCGCCTCCCGACTGAAGCCGAGTGGGAGTACGCCTGCCGAGCGGGCACGTCCACCCAATACAGCTTCGGTAACGATTCCCGCATGCTCAAAGACTACGCATGGTTCGCGGAGAACTCCTCGCAGACGACCCATCCCGTGGCCCGGAAGAAGCCCAATCCCTGGGGGCTGTTCGACATGCACGGCAACGTTGCGGAATGGTGCAACGACCGGTATGCCGAGGACTACTATTCGAAGAGTCCCGACAGAGACCCTAGAGGCCCGGCCGACGGGACCGACCGAGTCATCCGCGGCGGCGCGTGGAATTCCAGCGCCGAGAGCTGCCGATCCACGTACCGGGCCAGCGACCCGGCCATCGATGACACGTGCCTGGCCAACGACGCCATCGGGTTCCGCTGCGTCCGTAACGCCCCGAACGAGGCGCCGGACGCAAACGCTGCATCGGCCCAGACGGGTAACCCGCGATCGAAGACCGGGTTCGTCTATGACGCTGTCTATCTTGAGCACAAGACGGGCGCCGGCCATCCGGAATCTCCCGAGAGGCTCAGCGCGATCGTCACTCGATTGAAGACCTCGGGCCTGGACTCTGAGCTCACTCATCTGAAGCCCTCAGCCGCGTCGAGAGAATGGATCGAAACCGTTCACAGCCCGGAATACATCGAGCGAGCCAAGGCCACCTGCGAATCCGGCGACAGGTATCTGGACTCGGGCGATGTGCCGGTTTCCCGGCAGTCGTATCAGGCGGCGGTGCTGGCCGCCGGAGGAGTCATGGCCGCCGTCGATGCCGTGATGGCAGGCGATGTCACCAACGCCTTCTGTGCGATCCGGCCTCCGGGCCACCACGCACTGAGGGACCGCGCGATGGGGTTCTGCATCTTCAACAACGTCGCCATCGGAACCCGTTACGTTCAGGGCAAGTACGGCCTGCCCAAAGTCCTGATCGCCGACTGGGACGTCCATCACGGCAACGGAACGCAGGAGGCATTCTACGACGACCCCAACGTGCTGTACTTCAGTATCCACCAATGGCCCTTCTATCCAGGCACCGGCAGCGCCTCACAGACCGGGACCGGAGCCGGTTCGGGCCTCACGATCAACGTGCCCACCCCCGCCGGTTCGGGGGATGCCGATTATGTCGGCGCGTTCGAGCAGCGACTTCGTCCGGCGGCGATGGCCTTTCGACCCGACTTCGTCTTCATCTCGGCCGGCTTCGACCCACAGGCGGGCGACGGGCTGGGCGGCATGAGAGTCACCACGGACGGATTCGCCCGCCTGACGCGTATCGTCAAGGAGATCGCCCAGAAGTGTTGCCAGGGCCGACTCGTCTCCATCCTCGAAGGCGGATACGGCCCGGAGCTTCTGGCCGCATCGGTCGAGGCCCATATCCGCGCCCTGATGGAGTAAGAAGACGCCCGAATGCTGTTTCAGACCTGGTCATTCCTGATCTTCTTCCTGATCGCCTATCCCCTGTATCTGCACGTGAAGGGGACGAAGCTGCGGCTGCCCTGGCTGCTCGTGACATCCTACGCCTTCTATGCGTGGCTGGACTGGCGATACCTGATTCCCATCGCGTACGTCAGCGTGGTGGACTTCTTCGTCGTCGCGCGAATGGCCAGGAGCGAGAGGAAGAAACGATGGCTCTGGGTCAGCATCGTCAACAGCCTCGTTCTGCTGGGCGTTTTCAAGTACGGCCAGTTCGCCGCGGACAACGTCAACGCGCTGTTCGCAGCACTGCGGATTCCCGGCCGGCTCCCGGCGCCGGGCATTCTGCTTCCCGCGGGTCTGTCGTTCTATCTCTTCCAGTCGATGGGCTACGTCATCGACGCCTATCGCGGAACGGTCGCACGGGAGACGAGCTTCCTGCGCTACGCTACATTCGTGGCGTTCTTTCCGCGTCTGCTGGCCGGACCGATCGAACGAGCCGGGAACCTCTTGCCCCAGTTGAGCCGTACACCGAAGATTACAGGGAAGGACTTCGCCGATGGGCTGTCCCTTTTCGTCGTGGGCCTGTTCAAGAAGGTCGCACTGGCCAACTACCTGGCATTGTACGTCAACAAGGTGTACGCCGCACCGGCCGACTTCCAGGCGCCGGCGCTGGTCCTCGCAACGTTCCTCTTCGCCTGGCAGATCTACTTCGACTTCAGCGGGTATACGGACATGGCGCGCGGCATCGCCGCGATGATGGGCATCCGACTGATGCTCAATTTCGACAATCCGTACCTGGCCACGAGCCTCGGAGAGTTCTGGAGCCGCTGGCACATCAGCCTCTCGTCCTGGTTCAAAGACTACGTCTATATCCCGCTCGGAGGCAACCGCAAGGGTAGCTTCAATACCTATCGCAACATCTTTCTGACGATGGTGCTGTCGGGCCTGTGGCACGGCGCGGCATGGACCTTCATCCTGTGGGGCACGGTCCATGCCCTCGGGCGGTTCGCCACGCGAGAATTGGAGCGAACCGCGTTCTACAGAGACCGGGTCCCGGCCTTCGTCAAGCAGGTGTTCGTCTTCGCGATCGTCACCTTCGCATGGATCTTCTTCCGAGCGGCGACGCTGGGCGACGCCTGGCTGATCGTGACACGGATCTTCACATCGGGTATCGCGGATCCCTATTGCCCGCTGCTGGCGATCGTCCTGATCGTCGCGGTGTGGTGCTACCAATACGTGTTCGATTCCCGACTGCGTTGCGTGCTCGAATTCCGGGCGGTTCGCATGGGACTCGTTGTCCTCATGCTCGCATATCTGGCGCTGTTTGCCCCTTCGGGGGAGCAACCCTTCATCTACATGCAGTTCTGAACGATGGCAGAGAATCTGAAAGACACAAGGGATGCGGCGCTGCCGAGCTCGAACGCCGTGTGGCTGACGCCGCGACAGTGGCTGGTTGTCGCGCTGGTCCTGCTGGCCCTGTTCGTCTTGGCGCCGATACTCTGGAAACAGGTGGAGACCTTCCGCCCCGGCCCGGACTACCGCGTCCCCTACGCGCTGGGCAGCGACTACTGGCTGTACGCCCGCCACTGTCGCGTGGCGTGTCGGCGTGAGAAGATCCCGGTGATCGGCGACTCCGTCATCTGGGGCCACTACGTGCGGCCCGATCAGACGCTCTCGCACTGCCTCAATGACGCACTGGGCGAGGAACGGTTCGCCAACCTCGGCTTGGATGGGACCCACCCGGCCGCATTGGGCGGCCTGATCGAGTACTACGCTCGCGCCGTCTCCGGCCGGCCGGTCGTTCTTCAGTTCAATCCGCTGTGGATGAGCTCCGCCAAGCACGATTTGCAGACAACGAAGGAATTCCACTTCAATCACCCCCGTCTGGTCCCGCAATTCGCGACCGAGATTCCCTGTTACAAGGCCCCGTTCTCAGCCCGGCTGGGCATCGTGATGGAGCGCCATGTCCCCTTCCTGAGCTGGACCAGCCACCTGCGGATCGCCTGTCTCGGGGGCATGGACCTGCCTGCCTGGACCCTGGAGAATCCGTACACCAATCCCCTCGGCGCCCTGGCTGAACCGCTGCCGGAGCCGGAGAGCACGGAAGCAGAGAAAGGTGTCCCCTGGCTGGACGCTGGAGGCCAGAAACGAGACATGGCGTGGGTGGATCTCGACAGTTCCCTGCAGTGGCTTTTCTTCCGGCGCGCGGTCGAGCGTTTGCAGGCGAGGGGAAATCGCGTGTTCGTCCTCGTGGGGCCTTTCAATGAGCACATGCTCACGGCCGAAGATGCCGTCGTGTACGGCCGGATCAAGGCTCAGATCGCGCAGTGGCTCGCCCAAAACGGTGTTCCACACCTGGTAGCTGCCCCCCTGCCGACCGATCTCTATGCAGACTCAAGCCACCCATTGGCCGAGGGATATGTGCTTATCTCAGAGCAACTTATGAACGATCCTGCCTTCCAGACCACCGTTCGCAACCGGGAACACTGATCCCGGCTCAGAATCCCTGTCAGCTCTTGAGGGCCTGGAGAGCCTCGCGGATTCGCGTCTTGTCGCCCCGCTGGAGAATCGAGCTGGCTTTCTTCTCCTTGCTGAGCCTCTCGAGAATCCCCCCAAGCTCTACGGGGAATCCGTGCTCATCCTGGCCCAGCGTTCGCAACAGCCACCTGCCGAGTTCCTGAACGGTCTCCGGGGGCAGCATAACCGCCGCCCCGATGTCCCCGTCGTGGCTCAGCTCCAGTTTCACTCCCGCGCCGCCGCGATCGCTGACGTTGAGGCAATACCCCGCCTCGTAGCGGAAAGGAGGCAGTGATGAGGACTTACGATTTACGGCCTCGTCAGAGTCTTGTCCGATATACACAACACATCTCCCAAAACAGCCGGCCCTTCAGGCCCCTCTGGACAGCACAAAACCCTGCCCTATCCTCCTTGACCGGCGACACACCGTCTCTATATGTCGCCTGCACGCTTCCTGTTACTATAGACGCTTATCGGACTACGAATATTGCAGAGGGAAGTTTGATGTCACCAGATACCATAGCACGCTGATATGATATGCTATCCCTGACGCACGAACAGGAATCCATCGCTTTTCTTCATCGCTGCCGCGAATCTTCGGTCCCATAGGCGTCGATATGGATAGCATTTGGTCGTTTTCTCAGGAGATGCACCCATGCAGACCATCCGTTACACGTGTCCGAAGTGCTCCGGCACGGAATTCGAAACGGGCGAGATCCGAGCGGCCGGAGGCTTCTGGAGCAAGATATTCGATGTGCAGAGCCGACGGTTCTCCACGGTGACCTGCACGCGATGCCGCTATACGGAGATGTACAAGGCCGACACCAGCATGCTGGGCAACATCTTCGACCTCTTCACCAACTGAGACCCTTCCACGCGGCTATTTCGTGTAGGGCTGGTGGTGGTCGGCGGCGGTCGCCGGCACGATCCGGACGGCCTGACCTGCCTTTTCCGATGCAGTCATCTCAAGCCTCGTGTCATGGTCCAAGGTGAATCGGTCGATCCGGACGTGGGTCTTCGTGGAAACGGAGGGTTCGTCCGAATAGACGTGGGCAACGTAGGTCTTCTCTGGATCGAGGAAGCCGAGCGGGACATCGAATGTGCGGGCCTGGCCGCTGTTCATGAAACCGATGAACCAGTTCGGACCGCTGCGCCGGGCGATGATCGCATACTCGCCGATGCGGCCCTCGATCACCTTGGTCTGGTCCCACACCGTCGGACAATGGTCGAAGAAGTCCAGCTCGGGCTCGTCGCGAAACATCTCCGGGCGATCGTACCAGTAGAGGAACTGCCAGGGACTGTAGAAGCAGACGGCCTTGGCCAGTTGATAGGCGTGTGTGGACTGCTCGTCCACCCGCTTGTCGAGATAGCAGATCGTGTTGTCACCGGCTCCGGCCAGCATCCGCGTGAACAGCGTCGTCAGGCTCATCTCGTTGGGCTGACGCTCCTCGTCGCCTCGGATGCCCTCCTGCGTCATGAAGTTCGGATACGTGCGCGAGTAGCCGGTCGGGCGGTACTCATCGTGCGCGTCCACCATGAGCTGATTCTCCGCGGCCTTGCGAACGGCCTCGTGCAACCAACTCGTCCACTGCTGCGAGCCGACGTTGACAAAGCCGTACTTGACGCCCTTGATGCCCCACCGGCGGTAGAGAGGCAGAATCTCGCCCAACTGGCGTTCGAGGGCCCGGCGATTGACGTAGACGATCACTCCGATGCCTCGCTCCTCGGCATAGCGAATCACCTCCTGCAAGTCCAGCGGCCCCTTGGAGCGTTTCGGGTCGAGCGTCACCGTCGTCGCATCGGATTCGTCGGAATACTCGGGCCCGTACCAGCCGGCATCGTATTCGACGTACTGGAGATTGTGCTCGACCGCGAAATCGACGCAGCGTTTGCCTCCCGCAGTGGTCAGAGAGACCTCGCGGATCACCTTGCCCGGCTCGATCCACGAGGTGTCGGCAATCGCACACGGCGCGTTGAGATTGAGGATGATGTCGTTGTTCTCGAGAAGGCGGCCGGGACTGTCGGCCGCCATCACGACGCGCCAGGGCGTCGTCAACGGCAGCGGAGCTTCCACGGGGCTGCTCAGGTCGCTCACCAGACTGTTGGCTCGGCCACTCAGCGGCGACAGCTTCATTCGCGCGTAATCGACGCAACGGGCTTCTGCAACAGCGACGTACACCTCGTCAGCCGGCTGGATCACCAGGGGCCTTTCGCAGCCCGGCTTGATCCGGCCCAGCGCGACTTTCTCATACCTGCCCTGTGCGCTGTACGTCGCCCAGGCGGCGTGGTCGCCTGGAAACCGAAACTCGCTGGCCTCTTTCGCGACGGTGACGCGATCCATCCCGGCCTGCTTCGGAATCGTGTAGCAGAAGGCCACCCCCTCGTCATAAGCACGGAACGCAAGCGTCACGATCCGATGGGGAGCGTCCATCTGCCTCAGTTGAATCTCGGCCTCGCTGTAACGGTCGCGGATGGCGCTTCGCTCGCCATAGACCGGCTTCCACGTCGCATCGTGACTTCCCGTCGAAAGAACGCTGGCAGTCACGCCGTCACCAAGCCGGCCGTCTTCGAGCTCCAGTCCAAGCTGCGACTCATTGACGATGATCCTGTTCCCGTACCGGACGCTGTAGACCGGGCAGGCAGATGTACCCTCGAAGTCCTTCACTTCGAATGTAACGCTCATCAGACCGCTGGGCGAACGGACTTCAACCGCGTCGGCCGAAGCGCTATGGCACATCGCGATGGTTACATACAGCGTACAGATCACTCTGCGGATGCTTATCATTCTCACTTGCTCCCAACTGGCGCCATGCTCCTGCCTGCGAGTCGAATATTCGGTCGCGGCGGAGGCGCCATTCCGGCGCCGAGGAAGAATCCCACGTGCGGAGGCTGATTGTAGGCCACATTCTGCCAGGCAATGCTCAGCCGGTATTGCGGGTCGTGCATGAGCGTGTAGAAGCGGTGCGCTGTCGGCATGGTCGTCGTGTAGATGCGCAGCTCCTTGCCGTCACGGCTTCTCCACGTCACCTCTTCCCGCCAGTCGCCGAAAAGGTCGGCGCTCAGGGCCGGCGTGGACTTCGAGCCGTTGTTTGAGGAGCATCCCTCGGCCATCATCAGGGGCACCTCAACGCCGCCTTTCCAGTCCCACTTGGCGATGCGAATGCCATCGAGCGTCTCGCGAAGCAGGTCGCCATCCCACCAGACGACGAAGTTCTGCGACCGGGGTCGCGGCCCGATTTCCTGGCCCCTGGCATCGCACAGGACCGACGACGCGCTCCACCAACATTCGGCGCCCGGATACCTGGGGTCGATGTCGGCCGCAACGCCTCGGCCAACGTCACGCCCCGGGCTCTTGCCCCAGAGAATCTCCCCAGTCCCGGCGTCGAACATGGCGGCGCCGAAGCCGTCTTCATATCCCGGTATCACGACTTCGTTCTCGTGGATGCCCCACACTTCGAGCCCGCCTCTGGCCGGGTCCAGATCGCCGACATGCATGGCGTCCCCATGTCGCAGGTCCGTCGAATACAGACCGCTGCCGTCGTCGTCCACGCACATCGACCCGTAGATGATTTCGTCCCTGCCGTCGGCGTCCACGTCGGCGACGGTCAGATTGTGGTTGCCCTGCCCCGAGTATTTCTCCAGTCCGGGTGTCGCCGAATCGAAGACCCATCGCGAGGTGAGCCTGCCGTCTCTCCAGTCCCAGGCAGCGAGTACGGACCGGCCGTAGTAGCCCCGGCACATCACCACGCTCGGCCGGGTCCCATCGAGATAGGCGACGCAGGCGAGCATGCGATCGACGCGATTGCCGTTGTGGTCGTTGCTGCCGTTGCCGCCGATGCCACCCCAGCCGCCGATGTCGCCTCGGGGCGGAATGTAGTCGGCAGTCGCCAGTGCGGCGCCCGTTTGCCCGTCGAAGACCGTGAAGAACTCCGGGCCGTCCAATATCTTGCCGTCTCGGTTGACCCAGTTGGCGTTCGGGTCGCCGATGACTTTACCGGTTCCATCGGTCGTGCCGTCGGCGGTCTTGCACGCGACTTCGGCTCTGCCGTCGCCGTCGAGATCGTAGACCGTGAACTGAGTGTAGTGGGCCCCCTCGCGGATGTTCCGGCCGAGATTGATTCGCCAGAGAAACGTTCCGTCCAGCCGATAGGCTTCGAGGATCGGCGGATCCGTCATGCCGCGTGAGGCATTGTCCCGACTGCGTCCCGCCTGGTGCAGCACGATTTCGTACGCGCCGTCCCCGTCGAGATCGCCGACGGACGCATCATTCGGACGGTATCCCTCGGGCGTCCGAAGAGGGACGGTCACATAGTCCTGTTTCCAGACCGTCGCCGGCTTCGAGGGCGCCGCCTGCGAACCATCGATGACGGCGCAGACCGCGTACGTCGCATCGCCGGCGCCTCGGTCGTCCACGAAGTTCGTCGAATCCGCGATCGGCGTCTCGTTCACGCAGACGCCGTCCCGGTAGACGTTGAACGCGATGGAGTCGGGTTCAGTCCCCAGCATGCGCCATCCAACGTAGATCGTCCCATCGCTCCGCTGGACGGCAACCAGGCCCCGATCGAGCCATTCCATCTGGCGCTGGGCGTGCACCGTTGGGGCCAGAACCGCCAGAGCGGCAACTGCCCACACGGATGCCATGTACGCCGGTCGTATTGTCATATTGTCACTCCGCCACCTCAATGGCTTCCCAGGTAGTAGCTGGTCATGGGATAATGCGCGTAGCCCATCGAGCGGTGGGTCACGTCGTTGCGATACAGCGGGTCCTGCATCAGGCACACGCGGCGGTCCTCCGCTGGAATCATCGTGCTGTAGATGCGCAACTCCCCATCGGTATACGTGACGATCTCCTCGCGCCAGTCGCCCAGGATATCGGCGATCTGCTGAACACTGCCTCGGATGTCCGTCAGCGAGTCGCCCTTCCACTTGGACACGCCCCGCCAGGCAAGGATCTCGCGCAGCGGATCGGCATCCCACCAGACGAGTAAGTTCTGAGGCGGCACCGGCCCGTCGATCTTGCGGCCCTGTGCCGTGTAGAAGTGCCGGCCGCCGGCGCACTCCATGCCCGGATAGGCCGGATCGATGTCACCGGCGATGGCCAGACCCAGCTCGTTGTCGCGGTTCGATTCGGGAATTCCGAAGATCAGATTCCCGGTCCGCGCGTCCCACAGACTCGCGCCGTTGTGAGGGTGCGGCTCTTCGAAAATATACCAGACTTCCAGACCGGGCCGAGCCGGGTCAATGTCACCGAGATAGAAACGGTCGCCGTGTCCGTATCCCGTGCCCCAGAGGGTGCGACCGTCGTTGTCGATCGCAATCGAGCCGGCGAGAATCTCATCGCAGCCGTCGCCGTCGATGTCACCGGCCTTGATGCTGTGCTGGCCTTGCCCCTGGTACATGAAGGGAGCCCGCTCGTTGGTCCAGCGCCAGACCTTCTGGAGTTTCTTGTCCATGAGCACCCAGGCGTCAATCTTCATCATCCCGTAGATGCCGCGAACCGCCAACACTGCCGGGGTCCTGCCGTCCAGGTAGGCCACGCCCATCATGTGACGACAGGAGCGATTGCCGGTGTTGTCGCCCCAGTCCTGGACCCTGCCCCGCTCGATCCAGTCGACCTTGTCGATCTCGGCGCCGGTGGCGCCGTTGTAGACCGCCAGGTACTCGGGCCCTTCCATGACAAATCCGGTCTTGCCGCTGGGGAACATGTCGTCGGCACCGGCCGCGTACGGCGCTGTCCTCACACAGACCTCCGCCTTGTTGTCGCCGTCGAGGTCGCGAACGACCATGGGCGTCCACCAGATCCCCATGTCCACGTTCCAGCCCAGGTCGATCCGCCACAGGAATTCGCCCGTCGCGCCGTCGTAGCCGTCATACTTGTACGAGCCCCGGTTGGGACCGACGCGGCCCGGGTCCTTTCCTCCGCCGGGATGCTTGACAACGAGGTCATAGACGCCGTCGCCGTTCAGGTCGCCGATGCCGACGATGGACACCCCGCGAACGTCGTCCTTGAGCTTGATCGCCTTGTACTGCTGGGCCGGAGCGTCGACGCCAAGCTCGGCGCGCGCCGAGGGCGCCAGTTCCGACCCACCTACGACCGGGACAACCCACCAGGCGTTCGGCCGATCCAGGGGCGCATCGGCGTCGATGAAATCCGTAGTCTTGCGAATCGGCTCGGCGTTCAGCTTCACCGGCTCGCCGCCGGCGCTCGAGCGATAGACATTGAAGGCAATCGCCTCCGGGTCGGTCTTGAGTAATCGCCAGCCGAGATAGACGCGGCCTTCACCCATCGCCAAGGCGAGCATGCCACGGTCAAGCATCTCCTCAATCCGCTGCGAGGCCCAGCCCAGCTTCGCATTCGGGTCGTAAAGCGGGTCCATCGCGTAGAAGTTCAGGTTGGGCGGGATCTCCTCGTCCGTCAGCTCGCGCAATCCCCGCTCGTTGTTCGCCGGCGGGCGCGTCCCGCCCAAGCCGCGCCGCGCCGCCGGATTCTGCGCCCAAGCGAGTGACGCACACAGCACAAGTGCCAGCGAGAGTATCGCCGCATTTCGAATCACGTTGCAGGCCCTCCTGAACGCAGCGGTTATGACTCAGTTCCAGGGCGAGCGAGGCGTCCCGGCGGCCGAGGCTTTGGGCCTCTGGTCGAAAGGCGCCGCCTTGCCGGCGTGCACGTCGGGCAGGCGCTTGTGCGTGGCCTTGGCGGCCTCGATCAGCTCGACATAGGGACGATTTGTGACATCGACCAGGCCGATGTTGTAGTTCTCGCCGTCAAACCGCCCGAGGACAGGCTCGTCGGTCCACTGGAACCAGTGCGCCCCCACGAAACAGGGCAGGGCCGCCGCCTGCTCGACGTAGTAGCGATAGCCTTTGCCCCGCTCGATCTGGTCGGCGGTCTGGACCAGGCCCGCGCCCAGCCCATCGGCCGGAACGCCGAAGTGGAACTCCCCGATCATGATCGGCCGGCCGGTCGCTTCGTACACGCGTTTGAGCTGCGCCGTCGGCTCGTAGTCGTACACGTTGATGCTGCACACGTCGAAACTCCTGCCGAGGCGCATGACGCCTTCCGGAGGCGAGCCGCCGAACCGAATGCCCAGATTCAGATGGTTCGCGTCGTATCGCTTGATCGCATCGCCGATCAGCGAAAGGTACCTCTCGAACATTCCATAGACGAATTCCACACGGCGTTGCGGCGTATCGCCGGCGGCCAGAAAGGCCTGGAGCTTCGCTTTCGTCGCGGTGTCCGGGCCGTTGAGGAACATATCGACGACCTCGCTCTCGCGGTCCGGCCACGCCGGCTCGTTGCCGATGAAATACCCAAGCAACCAGGGATCGTCCTTGAGCGAGGCGCACTGCTGCCGGGCGGCCTCATCCACGCGGCGGGCGAAATCCTCCGAGTAGACGTCGGGCATGCCCAGATACGCCGGCTCCGCCCGTGGCGATCGGAACGTCACGACATATACCTTGCGGTCGGCCTCGTCGGAAACGCGAAACCACGACCAGTTGCCGACGGTGTTGAAGCCCCAGGCGCTCATGCGCTGCGAGACGAGATTGCGTCCAGGCTCAGGAGCCTCATCGCCACCGCGACGCCCGCCGGTGCTGATGCAATTCGAGCCGGTCGACAGGAAAAGATGGCCGTGAGGGTCCATAAACCACCACCTGCCGTCGATCTGCTCGACGCGGAAGAAGCCGGTGGCTCTCGCCTGTGTGGTCTTGTAGCCGCCGTATTCGCAGTAGCCGAACGCATCGCTGCCATCGAATGACTTCCGCTCTTCCTCCAACTCCCTCTGAAGCTGCTCGCGGCTGCCGATCTTGCGCGGCCAGTTCCCGCGGGCCCATTGCCCGAACTCATCAACATACGGCTCGGCCTCCAGGAACTTCGAACCCTGATCCTCTTTCGACAGCTCGATGGACCGAATCTCGAGCGTCGGCTCATTCAGAGGATAGTCCATCACCACGCTGAGCGCCTCGACGTTCTTCAGGTCGCCGAACGGGCCCCAGGTCGACAGCCAGAACGAGTCCCAGCGCCGATTGTTGGCCGAGGCCAGGTCGTTGCCCCGCTGGTCTCTGCCTCGAAAGTACTGGAGCGGGACCGAGGCGCGGAGCCAGATGTTCTGCCCGAGCGGCTGGAACATCACGCGACGCTTCCCGTTGGCGGTATGAATCCACAAGGAGAAACGTTGAGGCGAAGAGGTTCTCATCTCCAGGACGAGATACTCATATGGCGACCAGTCCGAAGGCCATTGCGGATCGAGTTGTTCCAGCGTCCACTTGTGCTCCGACACGCGGCCCTGGAAGGTGATCTTGACGGGCTGGTCCAGAGCCGGAGCGGTCTCGGTCAAGAGCAGCAGCGCCATCAAGACCAGAAGTCCATACCCCCTTGTTCCCAAGGAATCCAGCGGGTGTCTGCGATTCGCGTTCGTCGTCATGGTATCCTCCTTTTCTCAGCGTCGAGCCTGTAGCTGCGCTCGGCCGTCTTTGAGGCCTTCGGCGCGGGCAGTGACACGAATCCGGCCGTTCTGCCCTTCGAGCGTGCGAAGGATCAGCATGGCCTTGCCGTGGAACAGCTCGTGACTGTCGTCCTGGAACGATTCGAGCGAGAGCGGATTGCCGTTGCCAATGCCGGCGATTTCCGCCGGACCGTCGATCTCGAACCGAACGAGATTGCCGGCCAGAGGGCAGAGCGTCCCCTTCCCATCGAGCACCTCGACCAGGATGTACGCCAGATCCTCGCCGCTGGCGCTCAGCCGTGTCCGATCGGGCGTCAGGCGGAGTCTGGCCGGCTCGCCTGCGGTACGCATGGTCGCTTCGCCGATTCTCTTGCCCGCCTTGTACGCCACCGCTTTCAGCACGCCCGGCTCGTACGCGACGTCATTCCAGCGCAGACGATACGCGTAAGTAACATCGTAGTAGTCCGACTCGCAGTACTCGGGGTAAACGGCAAACTCGGCAACAGCGGCCCACGCATTCTCTCGCGTCTCGTCGAACTCGATCCGCACGTAGCGTGCCTGCGTGTCCACGCTGTGGAAGATCTGCTTTGGCCCGCCCCAGCGCGGCTCGGCGCTGGCCGGTTTGGTCACGATCGTCTCCCAGGCGGCCGCATCAGGCGAGACCTTGATCTCGTAGCCGTACAGCTTTTCCTCGCGTTCAAATTCGATCGCGAGGTATTTGATGGATTGGACCTGCCCGAGATCAACCTGCCACCATTGCTCGGCGTGGCCGGAAGCAGCCGTCCAGCGGGTGTCTCGGGCGCCGTCGTTGGCGCTGTCCGGCGTGTGATCGATCTGGCTGCTGCTGGCGGTCGCTGCCCTGCCCTTGGCGAAGTTGGCCGGTCGTTCCGGAATCACGCCTTTCTGCCGGCGTCCGAGCGACTTGCCGTTGAGAAACAGCTCGGCCGAGTCACCGTTGGTGTAGACGAACACCGGGACGAGCTGCCCAACGCGGTCGGACCAGTTCCAGTGCGGCAGGATATGCACGGTGGTTGTCTCCGGCCGCCAGTAGCTGCGATACAGATAGAATCGGTCTTTCGGCATGCCGCACAGATCGACGATGCCGAAATAGGAACTGCGCGCCTCCTGGCTGAACGGCGTCGGCTCGCCGAGATAATCGAATCCGGTCCACACGAACTCGCCGGCGACGAAACGGTCGTCGGCCATGAGCTTGAACTCGGCGTCGGGGATATCCGACCAGGCGGCCGCATTCAGGTCGTAAGAGCAGACCTGCAACGCGTCGTCTGCATAGTCGGTCTTGGTCGTGGGCAGCGGGAAATCGTAGAAGCCCCGCGTGCTGAGCGCCGAGGCCGATTCGCTGTAAACAATGGGTTTGTCGGGATACTTCTGACGGTAGTTGGCGTATCTCCGGGAGTAGTTCCAGCCGGTCAGGTCCAGCGCATCGAAGTTGGGCTGGTCGACCATGCCCGGGATGTGACAACCCATCCCCACCGGACGCGTCGGATCGTATTTGCGCACGAAGTCGCTCATGAACTTCACACGCTCCGGCGTCACGCCCTCGCGGCCGGCGCCGATCTCGTTGCCGATCGACCAGACCACGACACTCGGGCTGTTCCGGTCGCGCATCACCATGTTGCGGATCTGCCTTTCGCCAAATTCCTCCAACGGCGGCTCGCCGCGCTGCCGGCCGGCCGTGCCGTCCCACTTGTCAAAGGCTTCGTCCCAGACCACGAACCCCAAGCGGTCGCACAGCGACAGCAACTCCGGCGCCGGCGGATTGTGACTGGTGCGGATGGCGTTGACGCCCATCTCGCGCATGATCTCCAGTTGGCGCTCCATGGCCCGCGGATAGAAGGCGGCGCCGAGCGGGCCGTGGTCGTGGTGCAGACAAGCGCCGTAGAGCTGGAGCCGCCGGCCGTTCAGATGGAACCCGTCGTCGGCTGTGAATTCGAACGTCCGGATGCCGAACGTCGTGTCTTCCATATCGGTGATCGCGTTCTCGGTGCGGACGATCGTCTTGACGGTGTAGAGATGCGGGTGTTCGACGTCCCATCGCTGGGGGTTCTTGATCGTGAACGTCTGATCCACCTCGGTCGCGCCGCCGGCCGGCACGTTGGTTTCTCTCCTGCCGGAGGCAACCGACTTACCCTTCGGGTCGAGCAAGATAACCTCAATCGTCGCTTTGGACTCGGCATCCAGATGATTGTCCACCGTCGATCGCACGCGAACCATGGCCGACGCGTCCGTCACCTGCGGCGTGGTCACGTACGTGCCCCAGTGCGCCAGATGCACCGGCTCGCAGATCGCCATCGTCACCTTGCGATAGATCCCCGCGCCCGGATACCACCGTGTGCCGTGCTGGCGCGTATCGGCCTGGACCGCGATGACGTTCGTCTCGCCGAACTTCACGTAGGGCGTGGCATCGACGCGAAACGACATGTAGCCGTAATCCCAAACGCCCGCCAGTTGCCCGTTGACGTACACCTTGGGAAAGGCCATCACGCCGTCGAAGTCGAGATACACCCGCCGGCCCTGGTCAGCCTCGTCGAGCCGGAACGTCTTGCGATACCACCCCACCCCTCGCCAGGGCAGCTTGCCCGCGTAGCCGTTCTCGCTGGGATTGAACGGCCCTGCAATCGCCCAGTCATGCGGCAGATGCACCGCCTGCCAGGCCGAATCGTCGAAATCCAACTGCGTGACATTCTCGGCCTGCTCGCCCTTGACGAACAGCCAATCCGCGTTGAAGCGTTCGATCCGGCGCGGTCCGCCGGCGCAGACCGCCGTTTGTAGTGTGCCCGTCAGGGCATACATACCCAGAGCCACTGCAAGGAAATGAATGTAGTATCTTGCGACGCCACGGCAAACTCGCGTGCTTCCCATGACCATGTTCTCCTTTTGCGTGCTGAGGTGTTGTCCTGCCCAGAGATACCCGATGCCTTTCCGCCGGTCAAGGCATCCGCCGCAGCCCCTCCCAGCGGATGCGCCACGTGCCGTCGTCCGGGAAGCCGGGGTTCGGGCGGTCGGGGCAGCCGTCCCACCCCGCTGCCATCATTGCCACCGCCGCGAGCAGTCCCCCGTTGCCCGGCAGGTAAACGGGCAGGCGAGGCGATTGATAGTTGTGTCCATTGGCGAGATAGCGGTTCTTCTCGGCGTCGACGAACAGCGCATCGATCGCCCTGGCCGGCTCGCCCAGACGGGCGGCGGTCATCGCCATGACGGGATAGTCCCAGCCCCACGTGCTGGGCCAGTCCCACTCGGCCATCACGCGATCGAGCGTCCGTCGCATCACCGCCGGATCGATCAAAGGCGTTTGCGGCAGGAAGCCCAGAGCACACAGCATCGACGGGTGATCCTGGAAGATCGTGTACGGTTCGGTCTCGATCGCCGCGTAGACGCCGTCGCGGATGGTCGGACGCGAGAGATGGCGTATCACGCGATCCCATGGGGCGTCGCGCTCCAGGCCGAGCCGCTCGCGCCACTTCTGCGCCGTCTCCAGGGCCCAGTGCCAGTAGGCCAGTTCGAAGGTCGGGTTCAGCGTGCTCCTGCGATAGCGTCCATAGCTTTCCTGGGCCGGGATCATGGCCGGTCCCAGCACATAACGCTGACCAGCCTCGTCCCACACGGGATACGACGCCATGAAAGCGGCGGTCTCGAACACGATGTCACGATATCGCTCGAGGGTCGCACGGTCGCCGTGGGCGCGGTAGCACAGCTCGGCGTAGTAGATCGGGTGCGGCTGCTGCCAGACCAGGAACACGCCCACGCTGCTCGGGCTGTCGCGTCCATCGGGCGAGGCCATCTTGGGCCAGCGAACCCCTTCATAGCCCTGAAGCTGCGCCGTCGCCCGCGCCGCCGGCAGGATCGACTGATACCACGACAGGCTCCGCTCCAGCAACGGCAACCGGTCCCACAGCGCGAAGTGAACCGCGTGCCACCAGTGCATCTCCAGATGGAATTTGCCGAACCAACTGTTGTAGACCAGGCCGGTCTCCTGCGGCGGCCGGTCGCCCGAGCAGTTGACCGCCATGAGGTACTGCGAGAGCACCACTCTCCGCTCCAGTTCGGCGGCGCGCGGGTCGGTGCACTCGGAGAAATCAATCGCTCCGCCGCTGTGCCAGAATCGCTCCCAATGGTCGCGTGCGGCGGCCCGAACCGCTTCGAAGCCGGAAACAGATTCGGAAATCGGCTCGGGACAGAAGGTGAACGCCACCTCCAGCACGTGATTATCCTGTCGATCTATTTCGTATTGATGTGGCGCCGTACTGCGGATTCGGGTGCCCTGTGATCCAACCACGCGGACGCAGTAGCGGTCCGCGTCGAGGGTTCGCGTCAGGTCGGCTTGACAGCCGGCGATTTGAGCCTGCGTCGTATGGCGATCCGGATGGTCCCAGTCGGCGGCGTTGCGCCAATCAGGATTGCCGTAAGGAAATGCCAGCAAGATTCGCAGCCGGCCTTGTTCGACGAGGGGAGATTCGATGCGAACCGCCAGGATGTCACGCGTCGGATGGCACACCGTCAAGACTTGAACGGGCTGGCCCTCAACCTTGAACTCGCTGGCCAGCAGCCCGGACCACAGGTCGAGAGTCTGCGACGTCTCGGTCAGGTCCTCGATGCTTGCGGCCGAGCCATTCGATTTCGCCAGAAGCAGGCCGATCCTGCCCAGGTGCAGACGATGCGGATTGGCGCGCAGCCACTCTGCGGCCGGCAAGTAGCCGCCGGAACGAGCGGCGCCAGAGGCATAGGGCACCTTGCGTCCGGCCACGTCGTACTCCTCCAGCGCATCGGCCAGCCGGTAGCCGTCGGGATTGGGGCAGGCGTGCCAGCCCCACTGCGATTGCGTGCACAGCGGCGTACCTCGCTCGTGGTACTCGGGGAAGGTCTGAAGGCCGGTGATGTCGGCGGTGAAGGCGAACTGGCCGTTGCCGACACTCAGCCCAGTCAGCGCGTCCGCGCGCGTCAGTGTGACATTGTGTCGCGTCACCAGGGCATGGCGGTCGAGCTTGTAGTGACGCCGTAAGGCGTTATCCTCAGGGTATGCCCTCACGGGCACACTACAAACAGCGTTTGACGACCCGACAGTCGCGATCAGCAGCGCGGTGGCAACGATCATCGATGTCAATGTGTCGGTCATTGTGTCCCTCCAGATACGGGTCCATCTCGGCGCATAACGAGACAGGGGCGAATGATGATTCGCCCCTACTTTCGCGTGCCGCTGGCATCGATGACCTTGGCGCCGGCGGGGCCGAGCGTCTTGCGGATGGCGAACACGTCCGGCCGCTCGATCCGCCGCCCCAGCGCGCCGGCGGCTTCGGCGACCTGATCGGGGTTTTTGAACCCGCAGACCGCCACGTGGATCGCCGGGTGCATCAGCGTGGCCGCCAGAATCAACTGGTACAGCGTCAATCCATACCGCCGGGCCATCGGCGCCAGCGACTGAACCGCCCGGCACAGGTCGCGGAATCGCTGCCCCTGAAAATCCGGATGATGTTTGCGAAAATCCGCGAACGTCTCGTCGCCACGGTACTTGCCCGTCAGCAGGCCCTTATGCATCGGCGAGTAGATCATCACGCCAAGGTCCTGCCCCTGGCAATAGGGCAACAGGTCGTCCTCGCCGGTCGGGTCGATCAGACTGTACGGAGGCTGCACGACGTCGTAGGGCCCGAAGCGCCGCTGGGCCCGCACCTGCTCGACGCTGTGATTGCTCACGCCGATCGTGCGTACCTTGCCTTGTTCGCGCAACTGATCGAGCACGCCGGCCACCTCCTCCAGCGGAGTCATCAGGTCATAGAAGTGCAGGAGGTACAGATCGATCCGTTCGACGCCCAGACGCTTCAGCGACGCCTCGCACCGTTCGATCAGGTGCTCCCGGCTGAGATCGGGATACCGCGAGCCGTCCGGGTTGAAGTGGTTGTACACCTTCGTGCAGACGACGATCTCGCCCCGCGGAAGATCGCGGATCGCCTCGCCCAGCGTGCTCTCGCCATACCCATCGCCATAGGCATCAGCCGTGTCGAAGAAGTTGATCCCTTTGTCAAACGCCAGCCGGACCGCCGCAAGTATCTCCTTCTTGTCCACCTCGCCCCAGAAACGGGGACTCAACTGCCACGTGCCAAAGGCAACCGGCGATACCGACAGCCCGCTTCGTCCCAATCGAACTCGTTCCATAGATCGAACGACCTCCCGATTCGTGTTATGCGTCTACCAGCTTCCAGGGGTGAAGCGCAGTTCGCCCCCGCCGTATGCCCTGACGGGCCGACCACGAACAGCTTGTGAGTATACCCGATGCAATCGGTGAGATGAACACTGATCCCCGGCCTGAGGCGCCTTCGCGGGCACAATATGAATGAAGCGATGTTTGACAGGGAACATGGCACGTGGTTTACTTTGGCCTTTCGGAAGGGGTCGTGCTGGCCGTAATCCCGATGCACGTCGGGATTCACATGTACATCGATAAAAAAGAAGGGTGCTACATGGCGAAAGCGAAGTACATTCTGGCGCTCGATCAGGGAACCACCAGCTCCCGCGCGTTGATCGTGGACCGGCAGGGCAAGATCTGCTCGGTGGCCCAGAAGGAGTTCCAGCAGATCTTCCCCAGAAGCGGCTGGGTCGAGCACAATCCGAACGAGATCTGGTCAAGTCAGGCCAGCGTCGCGGCCGAGGCCATGGCCAAGCTGAACCTCGGCGGCGGGGACATCGCCGCCATCGGAATCACCAATCAGCGCGAAACCGCCCTCGTCTGGGACCGCCGGACGGGCGAGTCGATTCACAACGCCATCGTCTGGCAGGACCGCCGAACCTCGGCGTTCTGCGACGAGCTGCGGGCCGCGGGCCACTCCGAAATGATTCAGCAGAAGACCGGACTGGTGATCGACGCCTATTTCTCCGCGACGAAGGTGCGTTGGATTCTCGATCACATCCCCGATGCCAGGCAGCGGGCCCAGGCGGGAGAGCTGGCCTTCGGCACCGTCGATTCGTGGCTGGTGTGGAAGCTGACCAACGGCGCTGTGCACGCCACCGACATCTCGAACGCCAGCCGGACGTTGCTGTTCAACATCCATGATCAGAGGTGGGATGAGGAGCTGTGCGAGTTGTTTGGCGTCCCGTCGTCGATGCTTCCCGAGGTCAAGAGCTGCAGCGAGGTGGTCGGCGTGACCGCGACCACGTTTCCCGCCCCCAATGTCCCCATCGCCGGCATCGCGGGCGATCAGCAGGCCGCCATGTTCGGCCAGATGTGCACGGACGAAGGCATGATCAAGAACACCTACGGGACCGGCTGCTTCATCATGATGAACACGGGGCAAGAGGCCAGGCTATCCAAGAACAACCTGCTGACGACCATCGCCTGGAAGCTGGGCAACCAGGTGACCTATGCCCTGGAGGGAAGCATCTTCATCGCCGGTGCGGTCGTGCAATGGCTTCGTGACGGACTGCACTGCATCGACAAATCCGAACAGGTCGAGGCGCTGGCCAACTCCGTCGAGAACAACGGCGGCGTGTACATGGTCCCGGCGTTCGCCGGACTCGGAGCCCCCTATTGGGACCAATACGCCCGCGGCGCCATCTTCGGCATCACGCGCGGAACGACCAGTGCCCACATCGCGAGGGCCTGCGTCGAGTCGATCGCCTTCCAGACCAAGGACGTGCTGGACGCGATGGCCGACGACGCGGGCATCCCCATCGCCGAGCTTCGCGTCGACGGCGGCGCATCGGTCAACGACCGCCTGATGGAATTCCAGGCGGGACTGACGGGGGTGAAAGTCGTCCGGCCCCAGACGCTGGAGACCACCGCGATGGGCGCCGCGTTCTTCGCGGGCCTGGCCGTCGGGTACTGGAAGGACCTGGCCGAGATCCGAAAGATCTGGAAGAAGGGGGCCCAGTTCGAGTCGCACTTGGCGCCCCAGATGCGCACCGAGCTTTTGAAGAACTGGCACAAGGCGGTAGAGAGAGTGCGGAACTGGGACCGATAGCGCAGACGCCGCCGGATGTTTGTAGGGGCGAATGATTATTCGCCCTCACGGGAAATCAGAAGGGAGAAGTGTCGATGAGCGAATTCGTAGCGGAATTCATGGGGACGATGATTCTGGTTCTGCTCGGTGACGGCGTCGTTGCCAACGTCTGCCTGAAGGGCACCAAAGGAAACGCCGGCGGCTGGATCGTGATCACGATGGGATGGGGACTGGCCGTCTTCGTCGCCGTCGCCATCACCGGCGAGTTCAGCGGCGCGCACATCAACCCTGCGGTGACAATCGGTTTGGCGGCGGCCGGGAAGTTCGCGGTGGCCAAGGTCCCGCTGTTCCTCGCTGCCCAGTTCCTCGGCGGTGCGGCCGGTGCGTTCCTCGTCTGGCTGTTCTACAAGGACCATTTCGACATCAGCACCGACCCGGCCACGATCCTCGGCACCTTTGCCACGGGACCGGCGATTCGCAACCCCCTGCGGAACGTCCTGTGCGAAGCGATCGGCACCTTCGTGCTGCTGCTGGCGGTGCTGTACGCCTCCTGCCCGACGTTCACCTCCGGGACCGAAGAGATCAAGGTGGGCATGGGTTGCCTCGGCGCCATCCCCGTCGCCCTGGTGGTGATGGGGATCGGGCTGTCTCTCGGCGGAACGACGGGATACGCCATCAATCCGGCGCGCGACCTGGGACCGCGCCTGATCCACCAGCTCGTGCCGATCAAGAACAAGGGAACGAGCGACTGGGCCTATAGCTGGGTCCCCATCGTCGGCCCGACCCTCGGCGCCCTGCTGGCGGCCTTCGTCTACTGCCTCGGTCGACCGGTTTGAGGAAAGAACTGAGCTTGGTCTTTCCCGCCGGACCAGGATCGTTCTGGCCGGCCCATTCGCCTCTCCGGGCAGCACTTGACCCGCTACCTGGGGCTGCCTCCGGGAAAATAAGTAGTCACCACAATTGACATTTGCGGCGGATGAAGCTTGGATGGGGGTGCGCCGGCGTCTGTCGGAGGGGCAAACAGACCTGCCGGACCAGTCTTTCGGGGTTCGCTGGGCAGGCAAGCGCGCACCAAGCGAGAGGCTGCGCCGAGGCGAAAGGGCAAGATGCATGGACCGCAGGGACGGTTTCACGTTGATCGAGCTTCTCGTCGTCATCGCGGTCATCGCCATTCTGATGGCCCTGCTCATGCCCGTCCTGCATCGAATCAGAGAACAAGGCAAGCGGGCGGTCTGCCTGGGCAACGTCAAACAGATGGCTGTCGCCTGGAACCTCTACGCGGACGACAACGACGACCGGATCGTCAGCGGCAATACCACCCTGGGGGCCCACAACCGCGATGGAGCCTGCTGGGTCTACTGGCCTGGCGCCGACAGCCCCGAAGACCGGCGGATCCAGGGGATCAAGGACGGGCTGCTCTATCGCTACTGTCCGAACATCAAGCTGTACAAATGCCCGACCGGCGTCCGCGGTGAGGTGGTAACCTATGCCATCCCCGATTCCATGAACGGTTACTACCACATCCCCGGCGCGCAGGGGCAAATCAAGAGGCAGCGCAGCCAGGTCCGCAACGCCAGTGTGCAGATCGTGTTTCTGGACGAGGGCCGGCTCAGTCCCGACAGTTGGACGGTCTATTATGACGATGAACGATGGTGGGACCAGGTCACGGTTCGCCACGCCGATGGAACGAATTTCTCCTTCGCCGACGGCCATAGCGAGTACCGCAAGTGGAAGGACCCTCGCACTCTCGAGGTCGCCAAGATGGATATGAACCTGTGGCAGTCGACCGCCCGCCACACCGAACTGGCCCTCTCGCCCGGGAATGAGGACCTGCACGGCGTCCAGAGGGGCGTCTTCGGTGAATTGGGTTACACCCCGGTGATGTGCCCGGGAGGCGTCTGCCCCATGCCTTGAGAAGGGCTTTCGAGCCGGCGTCATTGTGGGTGTAGCGCCTTTCGACATGGAATCGGCAATCCGGCCGTACACCGTGCATCTCAGGACGAGCTGGCCCGCTTGGCTTCCGCGCCCTGCCTGTTGCTCCAGTCTGGGGTCTCCGGTTTGCCGGCAACGGTCCGGCGGGACCCGGCCGGCCCAAAATACGTAGTTGCCCCAATAGAAAAGGAGTCGCGTAGTCCGCTATGATATGGCGGAGGCAATGAGGACTCTCATTGTCGTTGTGCGTCCCGGCCGAAGAAGAGGTCACCCTGCCGGGTCGCGGGAGGTCGGGTGACAGAAGCACGCGGTTTCATCGTACGGTTTCGTCCGCTCATTTGTGCATCAGAAGGAGGTGTGTCATGGGTAGGCGCCCAATTCTCGTGCTGACTACGGCCCTGATCGCGGCAATGGCCGTCGCAACAACGGCACAAATCAAGAATGTCCTGCTGGAACAACACACGGGAGCGTGGTGCGGCTGGTGTCCCGACGGAAGCGCGATGGTCGATGAGATTGTCGACCTGTACGGCGATCAGGTCATTGCGACGAAGCTCCACAACGGCGACGCCATGGCCATCGCGGAACAGTGGGTGATCGGCGAGGCCCTGGGGCTGACCGGGTTCCCCACGGCGTCAATCAACAGGCGGAATTTCGGCGGCGAAGTCTTCTTGAATCGGGACGTCTGGAAAACGTGCTGCGAGTTCCAGATGCAACAGAAGGCCAGAGCGGAGGTCGATTGTTTCTACACGCTGAACCGGAGCACGCGCACTGCGAAGATACGCGTTCTCGCGAACATCGTCGAATCCATGGACTTCCCTCTGCGATTCAACGTTTACATCGTTGAAGATGACGTGAAGGGCACCGGTTCCGGCTACGATCAGGCCAACTACCTCTCCGGCCGTCCCGGCTACGAAGACAATCCCTACTACAACGAACCGACAAAGATCGTTGGATACCATCACATGAGCGTGGTGCGCGCCATGCTGGGCGGTCCCTGGGGCCTCGCCGGGGGTCTTCCGTCCTCCGTCGATGCAGGCGCGTTCTACGAGTACGAATTCGAATCGCAGATCGACACACGCTGGAACATCGACAATGTGTATTTTGTTGGAATCCTCCAGGCGGATGCTCAGGACAACAAGGAAATCATCAACAGCGCCGTGGCCGTCAAAGACGGCACGCTGCTGAACAAGATTATCAACTCCGATGTTCCCGCAACGAAGGCGCTCCCTGCCGGCTCGGATCTGGCCAACAGCTACACCCTGAAAAACGCCACCAATAAGCAACAAACCTACACCGTGACGCTGTCGACCACCGACAGGACACCCGCCGATTGGTCGGCGCGATTTGCCAGCGGCAGCACGACGCTCGTCGCATCCGGCGCCGATCCGGCCACGGGCCAGTTGGTGGTCGCCGCGAACGCCTCCGTGCAGATGTCGCTGACCTTGAATATCGGCTCCACGCTCGGAGTCGGAGACGCCCAGGTGCTTCTCCAGTTGCAGGGGACGCCGACGGTTAACAGGTCGCGAATGGTTACAGGAATCACGACGGAAATCGAGCACCTGCTGCTCGAGACCGGATCCGATTACTCGATGGCGCCCTACATCACTCACGCCGCGTATGCCGACACCGTGATTCTCGATCCGAGCACCTATCTGACCTTCCAAGAGGAATTGACGAATGTCAAGGTGGTGATCTGGAACAAAGGTCCTTCCGACGGCCTGTCTTCCGAGGAAGTCGACGCCATCAAGAGCACCAGCAATGTCAACCACTTCATTTGCGGAGACGGCGTGATCGGTAGCCTGGTTTCCCCCAACAATCTCAGCTACTTCGGCCTGGAGTATATCGGCTGGAACCTCGAGGCACGAGGGTCCACCTACAGCATCTGGATCGAGGGTCAGCAATGGGATGTGATCACGGGTGAGCTGGAACGTCATATCGAAGGCCGCCTGTTGATGTACTACGTCAACATGGTCCGCATCATCGATCCCGCGAATGTCTTCCCGATCATGCATTTCGAGCAGGAGGGCTTCAGGAAATACAACGGCATGACCTTTTGGATCGAGGCCAAGGACACCATTTTCGGTGTCCGGTCCACGGCGAACGGCCGCCGGACCGTCATTCTCGGCATATGTCCATATGTCATCGTTCGCGAAGGAACCCGTCAGGATCTGGTGACCAGAATCCTTGGTTGGCTCGCCGAGCAATGAGCGCAACCGTCGCCAGAGGGCGGCCCCAAAGGCAACGTCCAGGCCAGCGGAGCGGACGTTCCGTCCCGGCTCCGAGAGGAGGTTTCGGACGATGAGAATGCGTGTTTGTACGTATTGAATCGGAGCGAGCCGCATGAGGGAGGAGTATTCGCAGAGGAGGGCGTGCTTCGGTGGCATCAGCGTTGCGGCGTCGGTCAGCAAGACCGGGGGAGGTTGAGGAGCAGACCATGACGGCGAGGAAGACACTGAGCCGGCTTCACTTGGTCGGGATGTTCTGGTTCACCTTGTGCGTCGGCTATCTTCTGGTGATGGGGTTGTACCAGGCAGGATTCCGCTGGCGGACGATCTTCTCGTTCTCGGGCCACTCGGCACTGATAATCATTCTTGTGGCCGGCCTCTACTTTTTCGCCCTGCTGCGAGGAGTCGCCCGATCCGGGCACGTTGAACAGGAGCACCCTCTAACCAGCAGCAACTGCTACATGGGCCTCTACGTTTCGGCGCCTCTGCTGGGCGGCCTGGCGGCTGTCCTGGGGATGGCCGGGGTCCGCCAGATGAGCCGGTTCTTGTTTGGCGTCGCCCTGGGAACGCTGGGGACGACGTTCCTGGTCTGGATGGTGATCGACCCGCTGGCCGGACTGATCGAGATGCTTCTGCCTGCCAGCCGCAGACATCGCGCCGAGCGCACTGGCAGAAGCCACGCCGCACCATCCTGACACATCGACCACGCATTCTCTCCCCGCGACGCGGGCACCCCACTCCAGTAGCCCGGAAGATTGCCCAAGCGGATTGACCCACGCGCTCACACGGATCATAATGGGCCTGGATATCCTGAGAATGACCCCATGGCAGCTTCAGCTCGGTGGTATCCCGAAGACTCGTAGGGTGTGCAATGCACACCAATTCGATCGCGCGATGAGGAAGGTGTGCGGTGCACACCCTACGAGGCTGTCACCCAGGTCCGAAAGGACCGCGAAGGAGCGCGACAATGTTCAAGAGTGTGAAGAACCGGGTGTGGGCGTTCGACGCCGAATGGATTCCCGATCCGCTGGCGGGCCGACTGCTGTACAAGCTGCCGGTGGAGATGTCCGACAGAGAGGTTGTCGAGGTCATGTGGAAGAAAGGCGGCGCGACCGAGGAGGACCCGACGCCTTACCTCAAGACGGTGCTTTGTCGGATCGTATCGGTCGCGGCGGTCGAGCGGCACCAGACGGGCAACGATGTGAAGCTCCACCTGTTGTCGCTGCCGCGCGACAGTCACGACCCGGCCCAGACCGAAGAGCGACACGTGGTGGGCACCTTTCTGGGCAAGGCCGGGCAGTACAAGCCGCAGCTCGTCGGCTTCAACTCCGCCAGCGCCGACCTGAAGGCGCTGATCCAGCGCGGCGTCGTCCTGGGTCTTTCTATGCCGGAATTCTGCAAGCGCCCGAACAAACCGTGGGAAGGCGAGGACTACTTCGACAGCCGCAACAGCGATGCCAGTGTGGATCTCAAGGAGGTCGTCGCCGGCTGGGGCAAGGCGACGCCTTCGCTCAACGAGATCGCCACGCTCTCCGGCATCCCCGGCAAGATGGACGTCGACGGAGAGCAGGTCGCTTCCCTGTGGCTCGACGGCCGCCTCGACAAGATCATCGCTTACAACGAGTTCGACGCGCTGACGACGTACCTGCTCTGGCTGCGGGTCGCGCATTTCGGGGGGCATTTCAGTACGGAGCATTACGAACAGGAGCAGGAGTTGGTGCGGGAAATGATCGACGCGGAGATTCGCGAAGGGGGCAAGGAGCACCTGGGGGATTTCCTGGAGGAATGGGACCGGCTGAAAGGCTGTGTCGAGCGGGGCCTGGTGGCAGGGCATCCGGTGGGATAGATCAGCGTGGGGCGGTCGTCCCGACGATTGATGGCGACAACGGGAAAGATGGCGCATGAGAAGAGCGTGTGGAGTAGAGGTTGGAGCGAGCCAAGAAGGACTTGCGGGAAGGGAGGGCTTTCAACGCCGACGCGTTCGACGTGGAGATGCGTCCCTGGATGAGACAGTGGTCCAGTGAGCGAGATTCGTATCCGGATCGGGCACGTGGCGACAGTGTCGAAGAGGCCAGGAGGCTCTGGAAGAAATGCCAAATACCGTGAGAGAAGAGATGGAAGACCGTCACCTGGGAAGACGACAATTCATGCGGCGCTCTGTTGCCGGTGTCGCGCTGGCGGGTTCATCGAGTGCGGCGCTGGGGGCCGATTCCGGTGCTCGGCCGCGACGTACCGGCAAGAGGGAAGGGACTGTCAGGACGGAAGCCGATGTGCTGGTGGTCGGAGGCGGGACGGCGGGCACCATCGCGGCGATTCAGGCCGCCAGGGCGGGAGCAAAGACGGCCCTGGTCGAGCGGGGCACGCAGCTTGGGGGGACCGCCACAACAGGCGGTGTGTCTTTTCCGGGGCTTTTTGATGCCTGGGGCAAACAGATCATCGCGGGAATCGGCTGGGAACTGGTCAAGCGAGCCGTCGAACTCGATAAGGGGACGCTGCCCGACTTCAGCCAAGTCCCGGCGCGTCATTGGCAGAATCAGGTGCACGTCAACCAGTTTGTCTACGCGCTTCTTGCAGAGGAAGCGTGCGTCGAGGCAGGCGTTACAGTTGCTTATTACGAATCCCCGCTGTCGGTCGAGCAGACAGTCGATGGGTGGCTGGTGGACACCGTGGGGCCGGGCACATATCGCCGAGTGACGTGCCAACAGATCATCGACTGTACCGGCGGGGCCAGCGTTGTCGGGATGCTCGGCCTGCCCAGGCTTCGCGATAGCGAAACGCAGCCCGGCTCGCTGCTCTACAAGCTGGGGGGCGTACACCCTGTGGGTCGTGGGCAACTTGAGCAATTGTACGTGCATGGTGCGGACTCGTCGACGTCGGTCACTTTGACGGAGGCCAACCTGAATGGGCGGAGGTTGCTTCTGAAGAAGCTGCGTGGCCAGAAGGACACGTCGCGTCTGGTACACATGCAGCCGGAGACCGCACATCGTGAGACCTACCGCATCCGGGGGGAGACCGTGATTACTGTGGAGGACTATACGTCCGGTCGGGTATTCGATGACGCCGTGTGCTACGCGTTCTATCCCGTGGATCTGCACACGCCAAGCGGGGTCAAACCCAAGCCTCTGGCCAGGGGCACGGTACCAACAATCGGCTTGAGGGCATTGGTTCCGAAGGGAAGCCGTGACATCATGGTGGCCGGCCGATGCGTTTCGAGCGACCGTCTGGCCAATTCCGGTCTTCGCGTTCAGGCCTCGTGTATGGCCATGGGCCAGGCGGCCGGGGCTGCTGCCGCGCTGGCGGCACAGCGGAAGACGACGCCGATTGAGGTGCCCCTGGAAGACATTCGGGAACTGCTTCGCCACCATGGGGCCATCGTTCCGAGTGCATAGAACATCGAAACTTTGATGGCAAGCCGATGGAGAGACAACGGATGAGAAGAGAATGGGTTGTGACGGTAGTGTTGGTATCGATGCTGATCGGGCAGGTGTTGGGTGGACCGGTGGACGGACAAGGTCGGCCTTTGATTCGGAAACTCGGGACGATTGACTGCGATCTGGTGGAGACGACGCCGGTCGTATTCCAGGGAAGACTGTACCGTAGCGAGTGGGTGCGGACGAGCTATGAGGGTAACAAGCTGGGTGAGAACTATACGCGGTTGGTGGATGTGCAGACCGGCGAGGCGACGGCGCCGTTGGCGCGGGGCTGTGTCTTTTCCAGTGCGTTTGTCGATGGTGATACGGTTTACGTGACGGGGACGAGCACAGAGCAGGGGTGGACGGGCCAGCGCGTCGAGATGTTCGCATCGAAGGATCTGAAGACGTGGGAACACTGGACTGCACTGGATCTCGACGGGTTCGGCATCTGCAATACGTCGATCTGCAAAGCCGATGACCGATACGTGATGATGTTCGAGATCCACAAGCCTGAGGATCAGGCCGGAGTGGCCTTCACGGCCCGGTTCGCCACCTCGAAGGACCTGCGGACCTGGGAGGTCACACCGCCCGAGTGCGTCTACGCCAAGGACCGCTACAGCGCACCTCATTGCCTGCGCTACCTCGACGGCTGCTTTTACGATTTCTACCTGGAAGCCCACGAAGGGTACGAGATGCGCGTGGTGCGCTCGCCGGACCTGATCCATTGGGAGTCGAGCCCGCTGAATCCGGTGCTGAAGGCGTCGGCACAGGACAAGCAGATCGCCAACCCGAAGCTCACGACCGAGCAGCGGCAGCGCGTCACCAAGGCCGAGAACATCAACAACTCCGATATCGATTTCTGCGAATACAAGGGCCGGCTGGTCATCAACTACTCCTGGGGCAATCAGCGGGGCGAGGAATTCCTCGCGGAGGCCGTCTACGAGGGAACGGCCGAGGAGTTCCTCCGGGGCTGGTTCCCGCCGGACGCGCTTCGTGGAGAAATGAAGCCGCTGCTGGTTATCGAGCCAAGCGATGCCTATCCTCGCCACTCCGAAGGCGATCTCATCGAGCTGAAGGATGGGCGATTGTGCCTGATCTACACGCGATTCACCGGTGGCGGGAGCGACCATGCGGCCGCCGACCTTGTGATGCGCACGTCGGCCGATGACGGCGCGACCTGGAGCGGGCCGGAGACGGTGGTCCGGCGGACGGGCGGGCTGAACGTGATGTCCGTCTCGCTGCTGCGAATGGCAAGCGGTGAGATCGCCCTGTTCTACCTGCGCAAGACCTCACAGGAGGACTGCCGGCCCGTCATGTGCGTCTCGACGGACGAGATGCGGACCTGGAGCGAACCGACCGACTGCATCACCGATGAAGTGGGCTATTATGTCCTGAATAATGACCGGGCCGTCCAACTGACTTCCGGCCGTATCGTCTTACCCGTCGCCTGGCATCAGGGGCCGGGCCGACCGCGCGACAGTGCCGGCATCATCATGTGCTATCTGTCCGACGACAACGGGCGGACGTGGCGCCGCAGCCAGGACACGTTCAAAGGCTGCGACCCCGACGGCCGGCGCATCACCGTGCAGGAGCCGGGAGTCGTTGAGTTACGCGACGGGCGGCTGATGATGTACATCCGCACCGACGCCGGCAGCCAGTACATCTGCCACTCGCAGGACGGCGGCCAGACGTGGTCAAAGCCCCGCCCTTCCGACCTGGCCTCACCGCTGAGCCCCGCTTCGATCGAACGCATTCCCTGGACGGGCGATCTGGTCTGCGTATGGAATGACCATTCCGGCCGCCATCCCTATCCGAAGGGCCGGCGCACGCCTCTGTGCATGGCCGTCAGCAAGGACGAGGGCGACTCCTGGAGCGAATCGCGCGTCATCGAAGCAAATCCCGACGGCTGGTACTGCTACACCGCGATTGCCTTCGTGCGGGATCGGATGCTCCTGGCCTACTGCGCCGGCGACAAGCAAGTTGGCGGCCTCAATCGCCTCAAGGTCCTGGCCGTCGGCAGGGGCGAATGATGATCCGCCCAGGCGGGAGCCGGTCCATTCCGAGAGTGGGTCTGTAAGCCGAGTTCTGTACCCGCCGCGAGGGCGGGTGGCGATCATTTATCTGGACCGGCCGTTGCCGACCGGCTCTCCCGCCGAAACGGGACGCGACCTACCCGCCGGCCGAACGACCCGAAGGCCATTCACACCCGGGCCAGGTGCGACCGAAGTCGACCGGCTGCTTGGTCTTGCAGGCGGTGGGGTTTACCCTGCCGACGACGTCGCCGCCGTCGCGGTGCGCTCTTACCGCACCTTTTCACCTTTGCCTGTGCCCCGAAGGGCCATCGGCCGTGTGTTTTCTGTGGCACTTTCCCTGGGGTCGCCCCCGGTGGCCGTTAGCCACCACCGTGCCCTGGGTCTCCCAAACGCGAGATCTCGCGTTTGGGGTCCCCTTCCTGCTCGGACTTTCCTCCCTGCCTCGCACGAAGCGATGCAGAGCGACCGCCCGACCCACTCTCGGAATGAACCAGTTCCGAATTGACAATTGACTGTTGATTATCTGGCCCAAGGCCAACTCGCATTGTACCACTATGACGAAGTCTTTTCCAGTGGCGCTTCGCAGTGGCGTCGTAAGACGCTACTGCCCGCGAATAACATGCCGTCACGGGCACACGGCAAACGGACCGTCCCTATCGGCCTTGACGGAACAGGGGGCAGGTCTCTACACTACGCCCGCGCACGTTGGCACGATTTCTATCGCCGCCACATTGCTTCATCGCCCGAAGGAGAAGATCGAGGCAACAATCGGCGTCGCACGTTATGACAAAACTGTTCCAACACCTGATCCTGACGCGTTTCAACGTCGACCTGTACGGCTCGAAGACGAAGGCGCGCCTCGAACCCAATGCCTGGATGGAGCACCGTCTGCGTCTGTTCGAGGCGTTCACGCTGCCGTCGATCGCCGCACAGAGCTGCCAGGATTTCGCCTGGCGGATCATGATGGACTCGCGGACGCCGGATGCGCACGTTCAGACGATGGAGCGCCTCTGCCGGACGAACATGAAGCTCATCTTCCCTGTGCGCGGCGCCAATGCATGGCTGAGCGGTGTGGAGCCGGGGGCCTACGATCTGCTGACGACCCGCATCGACAACGACGACGCCTTTCACCGCGATGCCGTAGCCGCCTTGCACGAGACCTACCGTCAGAACCGCAAGAAGCTCGCCCGTCCCTGGGTCATGGTGTTTCCCTTCGGCATGATCTTCGACCTGGGCGCGCGCCGGGGATGGCTCATGGAGTACTGGTACAACAATTGCCCCACGCTGGTGGAGGATGGACAGGCCCCGCAAACGATCTGGCAGTGGCGGCACAATCAGATCCCGGCCGACGTGCCCAGGTGCCCCATCAAGGACATCCCCTACTGGCTCCAGGTCATTCACGAGCAGAACCTGCGTAACGCGATCGAGAGCCCCAACGCGCTTCGGAAGATACACAAAGAGGTCCCCATGCAGCCGAAACACCTGGCGCCGTTCGGAGTGGACCCCGAGCGTCTGCCGGCCGCATAGTGGTTGCGAGGGACTCAGTTGGCCTTGACGATCTCGATGTGCTTGCGGAAATGCGCATCATCCGTCTTGGGATGGTCCGTCCGGTAGTGGACGCCGCGGCTCTCCTTCCGCAGCTCGGCGGCGTGGGTGACCAGCAGCGAGGTGGTCAGCAGGTTCTGGCATTCCCAGCCTTCGGGCGAGTCGAAGATCTTGTCCATCACGTAGCGATGCCAGAAGCGGATGATCTCCTGCGCCTCGGCCAGCGGCTGGGCGGTCCGCGTGATGCCCACGTTGCGCCACATCAGGGCGCGCAGGCTGTTGCGCACGTCGGCGGCGTCGAGCTGGCTGCGGTCGGAGTGCGGAATCTGGTACTTGATGAGCGGGTGCTTCAGGCCGGCGACGTCGGCCGGGGCCTTCTGCCCCACCTGCCGGCCGGCGATGGTCCCGAAGACCAGCCCTTCCAGCAGCGAATTGCTGCCCAGCCGGTTGGCGCCGTGCAGCCCGGTCGAGGCGACCTCCCCGCAGGCGTAGAGATTCTCGATGCTCGTCCGTGCGCTCACATCGGTCAGAACGCCGCCGACCATGTAGTGCGCGCTGGGCCGCACCGGGATCAGGTCGTGACTGACGTCGATGTCGAAGCTCTCGCACAGGTCGCTGATCATCGGGAACCGCTTGGCAAAATACTCCTTGTTCAGGTGCCGCACGTCGAGGAACACGTGCGTCGATTCGGTCTTGCGCATCTGGTCCAGTATCGCGCGGCTCACCACGTCGCGCGGCGCCAGCTCGCCCGCCGGGTCGTATTCGGTCATGAAGCGATGCCCGTTCACGTCCAGCAGGTACGCGCCCTCCCCGCGCAGGGTCTCGGTGATCAGCGCGCGCGACGCGCCTGCGATGTACAGCGTCGTCGGGTGAAACTGCACGAACTCCATGTCCCGCAGCACGGCCCCGGCCCGGTAGGCCATCGCGACGCCGTCGGTGGTCGCTCCCGGCGGATTCGTCGTTTCGCGATACAACTGCCCGCCGCCGCCGCTGGCGAGGATCGTGTTGGCCGCCCAGAGAATCTGCAAGCCGCGTGGCGGATCGTATCCGATGATGCCCACGCAGCGATGGTCCTCATCCGTCAGCAGGTCGATGGTGTAGAAGTTCTCGATGACCTTGATGTTCGGCGTGGTCCGCACCTTGTCGATCAGCGCCTCGGCAATGGCCCGTCCCGTCTCGTCGCCGTGCGCGTGCAGGATCCGCGCGCGGGAGTGGCCGCCCTCCAGCGTGATGTCGATCTGGCCGTCGACCAGGTCGAACGCGGTGCCCCACTGCTGCAGTTGGCGGACCAGTTCGGGGCCCTGCTCGACCACAAGCCTGACGATCTGCTCGTCGCAGATGCCGCCTCCGGTCTTGAACGTGTCCGCGATGTGCGCTTCGAAGGTGTCATCCTCGCCGAGCACCGAGGCGATGCCGCCCTGGGCCTTCCACGTGTTGCTGTCCTCGAGAGTGCCCTTGCAGACCACCATGACGTTGCGATGGTCGGCGGCCTCGATCGCGGCCCGCAGGCCCGCCAGACCCGCCCCCACGATCACACAGTCGGTGAAAAGCTGATTGGTCGAGATCGAGTCCACGTCGACGAGATACCGCCTGGGCTCGCCGAAACGGACCCGTTCGGCCTCGGTCGTGCCCTTGCTCTTGCTGCATTGCTTCATAATCCCATGGCCTTCCAGAATCAGCCGCTCCAACGAGAAGCTGCGATAAACAAACACCTTCACAGGTAAAGGTCGGCCATCATACCGAAAAACCACCATCCCGCAAGCCCGCAAGAAGACGGAACCATAGCGCCCGCATCTGTCCTCTCGATCTGCCAATGGGTCTTGTGGATCCCATAGGTCCTGCGGGACGGGTAGAGCTTCTCGCTCGACGCCGCACGGCGCCTATTGCGGGAGGCGCTCCAGGATGATCCCGTCGGCGAAGACGCGGTCGTCGCCGGCATAATGCGAGACGAACGCCTGCAAGTCCTTCGTCGAGGCCGTCAAGATCGGCTGGTCGTCGACCGATTCGTAGGCGATCGGGCTCGGTTTCGATTCGAGCAGACCGTTGATCTTGTCGTCGTTGGTCAGCCACATCGACATGCGATTGCCGCTGAGGTCCACCTTGACGAAGGTGTGGGCCCGCACGAAAAGGAAGGCATTGTAGAACAGCTCCGCCTTTTCGGGATCGCCCTGTCCCGAGGGCAGCACATCGGGAAAGATGTCCAGGAACACGTTGCTATCGAGCTTCACCAGACATGCAAAGAACGACCCCTTGCGCCCTTCCGGATCGGTCAGGCCCAGGTGGTAGACCTTGTCGGCGCTGTCTTTGAGCGCGTCGGGCAGCGTGTCGGCGTCGCCCTGTCCGAGACGCGTGAACACCCAGGCGCTGCTGGTGTCACTGGGGTTTTCCACCCACGTGCCGAGCAGATGTTCGTCGAAGAACAGGGTGTCTTTCGTGAACAGCGGTTGCAGCGAAATCACCGGGACGCAGCCGCCGACGAGGATCGCCAGACCGAGATACAGGGCCTTGTTCGCTTTCATGTCATACCTCCTGAATTCGCGTTGGTGCGGTCAATTGCCATACGCAATCCCCATCATACCATCAGCCGGGCGGGATAGGAAGCAGCTTGCGGCGGCGGGGCAAAACCGCTACAGTGCACGACCCACACAGGTGGAGTATAATGACCGCTTATGCAGGAATAAGTAATGCCCGAATTGGAACCCATCGCATGGTTCGTGGTCACACTCTCGGCCCTCATCGTCGGCATCTCCAAGACCGGAATACCGGGTGTGGGCATCCTGCCGACGATCCTGATGGCGCTGGTGCTGCCCGCCCAGAAATCGGTGGGCCTGCTGCTGGGCATCCTCATCCTCGGCGACGTCTTCGCGGCCGTCTATCACCGGCGCAACGCGGAGTGGTCCCACATGATCCGCCTGCTGCCTGCGGCGTTTGCCGGCATCGTCGCGGGATTCTTCGCGCTGAGGGTCATCAACGACCGGCAGCTCAAGCCGATCATCGGCGTGATCGTGCTCGTCATGCTGGCCCTGAACTACTGGCGGACCCGAAACCAGAACGAAGAACTCCACATTCCCACGCAGTGGTGGTTTGCCGCCGCCCTGGGCTTCGTCGCCGGCCTGACCAGTATGATGGCCAACGCCGCCGGACCGATCATGGTGATCTACCTCTTGGCTATGAAGCTGCCCAAGGTCGCCTTCGTCGGCACCAGCGCGTGGTTCTTCTTCGTCGTCAACTGGCTCAAGGTCCCGTTCAGCATGAACCTCGACATCATGACCCGCGAATCGCTCACACTCGACCTGATGATGCTGCCGGTCATCGCCCTTGGCGCTGTGCTCGGCATCTTCCTGCTGCGGCGCATCCCGCAGAAGGCGTTCAATGCTGTCATGCAGATCCTGGCGGCGGCCGCCGCGATCAAACTGCTGTTCTGAAACCAACGTAACAACCGTGGGGTGGAAAGGGCGCACGAAGGCCACAGCGAATCGCATGGACAGACAACGCGAACAGGACATGCTCGACCAGGCCAGGCAGCGGATGCTCCGGAACGATCTACAGGGCCGGGACATCACCGACCCGGACGTTCTGCGAGTCATGATGGAGGTCCCGCGCGAGGCGTTCGTCCCAGACGGCTACCATTCGCAGGCCTATGTGGACGGCCCCCTGCCGATCGGATCGGGCCAGACGATCTCGCAGCCTTACATCGTGGCGCTAATGACGCAACTGCTGCGGCTGGATCGCGACTGCGCGGTGCTCGAAATCGGCACGGGCAGCGGTTACCAGACCGCGATTCTGGCCCGCCTGGCGGGCAAGGTCTACACCATCGAGAAGTTCGAAGAGCTGTCGTCCGGCGCCCGGCAGGTGCTGGAGAGACTAGGCATCGGCAACGTGGAGTTCCGCGTCGGGGACGGCAGCGCCGGCTGGCCCGAGCCACGCCGCTTCGATCGCATCCTTTTGACCGCGGCGGCGCCCGACTGGCCGGCGCCCCTGCTGGCGCAGCTCGTCGAAGGCGGCGTGATCGTCGCGCCGGTCGGCTGCGGCTCGACCCAGGCGCTGGTCGCCGCCGAGAAAGTTCACGGCAAGCTGATCGAGCGGCACGTCTGCGGCTGCCGCTTCGTCCGGCTCATCGGCGAACACGGTTTTAGCCAGTGAGCAGGTCCTGCTGGCCGACCGGCCCAAAAGCGGATAAGATGACCACCGCAATGAACGCAGGAGAACACCCACACACGGAATCGGCACCGGTCCCGGCGCATGGCGCCCCGGATTTCGAACCCTTGCGGGCCGATGCGCATGACGACAGTCACGACCGAGGTCCACTCACTCCCTCGACGCCCGTTCAGTACGTCAAAGGGGTCGGCCCCGCCCGCGCCAAGACCTTCGCCCAGCTCGGCGTGAACACGGTCGGCGATCTGCTGGAGTACTATCCGCGCGACTGGGTCTTCGCGCCGAGCCCGGTGAAGATCGCCCGGCTACAGCCCAACGAGACCGCCAGCGTGATCGCCCTGGTCGAGTCCACCGATTACCAGAACTATCGTCGTCCGCCGATCTTCGAGGCGATGGTCAGCGACGACACGAGCACCTGCCGCGTGGTCTGGTTTCATGGCGGCTACCTGCGCAACCAGCTCCAGCCGGGCCAGGTCGTCATGCTCTCGGGCAAGGTCACGCTCTTCAAGCACCAGCTTCAGATGACCAACCCGAAGTTCATGGTGCTCGACGAGGCCCACACGCAGCCCGATCTGTATTTCAACGGCGGCGTCTATCCCGCTTCCGCCAATCTGTCCAGCGCCCAGATCAAGCGCATCATCGTCCCGCTGCTCGAACGGCTCGACGATCTGGTCTGCGAGTTCTACGAGGACGACTTCCGCAAGCGAAACCGCCTGATCGGGCGCCGGGAGGCGTTCGCGTGGATCCACATGCCGCCCGATGAGGAGAACCTCGCCCAGGCTCAGCGTCGTCTCAAGTACGACGAGCTGTTCCTGATGCAGCTCGGGTTGGCGTTGCGGCGGTACCGGATCCAGCACTTCTCCTCGGCCGTCGCCTGCGCCTGCTCGGACGAAGTGGACAGCCGGATTCGCAAACGGTTCCCGTTCCTGTTGACCGAGGACCAGAACGAGTGCATCGCCGAGATCGTCGCGGACATGGGCCGGACCGAGCCGATGAACCGCCTGCTCCAGGGCGACGTCGGTTCGGGCAAGACCGTCGTGGCGCTCTACGCCGCTCTGCTGGCGGTCGCCAACAGGACACAGGTTGCCATCATGGCGCCGACCGAGATCCTCGCCTCGCAGCATTTCATCAGCATGGAGCGATACCTCAAGAACAGCCACGTCAGGCGCATCCTCATCACCGGAGGCCTGACGGGCAGGAAACGCGCTGAGCTTCTCGAACAGATCCAACGCGGTGACATCGACATCGTCGTGGGCACCGTCGCCCTGCTCCAGAAAGACATCGAGTTCCGCAGGCTCGGGCTGGTGGTCATCGACGAGCAGCACAAATTCGGCGTGCACCAGCGGGCCCAGCTTCGCAAGGACGGCACGCCGCACTGTCTGGTGATGACCGCCACGCCGATCCCGCGCACGCTGGCGATGACCGCCTTCGGCGACCTCGACGTCTCGATCATCCGGCACGTCCCGCCCGGCCGAGGCGCCGTCATCACACGCTGGGTGGGCCGTCGTCACCAGAAGGACGCCTACGACTTCATTCGCGAGCGCCTCAAGGTCAAGAAGCAGGCGTATTTCGTCTATCCGCGCATCGCCGCCGTCGAAGAGACGGGCAAGGACATCGAAGCCGCCACCGACGCATGGAAGAAACTGGCGGAGAAGGTCTTTCCCGAGTTCAACGTGGCGCTGTTGCACGGGCAGATGCCGTCCGCGGAGAAGCAACGCATCATGACCGAGTTCCGCAAGGGCCGGATCGACGCTCTGGTCTCCACCGTGGTGATCGAAGTCGGCGTCGATGTCCCCAACGCCACGATCATGGTGATCGAGGCGGCCGACCGGTTCGGCCTGGCCCAGCTTCATCAGCTTCGAGGACGGATCGGACGAGGCGAATCCAAGTCCTATTGCCTGCTGTTCGCCGAAACCGAGAACGAAGTCGCGCGCAGCCGGCTCGACGTGATGACGCGTACCCACGACGGCTTCGAGATCGCCGAGCAGGACCTGCGCCTGCGCGGGCCCGGCGAGCTGTTCAGCGCCCGCCAGCACGGATTGCCCGACCTGAAGATCGCCAATATCATCGACGACTCGGAACTGCTGGTCATGGCGCGCAAACACGCCTTCGAGCTGGCGGCCCGCGATCCGATGCTCGCACAGATTCAGAATCGCAGCATCCGTCGGACTCTGCTGGCGAAATTCGGCGATTCCATCGGACTGGCGGATATTGCCTGACTGCCGGAGTCCCCGTTGCGGAACTTGTCCCCCAAGGGACAGGCCCTCGACGGACGCAATTTTGCTGGAACTCTGTCGAGAAAAAGTGTAAAAGCCCGCTTGGCTGCAATCGCATACAGAGGTCTGGAACGAAGCGATACCCATGCGCATCGCATATAAGAACACTCGAATCGAGAGAACGCTGACGGTCGTCAAAGCGATCGCGTCGGCGGTGGTCGTCGCGTCGTTCGTCACGCTCTTCGGGTTCGATAAGCCCTTTGTGCCGCTGCCGATCCTGTTCAACATTCAGATCGGCATGTTGTGCATCTTCTTGATCGGCAAGGTCATCCGCCTCTTCAATGCCGTATCGAAGAAGGAATACGTCGTTGTCAACTGGTTTGAGATTCCCATGCTCATCGCACTGGGGATTGCTGTCCTGGGCTCGGGACGCTGGTTCAGCGAGACCGAGCCCGGTCAGGTGCGGCACCTGGCCGTCGGCATCTACCTGATCATCGAAGTCACCGTCAAGGTCTGCATCAGCTCGGTGAGCCTGGCGGCCTCGGGCAAGAACCCGACCGGCACGCTGATCGCCAGCTTCGTGGTCCTGATCGTCGCGGGCGCCGGACTGCTCATGCTCCCCCGAGCCTCGACCGCCGCACCCCTGGGTTTTGTGGACGCCCTGTTCACCGCCACCAGCGCCACCTGCGTGACCGGCCTGGTCGTCAAGGACACCGGCCAGGACTTCACCTTCATGGGCCAGTTGGTCATCCTGATCCTGATCCAGCTCGGCGGCCTGGGGATCGTCGTCTTCGGGGCCGTCTTCGCACTGCTGCTGGGCCAGGCCTTCAGCGTTCGCGAATCCGTCGCCATGCAGGATGTGGTCAGCGCGCAGACACTCAGCCGGATCGGCAACATGATCCTCTTCATCTTCGTCACGACCGTGGTGATCGAAGCGGCCGGAGCCTTCCTGCTCTACCCGATGTGGGACAACATCCCCGGCTGGCAGGGCGACGCGCACTTCCGGTGGTTCTGCAGCATCTTCCACTCGATCAGCGCGTTCTGCAACGCCGGTTTCGGCCTCTTCAGCGACAGCCTCATCCGTTACCATCGCCAGTGGCAGATCTACGCCGTCATCTGTCCGCTGATCGTCCTGGGCGGGCTCGGATTCGGTGTCCTGTACAACCTGGCCAACATGGCCGGCAATCGCATCCAGCGGTTCTTCCTGAAGCACGTCACCAGGCGACATCAGCTTCAGATGGAAGTCCCCAAACGAATGCATCTTCAGACCAAGGTGGTCCTGAGCGTCAGCGCGGCGCTGATCGTTTCCGGCACGCTGACCATCCTGCTCTTTGAACGTTACACCGGCCGCTCGGTCGCCGGCCGAAGCCCCGATGTGCTGGCGGCGCTGTTCCAGGCGGTGTCGGGGCGGACGGCCGGGTTCAACATTGTGGACATCGCCGCCATGACGCCGTCGAGCAAGATCATGCTGATACTGCTGATGTTCATCGGCGGCTCGCCCGGCTCCGCCGCCGGCGGGATCAAGACGGTGACGCTGGCCGTGATCGTCATGACGGTGCTGGCCACCCTGCGCAAGCGCGGGGAAGTCGAGATGTTCCGGCGCAGCGTGCGGCCGGTGGTCGTCGGCCGCGCCATCACCGTCACGATGCTCTTTGCCGTGGTCCTGTTCGTCGCCATGCTGGCGCTGAGCGTTACGGAGGGGCCTCTCTCCGGGGACTTCACCATGTTGGACCTCATGTTCGAATCGGCCTCGGCGCTCGGGACCGTGGGGCTCAGTACGGGAGTGACTCCGACTTTGACAACGGCCGGGAAGGCCATTATCATTGTCGTCATGCTGATTGGACGCCTCGGACCGCTGACGCTGCTGGCGGCGCTGACGTTCAACCTGAAACCGATCCGGTACAACTATCCGGATGAGGCCATCATTGTCGGCTAAGGAACGGATCGCATGAGACGATTTGCCGTCATAGGTCTGGGACGCTTCGGTCAGAAGCTGGCCATCGCACTGGCGATGAGCGGCTCGGAAGTCATTGCCATCGACCGGAACCGAAACGAGATCGACCTGATTCGGGACCAGGTCAGCCACGCCGTCCGTCTCGACAGCACCGATGAAGAGGCCATGAAGGCCCAGGGCGTCGACAAGGCCGACGTCGCCATCATCGCGCTGGGCCAGGAGAGCTTCGAGGCCGCCATCCTGACCGTCGTGAACCTGCGCCAGATGGGCGTCAAGCAGATCTATGCGCGGGCCGAAAGCCTTATCGCAGGCGAGGTCTTCTCCAAAGTCGGCGCCACCGAAGTGATCTATCCGGAGATCGAGTCGGCCCAGCGATGGGCGTACAAACTGATCGCGCCGCAGATCGGCGAGAAGATCGATTTCTCGCCGGGCTACAGCCTGGCCCGCATCAAGGCGCCGCCCAGCTTCGACGGCAAGACCGTCATGGACCTGCAACTGCGACAGAAGTACAGAGTCAACCTGGTGATCGTCAAACGCGGCGATGAGGCGAAGGCCCGCAAGAACGAGAAGGACTCGATCATCAACATCCCGATGCCGGACACGATCATCTACGCCGAGGACATCCTGATGGTCGCCGGCTCCGACGCCGACCTCGCCAGACTCCCCCAGGAATAGCGCCTCGCCCTCCAAAGTCATAGCGAGGCGCCATGTGTCGGGGGCGGCACTGGCCTTCGGCGAACACACTACAGGCGCAATGCGATGCACCCTTGCCTCGATCAAGGGCAAACATGACATTTCGTGCCGCAGGTGCAAAGAGGAAGACGACTATGGCTAAGACGCCAATTCACTTCATAGGTTTTCTCGCGAACACAGACCCTTCAGTCAAAGGGCTCAGAATGGGGGAGAGGTATACAGTTGAATACAGGTCGAACGATTATATCACGCCGTTCCTCAGGATGCTGGACAGCCACTATGGGTTCGAGACAGCTATGGGCGTTTTGTCTCGGAGTTCCTGTTGCGTCATAGGAACTGACATCGCTCAATTCGAGGCGACGCCGCAGGGAGGCGTGGCCATACGACCAAGTGTGCTCACGGAGGTCCACAAGTTTGTCCAAGACAAGTGCCGTCTTCTCCGCCTATTCAAGGAAGGCAACATTGTCCTCGCTTATTCGTTTCTCTATCATCTCTCAGATACTAATGAAGAGCCGAAGCCTTTCGCCTTCGCCCGAGAATACCCCATTGTTGATACCACGAAGCTCGCCCTGACACCTAGCGAGTTTTTTGAAGCAGAATCCTTTATCCAAACAGTCTCGCTACCATTGGCGGAACCGTCTCTGGATTTGGCCCTTGAGAGTCTCGAACAATCATACGAGGTACAGGACACTCGTCTGGCTTTCCTGTCGCTGATGATCGGCATGGAGGCGACTCTTGGGCCAGAAGGAGCGACCACGGAGATCACGCGCCAAATATCGAGAAATGCAGCGGTTCTCTTGGGCGCTACCCCATCTGAATCGGATGAGATCTTCGCGCGTTTGAAAACACTCTATGCAAAGAGGTCGAAGATCGTTCATGGTGTGACACCCACGAAACACAAGGATCGGCTACAACGAGAAGACTTGTTCATATTGCGACACTATCTCAGGACCACCATCAAGATACTGCGAACTGTGTCTGAATCACGAGAGGAGACATTAGCTCGTCTCAATCGATGCGCCTTTGGCTCTCGACCATTTACGCCCCCAACCGTTAGGTGATCTTTTCCGTACGGCCACTACTTTCTATACCGGCGGAGCAGATCGAGCAGGTGCTGCATATCGGCCGGCAGCGGGGCTTCGAACCTGACGCGCTGCCCGGTGGTCGGGTGGGTGAATCCCAGCGTCCAGGCGTGCAGGGCGCAGCGGCCGATGACGGGCTCCTCGACGGCTGGCTCGGCGTCGGCGAGCTGCCAGGGATAGACGAGCTTGCCGCCGTACATGTCGTCGGCGACGATCGGATGCTTCAGATGCGACAGATGCACGCGGATCTGATGCGTCCGTCCGGTGCGAGGCTTGCAGTGGATCAGCGAGAAGCCGCGAAAGGCCTCGACGACCTCGTAGAATGTCACGGCCTCTTTGCCCGTCTCGGGACGAATCGAGTACTTCTCGCGGATCTTCGGGTGCACGCCGAGCGGCGCATCGATCCGGTCGGCGGTCAGTTCGGGCGTGCCGTGGACGATCGCCAGGTAGCTCTTCTCGACCTGCCGCAGCTCGAATTGCTTGGCCACCTTCCACTGCGCCATGTCGTGCTTGGTCACCACCATCACGCCCGTGGTGTTGCGGTCGAGCCGATGGACGATGCCCGGGCGGAACTCGCCCAGTCCGCTGGAGAGATGCTCGGAGTAGTGCGCCAGGGCGTTGACAAGCGTTCCGTGCTTGTTGCCCCGCGCCGGATGCACGATCAGGTCTGGCGGCTTGTTCAGGACGATCAGATCGTCGTCCTCGTAGAGGACGTCGAGAGGGATGTCTTCCGGCTCGATCTCCTTCTTCTCCGGCTCGGGCATCACGAACTCGATCACGTCGCGGTGGCTGAGCTTGAAGCTGGGCTTGACGGGCTGGCCGTTGACCTTCACGGCGCCGGATCGGATGGCGTTCTGGAGGAAGTGCCGGCTGAGGTTGCGGAACCGGCCGTGCAGGTACTTGTCGATCCTCCGCTCTCGGATCGAGACGCCCACGTGAAGCGTCACCGGTTGACCGTAAACTTCGGGCAACTCACACATGGCCTTGCCGTCAATTGCCTGCCGGAGCGTTCGCCTCAGGCACCGCGGGCGCGTTGGCATCCGGCGTCGCCGGTGCGAAGAAGACCTGATCGCTCGGCGCGTTGGTGCCGAGCGGCGTGATCTGAACCTGCGGCGCCGATGCGCCCTCCGTCTTGGGCTGGGGCGCCGGCCGGAAGGTCACTGCGCCGCGATAGTCGTCGGCCGTCTGGAGACGATCGGCGGCGGCCGCCTGCGCGGCGGTGCCGTCGTACTCGGCCTTCTGCGCCACCTCGCGGTAGATCTCCTTGGCCTTGTCGAGGTTGCCCAGCTCTTCTTCGCACAGCCCCAGTCCGAACTGCGCGGTAGCCGCCAGCGCCGGAATCGACGCCGCACGCGACAGCGCCGCCTGGTAACTGCTCTGCGCCTGCGCGATCTGCCGCGCGACCTCTTCGCTTCCGGGGGCGGTGGGACGATAGTGCAGCTCGGCCCGCAGCGTCTCAGCATGCTTGATCAAGGCCAGGGCGGCCAGACGGTCGTTGCCGCTGCCGTCGGCGAACTTCTTGAGATCCTGCCCGATCGAAAGCAGAGCGATCGACTGGTCCGTCCCCTGACTGGCGGCCCGCGCGCTGGTCATCTTCTGACTGGGAATCTGCGTCACCAGACCGGTCAATTGCACGTGATGGCGAACGGACACCACGTCCTTCCGATAAAACCGCACGAAATACACGCCAATCACCAGAACGATCACCACGACCGCGCCGATCAGCGTCGACCGGTTGTCCTGGATCCACTGCGGAAAGTGCGCGAGCCATTCGGCCAGCTCGTTGGTCTTCAGTTCGTGCCGATGCTCCGATTTCATTCTGGTTCTCCATGTCCATGCCTGGGAACGCCGGCCCGGGTTATCGGGCCACCGAAAGACAAGCCTTTATGGTAACAAATTCGGCTTGCAATGCAACTGCCGGAAAAGTAGAATTTTGCGCTGCTGCTGATTGAAAGGATACACATGCTGGGGACGGACGCAAAACCACACCAGAACGCAGAAGGATCCACCTGTTTCGGCCGCCGTCTCGGGGTCGTCGGTCTTCTTGCGCTGGCGCTCGTTCTGGTCTTCGGCGTCGCCGCCCGTGGTTCGACCGGTGTATCGTGGGATCCGCAGCGATATATCGACATCAACGAAGTCCGTCCCGGCATGGACGCCTACTGCCTGACCGACTACGGCGACAACGGGATTGAAAAGTTCGCATTGAAGGTATTGGACGTCGTGTATGAGGTGGATCCGGGGCACGACGCCATCCTGGTGATGGGTCTGGACGAGCGGTTCAAGCACACCGGTCCGGTGGGCGGCTGTAGCGGTTCTCCGGTCTATATCGACGGCCGCCTGGCCGGAGCGCTGGCCTTCGGCTGGCAGTTCGCGAAAGACCCGCTGTACGGCGTAACGCCCATCCGGGAGATGCTCGAGGTCGGACGGACAAACCCGGCGATGGCCGCTCCGGGCGCCCGCCGCCAGCCGGCCTTCGCCTTCGATTTCTCCAAGCCCATCGATCTGGCGCAGATCAGCGAGCAGGTGAGCCGTCGCCGACTCATCGGATCGGCCGGTCCCAGCGGCACCAGTGCGATGCCCTGTCCGCTGTTGATCTCGGGCCTTCCAACCCAAGCCTGTCAGGAACTCGCTTCGCAGTTCGACGCGATGGGGTTTATGGCCGTTCCCGGCCTGAGCGGCACCGCCGCCACGGGTGACGAAGAGGCCACGGAGTTGAAGCCCGGCGCCGCCCTGACCATGCCCCTCGTCGCCGGCGACATCAACATGAACGTGCTGGGCACGGTGACGGAGGTCCGCGACGGCCGCGTCTACGCGTTCGGGCACAGCTTCCTGGGCTACGGCGCGGTCAACCTGCCCATGGCCGGCGGCAAGGTCTACACGGTCATCTCCAACGTGATGCGCTCGTCCAAGCTGGGCGCCGCCGGCAAGATCGTCGGCACCATCACCACCGACGAAATCACAGGGGTCTGCGGGCAGCTCGGCGTCGAGCCCAACATGATTCCGCTGTCGATTCGCATCGAGCGATACAACGACCCGGAGCCGCGCACCTACCAGTGCCGGCTGGCCTACAATGACACGATGACCGCGAGCCTGGCTCGTTCGGCGGTGGCCGGCGCAGCGCTTCGACTCGGCCCCCTGCCGCCGGAGCATACGATTGAATACACCTCCGCGATCCACCTGGACGACGGGCAGGCCATCCGTTTCGGAAACACCTCTGCGAGCGATGATCTGACCGACTCGGTCTCCGAGATCGTCGGCGCCGTGGCCCTGCTCATGAACAACCCGTACGGATCGCCCAAGATCCAGTCGATGGATTTTGACGCGCGGATCCGGACCGACAGCATCTCGTCGCACCTCTGGTCGATCGACGTGGTCGATCCTACCATCAAGCCGGGCGAAGACATCGAAGTGAACGTGGTGATCGAATCGTACCGGGCCCAGAAGAAGAAGTATCAGATCACGCTGCCGGTGCCGAAGAGCGTGGCGCCGGGCAAGTACGGCCTGATGCTCTGCGGGGTCCAGGAATACGAGCGGTTCCTGGCCAAGACCGTCCCCTACCGGTTCATCGCGACGAACTACCAGACGCTCGTGGAGGCGTTGAACCTGGCGCTGAACATCCCTCGCACGCGGCTCTACTGCATTCTGGTGTTGCCGCCGGAGGGAATCACGCTCGACAAGGCGGAACTGCCCGACCTGCCCGGGACCAAAAGCGTCGTCCTGCAAAGCGACAAGAGGGCTTTGCGGGTCCAGCCGTACCCCCACTGGATCGAGAAGACTATCGAGACAGGCACCGTGATCAGCGACAGAGAGATCGTGCCCATCGTGGTGGAAGAATGAGTCGGCCGGCCAACCGGAGCGCCGGAGCGGCATTCATGGAACAGGGAGTTGAGATGAGAATGGAATTTCGCAGTGGGAATCGGTTGCGCATGGTCGCGGTGGCGATGATGGTCGGCCTGCTGGTCGGCCCGACGGGAGCGGTGACCAGCAAGATCACGCGCCAGGCCACCGGCAAGCAACTGCTCGAAGGCAAGACGGAGAATGTCGTAATCAGCTCGCGCGGGACCATCCAACTGGGTCGGGCCGCCAAGGTGCTCGCCTCGAACTTCGATGACGTATGGTCGGTCAACAGCATCGTCGCCAGCGGGGGGACGGTCTACATCGGCACCAGTCCGAACGGCAGCATCTACAAGTACCGCCTCGGCGCCGTCACGAAGATCTATCCGACCGAGGGCCAGAGCTCCATCGACAAGGACCAGCCGGCCGTTCCGAAGGCTCCCCCGTCCCCGGAGGCGGCCGAAGAGAAAGACGAAGCCGGCGACCAGACCGTCGAAAAAGAGGAGCTGTTCTCCAACGAGCACATCTTCGCCATGGCGATCGACGTGGCGGGCCGGCTGGTGGTCGGCATCAGCGGCAATAAGTGCCGCCTGTGCCGCTACGAGACGGGCACGATGGAGACGATCTTCGAGCCGGACGACGCCAAATACATCTTCGCCATCGAGACGGACAACGTGGGGAACCTCTATCTCGGGACCGGCCCGGAGGGCAAGATCTACGTGCTCGATCCATCGGGCAAGGTCGCACAGCTCGTGTACGACAGCCCGGACAAAAACATCCTGTCCCTGGCGGCCGGCAAGGACGGCTTCGTCTATGCCGGAAGCGACACGCGCGGACTGGTCTACAAGATCAACCCGCGCAACAAGTCGGCCACCGTCCTCTACGACAGCGAGGAGCCCGAGATCAGCGCACTGCTGTTCGGCGGCGAAACGCCTGGCGAAGCGGAATATCTCTATGCCACCGCGACGTCTGCCAAGGTCGTGGAGAACGAGCGCAAGTTCGCGGCCGACCAGACCGTTGCCGGACGACCGGAGCCCAAGGAAGAGAGCCGCAAGGACACCGGCGATGGCGGCATGAAGCTCCAGATCGCCAACACCAGGAAGGAAGCCGGCGAGAAATCCCCCCAGCGCCCCGCGCCTGTCGCCCGCGGCAGCAAACCGGGAACCGCCAGCTACCTCTACCGGATTTCGAAGCAGGGTTACGTCACCGAACTGTTCAGCGAATCGGCGGTCCTGCTGTGCCTGACCCAGCAGAAGGGCAGCGTCCTCATCGGCTCGGGCAACAGCGCGCAGCTCTATTCGATCGATCCCGAGGCCGAGCGCAGCACGATCGCGTACCAGGACGAGAAGGCCGCCCAGATCACGGCGGTCGAGGTCATCGAGGGCGACGTGTACATCGGGACCGCCAATCCGGCCAGGCTCGTGCTGCTGTCGTCGGACTATGCCTCGGAAGGAACCTACGTCTCCGGGCTGATCGACGCCGGGCAGCCGGCTAAATGGGGCAAGCTGCAAATCGACGCCGACGTCCCGCGCGGCTGCAAGGTGCTCGTCGCCTCGCGCAGCGGAAACGTCAAGGACGTCAACGACCCGACCTTCTCCGAGTGGACCGAGCAAGCCGAGATCGTTGAGCCAATCCAGTTGCGCTGCCCGCTGGGACGCTTCTGCCAATACAAGCTGACGCTGCAAACGCCGGACGGCACGAAGACGCCGCTGATCCGCGAGGTGGCCGTGGCCAGCACGATCCCGAACCTGGCGCCCAAGGTCGAATCGGTGGAGGCCACCCGGCTGAGCGGGTCGGGCAAAGAAGGCCTGTTCAAGATCAGCTACAAGGCCAGCGACGACAACGATGACACGCTCACGTACACGATCGATTTCCGCAAGATCGGCCGGGACCACTGGATCGAGCTGAAGGACGCGATTGAGGACGAGAGCTACGAATGGGACGGCAAGACCGTCGAAGACGGCCGGTATGAAGTCCGCGTCGTCGCCAGCGACGAGCGCAGCAACAGCCCCACGACGAAACTGACGGGCAGCCGGATCAGCGATCCCATCGTTGTCGACAACACCGGACCAGTCATTCGCAAGTACGCCCTCGACAAGGTGGGCAAGGCCGCCACGCTCAAGCTCCAGATCACGGACGACCTGAGTGTGATCGGCAAGCTCGAATACACGATCAACAGCAACGCCAAGTGGAAGAGCACCCTTCCCGACGATCTGGTCTTCGACACCACCGACGAGAGCTTCACACTGATCACCGAGGAGCTGGAGCCGGGCGAGCACGTCATCGCGCTGAAGATCAGCGACGATGTGGGCAACGCCACGTACAAGACGTTCGAGCTCAGCATGCTGGCTCCTCCGCAACCGTAACGCAGCGAGGGCCGTGGCCGCCGTGCGAACCATCGAATTCGAACAGATCGTCCGGGCCGTCGCGTCGCTGTGCATCGCGGCCTGCCACGAGTTGCCCGACGACGTCCGGGCGGCGCTCGAACGGGCCGCTTCGACGGAATCCAATCCGGCCGCCGCGAAGATCCTCACCCAACTGCTCGAAAACGCCGCCATCGCAGCGCGCGAACGGATCCCGCTCTGCCAGGATACGGGCCTGACCGTCGTCTTCGTCGAGCAGGGAGCTGAAGTCACGGTCAGCGATGCGTCTCAAGGCCACCCCGCAACGGTCGTCGACGCGATCAACGAAGGCGTCCGCGCCGGCTACGAGAAGGGCTACCTGCGAAAGAGCGTGGTCGCCGACCCTCTGAAGGCCCGCACCAACACCGGGACGAATACGCCCGCGATCGTGCACCACCGCTTCGTGCCGGGCGACAAGGTCAAGATCGTGGTCATGGCCAAAGGCGGCGGCTGCGAGAACAAGAGCCAGTTCCGCATGTTTCGACCCACCAGCGAGATATCCGACGTGATGAATTGGATCGTCGAGGTCGTCCGGACCGCCGGCGCCGATGCGTGTCCGCCGTTCGTGGTGGGTGTGGGAATCGGAGGCGATTTCGAGCTGAGCTGTCTGCTGAGCAAGAAGGCCCTGTTGCGCCGCCTGGATGAGCCGCACGCAGACGCGTTCTACGGACAGATGGAACGGGAACTGCTGACGAGGATCAATGCGTTGGGCGTAGGCCCGCAGGGACTTGGAGGCGACACCACCGCACTCGGCGTGCGGATCGAAACCGCCCCCTGTCACATCGCGTCGCTGCCCGTGGCGGTCAACATCGAATGTCACAGCCATCGCCACAAGACGGCGATCCTGTGACTCGGCGGCACGGACGACCGGTCAGTAGTCCCCTTTGAAGCCGGCCATCCAGTCGGGCCATTCCTTCACGACGTCGGTGTCGAACCGCTTGCTCCACTTCAGACGCCACATCTCCTTGAGCCAGACCTTGCGCACCGAATAGTCCAGGAAGACGGCGTTGATCGCCTGCGAGTGGCGGTTCATGCAGAAGCGGTTCATCGAATCCGTGTCGCCCGAAAGACGCCCTTCCCGACCGTCCACGACCGGCACCGAGTCGGTGTCGTCCGGCCAGCCGCACCAGAACCAGCCATCGAGAAACAACGGCACCTGCGCCGCCCCTTTGATGTTGGGCGTCTTCCAGAAGAACGCTTTGGGCTTGCCGTACAGGACCTCGTCGCCGCAGACGTAGGTCCAGCCATTGATGCCGTAGCTGCCCCAGGTGCCGACGGGCCGCTCGCCGCTGGGCGCCACGATGCCCCAGGAAGTCACCGCATCGCCCCCCAGCGTCAGAGTGTCCGTCGCCCCTTCCGGAGCGGCAATCTTGCTGGCCACCGGGCAGACGCGGAACTTGGGGTCCTTCTGGTAGTAGCGATACAGCAGATCGATCCAGCGGCCGTGGTCCGACTTGCGCGTAGGCATGAAGCCGTTGTTGTCGTCGCAGTACATCGCCCAGATCTGACCCCACTGCTTGAGGTTCGACTGGCACACGACGCCGCGAGCCTGCTTGCGCACGCGCGACAGCGCGGGCATCAGGATCGACATCAGCAGTGCGATGATGGCGATGACGACCAGTAATTCGATGAGGGTGAATGCTCTGGGCTTCTGCATCGCTGCAACTCTCCTCAAGACTGCCACGCGTGCGAAACGCCGGACCGCGCGCCGCAACGATCCGGCAGATTTCAGATCCTCTATCCGGATTCTCTCGCCCAGTCGCGTTCGACGCGTTACGGCATGCGCGTCTCCGCCGCGCCCCACACTGTCAGCGACGACCAGTAGATATCCTCGTTGTCCTGATCGATCTCTCCCGTGTTGGCTTGGGGTGGGATGCGCTTGCCGAAATCGACGGTCCGTTGATCCTTCCACTTGCGGTAGTCGGCGTGGCCGTCGGCGAACGAGAACGTGGTCCCATCCCCATGCCGCACCGGAGGCGGGTCCCACCACGACCACTTCGTCGCCCATACCGTCCAGCCGCCCAGGGCCGACGGGCACGTCCCGCCGTCGTCGAGGAACACGCCGCGAAACGCCGGATCTTTGATCTTCATCCGCAGCTTGGTCAACGTCGTCTTCATCTCACTCGGCCAGGCCTTGCAGTTCATCGAGTCGCAGATGGAGTAGGTCCGGACCGGAGGGGCGGTGTACCCGTAGTAGTCCATGACCTTGCGTTCCACGCTCAGGCACTTGTAGAGCTTCAGATCCCGCGTGTATGGCCAGAGCGCCCCATCCATGATGGCCCTCTGCTTCTGGACTTCCGTCATGGCCCGCTCCCAGTCCCTCAGGACCCAGTACGGCCCGTTGGCGGCAGCTTGGCCGTACTCCGCGGAATCGCCGTTGACCAGCTTGTCGTCGTTGTCGTCGGCGTACATGATCCAGGCGAGCGTCAACTGCTTCAGATTGCTCAGGCAGGTGGCGCGCTTGCCCTGTTCGCGGACCCGAGCCAGCGCCGGCATCAGGATGCCCATCAGGATCGCGATGATCGCAATGACCACCAGCAGCTCGATCAGCGTGAAGCCGGCATGAGCGCAACGCTTCGCAAGACTCCCTTTCAGCTTCATTCCATGACCTCCCAGTTTCGATGCAAACTCATGATGCGCAGGCATGAAAATGGCCGACTCTCATTCGTCGGCCATTCTCCTATGTCGTCGTCGAGCGGTCAATACTCCGCGAAGCGGCGCATCCAGTCGGGCCAGTCGTCGCCCGTCACACCGCCGGCCTTCGTGTAGGGCCCGCGGGTGTTGTACAGCTTGTGCCATTGCAGGGTCCAGACCTCTTTGATGCCGACCTTCCGGACCGACCAGTCCATGAAGGCGACGTTCAGGAAGCCCTGGTGCCGGTTGATCGCGCAGCGGGCGGTGTTGTTTCCGCTCCAGGCGGCAAATTCATCTACGGCCGGGGCATCCGTGTCCAGGGGCCACAGGTCGAAACGCAACGCCTCGATGAACCAAGGGACATTGCCCGCGCCTTTTGCGCCCGCGGTCATCCAGCCCCCCTCTTTGACGGAGACGCCACCCTCGTAGGTCCCCGCGGTCCCACCGGAGGGGATCAGGCAGTAGCCGTTGATGCCGTAGCTGCCCGCAATCCCGTTGGGCCCGAGGTTCGCATGATCTGCGTTGGTGAAGATGCCCCAGGCGTTGAAGATGTTGAACGTGGGAGGACTGAGCCCGTCTTCGTCCCGAATGGGCTTCGTCGCCGTCGGGCAGAACCAGATCTTGTTGGCCTTCCAATCTTTGTACTTGTCCTCCAGGTAGGCGATCCACCAGTAGGCGCTGCCTTCGCTCTGCCAGAACTTCCCATCGTTGCTCTCGGTGTGCATCGCCGCGATGAGGTTCCATTGCTTCAGATTGCCCAGGCAGGCGATCATGCGCCCCTGCTCTTTGACGCGTCGCAAAGCCGGCATCAGGATCGCCATCAGGATAGCGATAATGGCGATGACGACCAGCAGTTCAATCAGGGTAAAACCACGTCGCTTGGTCATAACGAAAACTCCTCAACCTGCACAGATTTACGGAACACCCCTTACCCACGGCAAAGATGCACCGAATCGGCGATCTGTTCCACCTATTTCGGGCTATTTTGCACAGAGACAACCGTTCCACACACACCGCTGTCATTATACCCAAACCGGGCCCGGCCTGCAAACCAAAACCTGATGATGCCCCTAATTTCCTATCCTGCCGGAGGTTACATGTTCTCCAGCCGCCACAACGTCCGAATATACCGGCGATGTTGCATCGAAATCAAGGTTGTCTCAGATTGGCGCTCGGCGGTTTGCCAAGCGACGCAGGCACAGGTTCGCCAGCTTGATGTACTGGTCCGGCGACAGCTCCTCGGGTCGACTCGTCGGTTCGACGTCGCACTGCTCGAACAACTCCGTCCAGAGATCGCGTCCGCCCAGATGGGCCGGGGCGTGCTTGGCGCAGGCCCGAAGCATCTTGCGCCGATGGCCCATGAACAGCCCCACCACCTCGCCCAGAAGCGCGATGTCCTCGATCGCGTTTCGCTTCTGGTCGTTGCGGGCAAACCGGACGATGGCCGAGTCCACCTGCGGCGGCGGCCAGAAGACCCCCGGCTTGAGGATGCGGAGAATCTCCACGTCGCCCGTAGCCCCGAGCAGGATGCTCAGCGACCCGTAGTCCCTGCTCCCCGGCGCGGCCGCCATGCGCTGGGCCACTTCCTTCTGCACCGTCACGACCATCGCATCGGCCACGAGCGGTCCGTTGACCAGATTGGCGATGACCGCCGAGGCCACATCGTAAGGAAGGTTCGAGACCAGAAGCAGTCGCGACGGCTTTTTCGACATAGATACATCGTGCCTTATCGGACGCCCCTCTTCGATCGCCGCGATGACCGCCGGATTGAAGCTGCCCTTGCTCGATAGAGCGTCGCCCTCGACGAGGACGACGTTCGAGGCCTGGGCCAACTGCGACCTGGCGATCGCTGCCAGCGTCGGGTCCAGCTCTACCGCCACGACGCGTCCGGCCCGCTCGGCCAACGCCTCGGTCATGGAACCGGTCCCGCAGCCGACTTCGAGAACGACGTCGTCCGGTCCGATCTGCGCCGAATCGACGACCAGCTTCAAGAGGTTCAGGTCGACGAGAAAGTGCTGGCCGAACTTGCGATTGGGCACCACGCCCGCAGAAGTGAGCAGTTGCTGGATCTGACGTTTCGTCTGCATGGTCTCGGACAGGTTCCGCTGGAGCGGCGGGGTCTGCTATTGCGGTGGCGACCCCGCGGCCCGACCGTTCGCAGCCGCGTCCGCCGGGCAGGCCCGCCGGACCTGGGCCATGCGAACCGCCGTCAGGATCGCCGACTTCATGCTCGAAGCGTTCGCCATGTTGCGTCCGGCGATGTCAAACGCCGTCCCGTGCGCCGGGGACGTCCGCACCGCCGGAATCCCGATCGTGACGTTGACCGCATGGTCGCGGTCGAGCAGCTTGATCGGGATCATCGCCTGGTCGTGGTACATCGCCACCACCGCGTCGAACTCGCCTTGAACCGCTCGCAGGAACAGCGAGTCGGCCGGGATCGGGCCGGTGCAGTTGATCCCCTGCTCCTGCGCCAGCAGGATCGCCGGCGCGATGATCCGCTGTTCTTCGTCGCCGAACTGGCCGTTCTCACTGGCGTGAGGGTTCAACGCCGCCACGCCGATGCGCGGGTTCTCGATGGAGAAGTACTCCTTCAGGGCGTCGTTGAGCAGGTCGATCGGCTCGAACACGCAGCCGATCTTGAATTTGTGACGCACCTCGAACAGCGCCTCGTGGATCGTCGCCAGCGCGACCTTCAGCGGCCCGCTGACGAACATCATCGCCTTGCGGAAGGCCTTGTACTTCTGGGCGAACATCTCCGTGTGGCCGGGCCAGGCGGCGCCCGCCATCTTCCAGCTCTCCTTGCTGATCGGCGCGGTGACGATCCCGTCGATCACGCCCATCTTCTCGGCCTCGATCGCGTCGAGGCAGAACCGAATCGACGCCTCGCCGGCGACCTGGCTGGGCGCTTTGAGCCAGGGGGGTACGCTGTACTCATCGTAGTCGGCGACCACGACCTTGAACGGATAGTCGCGGCCGATCTTCTCGTGCTGGTGCCGGCCCCAGAACGGCTCGATCTCGGCGCGGTCGGCGGCGTAACAGAGCTGCTCGTTCATGCCGAAGACGATGAACTTGGCGGCCCGACGGACCTCCGGATCGGCCAGGGCCTTGACCACCACCTCAGGCCCGATGCCTGCAGCGTCGCCCATGGTCACGCCGATGACCATCTGCTCCGAGATCGAATTGTGGTTGGCCTTGTTGTTCATGTCCGTGCACCGAAAACCCTGCGGACAATACTGATATCCGCGTTCTCACGCGTGCTTCAGTAACCCATCTGCCGCAGCCGCTCGACCGTCAAGGGCTCGTCCTTCGGCAGGAGGTTCTCCAACTGCCGCCGGACAATCTTGACGAGGATGTCGACCTCGACGTTGACCTTGTCCCCTATACGGGCCGAACCCAGAGTCGTTCTGCCCAGCGTTTCAGGGATCGCCGCAACGCGAAAACTCGCATCGCCCAATCCGGCAATCGTCAGGCTCACGCCGTCGATGGCCACCGAGCCCTTCGGAACCATCTGCTCGAGCAGTTCCGCGGGCGCGCCGAACTCGATATCGGCAAACTCGCCGAGCTTCTTGATCGCACGGACCGTTCCGATCCCGTCGACGTGGCCCTGAACGATGTGGCCTCCGAACCGGTCGGTCGCTGCCATCGCCCGCTCGACGTTGACCTTCGACGACGGTTTCAGTGTTGCCAGCGTCGATTTCGCGAGCGTTTCCGGGCTCAGCGCAAACGTCGCCACGCCGCCTTCGAGGCGCGTGACCGTCAGGCAGGCGCCGTTGATGGCGACGCTGTCGCCGGTGCGGCAGCCCTCGGCCAGCGCGCCCAGATCGACCGCCAGTGCGCCGCCTTCGGACGGCCGGCCGGCTGACAGCGATCGGACCTGACAAACCGATTCAATCAGTCCGGTGAACATACCAAGTCATTCCCCAGGGGACCGGTCCCACTCCTCCATGAGCGTCACAGACCCCATGCTATGCCTGACGCCCCATCCCTGTCAAACAATTGTTGCTCAGGGGGTCCTTCTCGATCCGCGTGCCTCTTCCCCGTCGCGCAGGGCGGACAAGAGCTCCATGGTGACGATCCGAATCGCGAAACGGGCATGACGATCTTCCGGATACCGGCGGTCGTAAGAGCACAGCACCCCCAGGCAATGCCAGTACTGCCCTTGCGCGAACAGAGCCGCGGCCAACAAATCGGTCCAGCGCCAGCAGTCCGGCTGGGATTGAGGCCGTGGCGCCGCGCACAGGCAGCAGATCGCCCCGTCCACGTCTTTGTCTTCCAGGATCAACCTCCTCGCTTCGTCATAGCAGGATTGGAACGAGGCCGTTCTTGCCGTATCTGCCATCGTCTGGGACCTCAGCATGTTCATCTCTCCAAGGGCATCGACAATCCGTCAACTTCACCGTCACCAGCCTCGTATGTCCGATCGGGACAAGCAACGGCAATCGGAGTGACATGCGATAGATTTCGGCAACAGTTTGGCGAGACATCCCCGGAATTGTCGCACTTGGTGCACGTTACAGTTCTCCCGAGTTCCAGCCCAACTGTATCCGGCTTTTCCTCGCGCGCCTCGTCTTGCCGGCTCCTTGGCCATTGCTTGTCCCACCCGTTTGTGCTTCCATGCGGATATTTGGAGGACTGAGCCCATGGCTACGAAGACCGCCCGCCGCAGGCCGCCAACGCGACCGAATGCACGCCCCACCCACCGCAGATCTTCCGCTCCCAGTGCGAAAATGCCCTGGAACGAACTCGACCGTGAGGAGAAGATAGCCCTCGTGTGCCGCCTGTTCTGCGCAGGCGAGAAGCCCAGCGCCATCGCAGAGCGCATTCAGAAGGACTACGCCCCCAACAAATTTACTCGTCAGTCAGTCCACCGAATGCTCCGCAAGGCGGCAGAAAAGGGCCGGTTCCGATTCGCCCCCAGGGCCAGCTTCGTCCTGTCCAACAAGCTGCGTCAGCGCTATCAATGGCTCGCGGGCGTTGAGGTCGTGCACACGAACGACTTCGAGGACGTGGCCTACCAGGGCGCGCAGACGCTGATCCGTCTGGTGCAGGACATCGGTCGAAGCTCCCGGCAGGAAGTGCACGTCGGCTTCGCCGGAGGTCACGCCATGCACCGATTGGCGCAAATCTTCGCGCAACTTCTCGATGCGTCGGATGAGGATCTGCCGGAGACCCTGGTTCTCCATGCGCTGGTGGCCGGCTTCGACGTGCGGGATCCCACCACCGATCCGAACACCTTCTTCACCCTCTTCAACAACCGAACCAGCGTGAACACCAGGTATGAGTACGTGGGTCTTCGCACGCCGCCGGTGGTCCGGGCCGACGAATACGACACGCTCCGAAATTCCGAGGGCATCAAGGAATCCTATGATCGTGCCGGGGATCTGGACATCATCGTCACGTCGGCGGCGGACTGGACGGACGAGCACAGCAACTTCCACCAGTACATGGAAAGATCGGCCGGCTGCGCGGAAATGCTCGTCAAAGGGGGCTGCATCGGCGACATGCTGTGGCTCCCCGTCGGCCCGCACGGACCTCTCAACGTGCAGACGAAGATTCGGTCTATGACCCTGATCGAGCTGGGAGAGCTGCCGTCGTTCATGGAGAAGGGCAAACACGTCCTCCTGGTGCTGGGTCCTTGTGCCATGTGTCGGCGAACCAAGTCCCGCGTGCTGTCGGCGATTCTGGCCTCCGAACAGAAACTGATCTCGCACCTGGTGGTCGATACCCGGTCCGTGAAGGAAGCCTTGCGTTAGAAGATCGATACCGGGCGGATCCTTCCGCGCCGCCGGCGTCCCGGCATGAATTCGGGTTTGCAGCGGGCGCCGCCTTGAGGTAGGATGGGCGCGAAAAGCGAGTGCAACGTTTCTTGCATCGCTTTGGAAGGAGCGCATCGCATGAACACGATTTGGATGAAGATTGCCGGCGCGGCGGTCGTTCTGGTGGTGATCCTGATCGTCGCCAGCCGATTCATGTCGGACCAATCGGCGCCGCAGCCCGGGCCCGAGGAGCCGGCCAGGGAGCGGAACTTCTACGACATGGCCGACCGGGACAAGCAGTTCCAGGAAGAGCCCAAGCCCGTCGAAGAGCCGCCAGCGGCCGAACCGCAGCCCGCCGGGCAGCCGGCGGCCCAGGAAGCGCCGGCCCAGGAGCCTGCGCCGCAACCCGCCCCGGCCGCCAGCCCCTACATCCCGCCCAGCAGCATCACGCAGCCGACGACGCTCTACTTCAAGCCGCTGAGCGAGATCGACGACATCGAGGCCCAGCAGATCCTGCCCTACGCGACAGCCGGACGCAGCATCGGGCGTCTGCCGGTGATGCAATACGGCCTGATGGTCAAGGCCTGCCGGCAGATCGAGGAACGCTGGCCCGACAGTTGGTACGCCTTTCGCGCCAAGCAGTTGCTCGAAGAAATCTACGAACGCTACGCCGCCAACTACAAGATCACCGAGCAGGAACTGGACATCAGCAGATTCATGAAACCGAGGCAGGGAACCGAGCCTCGCACGGTGGAACCGGTACAACGATGACGACATCCCAGACGCAGACGATCCCCGTCCTTTCGGTCAGCGCCGAGTGTCTGCCCGAGGCGTGGGAGAAGGCGGTCCTGGCCGTATGGGACCAGGGCTACGAGGTCAAGACGCAGTACGACAAGCCTGACGATCCGCCCAGCAAGGACGCGACGGTGATGATCGCGGTGGCCGATCCGTTCAACGAGCCGCGGATTCACAAGAACTTCCCCGGCGGGCCTGAGGAGCTGGAGGCCTACCGGCAGGAGGTCGTCGCGGGCATTCACGATCACTGGATCGATCCGGCCGCCGGCAAGTGGACCTACACGTACCACGAGAGGCTGTTCTCCTACAGCCCGGTGGCGGACCTGCGCGATGCGGACGCCGCCAAGCCATTCGTCGCGGTCGATCAGATTCAGTACATCATCGACTGCCTGTCGCGGGCCGGACACAGCCGAAGGGCACAGGCGACCACCTGGATGCCCACCGCCGACCCGCAAACCGACGATCCGCCCTGTCTCCAGCGGATCTGGTGCCGGCTGCTGGCCGACGACGACGGGCAATGGACGCTGAACATGAACACGCACTGGCGAAGCCGCGATCTGTACAAGGCGTGGTTCATGAACGCCTACGCGCTGACGAACCTCCAGCAGCTCATCGCCGAGGCCATCGCCGCCCGGCGGGGCGAGCCGGTCCGCGTCGGACGCTACGTCGACATCAGCGACTCGCTGCACATCTACGGCAGCTACTTCAAAGAGGTGTCGGTCGAAGTCGAGAAGATGCGAAGAAGCCCCTTCTCCGAGCGGGCCTGGAACAGCGCGCACCCGGCGTTCGAAATGATGACCCTCGAAGCGCGCGAGAAGCTGGCGCAGGACCCCGACTGGTTCGCCAAAGCTCGAGGCTAAGATCACCTTCACACACATCAGGAGCATCGCATGGCGCTTGTCATCAATGGCGAGAAGATCGAGGACAGGGAGATTCAGCAGGAGGCCGAGCGTCTGCGGCCGCGATACGAGGAGGTCTTCGCCGAGAAGGACCCGGCCGAACGCGAGGCCCAGTTGCAGGAGTGGTCCCGCGACAACGTGATCGAGCGTGTCCTGCTTCGCCAGGAAGCGAAGAACGCGGGCGCCGCCATCCCGCCGGAACAAATCGAAGAGGCGTTCAAACAACTGCGACAGCAGTACGACAGCGACGAGGCGCTCCACAAGTCGCTCGATGTCGACTCCGACGAGAAGGTGCGGCGCACGATCGAGCTTCAGATGAAGACCGAGCGCAAGATCGGCGAGGTCTACGCCAAAGCGCCCAAGCCCTCCGAAGAGCAGATTCGCGAGTATTACGAAGAAAACAAGGACAAATTCCGCTCGGACGAGCAGATTCACGTCGCGCACATCGTCAAGTACGTCAACTGGCAGACGGACGAGGACTCCGCCATGCAGACGATGCGGCAGGCCCAGGAGCAGATCAGGAGCGGCGCTCCATTCGAAACGGTTGTAGGCAAATTCACCGATTGCGCCGACAGCGGCGGAGACCTCGGCTACGTCCTGCGAGGACAGATGGTCGAGGAATTCGAAGACGTCGTGTTCAACCTCAGTCCGGGACAGGTCAGCGACGTGTTTCGCACGCGTTTCGGGTTCCACATCGCCAAGGTCTACGACCGGCGGCCGCCCAGCATTCCCGCGCTCAAGGACGTCAAGAAGCAGGTGACCGCCGAAGTCCAGGAGCAGCTTCGCGAGCAGGCGCTCGGTGACTACCTCGACGCACTGCGGGCCAAAGCCACCATCGAACAGGCGTGATCGGCTCGGCGATTCCGCCGCACAGACCACCTGCGCACCAGAACGGCGCCAGGGCAGTTCTTTGCAGACTCTCCAGGCGCCTCGCGCAAATTGCTCCGCGAATTTGCCTTCGGCGGTTTATGTGTTAGACTTTCAGTAGCCGGACACGAGTGCCGCCCGGAACATTCCAATCGGCGGCGAGGCGACACCGGCAAGATTCCGATCGGACAAGGACCCCAGGCTCGACCTGTGTACTGTACTCGGAATTCTCGCGGCGTCATGCGTACGACAGTCTATTGGGGGGGCAATGTGAGTTTCTTTCCGAGTGGGCCTCTGCGTCCCTGACGCAGAGGCTTTTTTTCTTCCCGCACGCCGCCAGGCCTCATCGGAAAAAAGTTCGACCTCCACGCCGCACATTTCCATTGACGCCCCACATCTTGAGAGTACAATAGGGCGGACAACTAAATATGGGGTCGCTTGTTGTCCCGACGAAGACACGTGGTTGGTCGAGCAATTGGGGCTGGGAACCGTCAGAGCGGGAGGTTGTTGGGTCGTGAGATGCCCTTTCTGCAAGGAAGACAGTGACAGAGTCGTCGATTCCCGCTCCAGCGACTCGGGCCGCGTCATCCGCCGCAGACGCCAGTGCCTGATCTGCAAAAGGCGCTTCACCACATACGAGAAAACCAGTGAGAGCTTCAAACTGCACGTCGTGAAAAAAGACAAGTCCCGCGTCCCGTACGACCGCGACAAGATTATCGTGGGCGTGCAGAAGGCCTGTTACAAGAGACCTGTCTCCGCCGAGCAGATTCAACTGGTCGCCGACAAGACCGAGGAGGACATCTTCCGACGGTTCGACAAGGAAGTGACCAGCGCCTTCATTGGTGACTGCGTGATGAAGCACCTTCGCTCGATCGACAAGGTGGCTTACATCCGCTTCGCCAGCGTCTACCGGGATTTCCGCGACGCCGGTGAACTGCTCGACGAAGTGACCAGGGCCATTCAGGACACGGATACGACCGAGCAATTGAAGCTCTTCGATCAATAGAAGTCACCGCGTTCCGTCGGCGCCTCACGCGACGACGGACACGCCGGATCGTTCCAACTGACGGTGCAGGTTTGCATGGAGGCAACCACTGACAGATGAACAGGCAGTTACGTGTCAGGAAATCCGACGGCAGCACGGAGGCCTATCTGCACACCAAGGTCCTCGGGACCATCAACAATGCCATGACCGCCTGCGGCCAGGGGGACATGGTCATGGCCGAAGACCTGACGGAAGTTGTCACCTTCTATCTGTACAACAAACACGATCGCGCCGTCGCCTCATCCGGCGAGATCTTCGCGATGATCAAGGCGGTGCTGACGGCCACGGGAAATGAGGAAGCGGCCCTGGCGCTGACCAAGCACGCGTTCGAACGGCGGTTGCGGCGGCTGCGGACGGAGGTCCTCGCGGTGGACATCCACGAGTTCACCGACGCCGAGCAACTGTTTGGGGCGGGCCGGGCGCCCGAGCGAGCCGCCTGGGACAAGGGGCGGATCGTTCAGGACCTGACCGAGCGTTTCGGCATGCCGCGCCGGACGGCGCGTGCGGTAGCCTCCGGTGTGGAGGAAAAGGTCTTCCGCATGGAGATAACGATGGTCCCGCTGAGCCTGATCAAGCAGCTCGTGCTGGGGGAGGCGGCGGCCCTGCTTCATGCCGAACGGGAGCTGCAAGTCCGTTAACCGATCCGTTGCATCACTCGCTCCAGCACGCTTTCAACTGATTCCTCCGCCCCGACGTCGATCCAGGTGACGTCGGGGAACCGCCGGAACCAGGTGCGCTGCCCTTTCGCCAGGCGTCGCGTGTTCTTCTTGATCTGCTCGACCGCCTCGTCGAGAGACAGCCGCCCTTGGACGTGCTCGATCATCTCCGCATAGCCGATCGCGCAGCGCGCCTGCGGGCTCAAAGGCTCCTCCTCGGCCAGCAGCGATCGGACCTCGTCGACCAGACCCGTCTGAATCATCTTCTTGACGCGGGCGTTGATCCGCGCGCTCTCGACAGGCTTTTCCCGCCGAAGCCCGATAATCGTCCAGTTTTCGACTGCACCAGGGCCATCGAACTGCCTCTGAAGGCTCGATATGGGCCTGCCGGTCAGACGATAGACCTCCAGGGCTCGGACGATCCGCCTGGCGTCGTTGGGACTGATCCGGTCGGCCGCCGCCGGATCGATCTCGCTCAGCTCCCTGTGCAGCGCCGCCGGACCCTCGGACTCAACTCGGGCCAGCAGTTCGCGCCGCGTCCGCTCATCGCTGCCGGGACCCTCGAAAAGCCCGTAGAGCAGCGCCTTGCTATAGAGAGCCGTGCCGCCGACGGCAACCACCGACCTGCCGCGGCCTCGGACCTCTTCGATCGCAGCGGAGGCCTTCTCCAGAAACAGCCCCGCGCTGAACGACTCGCTCGGCTCGACCACGTCGATCATGTGGTAGCGGACCTGCCGGCGGGCCTCCAGGGAGGGTTTGGCGGTCCCGACGTCCATGCGCCGGTAAACCTTCATCGAGTCGACGCTGAGGATCTCCGCGTCGATCTGCCGAGCCAGCTCGAACGCCAGCCGGCCCTTGCCCGAGGCGGTCACCCCCAGAATCATAATCATCTTGTGGTTCATAATTTCCTGCACAATCTCCCAGCGGCCAGTATAATACAGCCTCGTCAACCTGTTCGCAAAAAACCGTGTCTTCGACCGACTCGCTCGTGCCGTATGCCAGCAAGTAGTGCAGCCCGTTCCGATTTACGCACCCTGATGCACAACAAACTCCCAGCCATCAACGAGCTGCTCGAACGTCTTGTCGTCGAACAGCCCGGAATTCCGGACGACCTGCGAAGGGCAATGGTCTACACGCTCTCGGCGCCGGGCAAACGCATCCGCTCGATGCTGGTTCTGTGGTGCTGTGAGCTGGTGTCCGGACGGGAGAACTCGAACGCCCGGATCGCGGCGGCCGCCATCGAAATGGTCCACACGTATTCGCTGGTCCACGATGACCTGCCGGCGATGGACGACGACGACCTGCGTCGAGGCCGGCCCACCTGCCACAAGGCGTTCGACGAAGCGACCGCCATCCTCACCGGCGACGCCCTGCTGACGCTGGCGTTCGGGCTGCTGGCCGAGCGAATCGACGACGCGGCGGTGGCGGTCGCACTGGTCCGTGAGCTGGCGCAGGCGGCCGGTGCGGCCGGAATGATCGCCGGACAGGTCGCCGATCTCAAGGCCGAGAACACCGAGGGCTGCCTCGAATCGCTCGAATATATCCACATCCACAAGACCGCCAAGATGTTCCGCTGCGCTGCGGTCATGGGCGGCCTTTGCGGCCGGGCCGACCGTGAGCAGCTCGAAGCCCTGGCGCGATACGGCCTCAAGATCGGCCTGGGATTCCAGATCGCCGACGACATCCTCGACGTCAGCGCCTCCAGCGAGCAACTGGGCAAAACGGCCGGCAAGGACGTCAAGGCCGCCAAGTGCACCTACCCCGCCCTGCTCGGCATCGAACGGTCCAAGGCGCTGGAGCGGCAACTGGCCGACGAGGCGGCGGCGGCGCTGGAGCTGTTCGGTCCCGGCGCCGACGTGCTGCGCCAACTGGCGTTCGCCCTGCTCGACCGCGAGAAGTGATCGGCCGCGAGACCCCAAGCCAATCTCGGACGGGCCCGTTCGACAAAGGAAATCCCGTCGCGAGACAAAAATCTTCTCGCCGACGAAATCCCCGCTATCAGCACTGATAACGCGGTCCGCCGGGGCGACGCGAAACCGCCTGCCGGCAACCGCCGAGAATAATCCGCCCTGCCGAACTGATACCACTATCTGGACCCACAATACTCATATTTATCCGTCTTCGCACAGGGGTATCGGTCATCGGAATCGACTAAGGAAAAATCCGGCCGCCGGCCGATACAAGACACGACACCGTGGGGATGTACACATGAAGACAAGGATGTTTGTCGCTGAAGTACTGTGGTTGTTCCTGGGGCTGTGCATCTGTCCGCAATCAGCGGATCGAACGTGCGAAATCAACCAATGCATTAGCCAACCTACAACCCGAACACCCAACCCGTCCCGCAGAGACTGGACTGCGGCCTGGCGCATCCGACCCCCGCCTCTCGCGGCCCGGAACCCATTCGACAACACCTCGTAACACAACACGAAACAACGATTTCGGTTACAAGCCAACAGGCCATAAGCCGCCAACTTATGGCCTTCTTTTATGCGCCCAACGCAGCCGCACCGCCAGAAATGAAGCCTGCGGCGTTCTCACACTCCCGGCGGCCGCAGCCCGCAACGCATCAGAAGAACGACAGAACGCATGTATTTTCCTCTGCTGATTGCATATAATAGACGTCGAGCAGGAGGCGGTTCCGGCAACGGCGTCGGGACCTTGCGAAGACCAGGCGAGGGTCGCGTGCAGACTACCCGCCCCGAGGGTGCCTTCGGAGCATGGAAGCGATTTCGTGCAACTTATGAAGGGAGGGAGCACGACTATGAACCTCAGCAAGAGACGTTTGACACTGCTGATTGCGATTCTGTGCGCGGTCTGGTTGCCGCATGGGACTGCGGCAGAGAGCGAGCCGAACGCGGCGAGCGGCAATTCCGACGCCTTGTATCAACGCGTCGTCCAGGGAATTCGAGAGAACTGTCGCAAGATGGAGTGCGGCGTCCTCACTTGGCAGGTGGAATTCGAGCAACGCACCCGCGGGACCGACGAATACCGCCAGGAAAGAAGGTTCGGCCAGATGTGGCAGCAAGGGGAGAAGGTGGCAGTGAAGGTCACATGGCAGAACATTCATGGAAATACGACCACAAAGCGAGAGGGAGAAGAAACAACGGCGGTCAGCGTCTATGACGGCAAGGAATATCGAGGCACGCTGCTGGGTGGGACGCACATGGTCCTGCGCAAAGAGCCGCCTTACGAACCAGACGGGAACTACCTGAGCCGCTGTGGCTGGCCCGGTCATCTCAGATCCATCGTCAAAGAACTTGAGAAAAGCCAAAGCGACGAACTTGTCGAAACAACATGGTCGGTCGTCGAAGTCGACGGTGCTGAACGGATCAAGCTTAGGAAGAGATGGATCGGCCCGGCCTTTCCCAACACATACAAGGACTACTACTTCGATCCCGCGAAGGGTTGTATGCTCGCGCAGACCGAGTTCTACCGGAACGAGAAGCTGGAGGGCACGTCCACCTGGCGACTGGAAGAAGTCCTGAAGGGGATGTGGTTTCCCGTGGAAGGAACGGCACGCTCAATGGTGTCTGTGGGTGGCCAGGTGTATGACGCTGAGGTTCGCCTCGCGATCGATCCGAAGAAGTCAAGTTTCAATGACCGTTCGGCGATTCCCGCCGGGACATTCAAGCTCGCAATCACAGACGACATAAAGACCATTGCGGACCATCGAGCCGGTGACCCGCCCTTGTTCATCCACCGACACGAGGCCATGTGGCCGACGGATGCGGAGCCTGACGACACGGCCAGCGATCCAGCCCCAACGCTCGAGGGAGTGATTCGTTCCGTCAAGGCCAACGAGGCGAAGCTCTCTCTGATCAAGATGGACTTCCGCACGGATTACAGTTCCGAAGGAGAGGCGCCCGACTACCCCCGTCGTCATCCTGGCGCCGGCGGCAGATTGCCCAAGACACACTACGAAGAGGTCCAGTGGGCTCAGGATGGGATTCGGCAACGTTTCGTGCACAGCTTCTTCAATCAAGATGGCCGGCGAATCTGCTCCTGGCGACCGCCGAGTTGCTCTCCGACGTGAGCCTGCAGCAACGGAACAGTCGAGACGTATGCGTGCTGGACATCCGATCCGGGCGCATCGGATGCCGGAGGCTGTACATCGACACCGAGAGAGGAGTGATGGTCCGCTGGGAACTGTATTCGGGCACGCCTGACAGCGCCGGGGCCAAGCTGCTGCAATGCCTGGAATCGACCCGGTTCCACCAAACCGAAAACGGTGGATGGCTGCCGGTCGAGGGGCGGACCACAAACTACCACGATGGCTACACGCAATTCAAAGACATTCGCGTGGACGTGAACTCCGTATCGGTGGACCGCGCCGATATCCCCGACGCGCTGTTCCACCTGGAGTATCCCGAGCACACGATCCTATCGAACACGATTCGTCGCGATTCCCGGGTGCGTCCTTGAGCCGCGCGCTGCCCTACACCATGGGGAAGCGGGCGCAGAGGTCCTGGACCTGGCATTTGGTTTCGAGGCGGAGGCGGTCGTCGAGGCGGTATTCCCGGCCGCCGGTCGGCTCGACCTTCGTCAGGACGGCGTCGACCAGGCCGGCGATGGCTTCCATCTGCATCGGACCCATGCCGTTCTTGGTGACGATGGGAGTGCCCAGGCGCATCCCGCTGGTGACGCGCGGACTGTGCGGATCGTAGGGCAGGCGGTTCATGTTCACGATGATGCCGCACTCTTCGAGGCAGTGCTGGGCGATGGCCCCGGTCAGACCCTCGCGGAAGCGCCCGACGTTTATGCAGAACATGTGGTTGTCGGTGCCACCGGTGAGGATGTCGTAGCCGAGCCGGTCGAAGGCCTTGGCGAGCGACCGGGCATTCTCCACGATCCTGAACTGCCGGGCCTTGTACTCGGCCGAGAGCATCTCCCGGAAGAACACCGCCTTGGCGGCGATGTTGTTCAGGTACGGCGTCCCCTGGAACCCTGGGAACGTCGTCTTCTCGATCCGCTCCCAGAGCGGCATGGACCGGCCGCCGGCCTGGATCGGGGCGTCGAAGTCCCTGCCCATCAGGATCAGGCCGCCACGAGGTCCGCCCGGCTTGTAGGTGCTGGTCGTGGTGAAATGCGCGTCATCGACCGGCGACGGATGCACGCCGGCCGCGATCAATCCGGAGATGTGCGAGATGTCCGCCATGAGATAGGCGCCGACCTCGTCGGCGATCCGACGGTACGCCGCAAAGTCGATGGTCCGCGAGTAGGCGCTGGCCCCGCAGATGATCAGCTTGGGCCGGAACCGCAGCGCCTGCTGCCGGATCGCCTCGTAGTCGAGCAGAAAGGACTTCGGGTCCACGCGGTACTGCTCGACCTCGAAGAACCGGCCGGCGAACGCTACGCCGGCGCCGTGCGAGACGTGACCACCCTGGTCCATGGCTAGGCTCAGGATGCGATCCCCGCTTTCGAGGATGGCGGTCAGGACGATCTGATTGGCGCCGGTGCCCGAGTGCGGCTGCACGTTGGCGTACTTGGCGCCGAACGCCGCCTTGGCCCGCGTCACCGCCAAAGTCTCCAGGCTGTCGACGACCTCACAGCCCCCGTGGAAACGCGAGCCGACGAACCCTTCGGTCGTCTTGTTCTGCACGACCGAACCGAGGGCCGCCAGCACGGCGCGGGAGCACTGGTTCTCGGCGGCGATCAGTTGCAGCGTGTTTTGCAGGCGATTGTGCTCGGCCTCGATCAGCCGGTAGACCTCCGCATCGGTATGGGCCAGGGCCTCGGGCAGTCCGCGATGGTAGCCGGCGCTGCTCGGCGCGGTCGGGAAGATCGACTCGATGATTTCGTAGAGCTGTTTGTCGCTGCGGCGGAGCGTCTCACCGACGTGCTTGTCCACTGGCATGGCTGAACCTTCAAATCCCTTTTCCGGTTGCACACATCACACGGCACACGCAGTTTCTATCGGCAGATCAGGTCCTTCAACTAAAAAAACCGCGCACCGTGCGAAGCACATCGTTGAATGTCACGTAGATCAGCAGCGTACCCACGATGACCCAGCCGGCGTAAGCGAGCACCCCCTGGGCCTTCTCGCTCAGGGGCGATCCCTTGATCTTCTCCACCAGCATCAGGACGATCAGCCCGCCGTCGAAGGGAGGCATGGGCATGAGGTTCAGCACCGCGATGCTGGCGCCGATCAGGCCGAGGAAGTAGGCATAGTAGACCAGCGGCTCGCGCGCCACGATCTGGTAGCTGGAGACCATGATGCCGACCGGTCCCATCAGCAGCTTCGGACTGAGCAGTCCAGCAATCAACTGCTTGAGCGTGACGTAGGTCATCGCGACAAACATCACCGTCCGGCGATAGCCCATCTGGATCGCTTCGATGGGGGTCCTGGCCTTGTAGAGACGCTCCATCGGTTTGAAAGGCAGTTGCACGACCGTCGTGGACTCGACGGCAATGGCCGTCTCGGCCTTCGGATTCGCCAGAGTGACCCCGCCGGAAGCCTGGCCGTCCAGACGGTATTCGAGCTTCACCGGCTGGCCATCCCATTGCCGGGTTTCCGCCACGATGTCGTAGAAGCTCGTCACCGGCTTGCCGTTGACCGAGACGATGGTCGCACCGCGCGGGATGTCCAGCCGGGGCACGCCCCCCTCGACGGACACGGTCTTGGCCACCACCGCGTGTTCGGCGTCCAGCTCCGGCAGGAAACCGATCACTACCCTATCGCTGCCGCGCTCCTTCCTGGGTGTGACGGTCACCTCGGTGGTTCGCTCGACGCCGTTGGCGTCGGCGCGCACGACCTGGATCGCCAGCGGCTTGCCCTCGTGTGCGGCGGTGATCTCGCGCAGCTCCGCATAGGTTGGATGCTGCACGTCCGCCGCCGCGACGATGATGTCGCCCGTGCGAAGGCCCTCCTGGCCGACCGGCCCCGGCTGCGGGGCTTCCCTCACACGAAGACGAGGGACCATCGAGTAGACGTTGCACAGGGTCGCATCCGACGGGCTCGCCTCCCGGCTGGGCAGCCAGGCGAGCGACAACTCCGCCCCGACGCGATCGACACCGCCTCCCGCCTTCGAACGCTCGGCGGCAACCGTCACGCGAGGCGCGAAGGTCCTCTGGACCGCCTCTTCATACGCCCAGTGGTGCTCAATTGCATTGCCATCGACGGCAACGACCCGGTCGCCGGGCAGCAGGCCCGTTTCCTGCTCCAGAACGCTGGGGTCGGTCAGCTCCGCCAGCGTCAGGCTCATCGGCGCAAGAATGCCGAACTCCCGAATCTGCTGGTCGTTCGGCTGTTCTGAAGCGAGCAAATCCATACTCTGTGTCGAGCCGTCTCGACGTCGCACCACGACCGGCACCGCTTCGTCGCGCCCCGACAGCGCCGCGGCCAGAATCAGACTGCTGAATTCGAGGCCCTCGCTCCGGCCGGCGATTTCGATGAACTCGTCGCCACTTCGCAGGCCCGCCTTCTCGGCCGAGGAGCCGGGCACTACCCCGCCCACCACGGGCGGAGGGAAATCGATCCCGATGAGGAACACAACCATCAGCAGGATCGCGGCGCTGATGATGTTGAACGTCACCCCCGCCGCCACCACCGCGATCCGCGCCCCCAGCGACTTGTTGGAGAACGACCGTGGATCGCTGAGCTGCTTGACCGGCCCGATATCGTCCTGGCCCAGCAGTTTGACGTAGCCGCCGAACGGTATGAGACCGACGCGGTATTCCGTTCCGGCCTCGCTCGCCTGGCCCGACGGCGCCGTGTCGCCCTCACCCTCGCCGGGCGCATCCTCTTCTTCGTCGGCAATGAAGCTCGGAAGGACCCGAATCTTCAGTCCCGACGGCGTTCGCTGGATGCCCACCAGCGTCGGCGGCATGAAGATGGAAAAGGCCTCCACCTTGATCCCGGCCAGCTTGGCCACGATGAAGTGCCCGAATTCGTGGACCAGAACGACCGAGCCGAACCCGATCATCACCAGAGCCAGATTGCCGGAAACCGTGGCGTAGCGCACGATCAGATAGACCACCACCGCCAGGACTGCCAGCCAGAAGACGGCGCCGAGAATCTTGTTCGATGAGCTTCCCTTCTTCGACATCAAGCAACTCCGATACAAAGCGGATAGCCGGCAACGGCCGTCCTTCCAGACTGAACAGGCCCGGCGTCACCGCACGTGGCGCGGGGCATCGTGCATTTCGCGGCCCAATCGACTTCGGACCTGGGCCCGGGCCCAGGCATCGGCTTCGAGCAGCTCTTCGAGCGAGGTCGCACGGCTGACCTCGTGGGCGTCCAGACAGCGTTCGACCAGCTCCATGATCTGAACGAACCGGATTCGTCCGGCCAGGAACGCTTCGACGGCGGCCTCGTTGGCCGCGTTGAACACCGCCGGCGCCGTCCCGCCCATGCGCGACACCTCATAGGCCAGCGTCAGGGCCCGAAACGTCCCAGGCTCCGGCCGCTCGAAATGGAGCGTGCCGATCTCTTCGAGCCGCAGCGGCTTGGAAATCCCGGCGACCCGCTTGGGATACGTCAACGCGTACTGGATCGGCAGGCACATGTCCGGCTCGCCCAACTGGGCCACCACCGAACCGTCCACGAATTCCACCAGCGAATGGACGATCGATTCCGGGTGGATCAACACCTCGATCTTGTCGACCGGCACGTCGAACAACCATCGCGCCTCGATCACCTCCAGCGCCTTGTTCATCATCGTGGCCGAGTCGATCGTGATCTTCGGTCCCATCCGCCAGACCGGATGCGACAGCGCCTGTTCGCGCGTCACCTGCTCGAGGTCCTGGGGCGAGGCGCCACGAAACGGCCCGCCGGAGCCGGTCAGCAGGATCTTGCGGATCTCCGACGACTTGCCCGATTGCATGGCCTGGAACACCGCCGAGTGTTCGCTGTCCACCGGCAGCAGCAGGCTGCCGTTCTCCCTGGCGATCCGCGTCAGCAGCTCTCCGGCGACGACGAGTGGCTCCTTGTTGGCGATCGCCAGACGCTTGCCGCACCGGGCCGCCGCCAGGACCGACGGCAAGCCGGCGGCGCCCACCACCGCCGTCAGAACGGTGTCAACGCCGTCCGACTTCGCCATCTCGACCAGACTCTCGGACCCTACCAGAATCCTGGCGTCCCATCCATCCATCAGCGAGCGAAACCGTTCGGCGTAATCGTCGTTTGAGACGGCCACGCGCGCCGGCCGGTAACGCCGCACCTGCTCGGCCAGAAGGTCGATGCTGCGATGCGCACTGAGACCGACGACCTCGTAGCCTGGGCCAAGCGCGTCAATGACCCGCAGCGCATTTCGACCGATCGACCCGGTCGATCCCAGAATGGCGATTCCTCGCGACATAAGATCAGACTCAGCGTACTCCTCTCCCTCGGCTTTCGACGGTACGACTCACCGACCGCCCGGACATCCGGCCTGCGACGCACCGGCGTCGTCTGCGAACGGTAGCCGCGATAGTATGCCAAGGATAGGCAACCTGTCAAGGTGAAAGCATGCTTCGCTCGGTCTACCATGCAAGCGGCTGTGTCGCGCCGCAAGTGCGACAGATGTGCAGCGGATCGCAGGCTGGCCAAGGTCCGGTATCCCGATGAGATTTCGGACCACGGGACGCTCGCGCCCTGCAGAGGCCGCGTCTTGGAAGATTCTGTCCCGGCCCGCTGTGCGGACCGGACGAATATAGAAGACCCGACGCCGAGCGTCCATCCCGAGCGGCGTGAAATCGCTCGGCTGTCCGATCCGAGTCGCGCGATGCCGACTCCCATCCCTGAGAGGCCCGGGATTATCGCCCCTTTCTCCGGCCGCCAGGCGGCGCCCGCCGGCCGCCCCACTTGGCAAAGGCCCCCACAAACCAATCGCCGTCGCATCGAGCCTGAAACGAGGGGGACGGCGCAACGCCGATGGGCGTCGCGCCGCCTGCAATAGCCCATATAACACTCCATCCGGGCCCCCGAAGGGTCGATACTGAAACCGAGTGGCTGACGCCACTGTGCAGGATGGACAGTGCGATTCCGGCGCGATTCAGAACTCTGAGGTTTGGGCGGCAACCTGATATGACAACGTGCTCCGTGGTACACCGACTGATCGCCGGCTGGCTCTTGCTGGGGGCCTGCGCCGCCCAAGCCGCAGCGCCCGAAGACGAAGATGGCCTGTTCGACATGTCTCTCGAAGACCTCATGTCCGTGGAAATCGATACGGTGTACAGCGCCTCGAAACACTTGCAGAAGGTCTCTGAAGCCCCGTCGTCGGTCACGATCATCACCGCTGATGAGATCCGCAAGTACGGCTATCGCACGCTGGCCGAGGTCCTCCGCAGCGTTCCGGGCTTCTATGTCAACAACGACCGCAATTATGACTACCTCGGCGTCCGCGGCTTTCGCCGGCCGGGGGACTACGACACGCGCACTCTGCTGCTGGTCGACGGACACCGGTTCAACGAGAACATCGGGGATTCCCCCGTGTTCGGAATGCAGCTCGTTGTCGATGTGGACCTGATCGAACGGGTCGAGATCGTTCGTGGTCCGGGTTCTTCCCTGTACGGCAGCAACGCGCTACTGGCGGTGGTCAACGTGATCACCAAGGACGGCAAGACCCTCGATGGTCTTGAAGTGTCCGGGGAGGTCGGCAGCTTCGACACGCAGAAGGGCCGCATCAGCTACGGCGAGGTCTTCGACAATGGATTGAACCTCCTCGTCTCGGCCACGAAGGGAGACGGCGACGGACCCCAGTTGTACTTCGAGGAGTTCGACGATCCGGCCACGGCCGACGGGCTCGTAAAGAACGACGACAGCGATTTCCACAACCTGTTCCTCCGAGCCTCGTTTGGCGATTTCGGTCTGATCGCGGCGCACACCGCCTCGGAGAAGGGAATTCCCACCGCGCCGTGGGGCACCGTCTTCGGCGACCGCCGAACGCGCGTGTGCGACGACACCACGCTTCTCGGACTGAGCTACGAGCGCGAGATATCGGACAAGGTCTCCGTCAAGGCGCAGACCGCCTATCACCATTACAACTACGACGGACGTTACGTGTACGATCACTCCGAGGACGAAACCCCGTACATCGTCGTAAGCAAGGACTATTACAGAGGCCGCTGGTGGGACAGCGAACTCCAGGTCACCGCCCGGCCCTTTGAAAGACACATCGTGACCGCCGGCGGCGAGTTCCGCTACAACGCGCGGCAGGACCAGGCGAACTGGGATGAAGAGGTGTATCTCGACGACTCGCGCCACAGCAAGAACTGGGGCCTCTACATCCAGGACGAGTTCCGTGTGCTCGACGATGTGACCCTCGTCGCCGGCGTGCGTTATGACCGCTACGACACGTTCGGCGGCAGCACGAATCCTCGCCTGGCGATGATCTACGACGTCTCGGAAGATACGACGCTCAAGCTGCTGTACGGGCGGGCCTTTCGCGCTCCCAATGCCTACGAGCTGTACTATCATGACGGAGGCTCCACTACCAAGGCCCCCCTCGACCTCGATCCCGAAACCATCGATACCTACGAGGTGGTGCTGGAACGCGCCTTCACGCCGAACCTCAGCGCGAGCCTGAGTGGCTTCTATTATGTCATGGACGACCTGATCGGCCAGTACGTCGATCCCGACGACGATCTGCTCGTCTTCACAAATATCGACGAGGTCGAAGCCCGGGGAGTGGAATTGGCGCTGGGCGGACGATGGGAGGACGGTCTCCGCGCGCGGACGAGCTACTCGTATGTCGAGGCGGAGGACCGAGCCACCGACGAACGACTGGCCAATTCGCCCCGGCATCTGGCCAAGCTCAACCTGATCGCGCCGGTGGTGAAGGATACGCTCTATGCCGGTCTGGAGATCCAGTACAACGGCCGGTCCAGAACGCTGGCGGGCGACCACACGGACGATTTTGTCCTGACGAATCTGGCGCTGACATACACGAGTCCGTCGAAGCGATTGGAGATCGCGGCCGGATTGTACAACCTTTTCGACGTCGACTACGCCTATCCGGGGTCCGGGGAACACGTGCAGGACCAGATCGAGCAGGACGGGCGGACGTTCCGCATCAAGCTGACGTACCGCTTCTGAGACGCCGCCGACCCGGGACGCCCGAGAGGACAAACAGATGACGAAAACCGCGTTGGGACGACCGATGAGAACGCCATGAGAATCCGAGGCTTCATCTTGTGGCTCCTGGCAGCGTGTGCGCTGGTCTGCGGCGCATCGCTCGCGGTCCGCGCGGATTCGCCGGCCGCCCAGGAGTACCAGCTCAAGGCGGCATTCCTCTATAACTTCATCCTGTTCGTGGACGGTGAACGGTTCGAACCACCGTCCGCGGAAGCGAAGAAGAGCGATCCCAACCAGCCCATGGTCATCGGCATCCTCGGCAAGGACCCCTTCGGGAACGCCTTTGAGCCTCTTCAGAACAGGCTCGTCCGGGATCGGCGCGTGGTGATCCGTCGATTCGACGGTCTCGACGCCTTTGCGGACGCCGAGGGACGCCTGCCCGCCCGGCATCCGCGATTCGAGCGGATCCAGAACTGTCACCTGTTGTTCATCTGCCGATCCGAGGCCGAACACCTCGCGGCGCTTCTGCGGCCCCTCGGCAAACACAGCGTGCTGACGGTCGCCGATGCTCCCGGATTCCTGGAGGCCGGCGGGATCGTCAACTTCCTGATCGAGGACAAGAAAGTGCGCTTCGAAATCAACACGGCCGCGGCGCGGCGCGCCAAGCTGCAAATCCGATCCCAGATGCTCCGACTGGCCAAGCGCGTCGTCAAGACCGATGCGCTGGGAGAACCAAACGACGAGGGAGACAATGCCGACAACTGAGAAAGACCGTGTGGAAGGCATGGCACGATCGTGGATGCGGGGCCTGTCGCTCCGCCACAAGCTCATTGCGATCACCATGATGACGAGCGTGGGCGCCCTCCTGCTGGCCGGCGCCGTGTTCGTGGCGTGGGAATGGACGAGCCTGCGGCGCGCGATGGTCCGTGACCTGTCCACCCATGCCGAGATCCTGGCAGACAACTGCAAGGCCGCGTTGGCTTTTGAGGATACCGCTGACGCCAACGAGATCGTCGGCGCGATGAGGTCAATTCCCTCCATCCAGGCGATCGGTCTGTTCACCCGCACGGGCCGGCTTCTGGGAGAGTACCGGCGCAACCGCACGGTTGTCGTCCCACGGCATGAGCAATTGCCCGACCGCCACGTGTTTCGAGACGGACTGCTGATCCTGGCCAGACCCATTCAGCTCGACGATGAACACGTCGGCACGATCTGCATCGCCAGCAGTCTCGGTCCCGTGCACGCGCAGCTCCGGCATGGCATCATCATCATGACCGGCATCATCCTGGTCGCTTCTCTGGGGGCGTATCTGATCTCCTCCCGGCTCCAGGGGGCCATCTCGTCGCCCATTCTGTCGCTGGCCTGCCTGGCCAACTTCGTGTCGGAGAAGAAGCAGTACACCGTCCGCGCCGAGCCCCACGGGAGCGATGAAGTGGGACTGCTGGTCCAGGCGTTCAACGAAATGCTCGAACAGATTCAGCAGCGCGATTCGGCCCTGGTCGAGGCCAACGAGCAACTGGAGGGCCGCGTGGCCGAGCGCACGATGGAGCTGACGGCGGCCAACGAGAAGCTCCTCCGCGAGGTGGCCTTCCGAAAGCGGGCCGAACAAGTGCTCAAACAACGGGCCGAGCGGATCGTGCACCATCAGAGAACGCTCGTCAAGCTGAGCAAGCACAGCAACGAAGACCTGGTATCCGTGATTCGCACGACCACGGAGGAGGCGGCGGCAACGCTCGGCATCGACCGCGTCTCGGTCTGGTTCCTCGACGACGGTCAGACGTACCTCGTCTGCGAGGACGTGTTCCGCAGGGACGACAACACCCACAAGAGCGGGACACGGATCGCCACAGGCGATCACCCAAGCTACGTCCAGGCCATTGAGAACAGTCGCATCGTGGCCGTCAACGATGTTCGGCAGGACCCGCGGACGCGCGAGCTCCTCGCCAGTTATCTGGAACCCCTGGGCATCCGCGCTCTGATGGACGTTCCCATCCACCTGCACGGCAAAACCCTCGGCGTGGTCTGTCACGAACACGTCGGGACGCCGCGCGAGTGGTCCCTGGAGGAACAGGATTTTGCGGCGTCCCTGGCCGACATGATCGCGCTCCAGATGGAAGCCAGCGAGCGGCGCAAGGCGGAACGCGCTCTGGCCAGTGTCAACGAGCACCTCGCCGAGACGGTCCGCGAACTACGACGCTCCAACAAAGAGCTTCAGGATTTCGCCTACGTCACCGCGCATGATCTCAAGGCGCCCCTGCGCGGCATCGGCACGCTGACCGACTGGATCACCAGCGATTATGCCGACAAGCTCGACACGCAGGGCCAGGAGCAACTGCATCTGCTCAAGGGCCGCGTCTCGCGGATGAGCGAGCTGATCGACAGCATCCTGCACTACTCGGAGATCGGAAGGACCGCCAAGTGTCTCGAACGCGTGGACCTCCGCGTGCTGGTTCCGGAGGTCATCGCCCAGGTGTCTCCGCCGCCGACCATCCGGGTCACGATCGAGGATGCCCTGCCGGTCGTGATCTCCGAGAGGGTCCGGCTGATCCAGGTCTTTCAGAATCTGATCAGCAACGCGGTCAAATACATGGACAAGCCGGAGGGAACGATTCGCATCGGCTGTTTCGAGCAGGAGCAATACTGGACCTTCAGCGTCGCCGACAACGGGCCGGGCATCGACCAGAAATACTTCGGGAAGATCTTCGAGATGTTCCAGACGCTCGCACGCCGCGATGAGCTGGAGAGCACCGGAATCGGCCTGGCCGTCGTCAAGAAGATCGTCGAACTGCACGGAGGCACCGTGTGGATCGAATCCACCGTCGGCGAGGGCTCGACCTTCTTCTTCACCTTGCCGAAACTGAACGTCGCATCGGCGCAGAGTACGAGGTCGATGAATGTGCAGAATTGACCGTCGGCGTGGCCGGCGGGAACAGCCCCCGAGGGGCAACGCTACAAGATCGGATCTCTGCGATCGGCGGGATCCGAGAACAAGAAGGATTTGAAATCATGGCCAATACGACACGCACATCCCGTTTGCGGAACAGGATCATGGTCGTGTTCATTCTGGCCATCGTGCTGGTCGCGATCTCGACCGCGGTCGTGTCACATCGCCTCCTCGGCGCCGCCCTCGCCCAAGAGGGACTGACCGAAGAGACGGCCCGGCATGTTGCCCGGCACGTCTGGCGCATTCAGGCGGGGCTGGCCCTGGCCACCATGCCGATAGCGGCCCTCGCGGCCGTTTGGCTGGCCCGCACGATCACGCGACCTCTTCGACGGCTTCTGGCGGCAGCGGCGCAGATCGGGGTCGGCCGGCTCGATACCCACATCGCCGTCGCCGGCGACGATGAAATCGCCCGATTGGCGACCGCGTTCAACGACATGGCGCGCAAACTCCGAGAGTCGCGCGATCAGTTCGAATCGACCGTTCGGGAGCGTACGGCCGAGCTGACACAGAGAAATGACGAATTGCAGACGCAGGTCGTTGAACGCTGGCGTGCGGAAGAGGACCTCAAGGAATCGCTGTCCCTGCTCGAAGCCACGCTGGAATCGACCGCCGATGGCATTCTCGTCGTCGATGGTCTGGGCAAGATCAAAAACTTCAATGAGCCGTTCAAACAACTGTGGCGCCTGCCTGACGCGGTCCTCGAGATGCGTGACGACGACGCGGCCCTGGCGGCGGCCACGCCCCTGCTGACAGACCCCGAGGCGTTCGTAGCCCGGGTCCGAGGGCTCTACAGTCGGCCGGAGGAGGAAGGCAACGGCACGCTCCACTTCAAGGACGGCCGCGTGGTCGAGTACTACTCCAAGCCACAGTCCGTGGGAGATCGAATCACCGGACGCGTCTGGAGCTTCCGCGATGTCAGCGAGGCGTTCTACAGCCGGCAGAAGCAGACGCAACTCCTGCATCAGATGGCGGACATCAACGAAGAGCTCTCGCATTTCGCTTACGTCGTCTCGCACGATTTGAAGGCCCCGCTGCGGGGCATCAAGCTGCTCGCGGAGTGGTTGTGCACCGACTACCGCGACCGACTCGGAGACCAGGCCCGAGAGAACCTCGACCTGCTCCAGAGCCGCGTGCAGAGGATGCACGATCTAATCGACGGGATCCTCCATTACTCTCGCGTCGGACGCATCAAGGAAGACGTGACGAAGGTGGACCTCGGCGTCCTGCTGCCCCGCATCATCGACCTGATCGCGCCGCCCGGGCACATCGCCGTCCGCGTCGAGGGCCGGCTGCCGGTGATCGAGTGCGAAAAGACCCGAATGACCCAGGTCTTCCAGAACCTGCTGAGCAACGCCGTCAAGTACATGGACAAACCGGCGGGCGAGGTCGTCGTCGCCTGTTCCGAAGACGCCGACGCATGGACCTTCAGCGTCAGCGACAATGGACCCGGGATCGAAGAGAAGTACCACAACAGGATCTTCAAGATCTTTCAGACACTGGCGCCGCGCGACCAGTTCGAGAGCACGGGCGTCGGACTGGCTCTGGTCAAGAAGATCGTGGAATACAGCGGCGGACGGATCTGGGTCGTCTCCGAGGTCGGCAAAGGAAGCACGTTCTTTTTCACCTTCCCCAAGCACCGGACGGCGGCGACCGAACCGGCCGCTGGAGAGCTGGAATCGTGCCGTTAGAAACTCGCAGGAATACGTGGATCGACTGAGAAGGCCGTGAACATGAGGAATCACACACTCAAAGGACTGTGCCTGGCGGCCCTCGTGCTGTCGGGCATCGGCTGGGGGGCCGGCCGATGGTATGCCAAGCGCACCGACGTCGACATGCGCCAGCGCCTGTTGAGGCAAGTGGTCAGCATCGCCCGCACCTTCCGTCCGGAACGGGTCAAGGAGCTTTCGTTCACCCAGGCCGATGCCGGCACGCCAGCCTTCGAGTATATCCGGCAACAGATGATCGCCTTCAGCCAATACCTGCCGCAGCGGGGCATCTACAGCATGGCGATGCGCGACGGAACACTCGTCTTCGGACCGGAGAACTACCACCAGGACGACCCGATGGCCAGCCCGCCCGGGACGGTGTATGAACAGCCCTCCTGCGGAGACATCGCGATCTTCACCACCGGCGAGCCGGTGACCATCGGGCCGACGAAGGATGAGTACGGCACCTTCGTGTCCGCTCTCGCGCCGGTCCCCGATCCTAACACGGGCCAGGTGCTCATGGCCGTCGGGATGGACATCGTGGCCGACGACTGGCTCGCCACTACGGGCCGCGCCGGCCGCAACGCCATGGGCGCCACAGTGGCCGCGGGCCTGGTCGTGCTTGGCGGCTTAACGGGAATTCTCCGGTGGCGACACCGCCTGACCTCAGACCGTCGCAGCCCGAAGGCGGCGGCAGCACACGACGCGGATCGAGATCGCGCCGGTTCCGGGGCTCGCCGATTCGTTTGCACCGGCCTGCTGCTCGGCATGGGGGTATTGGCCATCGCATTTCTGGCCGTGGTGCTCCTTCAGAGCTGGCACTGGACTCACGCGGAGATTCATCGCAGTGCGGACCAGCAGACCCGGCTGGCGGCCGAATTCGACCTGGCGCTGCGAGACTACATGAGCCGGTGCGTCCGTCCGGAGATGGAGAAACGCGTCGAGCCAGGAGAGTTCTTCCCGGAGACGATGTCCCCTTCGTTCATTTCCCGAAGCGTCTTCGATGACGTCCGACGGGCCTTCCCCGACAGCATCCTGCGCTTCGCTTCGACCAACCCGCGCAATCCCGCCAACCAGGCCACGCCTTCCGAGGAGGCGCTGATTCGGTACTTCGAGCAACATCCGGAAACTGACACGTGGTCGGGTACGATGCCGTTCTTCGAAGATGGGCAGAGGCATTCGGTCCACGCCAAGGCGCGCCGCTTCCAGCCGTCGTGCCTGCAATGCCACGGTCGGCCGGAGGATGCCCCGGCCGCCTTGGTGGAACGCTACGGCGACAGGGCGGGCTTCGGCCGCCTGGTCGGCGAAGTCTCGCTCGATCTGGCGGCGATCCCCGTGAGCGCAGCCTATGCCCAGGCGGGCACGAGAATCTGGCGCTATATGCTGGCCTCGTGCGCCCTGTGCATCCTGTTTCTTGGCGCCATCATCATTCTCATCCGTCTCGACATCCGGCAACGCCGCCGGTCCGAGGCGTCGCTGCGCGCCAGCGGGCAGCGCCTGGCACGCATCATCCAACAGTCTCCCATTCCCACGTTCCTGATCGATGCGAACCATCGCGTCGCCAACTGGAATCGGGCGATCGAACGACTCACCGGGATCACGGCCGACCAGATCATTGGGACACGGGAGCACTGGCGGGCCTTCTACGCCTCCGAGAGGCCCTGCATGGCCGACCTGCTCGTAGATGGCTCGATCGAGGCGATTCCCCAGTGGTATCAGGCCAGCTTCCGCAAGTCCGAGCTGGTCGACGAGGCGTACGAAGCCAGCGCGTTCTTCCCGGATATCGGCCAGGGCGGGCGGTGGCTCCACTTCACCGCAGCCGTCATCCGTGACGACCAGAACCGCATCGTGGGCGTCATGGAGACTCTGGAAGACATCACCCAGCGCAAACAGGCGGAGGAGGAACTGCACAGACAGGAAGCCTTCACCAGGACAGTGCTCGACAACATCCCCATCGGCGTCGCCGTCGGCTCGATGGACCCCGTCGTGCGGTTCGAGTACATGAACGACAACTTCCCCCGGTTCTACCAGACCACCCAAGAGGTGTTGGCGCACCCGGACGGGTTCTGGGAGGCGGTGTACGAGGATCCGGATCGTCGCCGTGAAGTGCGACGCCGAGTCCTCGAGGATTGTGCCAGCGGCGACCCGGAACGAATGCACTGGGACGACATTCCGATCACCCGCCAGGGGCAAGAGACCACCTTCATCAGCGCCAAGAACGCGTTTCTTCCGGGCCGGTCGATGATGATCTCCATCGTCTGGGACGTGACCAAGCGCAACCGAGCCGAGACCCGGCTGAAGGAATCCCTCTCCCTGCTGAAAGCGACGCTGGAGTCGACCGCCGACGGGATCCTCGTCGTGGACGGCCTGGGCAAGATCAAGGACTTCAACGAGCAATTCAAGGCGATCTGGCGGCTGTCGAGCAATGCCCTCGAAACGATGGACGACCAACACGCCCTGGCCGCCGCTCTGCCTCAACTGAAAGACCCCGACGTGTTCGTAACCACGCTCAGAGTGCTGTACCGCCAGCCGCGACAGGAAGGCCACGGGACCCTTCACTTCAAAGACGGCCGGGTGGTCGAGTACTGCGCGAAGCCTCAGTTGCTGGGCGAGCGAATCGTCGGCCTGGTCTGGAGCTTCCGGGATGTCACGGAGTCGTTCCGCAGCCGGCAGAAGCAGGATGAACTCCTGCGCCAGGTCGCGGCCATCAACGAGGAACTCTCGCATTTCGCCTACGTCGTCTCGCACGATCTGAAGGCGCCGCTGCGGGGCATCAAGATGCTCGCCGAGTGGCTGAGCGCCGATTGCGGCGATCAGCTCGGAGACGAGGCCAAAGAGAATCTCGATCTGCTTCAGAACCGGGTCGACCGCATGCACAACCTGATCGAAGGCGTGCTTCGGTACTCGCGCATCGGCCGCATCACCGAGGACGTGGTCTCGGTGGACCTGAACGTCCTGCTGCCCGAGATCATCGATGCGATCGCACCGCCGGCGCACATCGCCGTCCGCGTCGAAGGCCGGCTGCCGGTGATCGAGTGCGAGAAGACCCGAATCACCCAGGTCTTCCAGAACCTGCTGAGCAACGCCGTCAAGTTCATGGACAAGCCGAGAGGCGAAGTCGTCGTCGCCTGCTCCGAGGACGCCGACGCATGGACCTTCAGCGTCAGCGACAACGGACCCGGGATCGAAGAGAAGTACTTCGACCGGATCTTCAAGATCTTCCAGACCCTCGTGTCCCGCGACGAGTATGAGAGCACGGGTGTTGGACTGGCCCTGGTCAAGAAGATCGTCGAGCAGTATGGCGGAAGGGTCTGGCTCGCCTCGGAGGTCGGCAAGGGCAGCACGTTCTTCTTCACGTTCCCCACAAACAATCAGAGGACGCACCGTGAGAAACTCCAAACCAGTGCTGTTGGTTGAGGACGACGTGATCGACGCCATGACCGTGCGTCGCGCCTTCCGAGACCTGAACCTGACCAATCCGCTGGCGCACGTCACCGACGGCGAGCAGGCGGTGGACTATCTGAGGGACCCGGCCAATCCGACTCCGTGCGTCATCCTGCTGGACCTGAACATGCCGCGTATGAACGGCGTCGAGTTCATCGCGATCGTCAAGGCCGATCCGGCCCTCCAGATGATCCCGATCGTGGTGTTCACCACGTCCACCGATCACAGCGACGTTGCGGAAAGCTACCGGCACAACGTCGCCGGGTACATCGTCAAACCCGTGGATTACCGCAACTTCGTGGAGGTCATCGCCACCGTGGGTCTCTACTGGACGATCAACGAGCCCGTGCCGGAGACCGGCGTCGGCCCCAGGGCCGGCACGTCGGAGCATTCGATCCGTTGATGTGGTCTTGCGCCTTGGGTCGCAGAGCGTCCGGCGCTACGCCTGGCGCGGCGTCGCGGACGAAGCGTGCCGTCGATTGCGGCCGCGAAACTGCCGTGGCGTCAGTCCGACGACCGATTTGAACGTGCGGCTGAAGTAGCTCTGATTGTTGTAACCCACCTCGAAGCAGATCTCCGTGCAACTGCGGTCCGTCGCCAGCAACAGGTGCTTGGCTCGCTCGATCCGCACGCTCGTGACATAATCGAAGATCGTGATCCCCATCTGCTCCTTGAACACGTGCGCCAGACGCGAGACGCTCAGATGCGACGCCCGCGCGATGTCCGCCAGCGTCATCGGCTGCTCGGCGTGCGCCTCGATGTAGTGGATCGCGGGCCGAATCTGTCCGATCTTCCGACGGTCCTGTGATGCGTACACCAGTTCGAGAAAATCGTTCAACGCCGCGCTGATCCACGCGCACAAGTCTTCCTGATTGTCGATCCCCATTACCTTGTTGATGAAAGCGAGGTTCTTCTCGAGCATGGTCTCGACGGGAACGCCGCCCTCGACCGCCGCGCGGCTCAGCACGCTGAGCAGCTCCAGCAGACGCGCCTTGAGGATGCCCAGGTCGCCGATGTCCTTGAACAGAATCGTGCCGAGGATGGAGTTGAGTATCTCCTTGGCGCCGGTTCGGTCGCCGATCTTGACCTTTTGCAGCAGCGCCCGTTCGCTTTCGAGCGGATACTGCCATGGGGCGCCGAGCTTCTTGCGCTCTTGAATGAACTCGCCGATCTCCGATTGTTGCCGCGACCGCTGCCTTCGCCAGCGAATGACGCGGGCGTCGAGGCCCGCCACTTCGTAAAGCAGGTCAAACAGGAATTCGGCGGCCGTGTGAATCTGGCGCCCGCGCACCACCGGCAGCTCGCCGAGCAGCCCGATCGCCTTGTCGCGGTCGATCGCCAGGGGCGCCAGGCGCGACTCGACGTCGCGGACCAGCATGGGCGAAACCGGCTCCCAGAGGCACTTGCCGAAGAACAGGCCGCCGTGCGCGATTTCGTCGTCCACCATCGGCACACAGACCAGCACGAGGCCCGCGTGACAGATGGTGATGAACGACTGGCCCGTCTGGGAGGCAATCTCCACCGCCCGGCGGCGCTCGCACAGGCAGCGGGACCGGCCCTCGCCGTCGCTGCGGACCAGCGTGCAGAACGCCGGACGACAGTCCGCGCTGCACAGCGACTCGACCGCCTGCCCGTCGGGACCGGTCGTCTCCAGCCCGAGGCGAAAGCGCTTGCGGAACGCTCGCGCAATCCGCCCGAACTCCTCCGCCGTCAGCAGCTCGCCCAATCCCGGCCCATCCGCCATCCCAACACTCCAGTCACATCCTTCCCCCAGCAAGATAGTGTCATTATACCACGTCCTTCGCCACGACGCCGAACAAGTCTCTCCTGGCCTCACTGCCGAGGTGAACCAGCGCTCGCAACGCAGATGGGTCGCCAAGGAGGTTGGAGATCGGGCCTTGGGGTTGCGAATCGGCTTGGCGAATGGGGCGGAGGCGGGTAGGCTGGTGCGCGACGCTGCCATTTGGGGTGTGATATGACCGATTGTACCAGAAGGATCGTGGCGGTGGGGCTGGCGGCGCTGTGTGTGATGGCGCTGGCGGGCTGCCGGACGGTCAACAAGGGGATCACCGAGGCGGTTCTCGACGGCCGAACGTACAGGGACTGGCACATCCGCTACGGCAGTCATGGCCACTACAGCCTCAACGACGAAGGACTGGCGACGATCGAGTTCGAGGGCCTCGTCGACGCCGGCCGCGTCCGCGTGCGCTACCAGCGCGGCCTGCAAGGCCAGGCCCGGTGCATCGCCGATGTCACCGGCCGGCTGTTGGCGCAGGTCGAGCGGCAGACTGGCGTGACCATCACCACATCGACCACCCTCGACCTGCTGCGGTTCGACGAGCCGCCTGAGAACTTCGACATCCAACTGACGGTCGAGCCGAACGAATTTCCGCTGCCCTTGTTCGTCCGCGCGGGCGACGAGTCCTGCACGTCGATCCTGGCCCAGAACCGCAGCTATCCGTACGTGCTGGTGCACGAGCTGGTCGAGACGTCGCTGGCGGCCCGCGCAGGCGGGCGGGTCCTGCCCGACCTCGGCTGGGGCGCGTTCGGACTGAAGGCCAACTTCAACAACTACACGCGCTGGTTCCGCGACGGGCTGGCCAACTACGCCGGCTACGTCGCCTCCGAGGAGCTCTCCGACGAGATGGATTGCCCCGATTGCCCGATACGCATCGGAGCCCTTCTGCACGCCCACCCCTTCTCGGAGCTGAGCCGCATCGGCGCGCGTCTGTTCTCGTGGTCGCAGTCGTCGCACGGCCAGCACGAACGCGACTACTACGACGCAGCGCTCGGCCTGTTCCTGCTGATCGAGAGCCGCTTCGGGCAGCAGACCATTCGCGACATCGTAGCCGAGATCGCCAAGCGAGAAGCCGTCGACGGACGGGACCTTCGCAGGATCACCAGCGGGATCATCGGCACAGACATCAGACAGCTCGTTGCCGATTTCGAGTTCCCCATGACGAGCGACGAATTGACGCCCGTCACGGCGGCGCTGGCGGCCAACAGAGGGCTGGACGTGGCCGAGGGGCTGCTGGTCGAGACGGTCGAGTCGAACGGTGCCGCCGACCGGGCGGGCCTGATGGCCGACGACGTGATCGTTGCGGCCGATTCCGCTCCCGTCGTCAACACGCTCGATTTCGAGCTGGCGCTGCTCCGGGCCGGACGGCAACCTGCCATACCTCTGGCGATCTGGCGAAAGAACGCCGGGACGATCTCCATTGAGCTGCCGCTCAAACGGCCCGACAAGAACCGCAGGACGCCCGGCAAACGCATTAACCCCTTGCAGAAAGGCAGGATAGACTTTTTCGGTGTCCTGCCGTTTATCCCCTGACCGCCACAAATCTCAGGCTGTAGACCGTAGGCCGCAGACCGGAGGATGCCCCCGCAAACAGACTGGCGGAGATGGGCCTGCCGAGGCTTTGGGTGGGACTGACGGTGGCCTTCCGCATCGCCCGCGCCTTCGGCACCACCGTCGAAGACGTCTTCCAATACGACGGCCAGGCCGACGTGCCGCCCACCCAGTGAACCACGTCGCAGGGTGCGATCCTGTGACGGTGCGGGCGACGCATGCGTCGCCCCTACCCCATGCGATCCACCGGCTAGCGACGCCCTGCACCGACAGCGTGTGTGTGAAGATTTCTTGGCCTGGGGATGGTCGCTTGTGGTGGCGTCGTGTGAGCCTCCCTCGTGCGTTTGTGGTGATACCGTAAGGCGTTATCCCCATTCCGTGGGAGGTATGCCCTGACGGGCACACTACAAACGGCCACCGGCGGCTCTCTGTGCCCGAAGTGCCGTCGCCCGGAAATGTGCACAGACACAGGCCGACCCGCCAGCGCCCGATGAGAATTGCGCTTGCGGGTGGGAGTACGGATATTGTAGGGTTGTGGCGTCGCCGGGTGGGGGTGGTCAACGGACCGACGCGGGTACGAAGGGTTCACGCCAATTGACGAGGTGCAAACGATGGACACATTGAATCGTCGCGCATTCCTGAGAAGCTCCCTGGGCGTCGCCGGCACGCTGGCCCTGTGGCCGCCGGCTCGCGCGCGGGGCGCCAACGACAAGATCGTGGTGGGCGTGATGGGCCTGGGCGGCCGGGGCACCTACCTGGCCGAGAAGTTCGCCGAGCGGTCCGACGCCGAGGTCGCCTACCTGTGCGACCCGAACACGCGGCGATTCGCGCGAGCGCGGGAAGCGGTCGAAGAGGCGCAGGACCGGCCCCCCAAGATGCTCCAGGACTTCCGCAAGATGCTCGACGACAAGAGCGTCGACGTGATCATCAACGCGACGCCCGACCACTGGCACGCGCTCGGCTCGATCCTCGCCTGCCAGGCGGGCAAGGACGTCTTCGTCGAAAAGCCGCTGGCCCATAACATCTGGGAGGGCCGTAAGATGGTCGAGGCCGCCCGCAAGCACCAGCGCGTGGTCCAGGTCGGCATGCAGTCGCGCAGCGCCCCCTACGTGCAGAAGGCGCGGGACTACATCCTGGCCGGCAAGCTGGGCGAGGTGTACCTGGTCCGCGTGTACAACATGATGCAGCACCCCAAGCAGGCGGACACGCCGGACGGACCTGTCCCCGACGGCTTCGACTACGAGCTCTGGTGCGGACCGGCGCCGAAGCGGCCCTACAATCCGTCGCGACAGTGGCTCAATCAATGGGACTACAGTTGCGGCCCGATCGCCGGCGACGCAGTCCACCAGTTCGACCTCGCTCGATTCCTGACCGGCGATATCCCCTATCCGAAAGCGGTCTCGCAGACCGGCGCCATCCGCGTCCTGCGCGGCGGCAGGGACATGCCCGACACGCAGATGGCCCTGTTCGAGTACGACAACCTGACGATCACGCTCGATGCGACGCTCTGGACGCCGTACATGAAGAAGATCCCCGCCGGCATCCGCGACTCCGACCAGTTCCCCAACTGGCCGTTCTGCGCGACGAAGGTCGAAGTGCTGGGCACGGAAGGCTTCATGTACTTCGGACGGCACGGCGGCGGCTGGCAGGCCTACGACCGCGACGGCGAGCTGGTCCACTCCGAGTACGGACGCCAGGGCGACAAGGAGCACCAGGACAACTTCGTCGAGTGCGTTCGCAGCCGCAAGAGGGCGACGTCCGACGTCGAGATCGGGCACCTGTCCGTGCTGCCGTTCCACATCGCGAACATCTCGTACCGCGTCGGCAACCAGCGTCTCGAATTCGACGGCGCGACGGAATCGTTCACGAACTGCGACGAGGCCAACCAGTATCTCAAGCGCCAGTACCGCCCGGGCTGGACGATCCCGGAGAACGTATGACGGGAATCGGGTGTTCCGTTCCGTGTCATTCCGAGCGCAGTCGATCCCGATGCCCATCGGGATGGCCACGAGCAGGAAGCGCGCCTTGTCTATGTCCAGACCCCTCGACTGCACTTCGTTCCGCTCGGGGTGACAAACTGCCTGTCATGCAGAGGCTTTGCCGAATTCATCAAAGGATGTGTTGATGAAGAGACAGAGGAGGCTTTGTTGTATCGGGGTCTGCAGCGCCGTCGTACTGGCGCTGGGCGCCGCGGCGCCGGCGCGGTGGCTGGCGACGGACGGTGTGAAGGTGCGGCTGGAACCCACGGAGCTGGGCGGTCCCAAGATCGTCGTCGAGTACGATCTGAAGGACCCAAATGTCACGCCGGAATCGCCTGCCTACGTTTTCCTCCGCTACAGCCAGGATTCGGGCGACACCTGGCAGCTCGTCCCGATGGATGCCCTGCGCGGCAACGGCTTCGACATCGTGGACAAACCCGGCCACAAGGAAGTGCTCTGGTGGGGCATCGACCAGACGGGCGTGGCCGACCTGGCGCAGATCGAGGTTCGCGTCCGCGCGATCGCGATGGCGAAGGTGCCGGCTGGCCGGTTCACGATGAAGAGCCTTCCCGGCGGCGGACTCGACGAATCGGGCGCAACTCGCCCCGACCCCAACCTGCCGCTCTACTACATCGCGAAATACGAGACGACGATCGCGATGTACGCCGATTATCTGAACGAAGTCGGCGGCGAAGGCGCCGGCTGGAATGCGCGGATGGCCCGACCCGAGCGTTGCGGCATCATCCAGGAGGGCAACCACACCTATAGCGTGTCCCCCGGCCGGGAGGACTATCCGGTCACCTATGTCTCGTGGTACGACGCGATGGGCTTCTTGCGCTGGTGTGGCCTGCGCCTGCCGACGGAGGCCGAGTGGGAGAAGGCCGTTCGCGGCGGGCTCTACCTCGACGGCGACCGGACTGCCGATATACATCGGGATCCCAACCCCCTGCCGGAGCGCCGCTATCCCTGGGGCGACGAGGACCCGAACGCCGACGGCGTCTACCGCTGCAACTTCGACGGCGCCGACGACGGCTTCGAGCGTCTGGCGCCGGTGGGGAGCTTCCAGCGGTTCGCCAGTCCTTACGGCGTGTGCGACCTGGCGGGCAACGTCGCCGAATGGACGCTGGACTGGTACTCCACGTCGTATCACGCCGGACTCGATGGCTTCCGCATGGTGCGAGGCGGCTCATGGATGGCGGTGCCCGAAGGCTGCGACGCCGTCACCGGAGCCACGCAACTGCCGCTTCAGGAAAGCTCCATCATGGGCTTTCGCGGCGTCCGGGGTCCGGCCGCGACGCCAAGGTGAAAACCCGAAGCACGAATCCCGAAATCCGAAACAAATCCCAATGCCCCAAATCCGAATGTTCGCAACCAGCGTTCCGCCTTGTCGTGCTGAATCGCGATGGATATCGGGATCGACTGCGCTCGAAATGACAGAGTCGTGGTTCGCCTGTTCCTATCAGGCTCCACAGGGTGTGCACCGCACACCTTCCCTCCGCTGCGTCACTCCCCCGAGAGAACATGGTCGGAACTCGTCTCGCCCGGCGTCGCGGCGTCGTGCGCGGCGACGGCTTCGTCCGGAAGGATCGCGGGACGCGGGTCGGCTACCATCTCGCGGCCGTACTTCGCTTCGGCCTCCGCGCGGATCCGGGCCATGATACGCGGAAAATGCTCTTCAGGCAGGATGCGCTTGCCCTTCTTGTCCGGGTGAACGATGCGGAGGACCTTGTTCTTCTCCCACTCGCGCGGCTCGATCTCCACACGGATGGCGAACCCGTGCTCGGCCAGGACGTCGAGCGTGGGCACGGGATACGAGATCGGTTCGGCGTCTTCGCAGCTCGGCATGTCGGGCAAGAGCGTCGGCGTGACCATGCCGTCGTGCAGTCCGATGTCGAAGTTCCTTCTCCGCAGGTCCACGAACATCGCGACGCGGCCCTTGTACCAGGAGCCGTAAACGGACTCGCTGGTCTGCTTCGATGCCCTGGCGGTCCGGACGCCGAGCCTGGCCATCTCCTCGTCGAGAGCGATCGTCATGGCTTCGTCATAGCGGTGTTCGGTATCGCTCAGCGCCCGCGTGGCCAGGATCGTGCCGAGCAGATTGGAATACGAGTCTTCCCAACTGAACGCCGAGGCGTACTCCGTGGGCAGACCGATGCACTGGAAGCCGTACCAGGTGATGATCTCATGCCACGTGGTCATCGCGAAGGTCAGGTACGGCCCCATCGCCAGGGCCACCTCGCGAGCGATCCGCCTCTGCTGGTCCTCGGGGAGCGTCTGCCAGTCGTCCGGATAGGAGATGTGCACGTAGTTCCGCGAGCGGTCGACGAGCAGCTTGTACGAGAAGGATTCATCGCCCCGCATGATGTGGCGATAGCTCCGGCTCGCCAGATAGGCGGTCCAGTCGGCGGCGATGCGAACGTGCATGATGTCCACGTGTCCCGCCCGGCACGCGCAGGCGATGCCGTTCTTCTCCGACAGCCGGAAGTAGTACCCGTGGGTCCCGAGGTCCTCTCCTGCCCAGGGCGTTCCGAGGATCGCGGTCGGGTAGGCTCCGTAGCGAATCCGTGGTCCGAAGTTGAAACCGTTGACGACGACGTCACTGGCCGGACCACGAAGGCCCTTGTCGGGAATGAGCCCGCAACCGGCCCCGGCCAACAGCAGTAGACCTGCCAGCGACAGCCCATACAGTGCGGGATGGTTTCTCATGGCTTTCCTACCTCATGCGAACCCGATACGCCAGACGATTGGCCAGACGATCACATACCCGTCAGGACGTACTGCGGTTCGGTTTGCGGGTGGTCGGGATCATACTCCGGGCCATATTTCGCCGCCGCTTCCCGCTGGATACGGTCCATGATGACGGCCAGATGGGTCTCGACGTTGATGCGCTTCTGCGGTTCGTCACCGAACACGATGCGCAGAATCCTGTCTTTTTCCCACTCCCGCGGCTCGATCTCGACCGTTGCCGAGAACCCGTATTCCGCAAGGACTTCGAGGGTCGGAACCGGATACGACAGCGGCTCGCAATCGGGACATTGCGCCACGTCGGGCACACACGTCGGCGTGACACGCCCATCGTCCAGCCCGATATCGAAGTTGCGCTTCTTCATGTCGAACAGCAGCAGGAAGGTGCCGCTGTACCAGTGCCCTTTCATGGCCCGGCTCACCCGACGGGCCTGTCGGGCCGACGGCAGCACGCCGAGCCTCTGCATCTCTTCATCGATGGCCACCGTCACGGCCTCGTCGTACGGGCGCTCGGTGTCCTGGAGGGCCTGCAACGCAATCCGCGTGCCCAGCAGGTTGGAGTAGGAGTCCTCCCAACTGAAGGCCGAGTCGTATTCGACCGGAATCCCCATGCACTTGTAGCCGTACCAGGTGGTGATTTCGTGCCAGGAGACCATCGTAAAGGTCAGGTAAGGGCCGAGGGCCAGGGCCACCTTCTCGGCAATGGCCGAGCGCTGCTCGTCGGGCAGGTCATCCCAGTCCGGCGGGTAGGAGATTCGAACGTGCGTGCGCGACCGGTCCACAGGCATTTTGCACGAGAAGCCGGGATCGCCTCGCATCAGACGCTTGTAGCTCTCGGCGGCCAGGTACGCCGTCCAGTCGATGCCGATCCGCATGTGGGTGATGTCGATATGGCCGCCCCGGCAGGTGTAGGCAATGCCGCCTTTCTCAAAGAGAGACCACCGATAGCTGTGGGTCCCCAGGTCGCTGCCGACGAAGGTCATGCCGGGGATGGCCGCGGCGTAGCAACCGTACCGGGTCCGCGGGATTCGGTCGAATCCCTCCCGGATCACCCCGCTGGCCCGCCCGGATCGGGCGGAGTCAGGCCACAGGCCGCAGCCGGCCGCAGTCAGCGCCAGCGGCAGAAGGACAACGACAAGCCATAGCCGCGATGTGCCGTGTGTCTTCATGGTCGGACTTCGTCCACGCTTCAACTACGGTCCCTTGACCCGTCAAGACGTGTCCCTGCAATGAGTTGTACTTTCGAGGGGGCGTTCCGAACGCCCATCGAGCGGCCAATCGCCCGATTCGCTTTTCATTATACAGTCGGGAGGTCAGACCATCAAGGCCGGCGACTCTCGAACGCCGGTCCCTCAGCAGGAGCTTGCCCGAGATGGGAGCCATGTTCCGATAATCACGGCGTTATCCGTACTCTTCGGGTGCGTTTGACGCGTGTGCGCGTGCTGCCACGGGTATCGGGCGGGCAAGCGATGGCGGACGGTCACAAGGATTTTCCGCGCAATCGGCGACCGCTTCGGCGCGTTTGCCGCGCGGGGCTTACCAAGGCACGGCCGGCGAGGCGCCCAGACCCGGACCGAGCAGGACCGCGTTGAGCAGCAGGCGCTGCTGGCCCGCCAGCCACATGCGGAACGTCGGATCGGTCGCGAAGAGGATCACCTGACCGCCGCCGCTCGACTCGACGGTGACATAGGCGCTGTCGGCCAGCCGCTCGCGGGCCTCGGGCCAGAGCAGGCCGCTGAGCCGCAGCCGGCCGGCCTCGGCCAGGCGAACGGGCGTGGCCGCTGGGTGTTTCGACAGAAAGACGCTCGAACCAAGGAACATGACCGGCAGCTTCTCGCCCAGTCCGTAGCCCAGCCAGTGCTCCGGATGGACCAGACCCAGCACGAACGTGCCCGTCGGACTGAACAGACGCTGCCACTCGTCGGCACGCTTGAGCGCTTCGACGTCTTCTTTCTTCTTCGACTCGTCTGCCGGCTTCGCCTCGTCCTTCGTCGGCTCTTTGGCCTGCGGCGCCTGCCAGATCCGATTCGGATCGATCCGGACGTCCTGCGCGCTTCGCTCCCGCCCGACCGCCTCGCCATACACATCGAGCTGATCCAGGACATCGCGCCGCAAACGCACCGACGACAGTCCCCGCTCCTTCGCGGTCGCGAAGGCCGCCGAGCCGCCGATCGCGATCAGGGTGCCGCCGCTCTGGACCCATCGCTTGATCTTTTCGACCGTTCCATCGGAGAGCACGCGTTCCAGACCGCCGCTGTCGGGCAGGATCAGCACGTTGTATTTGCGCAGATCGACGCTGCCCAGGTCCTGCACGTTGATCGGCGAGTTGCGCAAGCTCAGTTGATGGTCGAGCAGATACCAGACCGACCCGAACGACGTCGAGCGAACGGGCCACTGCGAGGCGATCGCCACGCGCGGCGCCGTCAGCAGCTCGAACTTGCCGCTGCCCAGATCGGGCCCGTCCTCCACGAGTGCCGTGTCCACGGCGCGGACGGTGACGTCGAGGTCCGCCGTCGCCTGGCGCAGGAGGTCGGCGACGTCACCGGGGTTCTCGTGGCCGCGCAGCAGAATCGTGCCGGGTGGCAAAGTGGTCTCGCCAATTCGGAACGGCCGGATCGCGATGCGCGGGTGACATTCACTGCCGAACAGGCGGACCAGAACTCGATACACATCGGAACTCTGAAAGTCGATCAGGTAGCCGTAGCGCGCCGCCTCCAACGAACCGGCGTCCCGGGCAGCGCGTTGAGGCTCCGCGTCAATTCCAACGTCGGATATCGCTTTGGCCCAGCAGGCATCCAGGCCGAAATTCATGGGAAGATTCCACGACGAGGCATCGTACAGCAGCGTCCCACGGCGGTTCTCCAGTTCCTTGCGCTCCTCGCGCAGAAAGCTCTCGGTCAGGTGCGGATCGAACTCGCACAAGGCGCGGAGCATCCGCTCGCGCGGCTGGTTCGAGCGGACCACGAGCGTTCCGGCCGGCAGCGTGCGGCTCTCGTGCGATTGGCCCCACAGGTCCGTCACGTTGTACGCCGGGAGGGCCGCCCGCGCGAATCCCACGTCGAGGCCCTGAAGCCGGAGCAGCGCGACGAAGCGATTCCACCTCGCCGTATCGGACGCCGGCGGCAGCAGGAACGCCTCGCCCGGCGTCTCGCCCGCCGCCGCCTCTCGCCGGTCGCGAAGGAAATCGCCGAGGATCTCGCTGCGGTTGGCGTAGAGCGTCTGGAGATTGGCCAGCGAGCTGACGATGTGATGGTGCACCGTTTCGCGGTAGGTGATCTCCTGGCCGGTCGGATGCTTGACGGATGCGGCGTCGGTCCGCGCCTGTTCGTAGAGCAGGCCGATCGCGCCCTGCAAGCTCGCCCAGGCGTTGGCGTAGATGGGGCTCCATTCGGAGTACCAATCCTTGGTGTAGTAACTCCAGCCGTAGCGATTGAACGCCTCCGCCTGGTCGGCGCTGAATCGCGTTCGCCACGCGAGAACCGCTGGCGAGAGGTGAATGTTGATCGGGTCCCGCGGTGGATCGAACAGATATGTGTCGTACGCGCCCTGCTCGTGCGAGTCCACGAGCAGATGCGGATTCCACGACAGGATGGCCTGGGCCAGCGGCGCCACCTCCGGCTGAAGGTGGACCAGCCAGTCGCGGTTCAGGTCGAACAGGTAATGGTTGCCGCGCCCGCGCGACCAGAGGGCCTGGTGCTGCATCGACTGGAGGTCGGGGCTGGAGACGGCGCCGGTGAGCTGCTGGAGGTGGCTGAGGTACCGCTCGCGCCCATCGGGATTGACCAGCGGGTTGAGGTGGATCACCACCTGCCGGAGCAGATCGCGATCGGCGTCACTGCGCGAGGCCGCCAGATGATAGGCAACGAACATGGCGGCGTCGGTGCTCGACAGCTCGTCGCCATGGATGCTGTAGTTCATCCACGCGACCGCCGGAAGCTCGCCGGCCAGCCGATCGCCCTGTTCGCCGTCGTCGAGCGTGCGCGGATCGGCGAGCCGGGCGTTGTCCGCCTTGATCTGGTCGAGCCGCTCGTGGTTGGCCGGATCGGTGATCGTCAGATAGTACAGCGTCCGGCCCTCGTGCGTCCGACTGTAGCTCGTCAATGTCACCCGATTCGACGCCTCCGCCAGCGCGTGCAGATAGGCGACGAGCGCGTGATAGCGCACCGCCTTTTCGGCGACGGCATGGCCCACAATCCTCTCCGGCGTCGGAATCGCCGGATCGTAGTCCGCGTCCGCCACGAACGGCGACGAAGCACCCTCGACCGCCCGCACCGGACCGCCGAACCCCAACAAGGCACAGAACAAGAAGACCAGCGCAAGTCGACACCGATTCTCGACGCCCATCTCGTCACTCCCAAAACCCATAATGAGTCTCCTGCCCGCTCGTAGTTCCGTAGGGTGTGCACCGCACACCTTCTTCTGGCGCCATAGAATTGGTGTGCAATGCACACCCTACGGGCTACGAACTACTTCACGCGTTCGCAGATGATGTTCGTCAGGTCGAATCCCTGCATCTCGGATCGCTCGTTCTTGCCTACGATCTTGAACATCAGATTGTTGAAGCCCTGCTCCATCTGCATCGTGCCGACGAACTCGTCTTGCAGCGGCTTTGCCTCGGCGCTGTACAGGTCCACCTCTGGCCCGACGGGAACCTCGTCGACGAAGAGTTGCACCTTGCCCTGCTGCGGACCCTTGACCGCGTCGATGCTGACCTTGTACGTTCCGGCCGCCGGAATCTCGCACGTGAAACTGATGCTGTGCGCGCCGAACGACTCCTGGTCTTTGGCCCGCATCGAGAGGTAGCGAACCTCTTTGCCGTCGAAGGTCCGGCCCTCTTTGGTCAGCGTGGCGTTGCGCAGCGAGAACGAATAGATCGGGACGTTCCACCAGACCGCAAAGACGATCCGCGCGGGGTCCACCACACGCCGGTCCTTCGCCGCCGGCAAAGTGAAGTCGCACGTGGGCCTCTCCTGCGAGTACAGCAGGGTCAGGCCGCAATAGTCGTTCAGCAGGTCGTTGTTCGTCGGCGCGTGCTCGATGGTCTCGAGCAGACTCTTGCGGTAGGCGTAGGCGTCGCCGAGGAAGAGCCGATACGCCCCGGTCCGGCCGAGATGCTTCTTGTAGGCCAGGCAGCCGCTGAGCACGAACGACCGCCGCGTCTCCCACCGGCCCGGCACATCGTACCAGCCGCCGTTGTAGAAATCCTCCGAGCCGGTCCCGTGGATCACGAGCTGCCCGTCGATCGTCGTCTGATCGTCGCCTTCGAAGAAATACGTGTTGCCCGATTCGAGACCCTGCGACTGCTGCACCACGCCGACGAGGTGCCCGCGTCCTTTGGTCTCGATGAACGTGAAGGGCTTGCCCTTGGTTGTCGGGTTCTCGCGGCGCCACAGCGCGTAGAACTTGCCCTCGTTCGGCTTGCGCGCGACCGGGACGAACAGCACCTCCGCCTGCACGCTGACGCTGCGGTCCATCCCCGTCTCGGCGTACAGCTCGATCCGCGCCGACTTGTCGAACGGCATCGGGAAGTAGCAATAGTTCACGCCGTCGGCGGTGCCGAGCAGCAGCGATTTCGTCGCCGGCTCGCCCCAGGCATAGCCGAAGAAGTCGCCCGCCGGACTGAGAATCGCGGGCCGGCTGTCACCATCCCAGTAAGCCCGCAGCACAATGTCACGACCCTTGCCCACGAGCGCCTCGGCCGGCGAGAGCCGAATGCCCACGATCCGCCCCGGCCGATCGACGCCGAAGACCGTCGTCGCCTGGCCCGCCTTGAGTGTCACCTTCGCAGTCTCCCGTTCGATCTTGGCGCCCTCCGGGCAGACATATGCGCTGATGTCCCGGCCCGCGGAGGCAAACAGCGTCCTGGCCTTCTCGATCTGCGCACGCTGCTCGGCGCTCGGCTTGGCGGTGAAGCTCTCGATGCCCATGCCATCGGGGTACGTCGCGTAGTTGATCTGGTAGAACTGCATCCGCTCGGCCCGGATGAAGACCTTGCACGATTTGGCGTAGGGCAGCGGGACGTAGCAGTAGAAGCCGCCGGCGCCGAAGCCGACCAGGGGCCGCTCGAACGCCGGATGCGTGCCCATGAACAGCTCGCGGAACTTCACGCGGATTCGCGGCTCGCTCTCGCCGTCGAAGTAGAACTCCATCACGTCATTGGTCGGCGTGGGCGTCCAGATGCGGTAGATCACGCCGGGCCCTTCGAGGTCGGCCAGCACCAGCCCGCCCGGCTCCTTCCGCACAAAAGAGAACTGCCCGCCGAACCCGTCGTTGTTGCCTCCCGTCCGGTCGTAGCTCGACACCGATGCGACGTGGACCGATTCACGGAACATCGCCAGCCGGTCCAGCCGACACAGCTCCTCGATCCCCGGAACCCCATCGCCCCGCGCCGCGCACGCTGCCGCCAACGCGAGCAAGCCAACGATCAGGAAACGAACCGCACGGAACGACAGAGGATCGCTCATTCTCTCAACTCCCTTCTTCGCACGTCGTAGGGTGTGCACCGCACACCTCCGCCCATCCATACGATGGAATTGGTGTGCCGTGCACACCCTACCCACTTCGCACCTGTTCGTGGTGACGCCGTCAGGCGGTATGCTCTCACGAGCACACTACAAACGGATTCTACCGCACTCGCCGCCCCCTGGACAGCAAGAATAGGACCCATACGACCTATCCGCGCCGCCGCTCCCCCACGCGTCCGCCGGGCCTGTCCCTTGTGCCTCACTTGCCACCTAGGTGGCCGGCTGCGAACCGCAATACACGAGATACGACCTTGACTTTGCCGGGATTCCTCTGTAGACTCAATGGCAGGTGTGCGAAGGAGACCCATGCGTGGAGAGGCTCTAACAATTCGTCCCGCTGTTTCGAAGCCGCCCATCGCAGCGTGCGACAGGGATTTGGCGCTCGCCACGGGAGACAATCCCGTTCGCATGAGATGGGGTCCGCCTTCGTCTGTTGACGATGAGCCAGCGGACGTGTCACTTGAGCGAATCAGATCTTCGAGCAGGGCTGGGTCGGCGAAGGGTGAGGGGCAAAACAGGGAGAATCGAAAGACAGGCTGAGGACAACAACATGGCCATTCAACTGCGCGATCCTGTCCATGGTTTCGTTAGGCTCGATCAGGAAGAAGTCAAGCTCCTGGACACACCCGCAATCCAGCGATTGCGAAGGATTCGTCAGCTGGCGATGGCCAACCTTGTCTATCCAGGGGCGCTTCATACTCGATTCGACCACTCGATTGGCGTTGCACACGTAGCCAGTCAAATGGCCAGGGAACTGGAGCTGGACGAACATGAGGAGGTGAAATTGGTCCGCCTTGCTGGCCTGCTGCACGATGTCGGACATGGACCGTTCAGTCATGTCTCGGAAAAAGCCCTTGACACCTACGCCGACCGATCCAAGTTGAAGGGTGCGAAGAAGGCAGAGAAGATCCACGAATTGATCTCCGCCCAGATTATTCAGAACGACCGTGATATCGTTCGCCTCCTGGGAGAAGAGCGGTGCCGACAGATCGTCGTCCTTTTGAGCCAAGGCCACGGACAGCCGGCGATGAAATCGATCGTGTCCGGTCCCCTCGACGCGGACAAGCAGGACTACCTGCTCCGGGACAGCCTTTTCTGTGGGGTCAAGTACGGTGTCTTCGACATCCATCAGATGCACCGTTCCCTAACGATCGAAGGCCCTAAGAATGAAAAACAACTGATGATCAAACAGGATGGAATCCATGCAGTCGAGCAGTACGTCCTGGCCAAGTACTATCTGACAACGAACGTCTACAGGCACAAGGTCCGCCTGATAACGGATGAGATGATCGTCCGTGCCATCATGCTGGGTATAGAGAAAGACGAGATATCTGGACTGAAGAAGCTGTACAGCTATGATGGTACGGACGGATTCGTCAGGAATTATTGCACATGGGATGATGCCAGGTTTCTTCAAAAGTTCTGTGTTACCGCAAAGGCTGGCCGATGTCAGGCCATGCTGGCCAGGCTTCTGCATCGACGTCTTCTAAAGCGTATCTTCGATGCCCGTGCCAACGAATTCCCCGCAGAGATACGGGATAGGCTCAAGAGTCTGGTAGAACCTGACTCACGGCCTCTTCGAGAGCGCGCTGAGCGCGAGATCGCCAAGGCTCTGTCAAAATTGACCGCGACGCCCATTGACTCGGACGAGGTAATCGTTAACATCTTTAGCATCCGTTCCGTCCGAGAAACGTCTCGAAACGACGAAGCGGGCATCCTGGTGACCGGCCAGGAGCCCAAGCCGTTTGATCAGGTCTCAACGCTCTTTGCATCAATCAATGAGCAATATACAGATGAGTATGTCGAGGTCTACGCCCCAATGGAATGGAGCACAGACACAGACAAGGATCGCCTCCGTCGTGAGGCAAGAAAACCGATCCTCCGACTGATTGAGACTGCCTTTCAGGAGAAAGCCAAAGGAGGCAAGGCATGAATACATATGATTTCGTCCACCTAAGCCTACTGGCGATGGGCGGGTCTATCCGCGGGAAGACGAAACTCCAGAAGACCATCTATTTTTTGGGCAAGTTGAGTGGTTGCATTGACGAATTGGGCTATAGGCCCCACTATTATGGGCCTTATTCCCCAGACATTGCTGAAGCAGCGGACCGCCTTCGTTCCCTCGGATTTCTGAATCAAACCGTCAGCACGGGCGGGTGGGTTGACTCCCATGGCTTTGAGGTTGCACGGTATGACTTCTCCCTGAACGAAGATGGATGCAGGGTCGCTAAGGCAAAGGCCCGTCGTGAGTCCAAGCTGTGGAAGAAGCTGACGCAGGCAGCCAACGCCTTGAAAAAGGCCGGCAATGTCGACTATGTTGAACTCTCCATCGCGGCCAAGACGGATTTCATGCTCCGCAAGAAGGGGAAGGCCAAGATCGACGAATTGGTGAAGCTCGCTGGGGCCTTCGGATGGACCGTGAAGAAACCCGAGGTGGCGAAGGCAGCCAAGTTCCTTGAGAGTCTGGATTTGGTCGAGATTGCCGCCCAGGATTGATCCTACGCTTCTCTATAGATCAGATACGCCTCGTTGTAACTACACTGAGGCGCATTTCGGGGGCGCTTTCCTTTCCGCAAATGGACTCGGTGTGCGGGGTACACCATACCCACTACCGCCTCTCAGATGCTCGTGACTATCCCGATGCGAACAGACATCGGAACAGGACGCTCGTTTGTAGTGACGCCGTCAGGCGGTATGCTCTTGCGAGCACACTACGAACGGGTTGCGGGGGCGGGGCGGGGGCGGCATAATGGCGGGGCGTCCGGGTGGCGAATTGTGGACGGGCGCGAGGTGTACGAGAAGGGGGCCGCGAGCCGGAGAAAGTGAGGAATCCTGCATGGCGATGGCGTCGAATCTGTCAACGTTTGGTCGGACCTTCGGTAACCTGGGCTTGCTGATCGTTTTGCTTGCCTCCGGCGGCGCGCGGGCGGGGAGCGTCGATCTGCGTCCGGCGTTCGAGACGTGGCAACTCGAACGGCGCGTGCAGGGCGGACGGAACACGTGTTCGGTCTTCGCGGTGACCGGGGCGCTCGAATACGCGCTGGCGAGCCGAACGGGCCAGCCGGAGCGACTGAGCGTCGAGTTCCTCAACTGGGCCTCGAACAAGGCGCTGGGTGAGACCGACGACGGCAGCTTCTTCTCCGACCTGTGGCGCGGCTTCGAGATCTACGGCGCCTGCCCCGAGCAGGACATGCCATACGAGGACAAGTTCGATCCCAACGTGACGCCAAGCGAGCGGGCCAAGGACCACGCGCGGCAGTTGCATGAGTTCGGCTTCCGCCTGCACTGGATCAAGCCGTGGAACCCGAACACAGGGCTGACCGACGAGCACCTGGCCGCGATCAAGCGGACGCTCGATCGGCAATGGCCCGTCTGCGGCGGCCTGCGCTGGCCGAAGAAGCCAGTGCGCTGGACGAACGACATCCTGGAGACCCCGCCGCCGGAAGGTGTCTTCGACGGGCACAGCGTTCTGATCGTCGGCTATCGCGACGACCCCGCGCAGCCGGGCGGCGGCCTGCTGATCTTCCGCAACTCCAACAACGAGGGCCGCGACGGCTACATGACCTACGAGTACGCCCGCGCGTACATGAACGACGCGGTGTGGATCGACTACAAGAAGGACGACGAGACGCTATCGGTTTCGCTGCGTGACATCCTCGGGCCGATGAGCGGCGGGCCCAGGGGACGCAACCGTCGCGTCTCCAGCAACCAGCAGCCCGGCTGGCACGACGAGAACCTCGACATGACCTGGCTGATGCCGGGCGAGTCGGTCAACATGCCGCTCCTCGAAGGGCCGGGCGTTGTGACACACATCTGGTTCACCAGTCACGCCGGCTGGGTGGGCGAGCTGCACGCCCTGACGCTGCGCATCTACTACGACGGCAGCGACGAGCCGGGAGTCGAAGCGCCGGTGGGCGACTTCTTCGCGGTCGGGCACGGCCGGCCCGCAGCGGTCGAGAGCATTCCCGTCCAGGTCTCGCCTTCGGGATCGCTGACTTGCTACTGGCGAATGCCCTTCCGCAAGAGCGCCCGCATCGTGGTGACCAACGACAACCCCGACCGCTCGACCGGCCTGTACTGGCAGGTGGACTGGACGCAGTTGGACGAACTGGACGACGACGTGCCGTACTTCTACGCCCGCTATCGCCAGGAGTATCCGGCGGTCGGCGGCCGCGACTACCTGCTGGCCGATCTGAAGGGCAGCGGCTATTACGTCGGCACCGTGATGAGTGTCACGATGGGACAGGACGGCTGGTTCGGTGAGGGTGACGACTTCTTCTACATCGACGGCGAGCAGGTCCCCAGCCTTCAGGGCACCGGCACCGAGGACTACTTCAACGACGCCTGGGGCTACCGCGTGCGGACGGGCGCCTGGTTCGGGCAGCCTCGCTGGCAGGGCTACGCGGCGGGCGATTGCGGTGTCTGCTACCGATGGCACCTGCTCGATCCGGTGCACTTCGCCGAGTCGCTCCAGGTCGCCATCGAACATCGCGGCAACTTCGACGAGTCGGAAGACGGCTTCTTCCTCGAACGGCCCGACTTCTTCAGCAGCGTCGCCTACTGGTACCAGACGGGCAAACCTCAGACGACGTTGGGGCCTCTGCCATCCTGGCACGAGCGGCGCGTCCCCTGGCAGCACCACCATCTCGTCAAGGCATATCGCTACGCCAAGACCTCGGGCAGCACGAAGGTGCAGGTGCAGACCCAGGGCTTCTTCGGCGCGCGTCCGGTGCTGGCCTGGCCCAACGACCAAGCCGGCGCCGTGCTGACGCTGCCGTTCGAGCTCGCCGACGATGGACGATACGCGGTGCGCCTGACGGCGGCGAAGGGCCCGGCTAACGGCGCCTACGACGTGATGATCGACGGCAAGGAACTCGCGACGGTCGATCTCCGCGCGGCCGAGGACGACGAGGCGGACGTGGCGCTGGGCACGCACGAACTGAAGAAGGGCGGCCACACGATCGCGTTCCGTGCAGCGCTGGACGCGACGCGGGTCGGCGCGTTGGGCGTCGAGGTCTTGCGGCTGCTGAAGCTGCCGCCCGAGGTCAAGCGGATCGAGCGCACGCACCATGAGGCCCACTTCATCCGGCTGGGCATCGGGCGGGCCCTCTACGCCTATCGGCTGGCGTTCGACACGCTGCCCGATTCGCTCGAAACCCTCGTCGAAGAAGGCTTCATGCCCGCCCGCTACCTCCGCGACGAGAACAACCTGCCGCTGAAGTGGCATCGCGACGGTGACGCCATGGTCGTCGAGAGCCCGGGCAAGGACCGCTGGACCCATCGCTGGCAAGGCCTCGACCCTCGCCGCTGACCGTGCACAAGGCCTTGAGGTCCTTTGAGTCCCTTACGTCCCTTAGTTGCCATTTGCACCAGCCATCGGCGCGGTTATTATATCGCAGCAGGCCCGCGTGCCTGCCCGGAAGGCTTCTCAACCAGATCAAGGAGCGAAACGATGAAATCGGCCCGAATCTCACGTCTGTTGTGGTGTGCGGCGGCTGTGGCCCTGGTGGGCAACGTCGCTCTCGCAGAACACCGGTACAACGACTCCTACACGCAGACCAACCTCGACCGCGTCGCCTTTCCCATGGGCGGCATCGGCGCGGGCATGATCTGCCTGGAGGGGACCGGGATGCTCAGCCACTTCTCGCTTCGCAACCGGCCGGACATCCTCAGCGAACGCAAGGTGTTCTCCGCGATCTGCGTCAAGGGCGATGAGAACATCGCGCGCGTGCTGGAGGGACAGGTGCCGAAGTGGAAGGTCTTCGCGATCCATCCGGGCACGGGCCAGTACGGCGGCCCCGGCAACGGACTCGGCGAGACCACCTACGGCTTGCCGCGCTTTCGCAAGGCGAGCTTCCACAGCCGCTTCCCGTTCGGTGTGGTCTCGCTGCAAGATGCCAAGGTGCCGCTGAAGGTCGAGATCATCGGTTGGAGCCCGTTTGCGCCGCCCGACGCCGACGCCTCGTCGCTGCCGATGGTCGGCGTCGAGTACCGTTTCTCCAACACCTCCAAGGAGAAGATCGAGGCCGTCTTCTCCTTCAACGCCGCCAACTTCATGAGTGTGCGCGGTCACGAGCCGCGCATCGACCGGATCGCCGGCGGGTTCGTCCTCAGCCAGCCTCTGGGCGGCACGCTCAAGAAGCAGGATGAAGGCTATCTGGCCGCGTTCGTCGACGAGCCTGACGCCAAGGTCAACGCCGCCTGGTTCCGCGGCGGGTGGTTCGATCCGCTGACGATAGTCTGGAAGGACATCGAGCAGGGCAACTGCTACGACAGGGACTTCCCCACCGAGGGCGGCGCGAGCTCCGGCGCGACGCTGTTCGTGCCGTTCGAGCTGGCGCCGGGCGAAACCCGCACCATCGCGTTGAAGCTGTGTTGGTACGTGCCGAACAGCGACGTGCGCCAGGGCGATGAGACCTCGCCGGAAGGCGAAAGGCAGATGTACCAGCCCTGGTACGCCGGCCGCTTCGACAGCATCGGCGCTGTCGTCGCCGAGTGGCGCCGCAGCTACGACCGGCTCCGCGCCGAGAGCAAGAAGTTCAGCGAGTGCTTTTATGACACCACCCTGCCCGCCGAGGTGGTCGAGGCGGTCGCCGCCAACCTGACGATCCTCAAGAGCCCCACCGTCCTGCGGCAGACCGACGGCCGCTTCTGGGCGTTCGAAGGATGTCACGACGGCGCCGGCTGCTGCCACGGCTCGTGCACCCACGTCTGGAACTATGCCCAGGCGATGCCCAACCTGTTCCCGTCGCTGGAGCGGACGCTGCGCGAGACGGAGTTCGGCGTCTGCCAGGACGGCAAGGGCCATCAGAACTTCCGCTGTCCCCTGCCGATCCGCGAGCCGAAGCACGAGTTCCACGCCGCCAGCGACGGCCAGCTCGGCGGCGTGATCAAGGTCTACCGCGACTGGCGCATCAGCGGCGACACCTCGTGGATGAAGTCGCTGTGGCCGGCGGTGTGCGAGAGCCTCGCCTATTGCATGATGGCCTGGGACCCGAAGCACGAGGGCGTGCTGCGCGAGCCGCACCACAACACCTACGACATCGAGTTCTGGGGCCCCGACCCCATGTGCACCAGCTTCTATCTCGGCGCGCTCAAGGCGGCGGTCGCGATGGGCACCGAACTCGGCGAGGATGTCACGCTGTACGAAGACGTGCTCGCCAAGGGCGAAGCGTTCGTCAACGAGCAGCTCTTCAACGGCGAGTACTTCTATCAGAAGATTCAGACCGAGGGCCTTCGCGCCGGCAACCCGGTCAACGTCCAGAGCTTCAACAGCGGCTACAGTCCCGAGGCGATCGAGCTGCTCAAGGCCGAAGGCCCGAAGTACCAGTATGGCACGGGGTGCCTGTCCGACGGGGTGCTGGGCTCGTGGCTGGCCGAGATCTCCGGCGTCGGGCCGGTGCTCGACGAGGCGAAGGTCAACAGCCACCTCAAGAGCATCCACAGGTACAATCTCAAGCGGGACCTCTCCGAGCACGCCAATCCGCAGCGGCCGGGCTACGCGATGGGCGACGACGGCGGCCTGCTGCTGTGCACCTGGCCCAAGGGCGGGATGCTCTCGCTGCCGTTCGTCTACAGCAACGAGGTCTGGACGGGCATCGAATACCAGGCGGCCTCGCACCTGATCCTTCGCGGCATGGTCGATGAGGGTCTGGAGATCGTGCGGGTGGCGCGCGACCGGTACGATGGACGCAGCCGCAACCCGTTCAACGAGTACGAGTGCGGCCACTGGTACGCCCGCGCCATGTCGAGCTACGCCCTGCTCGGCGCGCTGTCGGGCGCGCGGTACGACGCGGTCGAGCGAACGCTGTATGTCGCGCCGCGAGTCAAAGGCGACTTCCAGAGCTTCCTGTGCACCGCCACCGGCTACGGCACTGTCGGCGTCAAGGACGGCAAGGCCTTCTGCAAGGTCGTCCGCGGCTCCATCCCATTCGAAAAAATCGCCTACACCCCTCGCTGACGCCGCCCGGCCAGCCGCAACGCGTGGCCCATATCCGGTACCTGCGATTCGCAGCTACCGGCCGCACTCTGCCCGTGTATTCAACGGGGGATCGCCATTCGGCTCTGTCCCTGTTAGCCCCCCAGCCGGGTCGGGTGTGCCTTGCACGCCGAATGTGAACGACGTGGGACGGGCCGGTACTCCGACAGCACGTCCAAAACACCATCGGTCCGGCCACCGACGAACCGCGTGCCGCAGGCCCACGTTGCATCATCCACCTGTCCGACAAGCGCATCATGCCTCGATCCAAGATCATGGTCCGCCCGTTGATCTGCTAATGATTATCGAAAGGCCTGACCCTGAACCCTCTGACCCTGAACCCTCAACTCCCCCTGTTCATTTGGCGGCCGCTTGCAGCCTGGGGACAGGGATGTTCGTCAGCACGAACGGGATTTTCACCTCCACCGGCCGAACAGCAATGACATGACGAATCATGTCGTAGTTGTCCCCATAGATCTGCTCCTCTTTGCCGCAACACTTGGCGCCCCTGCTGCCCGAAATGTCCCCAAGAACCCCCTCCATTTGAAGAATGGCAGATACCCTCCTTGCCGAACTGAACAACTCGGTTCTGATAACCGCATAATCCCCAAAAGCAACGCGGCTGCTCAAGTAAGGCGGGTCATTAATCCCAAGAACAGGACTTCCCACGTTTGATTTCACCCACGTTGTATAGGAGTAGAGGGCAATCGCGTTCTTCGGCCTGCGAGAGGTGTCTATGACGCGTTGTCCCGACGAGGAGGACGATGAAGAAGGACTGACGTATTCTATCGGCTCCGGCAAGGGCGGCGTGGTCGGATCGACACAGATCACCAAATCTGGCACCGCTTCTGTTTCTTGACATCCATAGTTGGGGTCGAACGGAACGTCCACATCGATCACATCGTCCGCACAGAGGGCGTAGATATATCCTCCAACCACCGCGATCGAGGACGGTAACGTGTTATTCGGGTCAGTTGACAACTGGATCGTCATGGTGAATGGAAACCACTTCTGGGGAGTGTACGTGAATCCCTGATGCCAATACCACCCATATTCTTGATAGGCGCGACGACCGCCTGTTTGAGCATTCTCACACTCTAGAGCACGGCCGTCATTATCAAGTAACTCCCAGACTCCAACCGTATTCACATCAAGGGTAATGAAGCTACTCCTATCGAGAATACCTACCCGCCCTGAAAGAACAAGAACCGGCAAGCCCGAATCGGCCCCAGCACTACTCTGAGGATTAGAGACCTTGACGGACAACTGCACCGAATCCCAGACGAATTCGAATGCATTTGCCAAGTCCCAGTCAAGATCATTGACATCCCCTGATGGAAGAACCTCAGAAGGTGTATCTCCGGCCTCGCGCCCGACACCGTCACTCCGAGCTTCAAAGCATCCCAGCAACAAGACCACTGCGCAGATCAGAGAAGACAGATACCGCCCATACTCTTGGAACACTCTCATAGATACACCTCCTGCTCTTACCATGTGAATTCGCCCACTATTGTTCGCGGCGCTGTTATCCGAGCAGCGGGTAATGGAACGTGTCCGCAGGCTTCACTTCACACACCTCTGCGCTGAGGATCTGATTCACGTTCGCCTCTGAGTCGTGCACACCGGTGACGGTCCATTGGTCTACGCCACCGTCTGGCAGCATCACATTGAACACTACCGTCCAAGTATCCCCAACAAAGGTAAACACAGGGTCTTCGCACAGTTCACGAATCACCAACTCATCGTCCTCCAGGTACTTGAGCCAAGCTCTGATGGGTCCTATCTTACGCAAGCCCACGCTTGAGCAGGGTATCAGGCGAGGTCCCGTGCGTAAGAATGTGACTTCATTCAAGAAGGCGTACACTCTTTCCGGATCGCTGAAATCGTCGCGCGCAAAATGATACTCCTGCAGGATCTCATTCATGGCTGTCAGTCCGCGTCCCGAATTGACGTGGACAAACCCGGCGCTCTTCTCCATGAATATCCCCGTCTTACCCCGACTCGTCGTTACCATGAACACGTTCTTTGAAGACCAGTTGTATTCAACCACCGCGATTCTCCAGATCTCGTCATTCAACACCATTTGTGCTAAGGGCAATAGTGCCGCTGGCGTACCATCCGCTATAATCTGTGGCGTCAAGAGTCCATAGGGAGCCCTTACCAAGGCCTCTCGATACTTGGAGGCATGCCGGGCAGCCGGAGGATCGCTTGGCATCTCACTTGGCGCGATGATCGCCGCAGAGCTCCTAGTGTCACGATCCATTTCCTCTGACGCACTGACCGCCCTGCTGGTGCGTCTGACGGAGTTCGCGCAGCCACCTGCCATGAGACAACATGCAATCGCCAGAAGGGCTACAAGCGTATGTCTGATGCAGACCCGTTGCCCTCCGAAGAGCAGGGGAGTCCTCGGCAAATCTCTCTCTTCTACCGGTTCCGCCCGCGTCGCACTCCCCAGCGGGTGTTTCGAGGCGGCAGGCAACTGCCTGTTGATCGTGCTCAGAGATCGATGAACACAACCGATTGGAGAGGGTTCGGGGTCAGGCCTTTCGATAATCATTAGCGCTCCGCATGCACTTGCTGGGCGGCATTGGGAGCCGGACTGTGGGAACCTCTCCACGCATTGGCTTCCCTTCGCACATCCAGGAGATAGTCTACAGGAATCTCCCGGCCAAATCAAGGGCGTATCTGGAGTCTCGCGGGTGGGGCGGTTACGTCCGCAGGGGAATCAGGGGCACCGGGTACCTTTGTCTTTCGCAGGGCAAGGCTCTCAGAACCCCACGAGACCCACGCGGACCGTTAACGATTAACGAAGTGGCTGACCCTCCACGCTCACCACCTCCCCGCTGATCCGGTCCTGAAGCACTCCGTCCAGCAACAAACCACCACGTTGCATCACCCACCTGCTCGACAAGCTCATCATGCCTCGATCTTAGACCACGACCCGCCCGTTGATCTGCTAATGATTATCGAAAGGCCTGACCCCAAATCCACTCTCAGGATTCATTGGCGCTGCCGCCTGTGCAGCACGTTGAGCATCCTTGTCCTCCTCGTCTGCCCAGACTACTCCTCAATGTGCGACCACAATCATGGAAGAAGGGAGAAAACAGGACAACGATCACAGCTACCCAAGTCAACGGCAGCACCCACGCTCGGACGAACAAAGAGACTGATTCAGGTGGGCCAATACTTGAGAGACGCACACAGGCAAATGTCGCACAGAGGAGCAACCAAAGCACCAAGATAGTCGCAGCGGGACGAACCACCCAGCGGTCTGCGGGAGACAACAGGCCCCACAGAAATGATACAGAGAACACTGCTGTTGCACGGATAGCAGGGTCTAGTATCCAGCCAATTCCGCCGATACCGAACCCCACTCGCACGGATTCGCACCACGAATAGACAGGGTCAGCGGCTACCAGGAGGATAGGGTACGCAAACATCATCGCTGCGACGACGAGCACAACCTCAGGCAGAGGTGACAGTGGTGTATTGGGGTCAGGCCTTTCGATAATCATTAGCGCTCCGCATGCACTTGCTGGGCGGCATTGGGAGCCGGATTGTGGGAACCTCTCCACGCATAGCTTCCCTTCGCACATCCAGGAGATAGTCTACAGGAATCTCCCGGCCAAATCAAGGGCGTATCTCGAATCTCGTATCTTGTATCTCGTATCTCGGGGACGGGGTCCCGGTCGTCGGCGGGGCTGGTGTGCGGGCGCACGCCCCACGGCACGCCGGAAGAGGCAGGTTGGGCTTGGGTCCGTGTTCGCCCACCAGACAAACCGGCGGCGCTGTCCGGGCGGGGTCCTGGCCGGGTCAGTTGTCGGCGGGTTCGCGGCCGCAACACTTCTTGTACTTCCTCCCGCTGCCGCAGGGGCATGGGGCATTCCGGGCGATGCGGGGCTTCGGGGCGATGGACTCTATGGGTATGGGAATCGCAGGCATCGGCTCACCCGCCGGCGGTCCGGCCGCCTCTGCCGTCAGGCCCAGCGCCTGCAGGGCGACGAGCGACGCCGTGCGGCGTCAGCGGTCGGCGCGGTGGGGCAGAGATTTGCCAGGCAGGAAGCCGGTTGACTAAGAAAGACTTGTATTGTATTTTTTCTTAGTGGCAATCACTAAGAAAACGGGCTTTCTCAAGGACAGGCGTTATGAAAGCGACGGGCACGTACGTTGCGATGACGGCGGCGGGCGAATCCTTCCGGGCATTCGTGCCGAATCCCCTGCCGCCTGCTCCTGCGATCCGATTCACCGAGCGGGACTACGACCTGCTCGAAAAGGCCAACCGCGCGATCGGCCGATTGGATGGCGTCGCGACCCTGCTGCCGGATGTCTCGCTGTTCCTGTACTTCTACGTTCGTAAGGAAGCCGTGTTGTCGTCGCAGATCGAGGGCACCCAGTCATCGTTCTCCGATCTGCTTCTGCACGAGGAGGACCTGGCGCCCGGTGTCCCGCTGGGCGACGTGCAGGAGGTCAGCAACTACGTAGCGGCCATGAACCACGGCTTGAAGCGCCTGCGCGAAGACGACTTTCCTCTATCCGGCCGCCTGATCCGAGAGGTGCACAAGGTGCTGCTGGCGAAAGGGCGAGGCAGCGACAAGACACCCGGCATGTTTCGGCGCAGCCAGAACTGGCTGGGCGGCACGCGCCCGGGGAACACCCGCTTCGTTCCTCCCCCACCCGACCGGGTGGCAGGTTGCATGGCCAATCTGGAGGGCTTTCTTCACGACCGGCCCCAGCGCACGGCGGTTCTGGTCAAGGCCGCGCTGGCCCACGTACAGTTCGAGACGATCCACCCATTTCTGGACGGTAACGGCAGGCTCGGCCGTCTGCTCGTGACGCTCATTCTCTGTGCGGAGGACGCTCTGGCCCAACCATTACTTTACCTCAGCTTGTTCTTCAAGCAGCACCGCCAGGAGTACTATGACCGCCTCGATGCCGTTCGTCTCAAGGGCGACTGGCTGGGCTGGCTGCGGTTCTTCCTGGAAGGCGTGGAACGCACGGCTCAACAGGCCACGGATGCCGCCAGAAACATCCTTGCGCTGTTCGAGCAGGACCGATGCAGAGTGGAGGACCTCGGCCGTAGAGGCAGCTCCGCCCAGCGCGTGCTCGAGTTGCTACGCCGCCGCCCGATCACAACCATCGCGAATGCGACGGTTCAGCTCCGTTTCACGGCGCCCACCGTTCGCAGCGCAGTGGAAAATCTCGAATCGCTCGGCATCGTCCGTGAGATCACCGGAAAACAGCGCGACCGCGTCTACGTCTACGACCGGTACGTGAAGATTCTGGACGAGGGCACAGAACCCTTGCCACACCGGTAGACCGCAGACCACAGGACGGAGCCGGCAGACCGGAGGGCGAGCCGGCGAGGTGAGAAGAATGCGGAGAATGTGAAGGGTGTGAAGGCAAGCGAGCATCGGCCCCTGTTTTCACGAGATACGAGCGACGAGATTCGAGATACGGCAGGTAGGCCGCAGGCCCCAGGCACAACGCTTCTACGCTTTCACGCTTCTACGCTCGAACGAGCAACGTACCACGGGTCACGAGTCACGGGCGACGGCGTCAGCGGTCGGCGGGGTGGTGGTTGCGGGCGGCTTCGATTTGCATGGAGCGTTTGACGAGATCGACAAGGTTGCCGGCGCCGAGCTTGGTCATGATGTGGCGGCGGTGCACCTCGATGGTGCGGGTCGAGCGACAGAGCAGGTCCGCGATCTCCCGATTCGTGCGGCCTTCGAGGATGTGGCCCAGCACGGTCTGTTCGGCGTGGGTCAGAGCCGGGTGCCGGCCGGACAGCATCGGGGGCGTCGGCGGGCAAAGGGATTCGACGGTGGCCTGCAACTGGGCCGGATCGAAAGGGATTTCGAGGCAGTCGGACGCCCCGGCCTTCATCGCCTGCACGGCGGTGGGCGTGTCCCCGTGCCGGACCAGGACGAGCACGGGCACGTCCGGGTACATGCGTCTGACCTTCGACAGTACGTCCAGCACGACGTCAGTCCGGCCGGTGGCGTCGAGGATCAGCAGACGCCAGCCGCACGTGCTAAGCAGGTCGAGGCATTCGTCCGGCGTCACCGACCGCGTCAGGCGCAGGCCCGACGTCCCGAGCGCTGCGGTCAGCGTGTCAGTGGTCGCCGGATTGTCGCTGGCGAACAGCTGGCCGTCCCCAATGGCGTCATCTGTCATTACCATTGCCGCTCCATTCTCCCCCACCGTACGATGCCTCCCATGGGTGCAACCGCTCGGCGTTCTTCCGTGGTGCGGATATCACAATCTGCTGCGTCAATCGGGGCCGGGCACGTGCCGGCGGCGCCATTCCGGGCTGGACACCGGATCATCGGAGGTCTTGACTCTCCAGACCTGCTGCACGTCCCAGTAACTTCGAGCGTCTCTTCCAAAATCCACCGCCCGGACCTGCCCCTGTTCGTCCAGGCGGACGTACCCATCCTCATACGTATCCGAGATCAACCAGACCCCCTGCGGACGGGACCAGACGATCCAGCGTCCGCCCTCGTCCGGGTCGGCCCGGTCGAGCGCGAGGCTCCCCCGCTCATCGCAGGTCAGATATCGATTCGCAGCGACCGAGTAGAGAAAGACGCGATGGTTCGGATTGCCCAGGTCTTCATCGAACCGGGCCTCCCACAGCCCTGCTTCGCCCGGCTCGCCGGCGTCACAGCGAACCGTTGCGCCGTCCGCCACCAGATACTTGCCCGTCCGTTCGTGGCGGATATAGACCCGGATGATGCTGGTGTGTCCGTCCTGGTGCGTCGTGGGCAGGACCCTGTCGGGTCCCTGCGATCCCGGCGGTTCGGGGGTCAGGCCCTCCGTCAATCCGACGCAGGCCAGGCACGCCATCAGCACGATCGCCGCGCCAGGCCACCGGCGGGTGTGCTTCTGGAACATGGAGATCATGGCGATCCGCTGCCGAATATGGGCCTTGTCCCCGCACAGTCCGGCCATCGCCCATCGGGGCCGCGACAGGACCAACTGCTCGATCTGATGGACGATGGTCCGTCCATAGGCGGTGGTTTCCTCGGGCGCCAGGACGGACAGGGCCATCTCGTCACAGGCCAGCTCGCGGTCGGCTCGCATCCGCCGCAGGCCCAGCGCGATCAGTGGGTTGAACCAGTGCAGGACATGCAGCAGACCGGCGACGTGGCCGACGAGGAGGTCGTGACGCTTGAGGTGGGCCAGTTCGTGCAGGAAGATGTGACGCAGGCTGCGGCGGTCCCGCTCGGCCAGCGTCGCGGCGGGCATCAGCAGTCGCAGACGGAGCCAGCCGCACAGTGCCGGGCCGGCGACCTGGCGCGTCGCGATCACCTCCACCGCCGCCCGGACACCGATCAGATCCTTGCACTCTTCGAGCAGGCCAAGAACCCATCGGTCACTCACCGGCCTGCCGCGCCGCAGAACACGGGCGAGCCGCAGGTGGGCGGCCACGATACAGCCGGCCAAACCCGCAGCGCCCGCCAGCCAGACCAGCGACAACACCCAGGGTGTGTACCGCACACCGACGATCGGATGTTCCTCAGGTCGCTCAGGTCGCTTGAGTCCTCTGGGACCTGAAGGACCCAAGGGACCCAAGCTCGCAGGGTGTGCATCGCACACCGACGGCGCAGCGATGTGCGGGCTTGAGGGCAGCAGGTTGTGCACACTCAGACCGCTGGCAGGCGCCCAAGGCAGCGCCATGCGGATCAGCAGCAGGAGCCACAGCGCGTGACGGCCGCGCGCGCCGATCCGGCGGGCAAAGGCCTTCTGAACCAGCAGGATCAGACAGACCAACACGCCGGCGTGCCAGGTCGTGTGCACGAGCCAGTTCAACAGCGGTTGCAGGTGCGCGGCCAGAGAAGCCATCATTGGGCCCGGTCCTTTTCGTCAAGCATGCGCTTCAGGTCGCGGATGTCTTCGGGCGAGAGCTGGGCGTCGTCGATGAAGGCGGCCAGCATCGGAGTCACAGTGCCGCCGTAGACGCGCTGCACGAACGAGCGCCGTTCGCGTCGGATGCACTGGTCCCGATTGACGAGCGGGAAGTAATGGTACCTGCGCCCTTCCTTTTCGTACTTCAGCGCCTTTTTGCGCAACAGGCGGTTGATGAGGGTGCGGACGGTCCGCGCGGTCCAGGTGACCTTGCCCCGCAGCGCCGCGACGACCTCGTCGGCCGTCTGGCCCGGCCTGGACCACAGCACCGTCATCACCGACCACTCCGCGTCCGAGATTCTAGGCAGTCCCTTCATACGTCCCTCCCATGCAATTACATCTGTAATCATATCTGAGAATATGGGATTGGGGATCGCCGGTCAAGCGGAAACCATTGAGATTTCCCATCTTCTCACGCCGGGATTGCTGCCCGGACAGCCGGACTACCGGCCTGACGCGAGTCTGGAAAGACGCAGAACGTGGTCGCGGCACCCTCACGAAGCCCGGAGGACGCCGCATGCATAGCACACCGGAACTCGGACCTCGCACGCATGCGACTCGGCCGGCCCGCCGCAGAGACGCCTTGCCCGCCCCCGCCACCTCGGGCGGACCTTGAGGCGTCTGTGCTGTATGTTCTCGCCGGAGCGAGCGCCCCCGCCTGTTGGGGCGAACCGCCAATCTCGCCGAACCCCCGTCCTGCGAGGCACGGGCTGGAGAGGTCAATCCGCGGCCTCCCCCGACCTCACAGAATCCCCACCATTCTGTTGACGGCTCGTCCGGCGCAGCGGCGGACCCCGCGACCTCACGGGAATCCCTCAAGCCGGATTCTCGCACTGGCTCCCAACAGCACGCCTCACAATCGGGGTGATAGGATTCGAACCTACGGCCTCTTGCTCCCAAAGCAAGCGCTCTAGCCAAGCTGAGCTACACCCCGGACGCACTGAAGGTGCGACGGTTCGTATTATATAGAATGGCGGAGGTTGTGCAACAGGGGGATTGTGCGGTGCTCCGCAAACTGCGGTGTATGCCGGCGGCGCGTGCGTGAGCGAACGTGGGACTGCTTGAAACGCACGGTTCGCCGTGGTTGCGGAGACCGCCGGACAGCGGGCGGGCGGGCCGGCGCGGGCGGGCCTCACTCCGCGGGCCGGCCACAATGTGAGCATGCAAGAATCGTGGTTACCGGACGTTGCGGCGGCCCCGGCGTCAAAAAAAGGTTGCATAATCCGCCGCCGCACGGTAAAATAAGCAGTCTAGGAAACTCATTTCGGGGATTCCAAGTCCGCCGTGGCGTACGTCCCTGGCGATGGAGATGGTGATTATGGCTGGAATGTTCTACTCGCTCAAAGAAACGGCCCAGAAACTCGGACTGACCGAAGACGCGGTCAAGCAACTGGCCGAAGACGGCAAGCTCCGAGAGTTCCGCGACGGCTCCAACCTCCTTTTCAAGATCGACGAGGTCAACGCCCTGCTCGCGGAGTCCCCGGAGATGGACATGGACCTCGGTCTGGAGCCGGATGAGGGCGGCGCCAGCACGCAGGAGCTGCTCGGCCTCGAGCCCGTCGCCGAAGAGGCGGCCGAACAGGAGCCCTCCTTCGGCCTCGATCTGGAGGCCGTGCCCGAGGAGGCCCCGGCCCCGGAAGGCACCGCCGACCTGCAACTGTCGGCCGACGCCGAAGCCACCAGCGATCTGGAGCTGTCGGCCGACCTGACCGCAGAGGAGCCCGCCGAGGCGTCCAGCGCCGAGGAGGACTTCATGGTCGGCATGGGCGCCGAAGAGGAGCCTCTGGCCGGGCCCGCCGACGAAGAGTCGGAGATCGGGCTGGCCCCCGAGTCGGGCATCCTCGACAGCGACAGCGACATCACCGACATGGACACGACGCTGGCCAGCGAGGGGATCGACGTGCTGGGCAAGTCGGACGCCGATTACGAAGTCACCGACGACTCACTGGCCGAGACGGTCGGTCCGGCGGGCACCACCGGCGAGGCCTCGCTCGAAGAGATCGAAGAGGACGTCAACCTCGACAGTTTCGGCAGCGGCTCCGGCCTGCTCGACCTGTCGCTCCAGGCCGACGACACCTCGCTCGGCGGCATTCTCGATGAGATCTACACCGCCGAAGGCGGCGAGGAAGGCGCCCCGGCCGCCGGCGAGACCGACATGGTCGAAGACATCACCGCCGAGGCCGAACACGCGGCGACCGAGGAAGACATGGCAGCGCACGAGGTCATGGTCGCGGCGCCGCTGGCCATCACGCCGGCCTTCGCCGAGGTCGCCCCCGACACGCAGAGCAACATGCTCGGCATGCTGCTGTTCCTGCCGCTGCTGGCCCTGCTGTACGCCGCCATCGTCGTCGTCGCCGCACAGCGAGACGTGATGCCCTCGATCCTCCAATCCATCCAGGGCTTCGTCTGGTACATCGTCGGCGGCGCCGCGTTCATAGCGATTGCCGTCAGTGCCGCGGCACTGCTCTCCGGCCGCGAGAAGGCACCCAAGGCCCCGAAGGCCGCCAAGGCCAAGAAGGAAAAGGCCCCCAAAGAAAAGAAGGCCAAAGCCGAAAAGGCCCCCAAGGCCGAAAAGCCCAAGAAGGAAAAGAAACCCCTCTTCGGCAAGAAGAAGTAAAGGCCGTATCTCGTATCTCGAATCTCGTATCTCGTCGCTCGTTCGTAGTGACGCCGTAAGGCGTTACCCCCGCCCGTGGCCCGTTGAAGCGTGGGAGCGTAGATGCGTTTCCCTCCGGTCTATGGCCTATGGTCTACCGCCTGCAGCAGCGCGTTCGAGCGTAGAAGCGTAGATGCGTAGATGCGTTTCCCTGCGGCCTGCGATCTCCAGCTCGACCCCTTCGCACCCTTCAGACGTTCACACCCTTCGCACCCGGCCAGCCTGCGGCCTGCCGCCTACAGCCTCTCGTATCTCGAATCTCGAATCTCGTGTCTCGCGAAACCCACACTTTGGACGCCGGGCTTTTTGCCAATGGCGCGGAACGCCTGGCGAACAAACCTTGACATCCGCTGTGTCACCTACCATGATGTTCTTCAGCGAAAGACCCCTGACGAGACATGCGAAGAATGACGGTTGGAGCCTTCTGTGTGCCGGACAGACGTAGCGCGGTGGAAATGAACGCCGCAGCCCTCGAAGCGACATAGTCAGAGGCAAAACGAGACAAGAGAGGGATACAATGAGCGTGCGACCTCGGGTTTGGGGATGTCGCCAGTGGAGGCGACATGACGACGCTTGATTTCCATATCAAACCGGCGGGCAAGAGCGCATTCGGCCTGGAGGTCTTCCAGCGAGGCAGGTCTCAGCCCCTGGCGGCATCGTCCTTCGAGTACGACCTGTCGTACCTGACGCAATTCGAGATCAACCAGCTTGAGCCAAGCGAGAAAGACCCGCAGGGACGCATGGAGCGGATCACCGTCTTTGGCAAGAAGCTCTACGACAGGGTCTTCACCCCCGCGATCAAGGACCTCTGGGACAAGGCCAAGCACGAAAGTGACTTTCTGGTCCTGTGCATTCGCATCGACCCGGTTGCCAAGGACCTGGAGACGTTGCCCTGGGAGACGCTGCACGATGGGCACGAGTTCCTGGCGGCAGGCGCGAAGACGGCGGTGTCCAGGTTGCCCCTGGACGTGGAGATACAGGAGAGTCTGCCCGCTGTACCGACGCCTTTGAAGATGCTGGCTTTGATGTCGTCCCCGCTGGACTTGCAGGAGAACGAGAGGCTCCAGATCGAGCGCGAGCAGGAAATCCTCCTGCAAGCGGTCAACGCCCCTTCGGGCCAGGGCAAGCTGCTGCTGGAATTGGAGGACGAGGCCAAATTGGCCGTCCTGGAGAGCAGTCTCGAAGGCGGCTGCCACATCCTGCACTACTCGGGGCACGGCATTGCCCCTGAATCGGGCGGTGGCCTGCTGCTGGAGGATGGCCAGGGCAAGCGCCGCCCGACGGCAGTTGCCGAGATCATGCAATCTCTGGAGAAGGCGGAGCACGCGTTGCGGCTGGTGGTCATCTCAGGCTGCCAGACCTGTAAGACTCTCAGCGCTCGGGGCTTCCACGACCTCGCCCGGGGTTTGCTGCGGCGGGGCATCCCGGCGACCATCGCCATGCAATTCTCGATCTCCGATGCGGCAGGCCTGATCTTCGCCCAGGAACTCTACCCGCGCCTCGTCGAAGGGCAGAGGCTCGACGCTGCGGTCAGCGCCGCCCGCCGGACGCTGTTGCACCAAGATGATGTCCGCATCAAGGCGGATGCCTTCGCGCCGGTCCTGCTGGCGGCGAACAGCCTGCCCTTGGAGACGACCCAGCCGGAGACCCCAGGTGTGGTCGGGCAGCCCAGGATCGACTTCAGCTTCCATCTGCCCCTGCCGCAACTGGCCTACGGCTTCTATGGCAGGCGCAAGGAATACCGCGCGATCCGCGATGGCATCATCGCGAAGAACCACCGCGCTGTCGTTGTTCATGGCATCGGTGGCATCGGCAAGACCGCCCTGATCAGCCACGTCGCCACCAGGCTCCGCGAGCACTTCCGCGGTGTGTACGCCTTCGATTGCACCAGTGCGGCGCTGGCACCGGCGACGATCCTGCTGGAACTGCACCGCTACCTGGAAAGACAAGGCGTGAAGGTCTTGCACCAACTCATCGGCCAGTCCATTCCACCCGACCAGCTTGCGACAATTCTTGGACAGGTCCTGAGCCAGCGGCCCATACTGCTGATCTTCGATAACTTCGAGACGCACCTCACCGCCCAGGATGGCCAGCGCCACGGAATCACCGATCCGAACCTGGACACGTTCATCAAGACCCTCGTCAAGACCACTGCCACGGGTACGCGGTTTCTCTTCACGACCCGCTACCTCTTCGACCTCGACGCGAAGCGGATCGGGGACATCCAACAGGTCCCGCTGGACGACCTGAGCCGGCCCGAGGCCCTGGGACTGATGCAGAGGCTGCCCTGCTTAGCTGGCGCATCCTATGAGGACAAGCTCACTGCCTTTGACACCTTCGGCGGCCACCCCTACGCACTCGTGACCCTCGACCGCCACTGCGCTCACCGCCCGCTAGCCGATGTCCTCAAGGACGCGAAATCCGTCCACGCCGAACTCCGCGAATTCCTCGCCATCGAACTGAACTACAGCAGGCTTTCCGACCGCGCCAGAGTGCTCCTGACGCGCCTGGCGGCCTTCCGAAAGCCCGTCCCCCTTGCTGCGGCGGAGTGGACGCTGGGTGAGAGGATGGATGAGGAGACCGTCGCAAGGCAGGTCTTCGCGCGCCGTGATCTGAATCGTGAAATGAAGAAACTCGGCGAGGCAGAGTTCGTCAAGCAACATAGGGCGAACATGCCCGAGATGAGAAAGGCAGAGGATGTTGCTGCACCTATCGGCGAATTGGTTGCTTGGGGCCTGCTCACGCCGCAGGAGCAGGATGGGCAGCCTTCGGGCGTGGCAGTCCACAGCCTCGTCCGCGATTTCTGCCGGGACAAGCTGGGCGAAAAGGCTTGGAGGCCCTGCCTGTGCGATGCGGCGGCCTTCTACACCAACCAGACCAAGCTGCTCTCGGACGACGAGAAGTCGCCTGAGGCCGTCTGGACGGAGATCGAGGCCTTCGAGTTGCTGGTTGAGGCGGGGCAATACAAACAGGCGGCCTCAGTCCTGATTGTCGCACAGGCCCTTCTCACCAGGTGGGGCTTTGGCAGACTCCTTGAATCGCTCTACGGGCGTGTGCTCAAGAACCTCTCCGGGGAGTTCGAGGCAGTGTGCCGTGGAAATGTGGCAATACTGCTCCAACTCAGATGCGAGTACGAGGCAGCAATTGCTCAGCATCAGAGAGTTGGGGAGGCATTCCGAAGTCTTGGTGACATGCGCAACGTAGCGGCGTCCCTGCACGAGATCGGGACGATTCACCAACGGCGTGGCGACTACGAGCAGGCCCTGCGGTTCTATGAACAATCCCGAGAGATCATAGAAGAGCTGGGCGACCGCGCGGGCGTGTCGACGTCCCTGCACCAGATCGGGACGATTCACCAAGCCTGGGGTGACTACGAGCAGGCCCTGCGGTTCTATGAACAATCCCGAAAGATCGCCGAAGAGCTGGGCGACCGCGCGGGCCTCGCGACGTCCCTGCACCAGATCGGGATGATTCACCAACTCCGCAGCGAGTACAACCAGGCCCTGTGCTGCTATGAACAGTACCGAAAGATCCTCGAAAGGCTGGGCGACCGCGCGGGCTACGCGAAGTCCCTGCATCAGATCGGGATGATTCACCAACTCCGGGGCGACTACGAGCAGGCCCTGCGGTTCTATGAACAATCCCGAAAGATCGCCGAAGAGCTGGGCGACCGCGCGGGCATAGCCAGCTCACACGGACAGATGGGCAAGCTCTACGCTGACACGAAACGGTATCGCGATGCGTTCGAGCACTTCTTGACGGCTCTGGCCATCTTCACCGAGATAGGGGCACCGGAAGGCTCCAAAGCCGCGCGTGACCTCAGAAACGTGCGTGGTCTTTGGGGCGCAGCCGACTTCGATAAAGCGTGGCGAGAAAGGACAGGCCATGAAGTGGCGGAATGGTTCATGAAAGACATCGATGAGACAGGCGACCAGTCGCAGGATGAGACAGAGGAGCGAGCCGATGGGTAAGATCATCAAGGTGCGGTGCAACGGGCCGGAGGGGCACGTCAACGAGGTGGATTTGGATGAGGTGCTGAGAGAGGATGTTGTCCTGAAGCAGGCGCCGGCCAGAGAGGGCCGGCGGATTCCGGAACGGCTGGTCCTGCCCTGCCGGTTCTGTACGGTCGGGAAGGTCATTGTCACGCGCGAGATGATCGAAGAGAATCCGTAGTCGCACACGCACGGGAGGTGCCTCATGACAGCGCAAGAGAAGGTCTATGACAGTGGGCAAGGCCGGCCCGATGATGACTTCTGGCTCAGTCAGGGCAGGAAGGCGGTCGAGGACTCACTGCCGGCGGTGCGGGAGGCGGCCAAGGCGCTGATGACCGGGCTGGGCGTCTTGCAGGGCATCTATGTGGCGATTCTGGGGTTTGGCGACTTCGCCAAGCAGATGACCTGGCCTGTAGCGGGCCTGTTCGCGCTGCCCCTGCTGGCGTGGCTGGTGGCGCTGCACAGTTGCCTGTCTGTGATGAAGACGAAGGAGCACACCCTGAGACTGTTCGCGCCCGAAGAGATTCGAGACCATCACGCGCAGGCGCTCAAGGACAAACAACGCAGTCTGACCTGCGCCTTCTGGGAGCTGACGGTCGGCCTGGTCCTGGCGATCGCCCTGGTGGCCCTGGTCCCGGGCGGAGGCTCCAACGGGTGACTCCTGGTCGGGAGGTGCCGCATGGGCTGAAGCCCATCCTGCGGCCCTTCGCACCCTTCAGATGTTTGCACCCTTCCCACCCGGTCGGCCTCCGGCCGGCGGCCTACAGCCTCTCGTATCTCGAATCTCGTATCTCGAATCTCGTGAACCGCGCACTTTGGACGGCGGGCTTTTGCCAATGGCGCGGAATGCCTGGCGAACAACCCTTGACATCCGCTGTGCCCCCTGCCATGATGTTCTTCAGCGAAACACCCCCTGCGAAGCTGTGACGAACGGCAGTCCCGGTCCCTCAGGGATCTGATCTGCCTGGAGGAGTGGAGAATGGTCAGACGCCCTGCGAAGCCCAAGCCGTCGAGTCCCGCCCGTCCTGGGCGGGAAATCATGAAGCCGCCCCCTGCCGGATCGCCGGCCGGATACGCCAGGTTCCTGGAAGAGGTGAAGTCGCGCATTCGAACCGCCCGGGTCAAGGCCGCGCTCTCCGTCAACCGCGAACTGATTCAGCTCTACTGGGACATCGGCAAGACCATTGTCGAGGCACAGACCGACAAGGGGTACGGCAAGCAGGTTGTGGAGCGACTCGCGGCTGATCTACGGAAGGAATTCCCCGGCGTCGCCGGCTTCTCGGCACAGAACCTCTGGTTCATGCGTGCCTTCTGCCTGGCATGGACCGAGCAGGTGCGAATTCTCTCACAGCCTGTTACAGAATTGGCGGACGAGAATCTCCAACAAGCCGTTAGAGAATTGGATGGACGAAATCCGCCACAGGCAGTGACGCAAATTCCCTGGGGTCACAACATCCAACTGATCACGAAGGTGAAGGACCCCGCCGAGCGTCTCTGGTATGCCCGGCAAGCGGTCGAGCACGGCTGGTCGCGCGTCGTGCTCGTGCACTGGATCGAGTCGGACCTCTACTCGCGCCAGGGCAAGGCCGTCACGAACTTCTCGACCACGCTGCCGCCGGCGCAGTCCGACCTGGCCACGGAGGTAATCAAAGACCCCTACACCTTCGACTTCCTGACTCTCGCCTCCGACGCGGCCGAACGGGACCTGGAACGGGCTCTGCTCGACCACATTCGCAGGTTCCTGCTCGAACTGGGCGCGGGCTTCGCCTTCGTCGGCCAGCAGATGCACCTGGAAGTCGGCGGCGAGGACTTCTATCTCGACCTGCTGTTCTATCACTTGCGGCTGCGTTGCTTCGTCGTGATCGACCTGAAGGCCAGACCCTTCCAGCCGGAGTACGCCGGCAAGATGAACTTCTATCTCTCGGCTGTGGACGACCTCCTGCGTCATCCCGACGACAAACCCTCCATCGGCCTGATCCTGTGCAAGACTCGCAACAAGATCATCGCCGAGTACGCCCTGCGCGACCTGGCCAAGCCCGTGAGCATCGCCCGTTACGTCACGCGCCTGGTCGAGAGGCTGCCTGCCAACCTCAAAGGCGCCCTGCCCGCCCCACGCGATATCAAGGCCGAACTCGCCAGGACAAACAAGCACCAAGCCAGGGAGAGTACCTGACGCCGCCTCCTTCTATCCGCAATCAATAGCGAGTCATCAACAGTCAGTCCAAGAGTTGCCAACCACCGGGCCACGAGCGAAGGTCAAGGCCCGCAAACCGGGCCTTGACAGCCCCGCCCCTGAACCGCCATAATAGTCCGCAGCGAATCACGCCTGACGAACGTGCGAATAATGAGCGTTGGGTGTCTTCTGTATGCGGGGCAGCGCGGTCAGGTCGAGATGTGTGGGATAGCTGCCCGATGTCGAGAAGGCAGCGTGAGAACGGGACGGCGAGCATAGAGCACAGGGCACATCCGCAGTCTTCCCCCGCCGGATTGCGAGGGAAGACGTTATGCTCTCTCGCGCACTGTCTACTATTCCGAGAAGAGGATCCGTGGCCGCCAAGACTCTCAAACGGGTCATTGTAGTCATAGCTTCTCCGGGCGACGTTGCCGATGCTCGGAGTTCTGTGAGACATGCTGTTGATCGCATCAATCACCTTGTGGTAAAGGACAACGGCTTCCTGTTGGAGCCAATTGGTTGGGAGGATATTCCGCCCGGCAAGGAGGTCAGCGACACAGCGTGGCTGGTGCGTGCGGCAATTGCAGTTGGCACACGAGAGAATACTGTGCGCCTTGCCGATCATACCGGTATGCTGGTCGCTGGCTCATTGCCATATTCGCCTATGCGTTCAGCATCAGAATAGAATGAAATCATATGTACTCTTGATTGAAAGAGGGAATAGGAGATCATTCTGAAGAGGACAATGGTAGGAATCGCATGCTTCTGTATCATCGCGTATGGCATCACCCCTGTCACAATCGCCCAGACGTCATCCCGGGATGAAAACCTGGCGCGATTCCTGTTGGAGGAAATACGGGGGGCGAGACAGAAGATCAGGGATGTGAAACATACGGCCATCTATCATGACTACCAATCCCCGAAAGCCTTCCAATTGTCACTGGAGAGGCTCGCCCTCCAACTCAAGGAGAAATACCCAGAAGAACGGGCGGAGGATGAGATTCGTCGTCTGAAAGAGAATTACAGCGAGCATCGCTTTGAGAGACTTGACATGGCCATTGACAGCGGGGGACGTGCTCGCATCGAAACGAACTCCGGACGGGCCAGCGAGAAGGGTATCCTCGTCACTGCCGATTCTACCAGAAAGGTAGTCACCTGGGATGGAGAGAACGCCATCGAGTATTATGAGGACTCGAAGAATCTCAAATCAGCCATTTTGAGCAACGAAAGACCTTTCGAGACAACAGAGAGATTTCGCCGCCCATGGCGCCAATTTGGGGGCAACTTCTACGATCGGCTCTCAAGAACGACCGATGAGAATACGAAGGTCGACGTCGAAAGAACGGAGGACGGACTCTATCGCATCACGATCTTCAGTGGAGATGATGGCAGGGAGACAGGCACCCTCGATCCATCGCAAGGATACTCTCTGATACGGACCGAATATCATAGCGGCCCACACCTTGTGGGATTCAATGAGGCTACATTCATGGAGGTCAGCCCGGACATCTGGTTTCCCGTGGAAGGAGAAGTGGTGTGGTTCTTCGAGACCGGCCCCCCGGAAGTGGCAAGGAAGACTTCGATGGAGGTTTCCGACATCGTCGTCAACGATCCCAACTTCTACGACGGCCTGTTCCATGTGGATTTCCCGAAAGGAACGCACGTTTCCGACCGGACCACCGGTCGCCGCTACATCGTCGGCGAACCGACGAGGAATTAGACGTGTCCGGTACTTTCTCCAGGGCGCGCGTAGAACCGTAGAGAGGACAGCGCTGCGTCAGAGCGTCGGAGCGTAGAAGCGCAGAAGCGTTCCCCCTGCAGTCTACGCCCTGCCGCCTGCGGCCGCGCCGAATCTCGTCGCTCGTCGTTCGTTCCGCCCTTTCGCACCCGGGCGTATCTCGTCTCTCATCCCTCGTATCTCGTGAAAACGGGGATTGATACTGCATGGGCTGAAGCCCATCCTACAGCCCTTCGCACCCTTCAGACCCTTCGCACCCGTCGCCCTTGGGGGCGACAGGGCTATCGGAGCAATGCGCCGGGGTTCAGGGCGAAATGGTCGGCCAGGATGCGGATGTGCGCCTTGCTGAGTTCGCGCTCGCCCGTGAGAATGCGGTGGCCGAGGCTGCGATCGCCCAGCAGCCTGCCCAGGTCCGACTCGCCCATGCCGTGCTCTTCCAGGAGATGCCGAAGCAACTCTACCACGGGCAGATTCGGATCGTTGATCGGGTGATGCTCAGCTTCGTATTTCTCTACGAAAGTCGCGACGGCCTCGAAGTAATCGGCCTGATCGGAATTCAGGTCATAGCCCGCCATCGCGTCCAGCACGCCCAGGGCGTTGCGGTAATCGACCTCGTCATGCAGCGGCCGCACCATGAACAGCCCCATCAGTTCCGCGTAGCTGGGCGGAATGTCGTCGTGCGTCAAGGTCCGCGTCTTCATAGTTGTTCCTTCCAGGTGCTGGCGTCGTACTCTTTGTGCGTAAGGACCAGCAGGGTGTAAACGATACGCGTGTTGCAGTGCACCGCCGCGATCAGCCGGTAGCGGTTGTGAGCGATGTTGAACACCACTACCGACCGGCTGCTGGCTGTCGTCACCCGGTCGGCACTGGGAAAGGTCTTGCGCACGTCGGCGAAGCTCTGCCACTCGGCGGCCTTCGTCTGCTGCACCCACAGCCCAAGTGATGCCTTGGCCTGTCCGTGGGACTCCCAGAACGCGCGTAACATGCTCGTCTTGATGATTCGCATTATCCTGCTATTATCGCCGATTGATGACATAATGTCAACAGGCTTTTCCCGAAAAAGCCGTGAAACAGTGGCCGCATGGGCTCCGAGCCCATCCTGCGGCCCTTCGCACCCTTCAACCCCTTCGCACGTTCGCACCCCCTGTCCAGTGTGTGTGAAAATATCGTGGCATGTGGGTGGCAGCCTCAAAGCGTAGTGCAACGGAGCTTTGGGGATGGCGAATGGGAGTGGCGCATCCGTACGGAAAGGCCTCTGCGAGGCGATCCATCCCCAAG